>CAZAXK010000001.1:0-107110 GCA_964489135.1 uncultured Candidatus Saccharibacteria bacterium
GGAGTGCTTTACGCAAAGAGTGATATAATACACCAATGACAAACAAATATATTGGGACAATTATTGGACTCTTACTTATTATTGGCATCGGAGGATTTGTATACGTACAAAAAGATAATGAGATAAAAAAACAAATCACAAATTCTACTTTTGGAACCGAATGCGATGAGGAGGCAACCGATTGCATTGGCGACCTCTCAGGTGAGACCGATGACATCAACTCACCACAACCCTCCAACGCAAGTAGTAGTTCAGACACTTTAAACTCCTATACCAGCACAGAGGTAGCCCAGCATGCGAACAAAGCCAGTTGCTGGTCCATGATCAATGGCAATGTTTACGATCTTACCAGTTGGATACCGAAGCACCCTGGCGGTGAGGGGGCAATATTGAGCATCTGCGGAATCGATGGCTCCAGTACCTTCAACGGTCAGCACGGAAAAAGTTCTAAGATTGCAAACCTACTTGCCGGATTTAAAATTGGTGTCGCAAAATAATATGAATAAATATCAAACAATAGGGTTCGAGATGCTTCGACTGGCTCTTGCAGGAGTTTTCCTCTGGTTCGGTTTTTCTCAGCTGTTCGATACAATTGCTTGGGTAGGCATCGTGCCTACTTGGGCCGTTGATCTTTTGCAGATACCGCCAGCATTTATTGTGCTGGGGAATGGTTTGCTAGAGGTAGTGCTCGGTTCACTTCTCGCACTGGGTATCCTCACAAGATATGTGTCAGTTCTACTTGCACTCCATCTCTTCGTCATTGCATTCGAGCTAGGACTCACAGCTATCGGAATAAGAGACTTTGGATTGTCTTTTGCAACACTGGCTATTTCTTTCCTTTCCACAAAAAGCTCGCCAGTCTCCGAGATCAGACAGAGCCCAGTTACTCAAATCTAGTCCTTATGTATTCTTCGGTCTCACTCATAGACAATGAGCGAGTTGAGTTGCCTGTGCGGACAAAGAATTCTTCCTTGTCTCCCTGCCTAAAATACGCTGGGCGATTGGAGGCCTTTATGTCCACTACGCAAATTTCCTTACCGTCATATTTCTCAAATCCTATATCCACCAGCTTGGCAAAGTTGACCCCAATATTCGAACGAATCAGAGAAAAGAAGTGGTTTTCAAATCCATCGCGGTTCTGCTTGGCTAAAGTAGAATAATCCCGATCTAGACCGAATACAGATGAATCATCTCGGACACCCACAAGCAGCGTCCCGCCGTCAGTATTCATAAAGCCGACAAGAGATTTGAGCACGGCTTTCTCCAACTCTTTGCTTACCGCACCAAGCTTAACATCGAAGCGCAAAGTTTCCTTGAACTCGACTTTGACCGTTTCGCCCCGTTCGATTGTCTCCGCTATTCCAACTTTTTGCCCGTGGCCGTTTTGTGAATGGATCAGGCGTTTGAGATGGTCTACATAATCGCGATAGTTTGGGACATTGCGCATCTTAACTATCGGCCCATATTGTCCCTCAAGGATGATGGTCGCATGGCCAATAAGTCGATCAATTGGGGAATGACGCGTACCAACTGACACAACTCCGCTCAAAGAAAAGGCCTCCTTTTTGTGAAAAATAATCCCAGATTTCTTGACAATTTCGGTATCTCGCAATTCGAAATAAGAAAAATACCAATTGAGAAAGATGACCAAAAGATAGACCAGCTGGAAGACCGAAAAGGCGAGCATTATGAATATGTCGTAGCGCAGAAAGTTGTCTAGCTTGGCACCCCGATACAGCATTTCGTAGTTGCTAGCAAAAGAAAGTACGAAAAGTACTACGCCAGCCACAATTTCCATCAAAAATACGCGTGTCAAGAACACCGTTGGACCTTCTTTGACATACAAGCCCCTCATGACCCAATTTTAGCATATTTTTAGCGATGCCGAGACTTGAGAATAGTGTCAAACTCGACTATCATTAATAAATAGAGCATTTATATGGAAAACATCCTTGCAGTAAAAAATTTGGTTAAAAAATTCGGCGACTTTACTGCCGTTCAGGATATTACCTTTTCTGTCAAAAAGGGTGAGATCTTTGCTTTTCTTGGCCCAAACGGAGCCGGCAAATCAACCACTATCAAAATGCTTACAACGCTCCTCGATCCAACCTCGGGCGAAATAAGTGTAGCCGGATTTGACCCCAACACAGACTCAGATGCTGTTAGACACTCGATTGGTATTGTATTCCAAGACCCGAGCTTAGACGACGATCTAACCGCATATGAAAACATGCAACTCCACGCAATGCTTTATGGAATTCCAAAAGATGCGCGAGACCAGAAAATTGATCGACTTCTCTCACTCGTTGATCTGCTCGATCGGAAGAAAAATATTGTAAGAGAATTTTCGGGCGGTATGAAAAGGCGTTTAGAAATTGCCCGGTCGCTTTTGCATGAGCCAAAAATCCTTTTTCTAGACGAGCCCACCTTGGGCCTTGATCCCCAGACTCGTAATCATATGTGGAGCTATATAAAAGACCTCAACCAAAACAAAGGTATGACCGTATTTTTCACCACTCACTATATGGAGGAAGCCTCGCGAATGGCCGAAAGAATCGCCATCATTGATCAGGGCAAAATAATCGAATCAGGCACTCCGGAAGAGATAATGAAAAAGACCGAGACCGAATCTTTGGAGGATGCATTTATAAAAGTCACCGGCCACCAAATCCGCGACGAAGGAGCAAGCAATCTGGATGTACTAAGGCAGGGCGCGAAGATTTGGGGTGGTCGTCGCTAAAAATAATAATATGGCAATCTACGTACTCTGGTTAAGACAAATCAAGAAATATTCACGCTCAAAATCCCGTATTATCGGTTCATTGGGTCAGCCGATCTTGTTCCTGCTAGCTTTTGGTTTTGGGTTTGGGGGAATATTTAGAGCCGCAGGCGAAGGTGATTATGTAAATTTCTTAGCCCCCGGAATTATTGGGATGGCTATCATATTCTCAGCAATGTTTGCTGGTATCGAAGTTATTTGGGATCGCCAGTTTGGTTTTCTAAAGGAGACACTCGTCGCACCTGTCTCTCGATTTTCGATTGTATTTGGACGTACTTTGGGAGGAGCCACTATTGCGCTTTTTCAAGGGGTCTTGGTTTTCTTGATTTCACTTTTAATTGGCTTTAGCCCAATTTCTTTCCTCAGTGTACCCCTCGCCCTGCTGGTGATGACTCTGATGGCCACTCTTTTTACATCGCTTGGTACCGCTATAGCCACTCGTATGCGTGATATGCAAGCATTCCCCATCATTATGAACTTCATAATGATGCCATTGTTCTTTCTCTCTGGATCTCTCTTCCCCATAGAAGGATTACCAACGGGCTTGTCTTTTTTTGTGAGGCTCAATCCGGTCTCTTATGCAATGGATGCACTGCGTGGAGCGTTTACCAACGTCTATCATTTCGGTTTGAGTACAGACCTCGTGGTACTTACCCTCTGCACAGCACTCACGCTCTATGTTGCAATAATACTCTTCAGAAAGATTGAGGCGTAAAATAAAAAACCGAAAACTGTACATTGCAGTATTCTCACTCACGGGATTAGTGGTTCTCCTTTTTTTTGTTACTAAAATTCAATTTAGATATGAAAGTAACGCGCCGGTTAAAATCCTTTTTGTCGGCGATATGTTTTTCGATCGACAAATCCGAAAAGTTATCGCAGAAAGAGGCGCAGATCAGATATTGGGATGCATCTCCGACTTTCTGAAAGAGTTTGATCTTGTGGTCGGCAATTTGGAAGGCCCGATAACTGACAATCCCTCGATCAGCTTGGGCAGCGAGATAGGAAGCCCGGAAAATTTTGTTTTTACATTCCCACCTTCAACCGCAAAGCTTTTGGCCAAAAATAATATACGTGCCGTAAGTATCGGCAACAACCACATCGGCAATTTCGGATATGAGGGACTTACTTCTACTCGCAGATACTTGGGTGAAGCAGGGGTCGACTTTTTCGGAGGCCTAGAAGGGGATGAGGATATCTTGAGAAAGGAAGTCGGGGGAGTACCATTTGTCTTCATCGCTTACAACCAATTTGGCGGCGAGGACCCACTTCGCGTAGCGTCAAAAATAAAATTGGAAAGAGCCGAAAATCAAAAAGCCAAAATAATCGTCTTCGCTCATTGGGGCGAGGAATATGTCGGACCCACGGAGCACATGAGGCGATCGGCGAAACTCTTCGCCGAAAGTGGAGCCGATCTCGTTATCGGCGCCCATCCTCACATAATTCAGGAGCAGGAAATGTTTGGCGAGACGCCCGTTTATTACTCTTTGGGCAACTTTGTCTTTGATCAGTATTGGAACAAGGAGGTCAGCACAGGACTCGGGGTCATCGCCTCGTTTGATGATCAAGATCTCAAGACAGACACCCGCAAGTTCGACCTCCGCCGAAGCGGGCAGACATGCCTTGTGGAGTAAATCCCTCTCTGCTATTCTTATATTCACAAAATATGAAGATCACCATTTTCGGATTGGCTGGCACCGGCACCAGCACAGTGGGCAAGCTTTTAGCAAGTAAGCTCGGCTTCAGCTTTCTTTCGGCGGGTGATGTTTTTCGTAAGAAGGCGAGCGACCTCGGGCTTACTCTGCTTGAATTTCACAATCTTGCAGTCGACGATCCGTCGATAGACAAAGAGTGTGATGAAGAAATCAAAGAATACGGTGCGAAGAATACCGGATTTGTGATCGAAAGCCGTCTGTCATGGCACTTCGTGCCCGACTCGATCAAGGTTCGACTTTTCGCTGATTCTGACGAGAGGATTTCGCGTGTAGCCAAGCGCGACGGCCAACTTTTCAAGCTAGCCAAGGAGAATATCGCGGAAAGAGAAGCAAACGACGCCGAGAGATATCACAAATTTTACGGTATCGACAATATCGATGATCCCGCCAAATTTGATCTAAATATTGACACGACCAGCACCCCCGCCGAGGCCGTAGTAGACAAAATCATAGAATTTGTTAATAATAAATAGGTATTAATCGTTAATAATAAAACATGCCCAAGAAAGCAAATTCAGCTTTTATGAAGCCGATGAGTTTGAGCGCTGACCTCCAAGAGGTAGTAGGTAAAGGTCCTATGCCTCGATCAGAGATCGTTTCCAAGATGTGGGATTACATCAAGAAGAACGGTTTGCAGGATCAGAAGAACAAGCGCAATATAAATGCCGACGAAAAACTTTTGAAAGTTTTCGGCGGTAAAAAGCAGGTTACAATGTTTGAGATGGCCAAGCATATTTCAAACAACGTTTCCTAATTTTCTCCACAACGCAGTCTTCAAAAGCGCCTCTTCAAAAGCTGGGCGCTTTTGATTTTTTGTGGTATTGTTGTCTTGTCCCAATCGGGATTTTCTTTTGTGCGAGCGAGAGAAGCTATTTTGCATAAATTACGAGATCACATGGAAATCAGAAACATAGCAATCATAGCCCACGTTGACCACGGCAAGACCACCCTTACCGATGCGATTTTGCGTCAATCTGGAGCCGTGCAAGAAGGGGTAAGCATGGACTCAAACGCGCTTGAAAAAGAGCGTGGTATTACCATATATGCCAAAAATGCTTCGATTTCTTACCGTGACACGAAAATAAATATTATAGACACTCCGGGGCACGCCGACTTCGGTTCCGAGGTCGAGCGTATCTTACGCTCGATCGATTGCGTTTTGCTTGTGGTCGACGCTCAAGAAGGCCCGATGCCCCAGACCCGCTTCGTACTCAAGAAGTCACTCGAGCTCGGCCATCGCCCGATCGTGGTCATCAACAAAATCGACAAGCCAGCCGCCGACCCGAAGCGCGTGCACGATGAAGTTTTCGAACTTTTCTTTGATCTTGGAGCGAGCGAAGAACAACTGAATTTTCCTTGTGTTTTCGCTATTGGCAAGCAGGGTATCGCCATGAGAAATCTGGATGATAAAAGCGAGGATATAAAGCCCCTCCTCGAAGTAGTGCTGGAACATGTCCGTCCGGCCAACAAGAATCCTGATTTTCCTCTTCAGGCACAGGTATTCAATCTCGGCTACGACAACTTTCTTGGCCGTCTCGCTATTTCGCGCATCTATCAAGGTACCCTCGAAGTCGGCCAGAAGATTTTGGCCAAGAAAAATGATGGCAGTATCGAAGAGGGTAAGGTTACCAAAATATTTACTTTTGAAGGATTGAACAGAATAGAGACGGCCAAGGCTGAATCGGGCGACATAGTTATGATCGCCGGACTCGAGAATACTTATATCGGCGACACCATAATAGACAATAGCGAAACCGAAGCCCTACCACCAATCCACGTCGACGAGCCGACTATCGCTTTGAACTTCCTCGTGAATAATTCGCCTTTTGCCGGTAGGGAAGGCAAGTTTGTAAACAGCCGACAGATCAGAGAACGCCTCGAGAAAGAGCTCAAGGTAAATGTCGGCCTCAAGGTAGACTTCTCTCACGATGGAATGCGGGTGTTCGGCCGAGGTGAACTCCACATTGCAATACTGCTTGAGAATATGCGACGCGAAGGATTTGAACTTCAGGTCTCCCAGCCCGAAGTGATCATCAAAGAGATCGACGGAGCCAAGCACGAACCGTTCGAAGAAGTCACGATCGAAATCCCGAGCGAGATGCAGGGTACTGTAATAGAAAAGCTCGGTAGCCGAGGAGCCATCATGACCGCAACCAAGCAATCCGGAGACCGACTACGTATGATATTTGAAGGTCCGACTCGCGGACTCTTGGGTTATCGAACTCAGTTCATTGTCGACACCAAAGGCGAGGGCATATTTGCTAGTCGAGTGATCGGCTTCCGTCCTCATGCCGGCGAGATAAGCAAACGACCAGAAGGATCGATGATCTCTATGGCGAGCGGTAAGGCCTTGGCTTTCGCCTTGGACAATCTTCAAACTCGAGGCACTTTATATATTGGACCAACGACAGAGGTCTACGAAGGTATGGTCATCGGCAACACCTCCAAAGGTGAAGAGATGATTGTAAATCCAACCAAAGGCAAACAGCTCACCAACATGCGCGCTTCCGGATCGGACGAAAAGATTTATCTCGCACCACCCCGACTTATCACAATCGAGAACGGCCTCGAAATAATGGCCGAAGACGAATACTTGGAAATTACGCCGAAGTCTGTCCGCTTGCGCAAACAATTCCTCACTGAGAACGATCGCAGCAAATCCCGCCGAGTCTAATCACCGCGCCGAGATCTCAAAAAAGGGGATTATTGTGTCGAAACTTGATCGAGAAGAGCGTCGACGCCATCCCAAAATCCATCAGCATCGGTGTCTCTCAATTTTGGATTGGTCTTTACACACTTGGTATCATCCGGCTTATTCAAACACTCTTCTTCGTAGTCAGCGATGGCGTCCTTATCCTTATCTTCCGACCAACGAATGATTCGATCATTTAGTTCCTGCTCGGGAGCAGAGTTCTTCGCAGTAGCGCCACCTTTGGTAGGACTAAAGCTCAAGAGCTTGAGCTCGCCCTTTTCATTTCGCACGAAAACAATCATGCTCCTGAAGCGACCAACAAGATTTAGCTCTACGCTGGTTTCGGTCCAGAAATCAGTGGTGAGTACCGTTTGGCGTTTGTCGCTCCAGACATTTATAAAATCCTCTTTCTTGAGAGTCGAACCATGAGCATAGGCCGAGCTCATACGGGCTTTACATTCATCGGAGGGCTTCGTCGTATCGCAGACTTTGGAAATTTTGTAAACCAAAGATTTTACTCCCGCTAGATCTTGGTTCTTGTTGTAACTTAGATATTTTTGGAAAAGATCCCATGCCTCGGTCTTGGGGTCTTTGGCGAGAGGAGTCGATGAATCGGAAGTTGAGGCGACTTGGTCGGTCGAAGATGCGGTGAGCTCATCGTTGACTGAAGGTTCAGCTGTTGGCGCTTCGGATCGCTTGGTGAGAACAAGCCCAAGGACAATGAGAACTAAAACTATAATTCCGAGTATAATTTTGTTTTTCATAGGGGATAGGATAGCATAATAAACAATGAAATCAAAAATTCCAAAGATCAAAACCCCGCAAAAGATCCAAGATTTTTTGGACCAAATACCTTTTAATTTTGAAAAGGAAGGGGAGACTTATTACTCACCCAAGTTGGTCCTCCAAAAAAATGTTGCTCATTGCTTTGAGGGTGCGCTTCTTGCCTGCGCTTGCTTAGAAAAAATCGGGATAAAAAACTACCTCATGGACCTCAAGGTGAAAAATCTCAAGCAAGATAGCG
This sequence comes from uncultured Candidatus Saccharibacteria bacterium, assembly GCA_964489135.1. Classification (GTDB taxonomy): domain Bacteria; phylum Patescibacteriota; class Minisyncoccia; order Phycocordibacterales; family WO2-35-19; genus JBBTQZ01. The sequence goes on from CAZAXK010000001.1 coordinate 8,211, forward strand.
ACCACACCCTCTGCCTCTTCAAGCAAAACGGCTTCTGGGGGGCAATTACTAAAACAAATCATTCCGTTTTACGATATCGCGACCCGATTTACAAAACATATCGAGAGCTAGCTATGACCTACTTCCATGAATATTTTTTGGACACTGGGGAGAAAACCTTAAAATCCTTTTCCAAGCCCTTCGACATTTGGCGCCAATTTGGAAATAATTGGGTCAACCGAGAAGACGATCTGGATGAGATCGCCGAAGCGCTCGATCGTTCCCCTCACTCCGATTTCGTCCCAAAATCAAACCTCAAATACATAAGAAAAGCAGGCCCAACAGAGGCGGCCGGTGCCAAGATAACAGAGTGGCCAAAGAAGTCCAAATCAGCTATAATGTAGTTTATTAGGAGCTAACAATAAAAACATGCGGGCCACTATTGTGATCCTTATCCTACTCGCGATCGGCGCTCTTTTCCTCTTTGCCAACAACAAAAATGGCTCTTTGGTGGACCTTTCGGAAGGGGTGATAATCAATGCCGACGGCACCGTCTCCGGCAACTATTCGATCAAACAGATTGTTGAGCTCAATACTCCTTACGAATGTTCCTTCAACAAATCGGATCCAACCTCACAAGTAAGCGGAATCTTCCGCATGATAGATGGCAACTTGCGCGGTGACTTCGACATCGACATTCAGGCCGACCAAACCGGCTTCGGCGACGCTTCGCCCGACCAGCGCGCTTTCTTCGCGAGTCACTTCATACTCAAGGACGGATATACCTACACTTGGACTTCGCTACAAAATATTGGCTACAAATCAAAGATGGCTGACAAGGTAAGTGACCGCTCTTCGACCAAGGTTCAAGCACAGATCGTCGGCTTCGAAGACAAGCTCGCCTACAACTGCCACCCATGGAACGCCGTCCTCAATGTCTTCGATCTCCCAACCGGCATTACTTTCTCAGAGCTGAAATAACCCCCCGCAATTATCCACAGGTTCGGTATACTTGCTTTTTTACGATAGCAGGGTATATTTGATTTTAGAGTTATGCCTACACCACATTTCCTCCGTTGGCATAGCCGGCAAAAGCGCCGGCGGATGGGTTGGAGGCTGCGTCGCCACAAAGATGGCGGGCCGCCCTAGGTAAGAGGGTATAAGATTGGCCGGTTCGCAAAGAGGGCAACACGCGAACCGGCCTTTTGATTTGCCCATTTTTCTCCACGAGCCAGAAACCCTTATCCACAGCCACGCTTTACCCTTGACTTGACAATATTTTCATACTGTAGTAGTATATAACAGGAACTAAGGTTCCTGATTTTTCAAAGAAGGGAAATGAATATGGCCCGAAGTGAAAAAAGTAAGCTTCTCGAGATGCAGCGGCCGGTTGCGTGGGGAGGGGACGCGTTTTTCGGTCGCCACACCATGGGAGTTGACGTGAAAAGACTCCCGTCGGCGTTCCGCGAAATGTCAGCACCCGCGCCCACAATGACAAGGCTGCGGATGGACACTGTCCAACCAACCCGCCACCCCGCGATTAAGAACTAGAAGTGAGGGAGCCCTCACCCCGATGTCCAGAGGGGGAATCAGGGAGAGGGATTGCCGGAGCGTTTTCTCCGGCCAAACGGACCTAAGCCAAGTGCTTGGGCCGTTTTTTTCGTCTAAATTTTGATATAATGAAAGGATGGACCACCTAAGCAAATTCAAAGACAGCAAATACATTTTTGTCATCGGCATCGGCGGATCAAACCTTGCAAGCAAGGCAGTATGGGAAGCGCTGAGCGCGAACAGACCGACCGACAAAAAACTTTTCTTTCTAGAATCACCCGATCAAGCCGAGTACAGAAAGATCTCCGATTTTGTGGAGACCGAAAAAGCCACTCCCGAGGATGTGGTAGTGTTTGCCATAAGCAAGTCAGGCGAAACCACCGAGACCCTCGAGGCCTTCCACCAAACATTTGAAATGCTTTCCGAAAAGTTTGGTCGCCCGATACATGACCGCGCAGTGTTTATTTCTTCGAAAGATGCCACACTCTACAAGTTGGGTGAAGAAAAGTCTTCTACCGTTTTGGAATGGGAGGGCAAGATCGGAGGCCGGTTCAGTGCCTTCACGATCGCTCACACAGCGGTGCTCTATGTCGCCGGACTCAATATCGATAAATTCAAAGAAGGCAACACGGTCGAGGCAAACGATGAAGCTGATCAATTGGCGGGTGAGATTTTCGACAGCTACCGACACGGCATTCGCATCATCGACCTCTTCCTCTGGCAGAGCGAGCTCGAGACCTTGGGCAAATGGTGGCGTCAGCTCATAGCCGAAAGCTTGGCGCGGATTACTCCCACTGTATCGATCGGCCCCGTCGACTTGCATTCGATGCTAGAGCTTTATCTCGAACAGCCTGACAGCCGCTACACCATTTTCCTCAACTCCATAAAAGAAATGGCCGAAAGCGAGGTAAACCGCTTGGCTTACGAAAATATCACGACCGAATTCCAAACCCGCGCTTTGCCTTTTTGCAAATACGAAATGGAGAAGATAAGCGAGTATGAGCTCGGGCGCTTCATGGCCTATATGATCGATGTGACGCAGAAGCTCGGCGACCTGCTCGGGCTCAACCCGCTTGATCAACCGGAAGTGGAGAATTATAAAAAATCTTTATCAGACCATAATACCTAATACATGCATCAAAACGCACTTCTGTTCGATATCGGTGGGACGAAAATGCGGGTCGCCTTTTCAGTTGATGGGCAATCCTTCGAAGCTCCCCAAAGTGTGCTCACTCCGTCGTCTTATGAAGAGGGCCTGAAGCTCTTTGTGGATGTGGCAAGAAGGGTGGCGAACGGCAGAAAGATCGAAGCGGTCTGCGGCGGGATCGCTGGACCATTCACCGAAAGAAAGCGCTCGCTTATGGGTAGCCCCAACCTCTCAGATTGGATCGGCAAGCCCCTAAAGAATAATCTGGAAGAAAACCTTCAGGCGCCTATATATATCGAGAACGACTCCGCCCTCGTCGGACTTGGAGAAGCCATATTTGGTGCAGGCAAGGGTGCAGAGATCGTCGCCTACATAACTGTTTCGACCGGAGTCGGTGGCGTGCGCGTCGTCGATGGCAAGATTGATGAACGCAACCTTGGCTTTGAGCCGGGCCATCAGATTATTGACTACCAGAATATGCAGACCTTGGAGAGCTTGGTCTCGGGCAAATCCGTACAGAAAAGATTCGGCAAGGAACCAAAGGAAATCAGCGACAGCACTGTTTGGACCGATCTCGCCAAGACTTTGGCCGTCGGCCTTTCGAACACCATCATGCACTGGTCACCGCAGGTCTTGGTACTCGGGGGATCAATGATTATCGGTAATCCAGCAATACCAATAGAACTGACCGAACGACACATCAAAGAAATTATCAAAATCTTCCCCGAACTTCCGACTATAAAGAAGGCGGAGCTCGGCGACTTCGGCGGACTGTACGGAGCGATGACCTATCTCAAATCTCAAGCCCACTAAACTAGATCTGGGGCGGTCTGAAGAATATTCTTTCGAGCCATGCGTTTCGACTTTTGCTCTCGAGTTTGTGGGCGAACTTTTGACCACGTCGATAACAACTTCCGAGCACCTTTTTGTTTTCGAACGCCTTAACATCTCCACTGTATATAGCACCGAGACATTGAGCCCCAAAATAGAGAAAAACGCCTCGGAGCCAAAACGGAGGAAAGGTAAAGAAGAGCATCTTTTGTGCCCAAAGTGGTGTCCCTCCAGAAACGATGAAATAAACTCTGAGGTGATCGAGCTTGCCGGCTGGCTGACCGAGTCGGCTCTTGTGTTCGAAATCGAGAGCGAAAAAGCGAATCCGGTCTATTAAGTTTTTAAGACGAGCAGGGACGGAAAAGTTGTAAGTCGGTGTCGCGATAACCAGCGCTTCAGCGTGCATTATCTTGTCGCACAGGATGCGAAACTCATTTTCGTCTTCAGCAGGACCGAGTCGATTCTCGTAGGAGTAGTCATGGATGGGGACGTCGGAGAGGTAGATCTTTTCAACCGATTTATGAGATTTATTCGCAAAGCCATCCATGAATACATCAAGCATAGAGTCGGAATTGAACCCGCGCGAGGGCGAACAGGCAAGGGCAATTACTTGCGGATAACTTTGCATAACCAAATATTACCACCCCGCCTCGGCGAAAACCATATGGGCAAAACAAAACCCGAGCGAAGCAATGATGCTTCAAGCTCGGGATTGCACCTTATCGCGGGATGAGGTTTTCTACCTCAAACCCCTTGTTCATACTACCGATGTTGCTAAAAAGCACACCAGCAGAATTCAAGAGGGAGACAGTTGCATCCTGCCCCGCGATGAAAACTTCGGACATAAGGAACTTGAGGATGAGAAGCATCAACCCCAGCCCTATTGCTCTTCGTATCATGGTAGTAAATACGAAGGGGGATTATTGTCACAAACCGACCGGTTTGTGATGAGGGGTTAATGATCCCTCCTCCCTCCGGACACTGGCCCGACCTTGGAAGCCAGTCGGCACAATGTCCGGAGTCTTTCCTTACGTCTTTTCCGCGCCTGCAAGCATTATATCATATATGATATATCGAATACAACGTTGCCATCCCTCCTCTTTGGCGATAAACTTTCAGTATGAAAATTCTAATAACAGGAATAGCTGGGACTGGCAAAACGACTACTTTGGCCGAGTTGCAAAAGCACGGCCATGTTGTTATTGATCTCGATGCGACTGGTATTTGTAGGTGGCGAAACAAAGAAACACAAGAAGTTACCGAATATGGTCCAGACGGAAGGGATACTGAATGGCTCAATCTCCATGGCTGGTATTGCGATATCCCCACACTTCAAAAACTACTTTCTTGCATTCGAGAAGATAAGGATGTATTTGTGGCTGCTATTACCGAAAATATAGAAGAACTGGCGAAAGAATTCGAAAAAGTATTTGTACTTAATGCAAACGATGACGTTATTAGGAATCGCCTGAATGCTCGAAGCAACAATCACTTTGCCAAGAAAGAAGAGGAGCAAAACTTTATTTTTAAACAGAGCCGGTATTTGATATCAAAACTCGGGGATTTTGTAGAAGTAGACGCAGATAAAAACCCAACCGAGATCGCTGATTTTATTTTGAGTAATTTAGGAAAATAAAATTATGGTCATAGACATCGAGCTCACGCTAAATCGGTTCGGGCTAGGGAAGATTGCCCCGAACAAGTTTCAACTTTTCTGGCTCCGATTTTCCAAGTGGCAGATTCCAAACAAACACTCAATCTCGTTTGAGATAAATTGGAAGTCGAAAGACAAAGTGGAAGAAAAGGTAGAAATGAAGTAGATTATTGTAATAATGGCAAACATATCAGTTGGGATTGTGGGGCTACCAAACGTCGGCAAATCGACGCTTTTTAATGCGCTTACCAAAAAAAGCGTGCCGGCTGAGAATTACCCTTTTTGCACCATCGACCCCTCAGTTGGCATCGTCCCCGTACCTGATCCTCGTCTCGACAAGCTCAACGAATTTTCAAAGTCGGCAAAAAAGATCCCCGCAGTTGTCGAGTTCACCGATATCGCTGGTCTAGTGAAAGGCGCTTCGGAAGGCGAGGGCTTGGGCAACCAATTCCTCTCGCACATCCGTGAAGTGGATGCCATTGCTCAAGTAGTCAGAATTTTTGAGGACAAGGATATTATCCATGTCCACAACAAAGTCGACCCAATTTTTGATATTGATACGATCAACCTCGAGCTCATCCTTGCAGACTTGCAGACAGTGACCAAAAGATTGGGAACTCTCGAAAAGGATATAAAAAGAGGCGAGAAGGAAGCAATATTGCTACAGAGTGCTTTACTCAAAACCAAAGATTCACTAGAGAATGAGAAGTTAGCTTCTACTGTACAACTTGAAGAAAAAGAATTACCTCTCATAAAACAGATGCAACTCCTGACTATGAAGCCAATCTTTTATGTACTCAATACTTCCGAAGCCGGCGAGAACAAAAAGGAGATGCTCGACAAAATACCTGGTAGCTACGTCGAAGTTGACGCTGTCTTTGAAAAAGGATTTGACGACCTAATCCGCAAAAGCTACGAGGTGCTCGATCTTATTACCTTCTTCACGACCGGCGAGGACGAGACCAGGGGCTGGACTACCCACAGGGGAGCGACGGCACCCCAAGCCGGACGATCGATCCATGGCGATTTCGAGGAAAAGTTCATACGAGCCGAAGTTATCGAGTGGGACAAGCTCCTAGAAGCCGGTTCTTACGGCGCCGCTCGCGAAAAGGGCCTCCTCCGCACCGAAGGCAAAACCTATATCGTCCAAGATGGTGATGTGATCGAGTTTAAAATTTGATTATGCAAAATTCGATTCCCAAAATTTATTTCGATTATTCAATCAATGACGAGATAGCTAGAGTTACGTATACAATAAAAAAGTATGGTTGGTATATGGAAAATGGATATAAACCTACAATACCAGCAGCTTTGATACAAAGAGTTGAGAGTAACGCACCGGTTGAAGAAGAGGCAATAAGAGAGGCGATCGATGCCGAGTACAATAAAAATAGATATGAGAACGCAGAACTTCAGATAAAGGAAGGTTGGCAAAAAATCGAGGAGCATTTTTTCAATAACTTAAAAAATCTAAAGCTCCCAATCCATGATGAGTATCATGTTTGCCTTACACGCTACGGCACAAGTGGGAGTTATGGAGTACCAAATGACATTCAAATAAATATAGAAAAAAGAAAAATTGAGGATATCCCACAAGTTATCGCACACGAGACCGTTCACCTCACCATAGAACACCTAATAAAAGAATACAAAATAGATCATTGGACCAAGGAAAGGATCGTAAATCTTGTTATGAATAAATTTTTCCCAGAAAAAGCATCTCTACAGAGTGATCCTCATAATGCGGAATTTGTGAATAATTGCTTTGAAGCCAACTATCCCGATATCAAAAAAATTATTGAGGAGATTTCGGGATATAATAAAGCTCAAGTTTAATTTCAATATTGATTACTCTTATGTATTTCAAAAGGCAAATTGAGAATATCAAACAAATAAATTTTCCTGACGATCAATTTGCAGTGGTGAGCTCTGGATCTTTGGCAGTAAGAGGAATCAGGGAAGCAAACGATATAGACATAATCGTCACCCCAACTCTTTGGAAGGATCTGATCAAAAGATATCAGGTAAATATAAATGAGTCTGGAGTCGAGACTATTGCACTAGAAAATGACATTGAAATATTAAACCCGAGTCAATCCATCTTTGGTAATTCAAAAGTAATACCTCTTTCGGAGATAATTGAAAGTGCTGATGTGTTTAATGGAGTTAAGTTTATAAATTTGGATCACCTAAAAGCAATGAAGAATGAGCTTGGTAGAGAAAAAGACCTGCGCGATATCGCTTTGATTGAAAATTATCAAAAAAATAGTATTTAAAATTTAGGAAAATATACAAAAACCCGCGGCCCCGACTTCGCTAAAGCTACGAACGGGCAAGGCGCGGGAAAGTGTATAATCAAGTCGGTACAAGAATAGAGTTCAAAAAAAATGGGCAATAGAAAACCGCAAGAGGGATTGTTAAGGTGCAAGACTTTTCGCTCGCCGCTACTAAGTCATAACAATTTCTTGCGGTAGCCGATTCGCGTCGCTCCTTACGGAGAAGGGATAAGTTGGCCAGTCTCTCACCCCGAATATTCAATTTATACAGCATTGCAATAAAAAAAGGAAGCGCCGAGCAAGAAAAATTGGTGGTGCCCATGGTGCGGTAAAAAAACTCATATATGAATCAGGGGTCGCGTTAGCGACCCCCTTCTTGTTCGGGCTCGAAAAGCCTGAGCTGTTCGGCTTCTGAGTCATGGGCTTCCGAGAACATCGATGCAACAACGTCGTCGATGTTCAAAAGAAGGAAGTAATAGGACGCAACCAAATCTATAGACATGACGCCGTCGTGGATTTGGTCTTGAATAATAGCTGACATCAACTCTATGAGACGTTCATAAGTCGACATCATGAGGTTTTTCCTGCTCTCGGCATCCTTCGCGGAAATGGCGCGAGCAAAGAAGGAATCAAGCACCTTCCGAAGATAGGGAAATTTCTTCCCGAATTTCAGATCGATCTGTTCCAAAATCCTTCCGATATTATGAACGGAATTGCAGACCCACAAGTCGATATTCTCTTCTCCCTGCGGCTGTTGTCGCCTCCGTCTATAATCCCCAATATCGATAGCGCTCATTACGCACCTCCAGCAAAACAATAATGCTACTGTGTTATAATTGCAAATGCGAACAATTTATTAATTAACCAAACACTATGGAACCGAATTTGGTAAATCAAAGTCAGGGCAAAACAAGCGCACTAGACTTTTTTCTCCACCTCGGAGCAATAATCGCTCTTTATGTGGTAGTCGGCAATTTTATAAACCTTCTGTTTAGGATAATAGACCGTGCTTTCCCAACCATGATAACCAACGGCTATTATTGGACCCAAGGATCAGAATTGAGCTTCCCAGTCGCGACACTCATCATCACTTTCCCAGTATTCGTGATCGTGTCTTGGCTCACTCACAAAACTTACGAGACCCATCCAGAGAAAAAGAACCTCGGGATCCGTAAATGGCTTACTTACCTGACCCTCTTCTTCGCCGGAATATTCCTAGCTGGAGACTTGGTGGCCGTGCTCTACAAATTCCTCGACGGGCAAGACCTCACTACCGCTTTCTTACTCAAGGCCCTCGTAGTGCTCGTGGTTTCTGCGTCAGTGTTCGGCTTCTATCTACAAGATATTCGCGACCGCGTCTCGGCGCAGAGGAGGAAAGTTTGGGCTATCGCGATCGCTCTCATAATTATCGTTGCTATCATTCTTGGCTTTAGTGTCATCGGCTCACCCAAAACCCAGCGCCTACTTCGCGAAGATAACTTGGCCATCACTGACCTGCAAAATATTGAGGGGCAAATAATAAGCTACTGGACAATGAATGGCATGATTCCTTCACAGATACCTGAAAACACATTCACTTCCAAAGAGCTTGGTAGCTACACCTACAAAAAGACTGGCGATATGTCCTTTGAAATCTGCGCCAATTTCAACCTTTCCAGTTCTGGACAAGGGCGACAGCAAGGAATGATGGCAGAGATACCAATGGGAGGAAGAAAAGGTATGGGCAACGGCTTTGGCAATCATGGAGCAGGAATGCAGTGCTTTGAGCGACTAATCGATCCAGCTCTATATCCAACCCAAGTCCGCGGATAAATAACACAATCAAAAATCGGCTGGGCAAGTTGTCGATGCGTGTTTGTTGTTGTATATTTTAGTGACTGCATAGATGGACAACTACAATCACAAAGAAATAGAGAATGCGTGGCATGAGGTCTGGAGTAAAAATAATCTATACAAAACCCAGAACAAAGCGGAGGGCAAAGAAAACTACTATTTACTTTTCGAGTTTCCATATCCGTCCGGCAATCTCCACATCGGACATTGGTATGCTTTCGCTATTCCGGATATTTTCGCCCGCATGAAAAGAATGTCGGGGTACAATGTGCTTTTTCCGATCGGTTTCGATGCCTTCGGTCTACCAGCCGAAAATGCCGCGATCAAAAGAGGCCTCGATCCGAAAAAGTGGACTTACGAAAACATCGCTTATATGGAAGGCCAGCTACAGAGCATGGGCGGATCGTTCGACTGGTCGCGCAAGGTAGTTACTGCCGATCCAGAATATTACAAATGGACCCAATGGCTTTTCTTGCAGTTCTATAAAAAGGGCTTGGCTTACAAAAAGAAAGCCAGTGTGAATTGGTGCCCGTCCTGTCAGACTGTGCTCGCAAACGAGCAAGTGATAAATGGCAAATGTGAGAGATGTGGCACCGAAGTTATCCAGAAGGATTTGGAACAGTGGTTTTTCAAAATCACCGACTATGCTGACCGACTCATAGATGATCTCAAACCTCTCAAGTGGCCAGAGGCGATCAAGGACAGTCAGATCAATTGGATAGGTAGGAGCGAGGGGGCGGAGCTCAATTTCAAAATTAAAATCTCAAATCTCAAATCCGCAGAAGAGATAAAAGTTTTCACCACGCGCGCTGACACTCTATTCGGTGTGACATATGTAGTACTTTCTCCAGAACACGAATTGATCTCAAATATTAAATCTCAAATCTCAAATTTTAACGAAGTAGAAAGGTACATTGAGGAAGCGAAGACAAAAACCGAAATTGAGAGGACCGATGCCAAAAAATCCAAGACCGGAGTTGAGCTCAAAGGCATAAAGGCCGTTAATCCCGCCAACGGAGAGGAAGTGCCGGTGTGGATCGCTGATTATGTGCTCAATAATTATGGTACCGGCGCAGTGATGGCCGTACCAGCTCACGACGAGCGCGATTTCGCTTTCGCTCAAAAATACAACTTACCCATAAAAGAGGTTTTGATACCTCGCATGCCTGACCCGACTAATCCCCATATAGATGGTAAGGAAGTGGTTTTCAGAAACGCGGTGATCGCAGTGCTAAGAGACCCGAAAACTGATAAGTTGCTCGTTTTGAAATGGAAGAAGCAACCATGGACGACTTTTGTCATGGGTGGCATCGAAGATGGCGAACGCCCAGAAGAAGCAGGAGAGCGAGAAATAAAAGAAGAGACCGGTTACAAGAATATAAAGTTTATACGGGCCTTAGGCGGAGCTCAATCTGAATTCTTTGCCGCTCACAAGGACGTAAACAGGATCGCACATACCCGAAGCCTGCTTTTTGAACTTGTAGACGAAACCAAATCCGAGATAGGAGCCGAAGAATCCGAAATCCACGAACCAGAATGGCGCAGTATGGAAGAAATCAAAGCCACAAAGATGACTCACAGCGAAATGGGATTGATTATAGACGCTCTGGAAAACAAAAGGGGGCCGTACACCGATGAGGGTATCGTGTTTAACTCGGGCGAATTCACCAGAATGGACTCTAAGGAAGCGAGAGAAAAGATCACCGAAAAGTTCGGCAAGAAAGTTACAAAGTATAAGCTTCGCGATTGGCTCCTTAGCCGGCAGCGTTATTGGGGCGCGCCGATCCCAGTGGTTTATGACCCAGAGGGACAACCTCATCCGATACCCGAAGAGCATCTGCCGTGGCTTCTGCCGGAAGACAATATCGACTTTACCCCGAAAGGCGCTTCACCTCTCGCTTCTTCTGTCGAACTAAAGGGAAGAGTTGAGAAAATTTTTGGTCGTGGTTGGACACCAGAATACGACACGATGGACACCTTCGTAGATTCTTCATGGTATTTCCTGAGGTATACCGACCCGCACAACAGCGAGCAATTCGCTTCAAAAGAAAGTATGGATGCGTGGATGCCGGTTACCAAATATTCGGGCGGGGCAGAACACACCACCATGCACCTTCTCTACTCACGCTTTTTTCATAAAGCTCTGTTTGATATGGGCTTGGTCAAGGATTCCGAGCCATATACCGAAAGAATGAACCGAGGATTGATCCTCGGACCCGACGGTCAGAAGATGAGCAAATCGAAGGGCAATGTCATCAACCCCGATGAGCAGGTTGCAAAGTTCGGTGCCGACACGGTGCGTATGTATCTTGCTTTCATCGGCCCATATAACGAGGCGGGGCAGTATCCATGGGATATCGGCGGCATTGTCGGTACTCGTAGGTTTTTGGAAAGGGTATGGAGAATTGGACACGACACCAATCTACAAATGGGCACGAACCCGTTCGAACAAGGCCGGGCGGATAACAACAATACAAAAAATAAAAGTGACATAGAATCTCTGCTCAACAAAACAATTAAAAAAGTTACAGAGGATATCACCAACCTCAAATTCAACACCGCGATCAGCGCGATGATGGTACTCGTTAACGAATTGGACGCAGAAGAAAAGGTGGGCAGGGAAACTTTCGAGACACTGCTCAAGCTCCTCGCGCCATTTGCTCCACACATTACCGAAGAAATATGGCACAACCTTGGTCACCAAACTTCTATACACCTAGAAAAATGGCCCGAGTTTGATGAGTCGAAGATGGCACAGACGAGAGTAAAAATCGTCGTCCAGATCAATAGCCGAGTACGTGCCCAGTTTGAAGCGGAGGTTGGTATAAAGCAAGAAGAAGTAGAAAAAACGGCTCTGTCTTTGCCCGAAATTCAGAAATGGCTCAGTGGGGGAGAGCCCAAACGCGTCGTTTATATACCCGACAAGCTAATCAATTTTGTGGTATAATTTGAAAACTTGACAGTTTGCTGATGTATGATATTGTGAGAAGCGTCAAAAATGGTATAATAATGTTTCGTAATTTGGGTCAAGAATAATATTAAAAAACGCTTACTAGCATATACAAATGAGGACAGAAAAAAAGGCAAAAATAGTAACTCTTTCTTTCAATCCTAAACAGGTTGTCAAAAGATTGCTCGGATCGATACCCGCTAGAGCCCAAGATGTTATCTCGGGCAGGTTTGGTCTAAACCAGACTGGCGAAGAGATGACTCTCGAAGCCATCGGCAAGAAATACGGCATCACCCGCGAAAGAGTACGCCAAATCGAGAATTATGCCGTAAGCCACATCAGAAAGAGTGACCAATATGAGAAAGAAAAGTCCGCCTTTGACGAGCTCAAAACAACTATCAAAAGAATGGGTGGCGTAATTGCTGAGGAAGATCTTCTTGAAAGTCTCGCTCGCGATATCGCTACAAAAAAGTGTATTCATTTCATGCTAGTAGTCGGGGACGATTTCAATAAGATAAAGGAAGATGCTGAGTTCAAACACCGCTGGCACATCGATATAGAGCTTTCTGGTCGCATTCACGAAGCGTTGCAAAACCTGTATCAGAAATTGGGAGACGATGAAATTATTCCTGAATCAGAAATCATTTCTTCTTTCCTTGAGCACTTGAAGGATGTCTCCGACGATTACAAAGAGGACGAAATCTTGACCCGCTGGCTCGCCATGTCAAAGAACATCGGCAAGAACCCACTCGGCGAATGGGGCAAGTCCGGCTCTTCCAACATCAAGACCAAGGGCGTGCGTGATTACGCATACCTTATACTCCGCAAACACGGATCTCCAATCCACTTCCGCGAAGTAGCTAAGCTCATTGGCGAAGTATTCAAGAAGAAGGCCCATGTCGCAACTACCCACAACGAGCTCATCAAGGATGATCGATTTGTACTCGTCGGTCGTGGCCTCTATGCACTCAAAGAGTGGGGCTACCAAACTGGCGTTGTCCGCGATGTGATCAAGGACATATTGAAGAAACACGGCCCTCTCTCAAAAGAGAAGATTATTGAGCAAGTGCTCAAAGAAAGATACGTCAAAGAAAATACAATTCTGGTTAATCTCCAGAACCCAAAGTTTTTCAAGAAGAACAAGCAGGGTTTTTACACTGCTGTCTAGCGTTAAATTTGCATAATGGGTTATAATTGATCCATGTTTGGAATTCCAATAGTGATTTGGGAGAATCTGTGGCTCGCCTTCAAAATTGTTTGGAAACTTGCCCCCATTTGGCTCCCTTTGGCTTTTGTGGTGGCTGCCGCCAAGGCATGGCTTGCGTACAAGCGAGCTGATTATTGGAACAACAAGCTTGGTTCCTTGGTACTCGAGATCAAACTCCCGCGCGACGTCTTTAAGTCGCCTCTAGCAATGGAGCTCGTCTTAAACCAGCTACATCAGACCGCGGATGAAGGCAACAACTATTTCAAGTATTGGAAGGGTCAGACCAGAAGCTGGTTCTCACTCGAGCTCGTCTCTTTCGGCGGGGAGATACATTTTTATATTTGGACCAGAAAGAAATACCGCAACGGCCTCGAGGCCTACCTTTACTCGCAATACCCCGGCGTCGAAGTGCGTGAGGTCGAAGACTATACCAAAAACTACTATTACGACCCGAACCAGCACAAGTTGTTTGCTTGTCAGTGGAAACTAGATGACCCAGACCCATATCCGATCAGCACCTATGTAGATTACGGCTTGGACAAGGACCCCAAAGAAGAGTACAAGATCGACCCGATGACAAGCCAGCTCGAGTTCCTTGGTACTTTGCGCAAAGGCCACACGATTTGGATACAGATCATTGTGCGTGCTCACAAGAAGGAAAAAAGACTTTTGCCTATCAACAAATGGTTTAGTGAATTTGCTCTGTTCGAGGAAGTCGACTCATGGAAGGCAGATGCCAAGGCGGAAATAGATAAAATCAGAAAAGCGCTACAGCCAGAAGGTAACACCTTCCCACGCCTCGCCACTAAGGGCGAGCAAGACAAGATGGCGGCTCTTGAACGCAGTATTGGTAAGCTCGGATTTGATGTAACCATACGCTCTCTTTATTTTGCAAAAAAAGAAGAATATGACGCCGTCTATTTGGGTGGAATGCTCGGTAGCTTCAAGCAATACTCAGCTCTCGGCTACAATAGCTTCAAGGGTGCTGGCTGGAGCAGTACTTATAGCAACCCACCCAAAGACTGGTGGAAGCCAGATCAAGCAACACTCCTGAAGCGTGCTTTTGATGAATACAAGCTTCGCCGATTCTTCTTCTCGCCATATCGAGGCAAGTGGTATTACAGCGAACCTTTCGTCCTGAATTCCGAAGAGTTGGCCACGATCTACCACCTACCAGGGGCCGTCGCCGGCACACCAACGCTCGACCGAGTACCTTCGCGCAAGGTCGATGCTCCTTACAATCTGCCTATATGATGAATTTTCTTGCTACACTTGCGCGTTTCTTGCATCTGAGAAGTGCAAAAGTTCGACTGACCGATCCGATCAAAGACCGAGTTTTGTATTTGCGCGACCGGATGGCCATTCATCCGGAAGTTATCGTCTTACGTTTACGCTTGCTCAAACTATTCGCGCCCCTAGGCAATCACTTCTTCAAGATTCTTCTGGTTCTTGCTTTAATCATTCCTTTCTATACCAGCTTTTATATTTTCTCTTGGCGAGCACCAAGTGACTTTCCCGAGCATGCGTTGGTCACGGTAGGCAGAGGAGACAGCTTTGGCCAAATTGCCGAGGCATTCGAAAAAGCTCATGTAGTAAGGTCGGCTTCGTGGCTCAAATTCTTCGTCCGTATTACTGGTGGCGACCGGCGGGTGGTCACCGGAGATTATTATTTCCCAGAGCCGGTCAGCTTATTCCGAGTTATCCGCGTTCTCCACAAAGGAGAATTTGGGCTGATCGCAGAAAGAGTTACCTTGCATGAAGGTCTAAATTCTTTTGAGATGGCGGAGATCTTGAGCCAGTCGTTACCAGCCTTCGCAAAAGAAGAATTTTTGAAGGAAGTGACAGACAATGGTTATGAGGGCACCCTCTTTCCTGACACCTATTTCTTTATGCCCAATACAAGACCCAAGGACATTATTCTAGCGATGCGAGAGAATTTTGCTCGCCAAATAAAGCCCTACGAGGAAGACATCGCAAAATCCGGTAAGACCCTGCAAGACCTGATAATCATGGCCTCCATAATAGAAGACGAGGCAAATAAAAATATTGAATCGAGAAGAATCGTCTCTGGTATTTTATGGAAGCGGATCCAGAAAGGAATGCCTCTACAAGTTGATGCGCCGTTCAAGTATTACAACGGCAAACATTCTTACACCCTTACCGCCGAAGATTTGAAAGAAGACCACCCTTACAATACCTATGTTCGCAAAGGCTTGCCCCCGACCCCGATCGACAACCCGAGCATCGATTCTATTCGCGCCGCGATTGCCCCAACTCACACCGACTATTTGTATTTTATGTCTGACAAACAAGGCAACATGTACTACGCCAAGGATTTTGAGGGCCACCAAGCCAATAGAGAAAAGTACTTGCGCTAGCAAGATTTATCAATTTTTTCTGCTATAGTGTGAATCTATGAAGAAGGTTTTTGTTGGATTATCTGGCGGCGTAGATTCGGCCGTTTCTGCCGGTCTTCTAAAAGAGGCCGGTTTTGACGTGACTGGAGTTTTTATCAAGGCTTGGACCCCCGATGGCTACCCCTGTACATGGAAGGAAGACCGACGTAGTGCAATGCGAGCTGCAGCGGTGCTTGATATTCCTTTTCACACTCTCGACCTAGAGAAGGAGTACAAACGCGATGTGGTGGACTATATGATCAGAGAATACAAAAACGGACGTACTCCAAATCCGGATGTGATGTGCAACAAAGAAATAAAATTCGGCGGATTTTTGAAGTGGGCAAGAGAGCAGGGTGCAGACTTTGTCGCCACGGGACACTACGCACAACGTGCTCCCTCCCCTGATCAAGGGGAGGGTGGGGTGGGGTTAAAGGAAGGGGCGGACAAGAACAAGGATCAGACCTATTTTCTTTGGACCTTGAGTCAGGATCAATTGCGGCACACGCTTTTTCCAATCGGACATTTGCAAAAAAGTGAGGTGCGCAAATTGGCCGAAAAATTCGGCCTACCGCAAGCCACTCGCAAAGATAGTCAGGGATTATGTTTCTTGGGGCAGATCGACATGAAAGAATTTCTCCATGATTTTATCGACTCAAAGGAAGGTAAGGTTCTCGATCTAACAGGTCAAGAGATTGGTAGCCACGACGGAGCAGTGCTTTATACTTTGGGCGAGCGACACGGGCTTAGGATCTTTAACCAGACAGACCAAAGCAAGCCGTTTTATGTGGTAAGCAAAGATATCAAGAGCAACACCATCACCGTGGCACCCCAACCTACATTTCCTGCAGCGGACATCACGCACACCTACCAACTCGAACAGATCAATTGGATATCTGGTAAGCCACCACGAGAGAATATTGAATGTCGCTACCGTTATCGACAGCCCAAAATACCCTGTCGGGTAAACGGCGACACAGTAACATTTGAATCCCCACAACTTATCGCCTCGGGGCAATCGATTGTCTTCTACCTGCCAAAGCAAGGGCAAGACGGGGATGAAATCTGCCTAGGAGGAGCGATTATTTCGTGATAATTTTGTAATATTTTCGTTGTATTTCGCATGATTTTCGTATAAGATGACTTCATGCAAGATAACATCCTAATAACCAAAGCGACCGGCGAGCGCGAACCGTTCGATCCGGACAAGCTAAGGCAGTCTCTAACTCGTGCTCATGCTCCCAAAGAAGTAACCGAGAGAATACTTGAGAGAATTTTGCTCGGCCTCAAAGACGGGATGACCACGAAAGACATTTACACTCACGCCTTTGAGCTTCTAGCAAGCGAACACAAACCGACAGCGGTGCGATACTCTCTACGCAAAGCGCTACTTGCCATGGGCCCAACTGGATTTCCTTTTGAAAAACTGATTTCGGAAATTCTACGGGTAAAAGGTTACGAGACAACGACCGAATTTACCGCCCTCGGCCGATGCGTCGAACACGAGATCGACATCACAGCATGGAACGACGAGAAGCTTATAATGATAGAGGCCAAATTCCACAACGAATACGGTTTGAAGTCGGACCTCAAGACAGTGCTCTATGTTGATTCGCGTTGGGACGACGTACGGGAGAAGGAGTTTGATTTTGGACACAAAAGGAAGCTCGACGAGGGCTGGCTCGTGACCAACACCAAATTTACCGATCAAGCCATCAAATACGCTAAGTGCAAAAACATGAAGCTCATTGGTTGGGGCTATCCGAAGGAGGGAAATCTCCAAGACTTGATCGAGGAAACAGGTCTTCACCCCATAACAGTGCTTAACACCTTACGTCTTGAGGAACAGAGAGAACTCATGGCTCTCGGCCTTATTCATATTTTGCAGATCAAAGAGAACCCCGATGTTGCCAGACAGGTCATCCGAAGTAGCGACGCTCTCTCTGCAACTCTCAGCGAAATAGATTTGATACTAGGAGTATAAAGCTAATGGCCTACTACAAGAAAAAACTTTATGACCCAGAGGCGAAGGAAGCTTTTCGAATAAGTCGATCCAAGATCGATTTGTTTTTACAATGTCCGCGCTGTTTTTACCTCGACCGACGCATCGGCGTCTCTCGACCTCAGGGATTCCCATTCAACCTCAATAGTGCGGTAGATATTTTGCTCAAAAAAGAATTCGACCTTCATCGCAAACAGCACACCCCGCACCCTCTTATGGAAAGCTACGGAGTGGACGCTGTGCCTTTCGAACACGAAATGATGGATACTTGGCGAGACACATTTAAGGGAGTGGAATATTTTCATGAGCCGACCAACTTCGTAGTCTTTGGAGGAGTAGACGATGTTTGGAAAAACGGAGACGGCGAACTCATCGTCGTAGACTACAAAGCTACTAGCAAAGATGGGGAAGTTGGGCTCGACGCTGAGTGGCAAGACGGATACAAACGACAAATGGAAGTGTATCAGTGGCTACTTTCGAAAAATGGATTCAAAGTAAGCAACACTGGATATTTCGTCTATGCCAATGGTCAACGCGACCGAGAAGCCTTTGACGGCAAGCTCGAGTTTGATATCAAGCTCATACCTTACGAGGGTAAACCTGATTGGATAGAAGACACACTCAAAGATATGAAAAAATGCTTGGATGGCGAGCTGCCAAAATCTAATCCAAATTGTGAGTATTGCGCATTTGTGAGGGATCGGATCAATGCCGAAAAATAATTTGGAGAATGAAGTAAAAACGGGATGTCCTCTGAGAAAAGTCTGGCCTCAGAGAGTTCGTCTCTGAGGAGACCCGAGGACTTTTGGAAGAGGATATCCCGTTTTAGATAAATATATAGATGAAATCATTTAAAGAAAAAGTTTTTGAGGTAGTGAGGAAAATACCGAAAGGTAAGACTTTGACCTACAAGCAAGTGGCAGAGAAAGCGGGTTCGGCTAAAGCATTTAGAGCAGTCGGTAATATTTTGAATGGGAACTTTAATCCAAAGATACCTTGCCATAGAGTAGTAAGGAGCGATGGTAAACCGGGAGGATATAATAGGGGAGCGGAACAAAAAATAAAAGTATTAAAAAAAGAAAAAGCGATATGAAAAAGTTAGACACAGCAGAAGATAGAAGAGAAGAGATGAAAAAGATTCGCGACGAGGTAGTCGCGCTTAAAGAGTCGCCACTATACAAATTTCGAGTAGAGAGCAAAAACTTGCCGGTGATAGGCGAAGGGAGTCATTTCGCAAAAATTATGTTCGTAGGCGAAGCGCCAGGGAGAAACGAGGCAAAGACCGGTCGACCTTTTTGCGGAGCTGCGGGCAAAATACTTGATTGGCTTTTGGAAGGCGCAGGTATCAAAAGAGAAGAAGTGTACGTCACAAATATTGTGAAAGATCGCCCACCCCAAAACCGCGACCCATTGCCCGAGGAGATACAAATATACGGGCCATTCCTCGATCGACAAATCGAGATCATACAACCCCAAGTGATAGCGACCCTAGGGCGCTACGCCATGGGCTACATCATGCAAAAGTTTGACCTCTCGCTCGAACTCGAGCCGATAGGCAAAGCACACGGCAAAACTTATGCAGTGCCCCGCGAAGCTTTAGCGAAGTGGGGATGGCAAGACCGCGAGATCAAAATAATCCCTCTCTACCACCCAGCAGTCGCCGTATACAACTCCCACACCAAAGACATCCTCGCCAAAGACTTCCAAATTTTGAAAAATATTTAACGTACCTATAAATGAGCAAGGTACTGCGACAAATCTGACGGCCGTCAAATCTGTCGCAGGTATTGAAGAGAATATTTAGACCGAGAGGATTTTGCGGAATCTCTCTTCGTCTTGGTATTTGCCGACAATGGCGAGATTGAGGCGTTTGTTTTGAATTATTTCTTTGGCCACTTTCTGAATATCGCTTGCGGTGATCTTCTCGATCTCCTTCTCCATTTCCTTCGGCGATTTTATTTCTTCACGCAGAATTTCCTGGAAGCCGTAGAAGTCAGCCAAGCTGTCCGACGATTCGAGCCCGAGGTAGAGATTGCCAATGATGTAGTCCTTGGCTTTGCGTAATTCCTCACTTGGAATTTTTTCATCCCTAATCCTCTTGAGCTCACCCAGTATGGCTTTGATACCTTCTTCTACCCGAGTAGAATCGACACCAGCCGAAACGCAAAGCGATCCGTGATCGGTAAAGGCGTCGTTGCCCGACCGAACATAGTAGCAGATGCCGAGCTCCTCTCGCATCTTCTGAAAGAGTCGCGAGCTCATCCCGCCACCCAAGACAGTGCTCAGAACTTTGAGGGCTGTGTTCTTTTTGCTATATACGTTGTAGGATCGTACGCCGATTATGAGGTGAGTTTGGTCGGTTTCTTTGTATTTGAGCTTTACTTCCGGCTTGGTCTGAACTTCTTTGACCTTGGTTTTCTTTTTATTTTTTGTTATAGGAATTTCCTTGAATGCTTCCGCGACTTTCTTGAAAATTTTGGCGGATTGCACTTTGCCCGCGACGACGATCGTGGTCGCTTCGGCGGTGTAATGCTCTCGTCGATACTTTACAAAATCCTCGCGTCCGAAAGAACGCACATTGGCCGGTGTGCCAGCAATGCTGCGTCCGGCCGGCTGATCACCAAAAAGCAGTTCCGCATAGACATCATAAACGCTGCGATGAGGCAGGTCCTCATACATATTTATTTCCTCCACGATCACACCTTTCTCTTTTTCCAAATCTTCGACGGGGAAAGTCGGGTTGAGATACATGTCGGCAATAATGTCGAGCAGTTTGTCGGTATGCTTGGGGTGAGCTTTGGCCCAATAGCCGGTAACTTCTTGGCTAGTAAAGGCGTTGTTCTGCGCGCCGAGCGAATCGAATTCTCTCGATATGTCGATCGCTTTCGGGCGCTTCACCGTACCCTTGAAGCACATGTGCTCAAGAAAGTGCGATATCCCGTTCTCTTCCTTTTTCTCATATTCCGAGCCGGCCTCTACTAAGCTCATGACGGTTACCGATGGCGCGTCGGCGATGGGTACCACGATAATTCTCATCCCATTTTTGAGCACTTTTTTGTTGTATTTCATAGAGAGAAGAATAATTGAAAGTACCTGCATAATCAAGTATATTTACCTCTATGTATACACCATCAAAAAAGGTTTTGGAACGCTATGCGGACGTCTTAGTAAACTTCGCCCTCGCCGACGGCAAAGGTATAAAGAAAGGCGACGTGGTGCAGGTAACAGCCTCCGAATCAGCGAAGCCGTTGTACGCCGAGATCCTGCGGGCTATCTGGAAAGCCGGGGGGCACGTTGTCGGCCGATACCAGCCCGACAATGAGAAGTGGTTCCGCTTCGACCGAGAATTCTTCGAGCTCGCCGAGAGCGAGCAGGTTGAGTTCTTTCCCGCCAAGCTCATGCGTGGACAAATCGACGAGGTAGATCACTCTATTTACGTTATTTCCGAAACCGACAAAAAGTCGCTCCAAGGAGTCGACCCCAAGAAAATTATGAAGCGAGGCCAAGCTTGGAAGCAAGCGATGGACTGGCGCAATGAGAAAGAAAACGCCGGCAAATTTACATGGACATTAGGTCTTTATGGTACCGAGGCGATGGCCAAGGAAGTCGGCATGACGCAGAAAGAATACTGGCAACAAATCATCAAGGCCTGCTTTTTGGACCAAGCCAATCCGGTCGCTGAATGGAAGAAGGTCTTCGCCCAAATCGAAACATACCGCCGTAAGCTCGACCGACTGCAAATCGAAAAGCTTCATGTCGAAGGGCCCGACGCCGACCTTTGGGTCAAGATAGGGGAGAAACGATCTTGGAAAGGCGGGAGTGGCAGGAATATTCCGAGCTTTGAAATATTTACTTCGCCCGACTGGCGCGGCACCAATGGCTGGATCCGCTTCAACCAACCGCTCTATCGCTACGGCAACCTGATCACTGGTATCGAGCTCGAGTTCAAGGATGGCAAAGTGGTCAGAAGCAAGGCCAAAACCAACGAAAAGGTTTTGCAGGCCATGATCGCAACCGAAAATGCCGACAAGGTGGGCGAGTACTCGCTCACCGATCGCCGATTTTCTCGCATAACGAAATTCATGGGCGAAACTTTGTACGACGAAAACGTTGGCGGACCGTTCGGCAACACCCACATCGCACTCGGCAACGCTTACCACGACTGCTTTGAAGGCGACCCGAGCAAGGTGAGCAAGAAAGAGTGGGAGAAGCTTGGATACAACTCCTCCTCAGTCCATACCGACATCATCTCAACCGCTCCGCGCACCGTTACCGCCTATCTCCCAAACGGTAAAACCAAAATAATTTATAAAGACGGCCAGTTCGTTTTGTAGAAAATAAGATGAAGGATTGTGATCATACAAGTGTCGGGATGCTTGTCTACAATGAGGATAAACTCCTTTTAATAGAGCGCGCCAGATTTCCGTTTGGTTTTGCCATTCCAGCTGGACACGTAGATCATGACAAATCATACGAAGAGGCAGCGGTCAGAGAATTGAAGGAAGAGGTTGGTCTAGAAGTAAAAAGTCTGACTCTTGTGACAGAGGGTAAAAAAACAAATCCTTGCAGAAGAGAGGGAGGTACGTGGCACTACTGGAAAATATACAAGGTGGAATTTGAAGGCGGGCTTGAAAGAAGCGCTGACGAAACAAAACAGGCCAATTGGTACGACAAGTCCAAAATCCAAGAATTAGCCACGAAAACAGCTCAGTATTACGCTAAAGAAATTTCTGAAGAGGAGTGGGCAAAAAATCCTGGGTTAGAACCAGTAATGTATGATTGGTTTAAAGAACTCAATATAATTTAATAGCAATGAAAATCACCATTTGTGGCAGTATTGCATTTTATAAGGAAATGGAGGAAACGCGAGACAAGCTAATTAAGCTTGGACACGAAGTCAAAATCCCTGAGCTCGCCATGGAAGTCCCCGAAGAATATGGGGGAGGAAAGAAGGTATACTTTGGTCAATATATAGAAGATAACGGAGGGATAGACGCCTTCAAGCCAGAGCACAAGTTGTGGAGTTTGAAGGAAAGCGCAATCAAGGACCATTTCGAAAAGATTGATTGGGCTGATGCAGTACTTATAGTTAATCCCGAAAAAAGAGGAGTATCTGGTTATGTAGGAGGAAATACTTTGATTGAAATTGGTGTAGCATTCTACACAAAAAAGAAAGTATTTATTTTGAATGACGTGTCAGCTACTCTTTCATATAAACAGGAGATACTCGGTATGAAGCCAATTGTCCTAAATGGCGATTTGGGTAAAATATAAAAATGAAATTAATTACACTAAACACTTGGGGTGGGAGAGCGGGCAAAGAAGGATTGCTCCAATTTTTTGCAGAGCACAGGAATATCGATATATTCTGTCTTCAAGAAATATGGTCAGCGCCATATGAGCACCTAGAAGGACAACTCGCCGGAGGACTGCGGATCGATAATTCTAGGGTTATGACGTACGGAATGCAAGAAATCTCTGGCCTTCTTGCGGATGAGTTCAACGCATTCTTCAACCCTAATCATGGCGATCATTATGGCCTTATGATGTTGGTACGCAAGAATCTTAACGTAGTGGCAAAGGGAGAAGTGTTTGTATACAAAGAAAAAGGTTACGTGGAAACATGGGATGTCGGTGATCATGCAAGAAATATTCAATACTTAACGTTGAATATTAACGACCAACCACTTACAGTTATGAATTTCCACGGTTTATGGAACGGGAAGGGAAAAATAGACTCGGAAGATAGAATAGATCAATCGAAAAAGATAGTCGACTTTCTCAAGTCATTGAATGGAGATTGCGTTTTTGCCGGCGACTTTAATTTGTTGCCAGACACAGAGAGTATGAAAATAATTGAATCTGCGGGTCTCAAGAATCTTGTGAGAAATTACGGTATAACTTCGACCAGAACCTCGATTTACAAGAAGCCAGAAAAGCATGCTAGCTACGTGCTCGTTTCTGATAATATAGAGGTAAAAGATTTTAGAGTATTACCAGACGAAGTATCAGACCACTCACCACTATTTTTAGATTTTGAGTTAAAATAATAACTATGACATCTGCAGAAGTTAGAAAGAAATATTTGGAATTTTTTGAGAAGAGGGGACACAAAGTGATCCCGAGCGCTCCTTTGGTGCCTGAGAACGACCCGACCACACTTTTTACAGCATCTGGTATGCAACCAATGGTGCCTTATCTTCTTGGACAAAAGCACCCTCTCGGTAAAAGAATTTCTGACTCACAAAAATCATTTAGGACAGTGGATATCGATGAGGTTGGAGATAATCGCCACACCACATTTTTTGAAATGCTCGGTAATTGGTCACTTGGTGATTATTTCAAAAAGGAACAAATCGAATGGATGTTTGAATTTTTAATTGATGAAGTTGGTATCGACCCAAATAGACTTTATGTCACAACCTTTATAGGAGATGAGGACAACAAAATTCCGAAAGACACTGAATCTGCACAAATATGGAAATCTCTTTTTGCAACCAAAGGAATAGAAGCAAAAGAAGTTGAGATTGGAAGCGAAGAAAACGGTTACAAGGTCGGTATGCAAAATGGAAGAATTTTTTATTATGATGTAAAGAAAAATTGGTGGAGCAGGGCAGGAACACCTGCAAATATGCCAGCTGGCGAACCTGGGGGTCCAGATTCAGAAATGTTTTATGAATTTACTGATGTTGCCCATAATAAAGAATTTGGTGAGCATTGTCATCCAAATTGCGATTGCGGAAGGTTTTTGGAAATTGGAAATAATGTGTTTATGGAATACATCAAAAATTCTGACGGCACATTTTCAAACCTACCGCAACAAAATGTTGATTTTGGCGGCGGTTTAGAACGTCTGGTGATGGCTACAAGTAACTGTCCAGATGTAATAGAGGTAAATCATGCGCCAATTATTGCTTACCTTGAAAAAGCTTCGGGTAAAAAATACAAACAAAATCAAATAGAGACGAAAGCATTCCGTGTAATTGCGGATCATATGAAAGCCGCGACATTTTTAATATCAGACGGTGTACTCCCATCAAATACCGATAGAGGTTATTTTGTCAGAAGACTAATACGCCGAAGTGTAAGATTCGCTGATTCGTTAGGAATAAAGGAAAATTTACTTTCAGAGATTGTCTACCCAGTTGCAGAAATGTATAAAGATTCTTATCCGGACGTTAGTCAGAAAATAAAAATTATATCTGAAGAGATTAAATTAGAAGAAGAAAAGTTTAGGAATACTCTCGAAAAAGGTTTGAGGGAATTTGAAAAGGGCACTGATCCATTTGTTCTCTTCACCTCCTACGGCTTTCCATTTGAGCTGACTCTCGAACTCGCCAAAGAGAAGGGAATGAAAATAGATGAGGAAAAGTTTAAAAAAGATTTGGAAGCGCACCAAGAGCTTAGCCGTGCCGGAAGCGAGCAAAAGTTTAAAGGCGGGCTCGGGGACACTAGCGAAATGTCGGTCAAGTATCACACTGCTACACACCTGCTTCACAAGGCGCTCCGCGAAGTGCTCGGGGAGCATGTGGAACAAAAGGGTAGCAACATTACTCCCGAAAGACTCCGCTTCGACTTTTCTCACCCCCAAAAAATGACTGATGATGAGAAGAAGAGGGTTGAAGATATTGTCAATCAGAAAATTGCCGAGGATTTGCCAGTCCAAAATATTGTCTTACCGAAAGAAGAGGCACTCCAGACCGGCGCGCTACATTTCTTCGGCGAGAAGTACGGCGACCAAGTATCTGTCTATTGTATAGGAGAGGATCTCGAAACCGCTTACTCAAAAGAATTTTGTGGGGGACCCCACGTTGAGAGAACTGGCGATCTAGCTCGATCGAGCAACCCTTCGACAAGCTCAGGGTTAAAATTTTCAATTTTAAAAGAAGAAGCCGTTGCACAAGGGATAAGGAGGATAAAAGCAGCGCTCGAATAAATTCTTTTTCCACACAAAATTTTATTTGCAACTTAAAAGGTTGTATAATCGGACTATGCCAAGAGTTCAATTTAGTGATGTCGTTCCTCCAGAAAAACGAAGCATCCGCAACATTCCTATTCCAAATTCCGCACGGAGAACCAAAACTCCTTCTTCGCCGATCAAGACAAACGTTGAGCCAGAGATCTTTAACGAACCCATAATCGTAACCGACACCCCTGCTCCCAAGTACCCCGAATCGAATCCGGTGAACATCACCAAGAAAAGAACCGAACACTACTATCACGAAGACGGCTTCCCAAATCCCAAGAAACGCAGATGGATTTTTGGCGTGCTTACCGTATTTTGTATCGTTGCCTTTGTTGCAATAATGATGACCATCTTCTCTTCGGCAACCGTAGGCGTCATTCCTCAGTCACAAACTCTTGCGGTGGCAACCAAGATCGAGGCCGGTCCGGAAATAGCAGGCGCAAGTAGAGTACCTTACGAAATCGTCAAAACAGTCAAGACCGACAGCGTCTCTGTCGATGCAACCGATGAGGAGATGGTAGAGCGCAAGGCCTCAGGCAAGATCGTAGTCTACAACAACTTTTCAAGCGAGCCGCAACGTCTCATTATTCGTACCCGATTTGAAAGTTCTGACGGTCTTATTTATCGCATTCCCGAATCGATCACCGTACCGGGCAAAACGGCGACCGGACCTGGGTCTCTAGAAGTCGAGGTTTTCGCCGACGAACCGGGCGAGAAGTACAATATCGGCAAAACCGACTTCACCATCCCCGGATTCAAGACCGACAAGGACCGATACACCAATTTCTATGCCAAATCTTCATCCGAAATGTCTGGAGGACTAGTAGGAAAGGTAAAGAAGATAGATGCAAACACCCGAACGACCGCTCTCCAAAAGCTCGATGATAGTTTGCGAGGTGAAATCGAGAAGGAGCTTGCGCTGCAAACCCCTTCCGGCCTAGTAATGCTCAGCGGCTCGGTATTTTTCGAATCCAAGGAATTGCCTCAGAAAGATTCTGGTAGCACCGCAACCCTGACCAAAGAGGTTACCGGCTATGCACTCATGCTAAGAAAAGACCTTCTTTCTAAAGTCCTAGTTGATCAATACCTTTCGTCATCAACCGATTGGCAGGGTATTCAGGCGACTATCCCAGACTTTTCTAATATAAAAGTGTCTGAAAAGCCCACCTCCGTTCCAAAGGCCGGAGATATGGTGATGCTCAAAATCGAAGGCAACGCTTTGGCTAAGGCCCAAATTGACGCAAATATTTTAAGTGAGGCCCTAGCGGGTGCAAACCGCAACGCTATTTCCTCAATTGTCCAAAAAATCGCCGGAATAGAGAGTGTGAAGGTCAGCATCAGGCCGGCGTGGAAGCGCTCCTTGCCCGACCGAGGAGATAAAATATATATTGACATCGAATAACGCTTTGTGATAGTCTTTACCGACAAGCGTGTTTCATTAAAAAATGACGGATAAAAAAGGCCAGGAAGTCAGTTTGGGTACAGTTACAGAAGCGCTTCCAAACGCGCTGTTCAAGGTAAGGCTCGATAAAGCCGAACCGGAAATAATGGCCTATATTTCGGGTAAAATGCGACTCAATCGGATCAAGGTCCTGATAGGGGATCGTGTAGAACTTGTGCTTGACCCGTATGGGGGAAGAGCCAGAATTGTCCGCCGAATAGACAACAGAAAGACGCAAGGTGAGAACGAATTAGCCAAATGAAAGTCAAAGCTTCGGTCAAAAAAATATGCGCCAAATGCAAGCTGGTGCGCCGGCGTGGCGTTTTGTTTGTTATTTGCAAGAGCAACCCAAAGCACAAGCAAAGGCAAGGATAATCGATGATAGATTTAAATTTTGAGATATAATTTTTGAGATAAATATAATGAGAATACTAGGCATCACAATTCCAGAAGAAAAGCGACTCGAAATCGGTCTGACCACCCTTTTTGGTGTCGGCCGATCCCGCGCTCAAAAGATATTGAGTGAAGCCGGCGTGGAATGGGGTGCCAAGCCCAAGGACCTCAATACCGAAAAGGAGAATGAGATCCGCAAGATAGTCGAGAGTCTCCGCATCGAAGGCGACTTGAAGCGTGAGGTTGCCTCCAACGTAAAGCGCCTCAAAGACATCAAGGCCTACCGCGGATTGCGACATATAAGGAGTCTTCCTGTAAGAGGCCAGCGCACCAAGACCAATTCTCGAACCCGTCGAGGCAATGTTCGCAAGACTGCTGGTACTGGTAGAAGGGCGGTTGAGAAGAAATAGAACACGACACCAATACACGAATTCAAACGAATAACACAAATATATAAATAAAATGGGAAAGAAAAGAATTGCAACATCAGAACAAGCAGGGGCCGAGGCTTCGCAGGGAGCCAAGTCCGGAGGCAAAAAGAAGGTTGATGCCGGTATTTTGCACGTAGAATCGACTTACAACAACACCAAACTCCTCCTGACTGATAAGAAGGGCAACGCGGTTTTGGCTTCGTCGAGTGGCAAGCTTGGATTCAAGGGTGCAAAGAAAGGCACACCATTCGCCTCTGCCAAAGTAGGCGAGACACTCGGTACCCTAGCTCACGAAATGGGAGTAAAGGAAGTATCGGTAGTGGTCAAAGGTGTGGGCTCGGGTCGCGAATCAGCAATCAGAGGATTTATCAGCAAGGGTATAAACCTCACATCAATCAAAGATGTAACGCCGGTGCCTCACAACGGACCGAAGCCCAAGAAACCCCGTCGCGTATAATCTTTCATATTATTTCGTAACTTTTCGTATAAATTTCGTATCATGAAAATCGGACCAAAATACAAAATAGCTAGACGCCTCGGAGCCCCCGTGTTTGAAAAGACGCAAACACAGAAGTTTGCCTTGCGTGAGGGCAAGAAATCCAAATTTGGCGGCAGACCCAAGACCGACTACGGCCTCCAGCTCAACGAAAAGCAAAAAGCCAAGATGTTTTATTCGGTCACCGAGAAACAGTTCGCGAAGTATGTCAGCAAATCTTTGGCCAAAGCTGGTTCACCAACCACCAATCTTCTCTCTGTGTTGGAAAAGAGATTGGACAACGTAGTCTGGAGAGCTGGCATGATCACCACTCACCGTGGTGCCCGACAAGCAGTAGCTCATGGACACTTTTTGGTCAACGGCCGAAGAACTTTCGTCCCATCTTATGAAGTAAAGGCAGGGGATGTAATAAGCATCCGAGAAGGAAGCAAGGGTAGCCGACTCTTCTCGGAGCTCGAGAATCGCCTTATGGAAATCCAAGCACCAGCTTGGCTTAAAGTTGACCCAAAGAAGAGAGAGGTGACGATCAAATCTGAGGCCATTGAGTCCCAGAATGAAATGCTTTTTGATCTGGGCCGAGTTATAGAATTTTATCAAAGATAAAAATTAAAAAACTAATTACTAAACACATGGATAACTTCGATAAATCAATCATCCTCCCTTCAAAACCTCGGATAGTGTCTGAGGAGGAGAACCGGGGCGTCTACGAAATAGACGGCTTTTATCCTGGCTACGGCTACACAATCGGCAACAGTCTTCGCCGAATCATCCTTTCTTCGTTGCCGGGCACAGCGATCACCTCGATCAAGATCAATGGCGTAAACCACGAGTTTAGCAGTATTGATGGGGTAAAAGAAGACGCAGTTGTAATAATGCTCAATATCAAGAAGCTACGTCTCAAAATGACCGGCAACGAAGCACAGAAGCTCACGCTGAAGGCTAAGGGCCAGACAGTCGTTACCGCCAAAGACATCGAAGTTCCTGGTCAAATCGAAATAATGAACCCAGAGCTCGTTATTGCAACTCTCACAGACAAGAGTGCCGTGCTAGAGATGGAATTGACTGCTGAGAAAGGTTTGGGCTTTGTCGCTCGTGATGCAGTGAGCAAGAACAAAACAGACATCGGTATTATAAACATCGACGCAAACTTCACCCCAATCAGGAGAGCAAGCTACGAAGTAGAAAATATGCGCGTCGGCGACCGCACCGACTTCAATCGACTCCGAATCACTTTGGAAACCGACGGAAGCGTCAGCCCAAAGGAAGCGCTTGAAAAGTCGATCAATATTATGATAGAACAGCTCAAGGCCATCACCGGCTTCGAAGAGCGCGAGGAGATGGACTCGGAAGCAGAAGCTGAACCTCAAAGCACTCATAGCGAAACCAAGCTGGATGCCGAATTCCTCAAGACCCGCATCGAATCTCTTGAGCTCTCGGCTCGTACTCTGAACGCTCTTACAAGCGCAAATATTCGCACTGTCGGTGGCTTGGCCCGCAAGAAAGAGAAGGACATTCTAGAAATAGAAGGTCTTGGAGCTAAGGGTGTCGCTGAAATTAAGCGTGTCCTTAGCGATCATGGCATCACACTGAAATAAAACATGCGTCATCACAACCAAAACAGAAAATTCGGAAGAGTAAGAAAGGTAAGAAGAGCTTTGCTCAACTCTCTGGCCCGATCTTTGGTCTTGCACGAACGAGTAGAAACAACTGAAGCCAAAGCCAAAGAAACTCGTCCTTTTGCCGAGAAGCTCGTAAGCAAAGCCAAAGTGGGTACCCTTGCGGCTACTCGAAGTTTGGTAGAAAAGGTGGGCAAGACTGCAACCAAAAAGTTGACCGATGAGCTCGCCAAGAGATACGAGAAGAGAAGTGGTGGCTATACCCGAATCACCAAGACCAAACCCCGACTTTCTGATGGTAGTAAGATGGCGATTATTGAGTTTATAAAGTAGAAAGTTATAAAGTTGAAAGTTATGGAACACACAATTGATGCACAAAACAAGAAGATAGGTAGAATCGCAAGCGAAGCGGCCAAATTGCTCATGGGCAAGAACCGAACAGATTTTGTGCGCAACGCGATCCCTGACGTTACGGTCAAAATCGTCAACGCCGGCAAGATAGACATCACCAACAAAAAGCTCAATACCAAATCCTACAAGAGCTACTCCGGCTATCCGGGTGGCTTGAAGGAAGTCAGCATGAAGAAGCTCGTAGCCGATAAAGGCAACAAAGAAGCATTCAGAAAGGCAGTGAGTGGCATGTTGCCCAAAAATAAGCTTCGCGACCGAATGATGAAGAATTTAATTGTCACAGATTAATTTTCAAGTATCAATTACCAATTTACAATAAATTACAAAATTTTCAATTTTCAATCATTGAGACAATGAAAATTTAATGAAAACTGAAAATTCTAAATTGAAAATTTAAATAAAAACATGACAGAGAAAGCAAAAGACAAATACATAGAAGCCGTAGGACGCAGAAAGACCGCTATCGCCCGCGTGCGCCTAACCCCAAGCTCCAAGACTTCCTACAAAGTGAACGAGCGTGATCTCGCAACCTACTTCCCAACAGAAGAATTGCGCAAGGTCGCCGAAGAGGCGATTGGTAAGGTCAAGGGGGCTCACTTTGCTGTTTCTGCTCAACTTAAGGGTGGTGGTATACACTCACAGGCCGAAGCACTTCGCCACGGTATCGCAAGAGCCCTAGTGCTCCACGAAGCCGGAGCCAAGAGCTTGCTCAAGCCGGCTGGACTATTGAAACGCGACCCTCGCGCCAAGGAACGACGTAAATTCGGTCTCAAGAAAGCCCGCAAAGCCCCACAATGGAGTAAACGCTAGTCTCGCTCTATTGACCATAATCCCCCCAACCCCCTTTACCCTAAAGTGGGGAACGCGCAACTCATTGTTAATTTTGCGTGTTATAAATGGTAGTCACTCCCTCTTTAACGTAAAAGGGAGCCGGAGGGAGATTAGAAAATAAGTTATAATAGGAATATGGATGAGGACGATATAAAAATTGAAGAAGAGATCGACGAAGATGGTGGGGCGGACCAGACAGCCACGATAAAGAAACTTCGCGAAAAGCTCAAAGAGGCCCAAAAGAAGGCCGATGAGTATTTGGTTGGCTGGCAGAAGGAGAGGGCTGATGCGGTAAACTTGCGCAAACGCCTCGAGGAAGAGAAGAAAGACTTCGCCAAGTTTGCCAAAGAAGACATCGCGACCGAAATAATCCCCGTCCTTGATTCCTTCGAATCAGCATTCAAAAATAAAGAAGCGTGGGAGAAGGTAGACAAAAACTGGCGCATCGGGGTCGAATACATCCACACCCAACTCGTCAATGTGCTCAGTAACCACGGCGTTTCGGTAGTCAATCCGCTAGGACAGATGTTTGATCCCCAAAGAGACGAGGCGATCGAGATTATCGAGGTAAAGGATGAGGCAGAAGATCACAAAATACTTGAGGTGGTGAGCGTCGGCTACAAGCTTCAAGACAAGCTCATCCGTGCTCCCAAGGTCAAAATCGGCCAAAAAAATTAGACAATAAAATAAATTTGAAAGCCACGGATTATAGCAGTATAATTTGTGAACAAAAATTGTTATCAACCCCTAATCTTTAATGCTATGTCAAAAATAATCGGAATTGATCTTGGTACTACCAACAGTGCGGTTGCGGTCATGGAGGCAGGCAACCCAAAGATTATTGAGAACGCCGAGGGTGCTCGCACCACTCCTTCTATTGTCGCCATATCCAAAACCGGTGAGCGACTAGTCGGTCTGCTTGCAAGACGTCAGGCGGTCACCAACCCCAAAAATACCGTATTCGGCATAAAAAGATTCATCGGCCACAACTTTGAGGAAGAGGCGATCCAGAAAGACAAGACAACTGTGCCTTACGAAATGTCCAAGTCCGCGACTGGCGGTGTAAATGTAAAGATTGGCGACAAAGATCATCGACCGGAAGAGATCTCTGCCATGATCCTCGGCAAGCTCAAGGCCGATGCCGAAGCCAAGCTCGGAGAAAAAATCACTGAGGCCATCATCACCGTACCGGCCTACTTCAACGATGCTCAGCGCAAGGCCACCAAAGACGCAGGGGCAATCGCCGGCCTCGACGTAAAGCGCATAATCAACGAGCCGACAGCAGCCGCGCTCGCTTACGGATTTAATAAAAAGAAAGATGAGCAGATCGCCGTCTTCGACTTTGGTGGCGGTACCTTCGATATTTCTATTCTCGAAGTGGGGGATGATGTCGTCGAAGTAAAGTCGACCGATGGCGACAGCCACCTCGGCGGTAAAGACATCGACCAGAAGATAATCCACTGGCTCGCCGACGAATTCAAAAAGGAAAGCGGTATCGACATCACCAAAGACGCCCTCGCTCTTCAACGCCTCGACGAAGCTGCCGAGAAAGCCAAGATCGAACTCTCGACTGCGATGGAGACGGAAGTCAATATTCCTTTTATCACTTCCGATTCTTCCGGCCCACGACACCTGCTAATCAAAATGACCCGAGCCAAGCTCGAAGAACTCGCCGACGAATTTATCCAAAGAGCCATGGTTATCACCAAACGAGCGATCGAAGCATCACCCTTCAAGGTCGGGGACATCGATGAAGTAGTACTCGTCGGCGGTCAGACCCGCATGCCAAAAATCGTAGAGGAAGTTAAGAAGTTTTTCGGCAAGGAACCAAACAAATCGATCAACCCCGACGAAGTGGTAGCACTAGGTGCTGCCATTCAGGGCGGTATCATCGGAGGCGACGTCAAAGACATCCTGCTCCTCGACGTTATCCCTCTTTCATTCGGTATCGAAACCATGGGCGGAGTGAACACCAAATTGATCGAGAAGAACACGACCGTACCAGCTTCGAGAAGCCAAGTATTCTCGACAGCTGCCGACAATCAGACGAGCGTCGAGATCCATGTGGTGCAAGGTGAGCGACCGCTCGCCTCCGACAATAGGAGCTTGGGCCGATTTATACTCGACGGCATAGCACCGGCTCCGCGCGGCGTGCCTCAAGTCGAAGTTACTTTCGACATCGACGCGAACGGTATACTAAACGTCAAAGCCAAGGACAAGGCGACGGGTAAAGAGCAGTCCATCCGCATCGAAGCATCTTCGGGCTTGTCGAGCGAGGAGATCGAGAAGATGAAGAAAGAAGCCGAAGCTCACGCTTCAGACGACCAGAAGAAGAAAGAGCTCATCGAAACTCGCAACCTCGCAGAGCAGACAATATATATCGCCGAAAAGGGCCTCAAAGACGCTGAGGGTAAAATAACCGATGAAATAAAGAGCGGGGTAGAAACCAAAATCAAAGAATTAAAGGATGTCAAAGATAAGGACGATCTTGGAACCATCAAGACTGCGACAGAAGCTCTAGCAAGAGAGATGCAAAAGATAGGTGAGTACCTAAACAAAAACCCACAGTCGGAACCAAAAAACGACGCGCCTGCCGAGAGCTCGAGCGAGCCCGAAGCAGACAAATCCTAAAAAATCTGATATAATTAGTCTACGATTCGGTATTGGTATTGATTTGTATCATTCGAATGAATTCGTATATTTGTATCACACAATAAATTATGGCAAAAAACTACTACGACATACTAGGGGTAGACAAAAAGGCGACCAAAGACGACATAAAGAAGGCCTTTCGTAAACTCGCCCACCAATATCAC
This sequence comes from uncultured Candidatus Saccharibacteria bacterium, assembly GCA_964489135.1. Taxonomy (GTDB): domain Bacteria; phylum Patescibacteriota; class Minisyncoccia; order Phycocordibacterales; family WO2-35-19; genus JBBTQZ01. The sequence continues at coordinate 42,438 of CAZAXK010000001.1, forward strand.
CCCGACAAAAAAGGCGGGGATGCTGAGAAATTCAAGGAGGTCAACGAGGCCTACTCGGTTCTTTCTGACGATCAGAAGCGCTCACAATACGACACCTACGGGCAAACTTTTGCAGGCGGTAGCGGACCAAACGGCTTCCAAGGCAACTGGCAGGACTTTGCGGAGCAATTCCGCAATTCCGGCTTCGACTTTTCTGGTGCCCAAGGTTTTGGTGGAGCTGAATTCGATCTAGGCGACATCTTCGGCGAATTTTTCGGCGGGCGTAGACAGGAAGCCAAGCGAGGGCGCGATATTTCAATCGACATCGAGCTCTCTTTCGAGGAAGCGATATTCGGCACAGAGCGCAACATTTTGCTCAACAAGGTTTCGGTCTGTCAGACCTGCACGGGCACGGGAGGCAAGAAGGGCACTGAGATGCAGGAGTGTAAGCAGTGCAACGGTAAAGGTAAGATTCGTGAGCTCAAGCGTTCTTTCTTTGGATCGATCGAGATGACCCGCACTTGCGAAGGTTGCAGTGGCACCGGCAAAGTGCCCAAGGAAAAGTGTCCAATCTGCGACGGGCTTGGTATTCTCAAGAAGCAAGATGAGATCAAGATAAAGGTCCCCGCCGGTATCGAAAACGGCGAGATGATCCGACTTTCCGGAGCAGGCGAAGCAGTGAAAGGCGGACAGAGTGGCGACCTGTATATCAAAACCCACGTCAAGAAACACAAAACATTCCAGAAGCAGGGCAACGACTTGGTGATGAATTTGGATGTAAAGCTTTCAGATGCCCTTCTCGGTGCCGAATACCAAATAGAGACACTCGACGGCAAAGTCGGTCTCAAAATACCGGAAGGCGCGAATACCGGAGAAATACTTCAGATAAAAGGCCGGGGCGTCCCGAACGGCAATCGTAGAGGCGATATACTGGTTCACCTCAAAGTGGCTCTACCCAAAAAGCTCAATAAATCAGCAAGGAATCTTATCGAAAAGCTCAAAGAAGAGGGGATTTAGCCCAATGGTCAAGCATTAGGGGATGGATTTTTGGTACAAAAAAAGGAGGGTCCCGGAGCTCTAGGAGCTACAACGACACCCTCCACCACGGCCGCCCGCCGAACTAAAGAACTTGAGGGCAAGCAAAGAGCAATTAAAGTGCTCGGATCTTTGGAGCGGGACATTTGTCCCTATCCCTCACGTGCCTGCCCCACAGAAAGACTACACCCCTGCCCAAAACGTGTCAAGCATAGAGCGGTGTGCACAACTTTGGGGACCTGTTATAATAAACTCATGAAAAAATATTATTTTGAAAATATCGAGGAGGCCACGAAAGAGAACGACAACTTCCGCAAGGTCGTCTTTACTGGTCCACATAGCCAAGTGGTGCTTATGTCGCTTTTACCCGGCGAGGATATCGGAGCAGAAGTTCACACAGTTGACCAATTCTTCCGAATTGAAGCCGGTGAAGGCAAGGGGATTGTCGACGGCGAAGAATTTGATGTTAGCGACGGCTCAGCCGTGCTCGTACCAGCCGGACTTGAGCACAATTTCATCAACACCGGATCAACCGAGCTCAAGCTCTACACCATCTACTCGCCAGCCAATCACATAGACGGTCGAATCCACAAAACCAAATCCGAAGCAATGTCCGACACCGAAGACGAAGAGTTTGGGCATAGCAATTAGAATGCATTTTGGAGAACATCTCACAATAGATGGCTACAGAGGTTCAAAAGAGAAGCTCGACAACAAGGAGCTTGTAATGAGGTGCCTCGACGAATTGCCCGAACTGCTCGGGATGCACAAGCTTTCGAAGCCCGAGATATACCGAGCCGAGGGTAATGACAAGAAGGATCCGGGTGGCTGGAGCGGATTTGTGGTTATTGAGGAAAGCCATATAAGCGTTCACACTTTCCCTGAAAGAGAGTTTGTCAGCGCCGACGTTTATACCTGCAAAAACGGCATGGACAATGAATTTATCCTGTCATTTTTCAAATCCACTTTTGACCTTCAGGAGATAGAACATAACTTTATAATAAGAGGTACAAAATATGAATCCAATTAAGATAGACAAAAAATCAAAATTTTTATTTGCAATTTTCTTTATTTTTTTTGTAATTTCAGTCGTCCTCACTTACAAAAGATATATTTCTGACAGAAATTTTGATGTTATCAGTTCAGAACCAGCCGAAGGCTGATAGTCATTATGATAATATTTGAAACGGCACGATTATTCGGGCTCATCGCAGGTGTTATCTCTTTTCTTGCTTATCTGGTATACATTATTTCTATCTTAAAGGGGAAAACAAGACCTAATAGGGCAACATGGTGGATTCTAACATTTGTTGGAACGGTGACCGGCCTGAGCTATTACTTTTCCGGAGCCACAGAAACCATCTGGGTTGCCATAGCGGATGTATTTGGAATACTCATAATAGCAATCCTGTCTATAAAGTACGGCGAGGGCGGAAAAAATAAACTAGACATCACCTGTTTTTTTGTATCCATATTTAGCCTAGTAATTTGGTACCTGTCGGGTAGTCCTGTTGTAGCCCTTATTATGAACTTACTAATGGATTTTGTAGGCAATATTCCAACAATCAAAAAATCCTATCTTGACCCCAAGGGAGAGAGTGGCCTTTCTTGGTCCCTTACCTCTTTAGGCAACATAATAAATTTCGGAGCAATTACTTCCATGTCCTTCGGTGTTCTTATTTACCCGATATACATGACTGTGGTGAGTTGCCTCATTACCATTTTGCTCTATCGAAATAAGATCTGCTTCCGATAAACTAAATCAATTCCTGCCTAGACATGCCATGCCTAGCAAAATAATCTGAGTCGAACATAAAATAGTCACAAAGAAATTCATCACCCGGCTGAATATCAGTAGACGCAACATCCTGTCTCGGTGTTGAGGCAATATTTATTAGTTCTTTTTTTTCCGAGTGGTTTATATATCTCTGATCATCAGCACATAGAACAAATTTGTTTAGTTCCGCATCGAAATATGCGTATTTGTACATATATTCTCTGTTGATTTCTGGAAGATTATCGATCTCTTCCTTGGTCAAACACATATCCATGCTCGAGTCATATTTCCATGTAACGGTTCCCGCTTTAATAAACTGGTCGGCAAAAAGACCCCAACCATGAATATTGCTTTTGCCAATTTTGGCTTTTACTCTCAACATAATGAATGGTTTTTAAAAATTAAGCTCTTATAATACGAACATGGAAATACCTTTTTGTGGTCCAATAAACGCATTATACCTGATTCTTTCTCCCAATGTTCCAGCCTTTGTGTATTATTCTCATTTTATAGCCATCGCTTCTTCTCTCGTCCTTATTTTATACATTGCAAGGTTTAACCAGAATCGATCAGTCGGAAAGGTAGTGTTATTTACTTTTACATCATTTTTGACGTGGGTGGTTTCTGCCATAATATTTTGGGCTAGCAATCGCGGAGATGTAATTATGTTTACATGGTCGTTAGATATACTTGTTGAACCTCTCGTCTATATTGGGGGATTTTATCTGCTTTATATGACCTTCGAGAAAAGAGACCTCCCCTTTAAAGCAAAAATGTTCCTGTTTTTTGCATATTTACCAATGCTGATTTTTATATCGACAAAATATACATTGTCACAATTTGATGTTAGCACATGTCTCGTTACCGAAGGCTTTATAGCTAAATATTACACTTATGCACTGGAGGCGCTGATGACGATAATCATCATCTGCTATTCGGTTCACCGATACAAAAACCCAAAAGATCTAAACAAAAAAGAAATAGTGTCTCTGTCAGCAGGAATCATATTATTCTTATTTGCCTTTGCTTGGGGAAACATAATCGGTAGCTTTACAGACAATTGGCAGTTGGGCCAGTATGGATTATTTGGAATGCCCATATTTACCGGCTTCCTAGCATATTCGATAGTAAAATTCAGAACTTTTAATATAAAGCTTATCGGGACACAGGCATTGGTTGTCGCATTATGGATAACGTTATTCGCTGTCTTGTTCATAAGAACAATCGAGAACGTGCGTGTAGTTACATCTCTGACCCTAATATTATTCTTAATAATAGGCATGGTATTGATCCGCTCGGTCAAACGCGAAGTGGAGCAACGAGAAAAAATTGAAAAGCTCGCTATTGATTTGGAGCGGGCGAATGAGAAGCTGACCGAGCTTGATCAGATGAAGACCGAGTTCCTCTCGCTTGCCACTCACCAGATCAGAAGCCCGCTCACTGCGATCAAAGGTTACTCCTCAATGCTTCTTGAGGGCGATTTCGGCGAGCTCTCGATTAAATCGAAAGGGGCGATAAAAACTATTTTTGCATCTTGTCAGCACCTTATCGATATTGTCGAGGACTTCCTCAATATTTCTCGTATTGAGCAAGGCAGGATGGTCTACAACAAAGAAAAGTTGAGTTTGAAGGATCTGGCCAAGGAGGCGACAACCGAGCTTTTGCCCAACGCCGAAAAGAAAGGATTGAAAATCGATCTCCAAACCACAGACACAGCCCCGATCTCGGTCAATGCCGACAAGAACAAACTCAAACAAATTTTGCACGACCTCGTCGACAATGCGATCAAATACACCAGAGCCGGCAACATTGAAGTACGGGTTTGGCGCGATCATGAGGACGCTTTTGTGTCAGTCAAAGATACTGGAGTAGGGATGGACCCCAAAGACATGGAACGGCTTTTCAACAAATTTTCCCGAGCAAAAGACGCCTTCAAACAAGATGTTACCGGCACCGGCCTCGGGCTGTATATCGCTCAAAAAATGACGGAGGCCCATGGAGGCAAAATAACAGCCGAAAGTCAGGGGCGAGGCAAGGGCTCGACCTTCACGATTGTCCTGCCTCTCGCGACGGGGTAAAATGGGCGAATGACACAGAAGGAAGCTCTGCAAATATTGAAGACTGGACGCAACGTCTTTCTTACCGGCGCGGCCGGTAGCGGCAAAACCCACACCTTGCGGGAATATATTGGCTATCTGCGCGACCTCGGCGCAAGCTTCGGCCTATCGGCCTCAACCGGTATTGCTGCTACCCACATGGGTGGCATCACGGTCCATTCTTGGAGCGGAATCGGTATCAACGATTATTTGAGCAAAAAGGAGGTCGAGGAGATTGCCGAAAAGAGCCACATTCGTCGCAATATCGCCGATACCGACGTTTTGATCATCGACGAGATATCGATGTTGCACCACTATCAACTAGACATGATCGACGCAGTGGTCAGGAAAGTCAAAGGAGTGGATGCGCCTTTCGGCGGAATGCAAGTGGTTTTCTCCGGCGACTTTTTCCAACTGCCACCGGTAGGCAAGAGGGATACACCAACCCTCTTTGGCTATCATTCAAAGGTTTGGCAAGAAATGGATATCAAGATCTGCTACCTCGACGAACAGCACCGACAGAACGATTCTGACTACCTAAAAATATTGAACTCCATCCGCAACAACTCAGTCACTCCCGAGGTTATCGAGACGCTCCAAAGTCGCTTCAACCAAAGTATCGACGGATTTGGCGAGCCGACCAAACTCTACTCTCACAACAAAGATGTCGATTACGAAAACGAACTTGAGCTCAGAGGTATTTCCGGCAAAACTTTCGAATATACAATGGAGTTGCGAGGCCCGAGGAAACTCGTGGAGATATTGAAGAAGAGCTGTCTTGCACCCGAGGCGCTCCGAATCAAGAAAGGGGCAAAGGTCATGTTCGTCAAAAACAAGTTTGAAGCCGGTTTTGTAAATGGCACACTCGGCATAGTTGAGGATTGCGACCGAGAGCATATCAAAGTCCTAACGGTCGACGGTCGACACATCGACGTAGAACCCGAGAGTTGGAATATCGAGGAAGACGGCAAAGTCAGAGCAAGTGTCAGCCAATATCCGCTCCGACTAGCGTGGGCAATAACGATCCACAAAAGCCAAGGCATGTCGCTTGATTGCGCCCAAATCGACCTTGCCCACCCCTTCGAAAAGGGCATGGGCTACGTCGCACTCTCGCGGTTGCGCTCACTAGGTGGACTTTCACTCCTAGGACTCAATCAAAAAGCACTTGAGGTTAGTGGAGAGGTGCTTGAATGGGACAGACATTTTAGAAAATTGTCGGATGAGAACAGTCGCAAGATATCGCGACTGGAAGATCGACTACGTACCATGCAAGATGATTGGGAAAAGAAGGTTGGCTTGAATGCCAACAAAAAAACCAAGAAAGTCAGAGTAGACACAGCCCTAGAAACTCTTGCGCTTCTGCAAGCGGGCTTTGATATAAGCGAAATCGCTACTATGCGCAACAAAAAGCCAGAGACCATCCTCTCCCACATCGAAAAACTGAAAGAAAAGGGGATGGTCAAAAACAAAGATTTGGCCCAACTCAAAGACAAGATCTCACTTGCCAAATTTCGAGCTATTTCGAGCGCCTTTCATAAAGTGGGCATAGAGCAAGGCGAGCGTAATTATCGCCTTTCCAAAGCCAAAGACCTCCTCGGCAACACCTACTCTTTCGACGACCTACGCTTGGTCCGTTTGTTTTTATAGCTCGCTTTTTGTATCATTGGCTATATGAAAACCATATTCTCCGGAATCAAGCCGACTGGACGCCCACACTTGGGCAACTATTTTGGCATGATGCGAGAGCATTTATCGCTGCAAAATGAAGGTTTGGTATACGCATCAATCGTCGACTATCATGCTCTCAACTTTATTCAAAACGCCGAGGAGATGCACACGCTTACCCGCGAGCTCATCGTCGACTACCTCGCACTCGGCTTCGACACCGAAAAACATATCCTCTTCAAACAGTCCGACGTCCCAGAGCACACCGAGCTTGCTTGGATATTTGATACCATCACCACCGTCCCTTACCTCAAACGCGCTCACGCTTACAAAGACGCAGTCGCCAAAGGTGGCGAGGAAGATGTAAGTGTAGGCACATTCAATTACCCAATGCTCATGGCGGCGGATATATTGCTTTATGACACAGACATAGTGCCAGTAGGGCAGGACCAGAAGCAGCATGTTGAATTTGCCCGCGATACGGCCGAGAAATTTAACAGAATATATGGTGAGACATTCAAACTTCCTGATGTGAAAATAATCGAAGGAGTAGAAGTAGTCCCTGGTACTGACGGGCGCAAGATGAGCAAGAGCTACGGCAACACCATCCCACTATTTGCTACCGATGAGGAGATTGTCGAAAAAGTGATGAGTATAGTCACAGACTCGAGCGGCGACCGACCGGAGAATGTGTACGCCATCCACAAACTATTTAAATTGGAATCTGAGCTCGCTTCAGTGTACGAAGAAAACAAAGGCAAGTATAAAAATCTAAAAGAAATATTGATCGAAGATATCAAGAACTTCATCGCTCCGCTTAGAGAGAAGAGGGGGGGAATAGCCAAGGACGACGCTTTGATAGCTAGAGTAATAGAATCAGGCAAAGAAAAAGCCCGCGCCAAGGCGAGCGAAAAGATGCAGGAGGTAAAGAGAGCTATCGGTGTTTTGAGTTAGCTCTCTTTACCGTTATCGCCCCCACCGCAAAATATCCAGTAAAGGACGATGAAAGAGGCGCACGCGACCCCAAGCAGGATCGCCAGTTCCCATACACTCAATTGGAACATAATACCTATTTGACACCATAAATCATAGTCAATATAATGTCAAGATGCACGAACAAAAATTTTCCAAAGTAGGCATCAGCGATGTCCTCAAATATCTTTGGCAAGCCACCATTCCTCAAAAGTGGGGATTTTTCTTTACCGTGTTCGGCTTTGCTGTCTCGAGCATAATCTCGGTTATAGTTCCGCTAATCTACAAAAAATTCTTTGATTTACTAGCATTAAACACAAGCAAGGATCTCCTGACTCCTCAATTGATGGAGATTATTTTTGTCGTCTTCGCCCTTCACTCAGTCGTCTGGATCCTGTTCAGAACCGCAATGACGACCCTCAACCAAGTAGAAGCCAGAACAATGGCCCGTATTAGGCAGATGTCTTTCGACTACATGATCAGACATTCATATTCCTTTTTCAGCAACAACTTTACCGGTTCTTTGGTCCAAAGAGTGGGCAGATTTAGCCGATCCTTTGAGCGCCTCTATGACATGCTGGTTTTCAACGTCATCCCGCTCGCTATAAACATTATTGGTGTAATCATCGTAGTGTACTTCCAAGAACCCGTTATCGCCTATATTATCCTCGGCTGGATATTGATCATCTTCGCCTTCAACTTTTTCTTCCAGCGCTGGAAACTCAAATACGACCTCTTGGCCACCAAGGCAGACACAGCGACAAGTGCTGCGCTTTCTGATGCTATCTCAAACCAGAACACTATCATGTCTTTCGCCGGCTTCGAAAAGGAATCGGCCAATTTCAAAAAGGTTACTCTCGACCAATCCGAAAAACAAAGTCGATCTTGGGATCTCTCGGTGATAAAAGATGCGGTCCAGCAGGGGCTCATGGTTGTGGTCGAGTTTGCCATCTTCTACTACGCCATAAAATTTTGGGAGAGGAATCTCATAAGTATTGGAACGTTTGTCCTCATACAGGCCTACATAATTGGACTCGCCAACCGACTTTGGGACTTTGGCAGAATTATCAGAAACATCTACGAGAGCTTTGCTGATTCGAAGGAGATGGTAGAAATACTGGAAACCCCATACGAAATCAAAGACATCCCGAACGCGCGCAAGCTTGAGACAAAAGTCGGTCATATCAGCTTCAAGAATGTTTCGTTTGCCTTCAACGAGACCCGCAACGTGATCGAAAATATCAATATCGAAATAAAAGGCGGGGAGAAGGTGGCCCTAATCGGCCCATCGGGAGCCGGCAAATCAACCTTCGTGCGGCTGCTCTTGCGAATGTATGATGTCGCCTCAGGCCAAATCGAGATCGATGGTCAAAATATAAAAGAGGTCACTCAAGAGAGTTTGCGACGTGAGATCAGTCTGGTCCCGCAAGACCCGATCCTCTTCCACCGGACACTTATGGAAAACATCCGCTATGGCAGGGAAGAGGCGAGTGATGAAGAAGTGATCGAGGCCTCACGACTCGCACACTGTGATGAGTTTATCGATGTTTTGCCCGAGAAATACAACACCTTTGTCGGCGAGCGCGGTATCAAACTTTCTGGTGGCGAAAGACAGAGGGTTGCGATTGCGAGAGCAATTTTGAAGAATGCCCCAATACTGATCTTGGATGAAGCCACCTCAAGTCTTGATTCTCACTCAGAACACCTCATTCAAGATGCGCTCGACAAATTGATGCAAGACAAGACAGTGATCGTCATTGCCCATCGACTCTCGACCATCAGAAAAATGGACCGAGTAATCGCCATAGACAACGGACAAGTGATCGAAGAGGGAAGCCACGAAGAGTTGCTCGCCCGCGAGCACAGTCTGTACAAAAATCTTTGGAACCTCCAAGCCGGCGGCTTCTTGCCGGAATAGGCGAAAACAAAAAAACGATTATACAAAAACCCGCGGCCGCGGGAAAGTGTATAACTAATAAAAAATTGGATATCATGCGTGTTGCAAAAAGTGGGGATAGTTGTATATTTAGGAGAACCGTTGAACCGGCCAACACCGGTGAGGTGAGGAAAGAAATCCCAAAAGGAAAGTAGAATCTTCCGGCTCCGAGCAATGCGAGGAGGGCTCCGACAAGCCAAAAGAGAACAAACCAGGGTGGTACCGCGCCTAGGCCAACAAAACTCAGTGAGTAAAGTTGACACGAAATCGCCCCTGCGAATTTATAAATTATAAATTCGGAGGGGCTATTTTGTTTATAAGAAAATCCCTCCGCCAAAAAAATGCAAAGAACATACATTAAGGATTTGGGTCAAAAAGTGGGCGAGGAGGTTTTGATTCAAGGTTGGGTAGACGTAGTGCGCGACCAAGGTAAGATGGTCTTCTTCGATTTTCGTGATATGACCGGCAAAGTGCAGGGGGTGGTTTTACCAAACCAAAAGGAGCTCGTAGAAAAAGCCAAGGAAGTTCGTAACGAGTGGGTTCTCACAGTAAAGGGCAAGATCAACAAGCGGCCAGAAAAGATGGTCAATGACAAGGTAGCAAACGGTGATATCGAGATGGAAGTGTTGGGTCTAGAAGTGCTAAACAAAGCTGACACACTCCCGTTCGAAATCACTTCCGATACCTCCGTAATCGACGAGAACACGCGTCTCAAATACCGCTATCTCGATTTGCGCAGCGAAAGAATGCAAAGAAATATCCGACTACGAAGCGAATTTGTGAAGCGAGTACGCGAACATTTGTTTAAGAAGTTTTTTACCGAGATCGAAACCCCGCTTTTGACCGAATCAACACCCGAAGGCTCGAGAGACTTCGTCGTACCAAGCCGACTCAACCCTGGGAAGTTTTATGCTCTTCCACAGTCACCCCAGCAGTACAAACAGCTACTCATGGTTGGGGGCATGGAAAGATACTTCCAGATCGCAAGAGCCGTGCGCGACGAAGACCTTCGGGCGGACAGAGGATTTGAGCACACTCAAGTAGACCTCGAAATGTCTTTTGTTCAGATGGAAGATGTGATGAATACAGTAGAAGCCATGGTAACCGAGGTTGTAGAGTCGTTGGGCTACACGATCAAAGAAAAGCCCTTCCCACGTATTTCGTACAAAGACGCGATGGCCAAATATGGTGCTGACAAGTTTGATATGCGCACACCAGAAGAAAAGGAGAAGGGGATACTCGCCTATGCTTGGGTGGTCAACTTCCCATTCTTCGAAAAAACTGACCCAAATGGTGGGACGGGAATGGAGAAGGGCAACTGGACCTTTACCCACAATCCGTTTTCTATGCCGATCCCTGAACACGTAGAATGGCTCATGGAAGGCAAGAACATCGAAGATATCCTCACCACTCAATACGACCTTGTCTGCAACGGCTACGAATCCGGAGGTGGATCGATCCGCGCCCATAAGCCAGAAATACTCAAAGCAACATACAAAGTGATGGGCTACAGCGATGAAGAGATCGAATCAAGTGTCGGACACATGCTCGAGGCCTTCAAATATGGCACACCTCCACATGGTGGTATCGCTCTCGGAGTCGAGCGCAATATCATGAACCTAACAGGAGAAACATTCTTGCGAGAAGTGCAGTCCTTCCCAATGACTCGTGGAGGCCAGACAGCGGTAATGAAAGCTCCGAAAGAGCTTTCAGAAAGACAATTACGCGAATTGGGTATTAAAGTGGAGAAGAAGGACGAGAAGAAAAATTAGTAAAGTAAAGGGCCCTGGTGGGAGTGTCGACGGGGATCATGTCCGACGCTTACCAGGGCCCAAGGAGGTCTCCTGCGTACGGGTGCGGCCGGAGGAACCGCGGACCCCGTGCTGGGGAAAGGAGACCATCAGATTGATTGGATCTGACATAAGGATTGCACAACAAAAAACCCCTGTCAAACGGAAAAAAGGGGAGGCGGTGTGGTAAAATAAGGAACAATGGAAACTGATTTCAAAGTCAAAGTGGGCGAATTTGAGGGCCCACTCGATCTTTTGCTCGACCTCATAGAAAGGCGCAAACTGCATATTAGCAACGTGTCGCTCTCGCAGGTAGCCGACGAATTTCTCGAGCACATCAAAAGACACGAGGAGTTCCCCCTAGGCGACAGTGCAGAGTTTATCTTGATCGCCTCGACTCTGCTTCTTTTAAAATCCAAGTCACTTTTGCCCAATCTCGAGCTTACACCCGAAGAAGAGGGGAGTATCGAAGATCTAGAAGAGCGCCTGCGCGAATACCAGAAATACAAAACCTTGGCGGTCGCTATCCGCCGGATGTTTGGTAGCTTTCTTTTCTTCCCTCAAGAAAGCAAGACTCGCACAGTCGTCTTTGCTCCAACGGAAGAAATCGAAGTAGCGAGTCTACATGCGCATCTACTCAGAGCTTTGCAGAACTTGCCCAAGCCGGCCGTTTTGCCCAAGGTTAGAGTAGAAAAAATAATCAGTCTAGAAGAGATGATCGATAGCTTATCAGATCGAATTCAAAAAAGTTTTAAGATGAGCTTCAGAGATTTTGCTGGCAAAGGTGTGGGCGACAGAGAAGGTAAAATCAACTTGATTGTCGGCTTCCTTGCCATGCTCGAGCTCGTCAAACGCGGGGTGGTGCGGGTCAATCAAGAAGCTCATTTCGGCGACATCGAGATGGAGAGTGAAAATATAGCCACTCCAACGTATAATTAACACCAATGGAACAAAAGCTAGAGGCCATCCTTTTTTATAAGAACGAACCAGTAGAGGTGAGCCGGCTCGCGCACCTTTTGCAACAGAGCGAGTCGGAAGTAATAGAAGGCCTAAAGCGACTCCAAACTTCGCTTAAAGAGCGGGGGATTTGCCTCATTCTTACCGATACAGAAGCAAGTCTTGCGACTGCTCCCCAAATGACCGAACTCATCGAGCAAATAGCCAAGGAAGAAATGAGTCGGGAAATAGGCAAAGCCGGACTCGAAACCCTCGCCATAATCCTTTATAATAGCCAAGGAATAAGCCGAAGGAAGATTGATTTCATTAGGGGAGTCAATTCTTCCTTTATAATACGCAACCTTTTGACACGCGGACTTATCGAAAGGTCCGAATCCAGGGATGATCAGAGGGGATTTATTTATAAGCCCACTTCTTTGTTATTGGCCCATCTCGGGATAAAGGCGCTTGCCGAACTTCCGGAATTCGAGGTATTGGAGCAAGAGCTTCATGAGGCAGTCGATCGCATGGAAAGTGAAGAAAAAGAGACAAATTAATTATGGAGGAGAACAATAATCAACTGTCGGTTATAAATAATGACATCAAAAAGCGCACCCGCTACTTTGTCCGCGCCCTATTTTTCTTTTCCATATTTTCGATAGTGATTTTTGGTATTTTGGTCAATGGTGAACCAAGCAAAGCCACAACCGAAAAGCCCGCTCACAAACAGAGTTATTTCGATAATATCCCACTTGAGGCCCGCGCTGTGTTGGTCTGGGATGTGGTAAACCGACAGGAAATCTTTTCCAAGAATCCCGATTTGGCCTTACCACTCGCGTCGCTCACCAAAGTGATGACCGCGATAACCGCAAACCAAGTTTTGACCGCAGACGATTCCGTAACAATTCGCCCGGAAGATCTGCTGCCCGACGGTGACTCCAAGTTGGTTGTCGGTGATAAGTGGCAAGCCCACAACCTTATCGACTTTGTCCTTATTACTTCATCCAACGACGGCGCGCACGCACTGGCTCGCGCCTCCGAAGAAAAGATGCGAGGTACGATGACTGATTTCATCACAAAGATGAACGACACAGCAAACTTCGTTGGAGCCGAAAATAGTCACTTTTGGAATGAGCACGGGCTAGACCAAGGTGTCGATCGCGGCGGGGCTTACGGTTCGGCTCGAGATTTGGCTCTCATTTTTGAATACGCTTTAAAGCAATTTCCAGCTTTGCTTGAGGCAACCCGCTACAGCAATCTTTCTATCAGAAGTAGCGCGAGCGTGTATAACGCCATGAACACCAATTCGAAGGTTGATCAAATACCAGGAATTTTAGCCTCCAAGACTGGGTACACTGATTTAGCCGGCGGGAATTTAGTGATCGCCTTTGACGCCGGACTAAACCACCCCATAATCGTAGCTGTGCTTGGATCTTCCCAAGAAGGGCGATTTGAAGACACACTGAAGCTCGTAGAGGCCACAATGAAATTTATTAAGAATTAAGTACTATCAGAATTCTATGACCATAGATATAGTAAAGATATTTTTGCCATCAGTGCTCGCTTTCATCTGTGGTGTTTTAATGACTCCGCCTCTCACCAACTTTCTCTACAAATACAAAATGTGGAAGAAGAAGGCGGGCAAGTTGGATGTCTTGGGCAATGACGCGCCTATTTTCAACCAGCTCCACAAAGAGACTCAGGTCAACACACCCCGCATGGGAGGGGTAGTAGTATGGGGCTCTACTTTTTTGGTTATCGCACTGATTTGGATACTAGCAGAGTTTAGTGGCAATCAATCACTAATAAATCTTGATATACTTTCTCGCAACCAAACTTGGATTCCTCTCGCAACCCTCATGATCGGAGCATTCGTTGGGCTAATCGACGACTACTTGGTCACAAGACCAGTCGATGGCGCTTACGAAGCTGGTGGTTTGAGACTCAGAAACCGGCTTACTATTGTAGGCGTCATTGCACTACTTTGCGCACTTTGGTTTTTCTTCAAACTGGATGTGGAGACAATTGGCAGCTTCGGTCGGATACTACCCGAGATTTATCTAGGATACTTGTTCATACCATTCTTTGTTATAGTCATTCTCGGAATCTACGCCGGTGGTGTAATAGATGGTATTGATGGCCTCTCGGGTGGAGTGTTCGCCTCGATGTTTGCCGCTTATGGCGGTATTGCATTTTACCAGCAACAATATGACTTAGCGGCCTTCTGTGCCACGGTACTCGGAGCAATACTCGCCTTTCTTTGGTTCAACATCCCACCTGCGCGGTATTATATGTCCGACACTGGCATGATGGGCCTTACCATCACACTTGGAATTGTGGCCTTTATGACTGATTCGCTTGGTGGGGGTTTTGGTATCTTTGTCCTACCAATTATCGCTCTCCCCCTGGTTATCACGGTCGGCTCAAACATCATTCAAATAATTTCGAAGAAGTTTCGAGGCAAAAAAGTATTCCTAGTTGCACCCCTCCATCACCACTTCGAAGCGATCGGCTGGCCTTCCTATAAAGTAACGATGCGGTATTGGATATTCGGAGCTGTATCGGCCATACTTGGTATTATCCTCGCACTCATCGGGTAGTGGTTTGTGTTAGAATAATTGCATGCCGAAAGGCCGAGAAAAAATAAATAGACCTTTTTTGTTCCTGACAATTCTTCTGGCGGTTGGCGGTTTTTTTATTTTTAGCTCGGCCTCCTTGGGTATCCTTGCGCAAAATCCTCTCAAGTTTTCGAGCGTCGCATTTAGCCAACTTTTCTTAGGATTGTTCCTAGGGTCAATCGCTTGTCTACTCACAGCACGGATCGACTACCATATTTGGAAAAAGTTTTCTATATTCATTTTTATTTTTTCTATTTTGATAACACTCCTTGTTTTCATACCACAACTCAGCTTGCCACACGGCGGAGCCAATCGCTGGATTGATCTTGGGGTCATAACCTTTCAGCCCTCAGAGTTGCTTAAGCTCGGTTTTATTATCTACTTCGCCGCTTGGGGTTCGGCCTTCAAACAAAAAATCGGAACTTTCAATTGGGGACTTTTGCCCTTCATTATTTTGGTATCGATTGTGGGAGTTGTCCTTTTGGCCCAGCCGGATACCGACACTTTCGCCGTTATCGTGTTTTCGGCCTTGGCCATGTATCTCTCCGCGGGTGCAAAATGGAAACACATCCTGACGATCCTAATTTTCGGGGTAGTGTGCCTCGCCGGACTCGCCTTTATGAGGCCCTATGTCATGCAACGTATTACTTCCATGCTCAAGCCAGCCGAAAACACTTTAACCACAAGTTACCAACTACGTCAATCGCTCATTGCCGTCGGCTCGGGCGGTGTCTGGGGTAGGGGATTCGGCCAAAGCGTTCAGAAATTTGCATATCTACCAGAACCAGTCGGCGACTCTGTCTTTGCTGTGGCGGCCGAGGAATTCGGCTTTGTCGGGGGCAGTGCTATCATGCTCACTTTTGTTTTGTTTGGCCTTTACGGACTCAAGATCGCCTCTGGCGCACCAGACGAATTCGGTAGACTTCTCTCGATCGGCATTGTTATACTTATTGTGTCGCAGGCCTTTGTAAATATAGGGGGGATGATCGGCGTTTTACCCCTTACCGGGATCCCTTTGCCATTTATTAGCCACGGGGGGACGGCATTATTTATTACACTTGTGGAGGCCGGCATCGTAATGAACATTTCCCGCTACTCTAAACAGATTCGACCATTAAAAAATAAGGAAAATTGAAAATTTAGAAACAATTATGAAAATAGTTTTTACAGGCGGAGGTACGGGGGGACACTTTTATCCGATCATTGCCATTATTGAATCCATAAAGAAGATCTGCAAAGAAAAGAAAATTATCACTCCGAAGATGTACTTCTTTTCGGTTTCGCCCTATAGCCAAGGCATTCTTTATGACCACGATATTGAATTCAAGAAGGTGACTGCTGGTAAAATAAGACGGTACTTCTCGATAAAAAACTTTTTTGACCTCTTCAAAACTTTGTGGGGATCAATCAGCACCTTTTTCGACCTGTTCGACATTTTTCCCGATGTAGTCTTTGGTAAGGGAGGATATGCGAGCTTCCCAACGTTACTTGCGGCGAGAATTCTGCGTATCCCAGTTTTCATTCACGAATCGGATTCGACCCCTGGCTTGGTAAATAAATGGGCTGGTCATTTTGCCAAGCGCATTGCCGTTTCCTACAAACAAGCCACCGCCTTCTTCCCAGAAAATCGCACCGCCTACACGGGCCAACCGATACTTGCTGAACGGCTTACGCCGCTAACCGAAGGAGTTTTTGAATTTTTCGACTTTCATGAAAGCACTCCAACCATTTTTATCATGGGCGGCTCTCAAGGGTCAGAAACTCTCAATAACATTGTCATGGATTCTCTGCCCGAATTGGTAAAGAACTTTCAAATAATCCACCAAACCGGTGAGAACAATATCAGCGTAATAAAAGAATCAGCTGACGCCATATTGCTCGACAGTCCGAACAAAAAGAATTACAAACCTTTCGGCTACCTCAGCTCACTTGAGATGAGTATGGCCTCCGGTTGCGCCTCACTCGTAGTGAGCCGAGCGGGCTCTACCATATTTGAGATTGCTTCGTGGGGCAAGCCGGCCATCATCGTTCCCATCCCCGAAAAGACGAGCCACGACCAGACCAAGAACGCTTATGCCTACGCCTCGACCGGCTCCGCTTCAGTCATAGAAGAAGACAACCTCAGACCCAACATCTTCCTCTCCGAAATTCACCGAATTCTCGAAAACAAAGATTTGTATCAAAAGATGTCTGTCGCCGCCAAGGCCTTCTTTAAGCCCGACGCTGCTGACATGATCGCAAAGGAATTGCTGTCAATCGCTCTAGGACACGAGAATTTGGGATAGGTGAGGAGGGCGATAATTTGTGCTAAAATGAGTTTATGGAAGCGCAAAAAAAGATTATCGTCCGATATCCGCCGAGCCCGACTGGATTGTTGCATGTAGGAAATGTCAGGACCCTGCTTTTTAATTATCTTTTTGCCAAGAAAAACAGCGGACAAATCGTTTTCCGCCTCGAAGATACCGACAAAGAAAGGTCCAAGGAAGAATACGCAAACGACATAATCGACAACCTGAAGTGGCTCGGGATAGAGCCGGATTTTTCTACCACTGTGCGTCAATCAGACCGAACAGACGTCTACAAAAAATACCTGACCAAATTGATTGAAGAAGGCAAGGCCTATCTTTCCAAAGAAGAGTTTACTGAAGAAGGCCAGAGGGCGGAAGTTATACGGTTCAAGAATCCAAATACGAAAATAAAATTTCACGACCTCATAAGAGGAGATATAGAATTCGACACTTCGGATCTGAAGGATTTTGTTATTGCTAAAAGTCTCGATGAACCAATCTACCACATGGCCGTAGTTGTCGATGACTTCGAAATGGGAGTGACACATATAATACGGGGTGACGACGGAATATCGAATACTCCGAGACAGATACTTATTCAGGAAGCTATAGGCGCTCCTCGACCAATATACGCGCATGTACCACTCGTCTTGGCTGAAGACAAATCCAAGCTTTCTAAGCGCAAACATGGAGAGTTTGTTTCCGTATCGTATTACAAAACAGCTGGCTACCTACCGGAAGCAATGGTTAATTTCCTCGCTCTCATTGGTTGGAACCCTGGCACAGAACAAGAGATTTTTAGCAAGGAAGAATTGATCAATAATTTTGATATTGAAAGGGTCCAGAAAAAAAGTGGCATATTCAATATCGAAAAGCTCAATTGGATCAACCGTGAGCACATTCTTCGACAGAGTGCCGAAGAAAATTTTTCAATTTTCAATTTTCAATTTTCAAAAACGAAGTGGTGTGACCATCCCAAAAGCCAAAACGAGGAATTTATGCATAAATTTATGCAAATTCTTATCGACCGAATCCATCGTTGGGGCGAGGTTTCCGAACTACTGGAGGCGGGGGAATATGATTATCTTTTTGATCTTCCCACTTACGAAGCCCCATTACTGGTCTGGAAGAAGTCCAACCAAGAAAAGGCCAGAGGCCACCTGACAAGAATGCTCGAAATCATTACCGAATCAGAAAATATCGACCTTGCTTGGCAAGAGATATTTGAATACGCCGAAAAAGAGGGGAAAGGGGACGTGCTCTGGCCACTCCGCACTGCCCTATCGGGCAGGGAAAAATCTCCCGACCCACATACTCTTATAATGATATTGGGCAAGGAAGAGACGCAACAACGAATCCAAAATGCCTTATCCAAACTATAAAAAAACATTTGCGCTGTTTTTGGCGGTTATCTTTTTTTTAACCAATTGGTCATGGGTTTTTGCGCAGACGGAAGGTGAATTGCGAAGTAAAATCGAAGATCATAATACAACTATCAAGAAAATCGAGGAGGAGATAAAATCCTACGAAAAGCAGGTAGACGCCGTGGGTACGCAAGCCAAAACATTAAAAAATGCGATTACTGAGCTCGAGCTCAGTCAAAAAAAGCTCAACGCGGAAATCCGCAAAAGCGAAGCAAGCATTGCGAAGTCGAACCTTCGTATAAAAGAATTGAGTGGCCAAATGACCACCACCGAAGAAAAGATGTCGGTAAACTCGCAGGCCGTCGCTTCAACCTTAAATGCCATGAGGCAAAGTGAGGAACAATCTCTCATTGAGGAAATCCTTAGCAATCAAAGTATTTCTGAGGTCTTAGACAATTACGAGTCAATTAGCCAGTTCCAAAAGGAGATCCGAGCGCGATCAAAGGAGCTCGCCGTCTTCAAGGAAGATCTGGCTGATAAAAAAGAAGCGACTGAAAGCGAAAAGGCCAAACTTCTCTCGCTCCAATCAGAGCTCAAAGACCAATACAAGATACTCGACAACAGCAAGAAGGAGCGCAACAACCTACTTGCTGTAACCAAAAACCAAGAAGCTGAATACAAGAAAATGCTTGCCCAAAAACAAGCCGAGAAAGCCCGTTTCGAAAAGGAGCTTTTTGATTTCGAATCTCAGCTCAAGCGAGTCATCGATCCCAAAAGCTACCCGAGTGCTAAAACGGGAGTTCTATCGTGGCCACTAGATGATGTCTACATTACCCAAGCGTTTGGCAGAACAGTTGACGCGAAGCGATTGTATACATCAGGCACCCACAACGGCATTGATTTTAGGGCTAGTCGTGGGACACCCATAAAATCAGTTTACTCAGGGGTAGTTGAGGCCACCGGCAACACTGACGAACAGCGTGGGTGCTATTCTTATGGCAAGTGGGTCTTGATCAAGCACCCGAACGGCCTTTCAAGTCTTTATGCCCACCTCGACCTCATAAAGGTGGTGCCCAACCAGTCAGTTAGTGTAGGTGAGCTTATCGGCTACTCAGGCCAGACCGGCTACGCGACTGGTCCCCATCTTCACCTCACACTTTTGGCGAGCCAAGGCGTAGTGGTCCAAAAGTACTCTTCGAGTAAAAATTGCAAGAATGTCGTAATACCGATGTCTGACCCGTCCGCTTACTTGGACCCAACACCATATTTCTAAATTAAATTAAAAATTTTTTTAAAAATAATTTTTGCAAAAAATGAAAAATCAAAATAGGGGATTTATAAAAATCACAATCATACTGGTCGTCGCGCTAGTCCTACTCAAGTATGTCTACGACATAGATGTGATAGGCAAGGTCTACGAAGGATGGCTCTGGATTTGGGGCAGGTACGGAGACTCGATCATGAATGCATGGGAGTGGATAAAGAACAAGATCTAGCAACACGGCTCAAATCAAGAGCGCTACATTCGCCCTATAGTATACTACCCAAAAGATATATTGTGCGACGTTACTAATCTTTGGTAGTCGGCCACCCCCTTAGTCATTACACAGCCCAAAATTTTTTCTCGCCAAAATTTATTTTTTAACATTCTTCCCTATTAAGAAAGCTCACCCATGCCAAGCAAAACAAAAAGCCCCCTGTTTGGCACAGAGGGGCTTTTTGTTTTTGGCAGGATAGGGGCCATGCGACCCCCTGCCCTACCCTTGGATCTTATCTATTGACAATGAAGTCGTTGTAGGCCAGAGTTTTGCTCCAGCAAGCGCCTGAGGACTTCCATGGGCGCACACCATACTTATCGAAAATATATCTCGCATAAGCGGTATTGCCTTCGATCGTAAGGATGTCGAATCCGAGCTTCTTGGCATCTTCGCCATGATAGTACTCGTTGATCTGCATCACTCCGCGATCGAGCGAATTGACTTCGCCACGTAGGACTTCACCGTTCACATCATACTGCCTGAATCGAGATTCGCATTTCGCGATCTCGACCATAACCGGTATGTCGGAGAAATAATTTCTCACATACTCTTCGGCAGTCATTTGTTTCGCTTCGACTGCGACCGGCTCATTGCTGAGCGAGGCCGGAATCGAAACTTGATTAGAATTCAAAGTACCACTTATGCTACCTGCAATGACAAGTAGCCCTAGAGCTGTAGTTCCAAAAATAAGCCAATTGTTTAATTTTAATCCACACTGCCCTTACCCAAACAGACCTTACACCAAGAGCGTGCGGGAGGTGAAAAGTGAAAGAATCGGAGCGCGACTCATAAAGTTTGCCCCGCTTTGACACTCTTCGCCTCTCTCATATCTGGCTAAGCGCCTTTCCTGCATAGCAGGATCAGCTCTGCCCAGATAAGCAAAAATCCAGCATTCACTGGACCTGCTATAATAATAGCACTTTTAACTCTTGCTGTCAATAGTAAAGTGTGGTCTAATTTTGGACCCTAAAATTCGATAAAATTGGGGTTTAGAGCAAAGTTGGCTGTTACAGTTTTGGCCGAGCTCATAGTAACCGTGCAAGTTCCCGTGCCCGGACACGATCCACCGCCCTGCACCGTCCAACCAGTGAATATTCTACCTGAAGCCGGTGTCGCCGTGAGGACAACGTTGGTATCTTGGTCAAAATCTTTCGAACATGTGCCACCACAATCAATTCCCGATGGGGAGCTGGTTACCCTTCCCTGCCCTGACTTTAGCACCGTGAGCCCGTACTGATTGGGCACCTGCACACTAACTCTCACGCTATCAACCGAATTAATACCGCTCGGCAGGCAGGTTAGGGTGTAAGTTTTATCGCCCGTCAGATTGCCAGATGAGCGACTGCCTGAAGTGCCGGTCCAGCCCGTATCGACAGAACATGAAGTAGCATTGGTTGAGGTCCAACTTATAGTAGAAGCTGTGTTGTATGGTACAGAGAGCGGACTAGCGGTGATATCAGCGACTGCCGATACGGGCGCGGTGACTGTTATATTCCCCAATGAATTCGATTGGGCACAAATATTGGATGAGGAACCGGCAACGTTGGTACAAGATACCGGGAAGGTTCCACCGGTATTGCCCGCGGTACAATTAAAGTTTGCCGTTGTGCGGGTGGTATTACCGCTATCCCAACTCGAGAAAGCACAGGACGCTCCACCAGATGTCGTCACACCGACAGCATCGATACCTCTTACCCCATAATCACACTTTACCGTAAATGCCTCGCCAGCCGATAGACTAGTTTTGGAAATACTACTCTTAGAGCTATTGTAGTTTAGAACGGCGCAGACTGGTGTATCGCCACAAGCATAGGCAACTCCCCCGCTTGCATTACGCACTTGCCAAGTACGGCCGACTTTATCCACAAATCTATATGGCTGACCCCAGAGTATGCCGTTGTCTGCACCTTGATCACTCCACCCAGACCAACCGCTACTACGATTTATATTATAAACCCAATTACCGTTAGCCCACGTCGTCTTTAGAGCAACATTAAGAGACCAGCCAAGAGATAAGTTGAGAGGAAGCGAGGTAACGGCACCAATACCCGTCCAACTCGAATCAAAGTTACAATTGCTATTGCCGTTAAATTTGCAACTCTGAACATAGGCATTGGTAGTAGCTCCTTGTCCTCCCACAGCGATCACGATCGCATCTTTATATTGGCTGTCTAGAGTACTGCCGACATATATGCCGACTGGCTGGTAATCAGTCGCCCCTCGATCGTGCAAATATCGCCAAGTGCCATCGCAAACGGCTACCGTTGTTGACTGTGGCATGGTACACTTTGCCTCGAAAGCATTTCCATTGCGACGCACTTCCATAATCCTCCCGCTAGAATCAGTAGCACTCTGGGTTGCACCGATAGCACCGGAGTTTGTTGCCCAACCATATATAGCAGGATATCCGTAAGCGCCTGTATTCGGCATAGTAACCTGATAATCCCAAGTACAAGTGTCACTCATACCATTTAGATACCTACAAAATGTTGAGAAATTGCCGAAAGCCGTAGTAAGCTGATTGTACTGGGTATAATATCGCCCATTGTAAGTTGCTTTGAAATACTTTTCGTTGTTGGTAGCGCCATTGTTCCAAAGTATCCAAGGACCAGAACTTATATCTGGAATAGTGCCCGGCGGTATCTCACGCCACGTCGCATCGCAAACTACTTTGCGCGAGGCCTTAACAGTGACGGAATAGGTAATGATCTTGGGACATTCGGGATTGTCGCTATCATATGCCTTAATGTCCACACTGTATGTTCCAGGAGTGGTCGTGCGCGGAGTGATAAACATCGTCCCTGGGGTAGCACCGTTCGAAGTATTCACATTGTAGGTAGAGTCGGAGGTACACGTTGCCCCAACCGGACAGTTTACTATCTTGGTTATTACAGCAACATCATTCTTCTTAGGTCCACTTGTAATAGAAAAGCTAAGCGGTATCGCCTCATCAATATAACCAGAAACGCTAGTACCTCCCGCGGCGGTAATATCGAAAACTCCGGTTGGACAAGTTTCTTGTGTGGTTCCGTCGCCACTACTCCCCCCCGAAGTATAGGTAGTTACTCGGCCACAAGGAGCAGAGCCCAGACTACAGCTCGTGTTGGAGTATGCGTAACTACACCAAGGATTCGAGCAGGCCGATCCAGAAATATATTTGCCAGAATAATTACAATATACTGAGCACTCACAATACTGTGTTGTGACCGTCTCTCCTGTAGCGGCATCAGTGCTAGATCTAGTCTGACAGTTGACCCATTGCCCAGTGGGACAAACCGGTGCGGGGGCGGTTGAGGTGTACACACAAGTGCCTACGTCCTCGCAAGTATATCCGGTACATTGCACAGCAGATACTTCGGTAAAGTTCGAAAGGAATCCTCCAACAACAAACATTCCTAGGATAATCACAGGCACGAAGATTCGATAATGCACAAAAAAGGATTTGAGTTTTTCTTTCATAATGTTACTTGGTTACTGACACCTCGACGTAAACATCCTTGGTTGATGCGTTCTCTGTAATAACAACCTTGAGCAATCCTTCGAAGCCCTCTTTCTTCGCCATATACATTTTTATTTTCGGCGTATTAAGAGAACTAAGCTCGTCTTGCTTTAGGTTGAAGGTTACCTTCCATTTTTTATCAGCAAAATACTTTTCGAAAATTTTGGCATTTTCCTCAACAGTTTTTTTCGAAAGATACTTATGTATACTCTGCGTCTCCGATTGTGGTTGCCAAGCAGAATTATAGAAATTATTTTGGTTTTCACTATTTTCGAGCACAATACCTTTTTCTAGAGGTAAGTCATCGGGTAAGCCAATTGGGAGTTCGGTTTGCTCAACGACTTTGGTTGTACTCTTGACTGTCGGGTCTAGGGGTACCCCCTCTATCCCCTTCTGCCACGAGCCGGTCCGGTAGAGCACAAGCAAAACAACAATGACGATGATCGAGAGTAACAACAAAACTTTTTGCCCTGTAGTCATTTGTATAAATTATACCTGCAAAATGCCACCCCGTCGGAGACGCCTGTGGAAAAGAAAGTGGTCCGTCTTGTCCCCCACTTATCCCCAAAATACCTTGCTTGACAAAAGCAAAAAAAGCTATATAATTAAGCCAGTTTCATCGTTATTTGAAATAATTCGTCTCTTTTAAGAAGGAGGAGCTGTTATGCTCTGGTTAGTTGTAGTGTTTTTTGCAACCTTCCCGGGGCTCGCCTTTGGCCAGCTCCAAACAAGTAACAAGATCCAGCTGACTGACTTGCAGTGCCTTGCGACACTCACGGAAACACAATACCGTGGGACGCAAGGATTGTGGGCCAATGTGCCCCGTGAGCAGGTCAGCACGAAGCCCGAGCTTTTCGGGGCAATCCTGCCCGGCTCGGCGAAGTTTGAGTGGATCGAGCCCAACCTCCCTTACAAGGGAACGGTGGCTCGCGCCAAAATCGAAGATATCGGTGCCGACAGATGGGTCGTCTACGTCCCCCAAAAGGGACTTGGATGCGACTTACTACAGAAAAGTGGTGGAAAAAAGGTGGTTGAGTCAGCGCGCGTAAGCGCGGTCGTGTACTCGACGCAAACCCAAACACCAGCCGTGTCTGCGGCAACGCAGCAGAGGTTGGTGCAGGTGGGACTCGCTCCCATCCTACCACTTACGGCAACATCCTCATCGACGACCCTTCGGGGTATCGTCGTTGTGGATTCCGGTGTCCAGGTAGGTAATCCGCAGCTTCATCAGCGTGTGGATCCCACCAACTCCGCTTCGTTCGTCGGAGGCACCGCCTTCGACGACAGGGCCGGACACGGGACGGAGGTCGCTGAGATCATCGCCGGTCGCACGGCAGGGTTCGTGTCATCTACACCGATAATTTCTTATCGAGTGCTCGACACAGTTCCGCGTGCCGACGGCGAAGGTAAAATTCTGGTGGGGTCGGAAGCACTTGTGCTCCGGGCCCTGCTCCGTTTGCACTTGCTCCCGTATGAGCGACTGGTCGTGAATATGTCGTTGCAATTCTGGGGCGACCCAGAAATGTGGCGACTTGCGATCGGATCGCTCAAAGATCGAGCCACCTTCGTGGTCTCGGCTGGGAACGCCTCTAGTGGGGTTGAGCCAAATTCAAATTGGCTCCCCTGCTCGCTCTCGAACCTCGAGAATTTGATCTGCGTTGGAGGCACCGATGGTGCTGACCGCAAGATCGAGTTCTCAAACTTCGGGCCGGCCGTCGAGATCGGCGCTCCGGCTGTCGTCGAGACATCTCTCGGCACGGTGGCCGGCACATCTTTCTCCGCCCCGCAAGTCGCGGGAACAGTCGGGCTCATCCTTGAGCAGACTAGCGAGAATTTCTCGCCGGCAATGCTCAAGAGCTTCGCGCTTGGCGGACGCTTCTCGGGATACCTGCAAGGTGTCTTCGAGGAGCCAGTGGTGCTGAACGCCACTTCCGCCCTCGCAATCGCTCGCCGGTGCGCATCCGGCAAATGTTCCTCCTCTTCCCTCTCCCCTTTCTCAATAACTGGGGTTGAGGGCACTTGGTCCGGATCTTCCAAGTTCACGTACAGTGACTTGGTGACGATCCGCGGCACGTCACTCGTGGACCGCGTCTACGAGCAAGGAGAAGTTGGGACCATGCCCCTTCGGGTCATGGTCAACGGTTACCATGAGGAAGTAACCGTGCTGAGGGCCACGCCCGAAGCGATCGAGATCGTCCTCCCGTCGATGTTCCGAGGTTCGGTCTGGGCGCAAGCTCAGGGTCCGGCCCTCGGAGGCGAGAGCATCCTTGCTCTCGTCCGACTCGTCGACGGGGTCCCCGTGCCAAGCACGGCGACAATCGCCACCCGCTTCCGCCCGGAGCTTGGATCCCCCGCCGTGGGGCTCATCGCTCGCGCGGACGGCACCACGGCCGGACCGGACAATCCGATCCGCGCCAACGAAACCATCCAAATCTTCCTATCGGGCCTCGAGGCGTTCACCGCCTCCCAGGTACCGGTGGAAGTAGAGTTCGGAGGAGTCTCTCAAAAGCTCCTCCCGGCGGCCACCCCCATACAAGGGGTGTACGTGGTATTCGTTGAGACCCCTAAGGTCTCCGGAGCCTACGGGCTCACGGGACGGGTCTCCGCCAGTAGTTCTTCTTTCGACTTCGGCGTCAACTATGACGCCGGGGTTGAATAACCAAAAGGTCCAGACCGCTTCGGCGTCTGGACCTTTCACCTTTCCCCTTCGTAATAGAAGAGGGTCACCCTCTTCCATTGGAAAAATGTGGTGTAATTTTTATGCTCTAAAGCTCGGCCTCAATAACCTTTTCGAATTCAGCAAAGGGTAGGGCTCCCACCACGCGTTTACCATTTATAAATATTGTCGGGGTGCCGTTCACCTGTGCCTTCTCACCATCAGCGATATCACTCTTCACAATGTTTGCTGTCTCTCCCGAATCAAGACATTGATTGAATTTTTGCGCATCGAGTCCGAGATTAACAGCGTATTTTTTCAGGTCAGTGGTACTGAGCCCCGAGCCGTCAGATCGCGTGCTGGCAAAAAGCGTATCATGATATTCGGAGAATTTGCCCTGCTTATAAGCACACTCCGAGGCCTCAGCGGCCTTCTCGGCAAACTGATGAATCGGCAATGGGAAATGTCGAAAAACTAATTTGGCTTTGCCGGTATCTACATACTTCTCCTTGATTTGTTTGTAAGCTCCAGCCCAAAAGCTCTGACAGAATGGGCATTGAAAATCCGAGAAGACTACTATCTCGACTTTGCCGGAGCCCAATGTAGGCGCGTCTTTTCTTTTGGCTACATCTACTTGCTCTGGAGGAGTATCGTTACTTTGCTGTCCCGCATTTTGTGTTCCTCGATTGGAAGATCCGCTTCCATTCAAACTCAAAAAAATACTCGCCGCTATTATGACCGAACCAACTAAAATACTTGCCGGTACTGACCATTCATTTTCGTTTTTGTTGAAGATACCCATTGTTCTAAATCGTTTAACTTTTAATTACCGCTCGCATACTCTACTGTATCACCAGCTTCTAGACCGGCTACAATTTCGCTCAGGCCGTCGCTACCCATTATTCCGGTCTTGACCTCGACTTTGGTAGTCGCCGTCCCGTCGAATTTATTGACGAAGGTTTTGTCGCCTTCCTTTATAAGTGCATAGCTCGGCAGAGTAACCACGCCATCTTTGCGCGCCGTTTCAATATTGAGGTTACCAGTCATTCCGCTTTTTAATCGAGAGTCTGGTTTGACCGAAACGCGGGTCTTGTAATTGACCACCCCGTCAACCAAAGTTTCGCCTGGTTCTATATATACTACTTCGCCCTCGAATACATCCGACGGGAAGGAGTCGAACTCGATCCTGACTTTATTGCCTACCTGTACCTTGCCAATATTAACTTCCGAAATATTGGCCTCAATGCTAATCTGCCCTTCTGAAATGATAGATACGAGTCTGCTACCCGCGGGCGCGATAGAACCAACCTTGGCATCCTGGAGAGTGATGGTACCAGCAAACGGAGCGATTATTTTTGATTTGTTAATCGAGGCCTCGATACCAGCGATTGAAGCATTGATCTGATCGATCCTTGCTTGACCAACACTGCCGACACTGCCGATCTGACTCACTGATTCTTTGGTGTTTATGATCGAAGTACGCGAGGTACTAACCGCTGAACGGGCGCTATCGATAGCCGTTTTATAACCAGCGACAGTAGATTCGTAGGCAAAGTCAGCAGAGGTAAATGAGTTTACTGCATAAGCCATAGTGTCCAAAAAGTCCGAGATCTTGTTCATGCGGGCTACCGCTCGATCTGCATAGACTTCGGCGTTTTGATCAGTCAAAGTGAGTAGTTCATTTTGCCAGAGCACGAGCTCGGCTTCGACATCACGTCTCTTACCATTGATCTCAATCGAGAGATCACTCGGAACATTGAAATAATGGACATAGTTCCCATCAGTAAACTTTACTTCAAATACAGGGTTGGTGCGCGGTTGCTTAAAGAATTGGTCGGCTTTGTTGCGCACAGCATTGTCGGCCGAGGCAAAACCCTCTCGTATACTTGAGGCCAAAGACTCGCGACTACCACCAAGAGTCGCTCGCTCTTCTGCAAGAGAGGCCTTTTCTTTTGCAAGACTAGCAAGCTCGCTTGAAATATCTAGCTCAGCAATAACTTCTCCTTGTCTCACGGTATCCCCAACCTGCTTGTAGCTTCTGACTACCCGACCAGTACGATCGAAACCAAGGTCAACGTTGTTGTCGGCTTTCACCTTGCCGGTTACGACAATTTCTTGCACCACACTTCCTGTGGTGGCTGTCAAATATTCCTTGCCATTTTGACCATTGCGCATTTTAATACCGATGACCACCGCAACCAAAATCACAACCCCTAAAATTATTTTTTTCTTGGTAAAAAATCTTTTCATTTTTTTATTCTATCACAACTTTACCTCGCTAGGGCTTCCGTCAGCCACAATATGGCCATCGGCCAATTTTACCACCCGATGAGTCAACATGGCATACTCGGGCTCGTGGGTCACCATAACGATAGTTTGACCCTCTTTGTTCAGGTCGATAAATGTCTGCAAAACCGTGTTGGCTGTTTCAGTGTCCAGGTTCGCGGTCGGCTCATCGGCAAAGATGATTTTGGGATCATGGCTTATAGCTCGTGCGATCGAGACTCGTTGTTGCTCACCGCCTGAAAGTTGGTTCGGCAAGTTGTTCAACCTCTCTCCAAGACCAATCTTCGCAAGCGCCTTCTTGCCCTTGGCATAAGCATCCACCTGTTGTAGACCTTGCATTAAGAGAGGCACCGCCACATTTTCGAGCGCAGTGAGCTCGGGCACCAAAGCATAATCTTGGAAAACATAGCCAAGCTCGCGCAGTCGAAAATCTGTGCGTTCTTCCTCACTCAACAAAGAAACGTTGGTCCCATCCAGAATTATGTCGCCAGAATTTGGTCGATCCAAAATTCCTATCTGATGAAGCAGGGTCGACTTGCCCGAACCAGACCGCCCAATTATCGCAATAAACTGTCCCTGCTTAACTTCCAGATTCAGATTTTTGAGCACCACCAATTCAGTGCTTCCAGTCTTGTATGCTTTTGTGAGGTTGGATACTAAAATCATATTTTTATCTGCCTAATATAGAGTCCAAAGTATTGCGTTTGACAACCAATCGCGCGGGGATAAATCCGGCAATAACAGTGGCTATTATAAGAAATAGCGCTCGCAAAAGAGTATTCGGTACTTCAGCCACCAAGATACCGTCAGAAAATGGGAAGTTGATCGGGTTGGCTGTGATATATGGTACCAAAAGCCCGTACAAAATGAGTAGCCCAAGCAAAATACCGAGCCCAGCGTAAAATATCGATTGGAAAATATAGGAGATCTCGATTGCCCGCGAGCTGATGCCGATGCCCTTGAGAATACCGATGAACTTTCTTCGGGTGATTGCATTGATGAAAATCACGATAAAGATAGTGATCGAGGCCACAACGAGCCCGATCGAACCGACGACGTTACCAAGGATCGCAAAGGTGTCGATCATGTCTTTGATAAATTTTGGTAAGGATTCCTCAAAGGTCTGCACTCGAGCAGTCTGCCCCACCCCGCTGTTCAGCAATGCTTGCTTTACCACTGCTGGATCGCTTCCAGGCTTTAGAATTATCGCAATTTCATCGACATTGTAATCGCCTCGCCCGATAAGAGGGCGCAGACTTTGGTCAAGCATGAGTATGCGCTGGTCGATATCGGTTTTGCTTTTGATAACCCCTTTGAGTATGACTTCTTTCGTATTGCCATTTACCGTGATTCGCACCCTATCCCCAATCTTTACATTTTCGAGCAAGTTGAGTCCTGGCGAATCGATATCTAAATATTTTTTAAGCATATTAGCCCCCACAATGATGGAATCAGTGTCTTGATTGGTAAGATAGCTACCTTCAACAATTTTTGAAGAAATGCCAGTCGCTCGATCTTCCATTTCCGGATCGATACCGGCCACGATCCCACCCGCCACATTTGGATCATCGGTAAGTCGAACTCGGGTTTTGTAATTGGCCTCGACTGACCCAGATTCTACATAGCGAGCGGTGTAAGTTTCTACCCACGGCAGGCCCTTTATAACACTGATGATCGATTGACTGTTCTCGATATAACTTTTCTTCGGTAAATTGGAGATAAATATGTCTCCCGAATAATATTTTGAATATACCTCGACCGAGCCCTGTATAAGGCCGACGAGTATCCCTCTCACCACCACCAAATTCAGGAAAGTCAGGGTCATTACGAAAATAATCAGAGCGGTGGTCGCCTTGTTCGATCTTCGAACCTGCCGAAGCGCCAAGAAAAATCCCAAGTAGAGGGATGTAAAAAAACTTGCGTTCTTCTTTTGAGTCTGCGTTTCAGCCACAAAACTATTGTAGCATATTTACTTCAACCCTTTACAGTTGGAGGCGGGGGTGTAGCCGGCTTCCCGAGCCTCTTTAATAGTATTGAAAGTTATTTTGTTCTTGTCAGAAATCTGCTTGGCTCCGGCGCACCACGGGTAGTGGTACTTGGTGCCATTTTTGGATGCGACTACTTGCCCTGAGTCTGTCGAAGGGGCCGTTTCAACTGAATCGCTCGACGCCCCCATGACCTCTCCGGAACTGCTTTTTTCGGTCCCCTTCTCTTGCATTATCACCCTCACTGGCTCCCTCGCCCCCTCTATTTTAGACAGTCGCCCCAAAACAAAGCTGAGCAAACCGATCAAGACCACGCAAAGAGCCACAAAATACCGGCTGGCCAAAAAGCTTTCCAGGGTCCTCCAAAAGGTCGGTTTCTCCGCCCCCTCAAGCCCTTGGAGATCAAAATATTCGCCCCCACTTGCGTTTTCTGCCATCTTGGTTTAATATTAGCACCACTATGGCTCATAAAAAAGCTGCGGGTACAACCAAAAACGGGCGCGATTCCAACGCGAAATATCTCGGCATAAAGATAGCTGACGGGGGTTTTGCCACAGTCGGCTCTATTATTGTCCGACAGCGTGGTACTCGTATACTCCCTGGTACGAACGTACAGGTCGGTAGAGATCACACCATTTTCGCTACCAAGGACGGCAAGGTCAAAATAAGCGACCGCAGGAAGGTTCACTTCGACGGCACAACTGTTACTAAGAAGGTTGCAAGTGTAGTATAAACTCACCTTTCACTTTCCCTATCTGAACCAGTATTTTGTGATCACCAATCTCCTTGATTGGTTTTTCTATTTTCAAAAATTCCGGATCTAGCTCAATCTTTAGTTCATCTTTCAACAATTGCGAGATTTCTTCGGGATGGACCTGTTCAAAAAGATGTCCCTTTTCGTTGGCCTTCTTCTTCATGGAAAGATCGGCTCCACCCAATACTTCAATTGAGCTTTTGGCGAGCGATTCTTGAATTTGCTTCTCGGCTTCCAGAGAGGATTGTTTCAGTTTGGCTCTTTCTACTGCCTGTGGAGTTGCAAATTCGGCTTTTTTATTCGGGATAAGAAAATTTCGGGCATAGCCATCCTTCACCTCTTTCACCTCCCCTTTTCTTCCGACGCCGGCCACATCTTGCACAAAAATTACTTTCATTTGTTTTGTATTATTTGCTTAGTAAGTATTCTATGGCCTTTTGAAGCTGGGGATCGGCGCCATTTTTGGTATTTTCGGGAGTGATCTCAACCTTGATATCGGGGGCAAGCCCGCCATTAGAAATCGAATTACCATTGGGAGTTAGCCAGTGAGCAACGGTAACTTTGAGCGAGGTCTTGTCGGTAATGGGTAGAAGCTCCTGCACCGAACCTTTACCAAAGGTCTGGTGGCCGATAAGTACCGCTTTGCCATGCTCACGCAAGGCACCGGCAAGAATTTCTGAGGCCGAGGCTGATCCTTCATTCACGAGGATCGCCATCTTCAGCCGATCAGTAAACACGTCATAGCCCTTGCTTCGATAAACTTTCGGCTCACTCTTGCCACCAAAGTCTTCCGTCACCACCACTTTGCCGGATGGCAAGAACCAGCTTGCCATATCCATCGCCGCCTCAAGGTAACCCCCCGGATTATTACGTAGATCTATGATGAGCTTATCGCTTCCCGATTCGACAAATTCGCGCAAAGCCGAACGGAAAAGATTTGGCGAAACAGCCGAAAAATTATAAAGACTGATCACAAACACGCCTTCTTTGGTTTGCTTCGTGTCCACCGTTGGTATTTCTATTTTGGTTCGGACCATGGTCTTAACCAATGGCTCCGAAACTCCCTCTCTCATGAAAGTAACCACGACTGGCTCCCCTATTTCGCCTCGGATCATGGTGATCGCTTCATCAGACGTTAGCCCCAAAACAGATTTGCCATCTACCGCTATCACCCTATCTCCAGCCTTGACTCCCGCCTTGTCTGCTGGCGTTCCTTTCAAAGGAGCGATGATCGTGAGATACCCATCTTGCATGCCGATTTCCATTCCCACTCCACCAAAGCTACCGCTTATCTCCTGTTCAAACGCCTCGGATTCAACTGGTGGGAAAAAGACTGTGTAAGGATCGCCATATGAAGCAGCGAGACCCTGGATCGCCCCCCACATCTTATCCTGCTCGGTCAACTCGAAGGTTGTGGTCGAAGCGGGGGCAAACTTTTCTTCCAAAGTACTCCAAACATTCCAAAATGGACCCATGTCGACAGGAACAGTGCTAGTCGAATTTACGATAAAGGCCGGCACGGAGCTCCGACGACTATCCGCCCCAAAGAGGAAGCCAGCCCCAAACATGGCACCAGCCAATACCGCGCTCACTATTATTTGAGTGTATCTCTCATTTATTTGCATATAAATTTCAAAAAATTATACAATCTCTGATATAATACTTCTGTAAACGTAGGTACTAATTTTATCACAAAAAAATGATCGTTGCTCGAACATTCATGAACCGAAGCTGGATCGATGTCAGCTCTCCGACACAAGAAGATGTCGACGCTCTTTTGCTTTCCTATAATATCGACCCCAGTATCGCCCGAGACCTACTATCTCCAACCCCCAAACAGCAGGTTCGCGAATATGACGACTCCTTTTATACCGTCATTCACTTGCCTTACTTCGACAAGAATGGCAACCCCGAAATTCAAGAGATCGACTGCGTGATAACCGAAAATTCCCTTTTGACCGTTCGATACGATTCTATCGATGCTCTGCATTACTTTGGCAAGCAAATGGAAGCCGACCAAATACTGGGTAAAAGTTCGGCAACGCATCCGCTCTTCGGTTTGATGAAAGAAGTCTACAAAAGCATGTCGAACGAGCTCTCTTCAGTTGACGGTTG
Organism: uncultured Candidatus Saccharibacteria bacterium; assembly: GCA_964489135.1. Lineage (GTDB taxonomy): Bacteria > Patescibacteriota > Minisyncoccia > Phycocordibacterales > WO2-35-19 > JBBTQZ01. The sequence goes on from CAZAXK010000001.1 coordinate 75,727, forward strand.
GCTTAGTGATATCGAAGAACATATATTCAACGGACAAGAAAAAGAGATGGTCCTCGGTATCTCCTCAGTGTCGCGACACCTTCTCAACTTTCGCCGAATTGTTTCGCCACACCAGAGTGTGTGGCAAAATCTGCACACCCTCGGCCAAGAAAAGTTTGGCAATGAATTCGCCAAAGAAACAAATATTATTATCGAGGAAGTTCGTCGTTTGCTGTCGTCCGTAGAAAGCTTGGGCCAAATGATAGACGAGCTACGCGAGACCAACAACTCCCTGCTTTCAACCAAGCAAAATGAAATCATGAAAGTCTTCACCATTCTCGCTTTTATCACCTTTCCGCTTTCGCTCATTGCCGGCATTTTCGGTATGAACACCTCCTTTATTCCACTAGTTGGACTGCCACAAGATTTCTGGCTAGTTATAGCCCTTATGCTTGTTGCCGTGCTCGCAATGTTTGGCTTTTTCAGGTATAAGAAGTGGATATGAACATACATCTATATAACACCCTAACTGGCAAGAAAGAGGTCTTTGAGCCCATATCGGCAGACGAAGTCGGTATGTATCACTGCGGACCCACTGTTTACAACTTTCCCTCTATTGGCAATATGCGCTCCTACGTACTCGCAGACACACTGCGGCGAACCTTTGAGTACTTCGACTATAAAGTCGATCAGGTTATAAACATTACGGATGTCGGGCATTTAGTCGGCGACGGTGACGACGGTGAGGACAAGGTGGAAAAAAGTGCAAAAGCCTTGGGTAAATCGGCGCTGGAGATTGCCAAATTTTATGAAGAGGCTTTTTACAATGATCTTGCACTTCTCAATATTAATACCCAGGACACGAAATTTCCTAGAGCATCCGAACACATAGCCGAACAAATTGAAATTATAAAAATACTTGAAGAGAAGGGCTTTACCTACCAAACTTCTGATGGCTTATATTTCGACACTGCCAAATACAGCGACTATGGCAAGCTCGGCAATATCCATCTGTCTGGTCTAAAGCAGGGTGCCCGCGTCGGGATGGGAGAAAAAAGAAATCTGACAGATTTTGCTTTATGGAAATTCTCATTGGATAAGCAGAGGTTGCAGGAATGGGATAGCCCGTGGGGAGTAGGGTTCCCAGGTTGGCACATAGAATGCTCAGCAATGAGCCGAAAGTACCTCGACCAACCATTTGATATCCACACCGGAGGAATCGACCACATACCGGTTCATCACAACAACGAAATTGCGCAGTCCGAGTGCGCTTTTGATGTTCCGCTCGCCCACTACTGGCTCCATAACGAATTCATTAAAATCGACAACGAGAAGATGAGCAAGTCTTTGGACAATATTTATACCGTCGAAGATTTGCGCAAAAGAAAAATTCATCCTCTTGCTTTCCGGTATTGGCTTTTGACTTCGCATTATCAAACACCTGCAAACTTTACATGGGAAGCCGTGGCCGGAGCGCAGAACGCGCTCGAAAGCGTCGTCACAAAATACAATCAATCAGCCCATGAGGCAGAAACGATACCCGATCTTGATTATTCCCTGATACAGGAGTTCGAGCAAGCGATCAGTGATAATTTAAATACCCCCGTAGCAATCGCTATTCTTCAAAAAGCCACTCAGCGCAAAACACTCGAACATATCGATCAAGTACTTGGGCTCGATATAAAAAATCTCGAGAGAAAGCTCCACCAAATTCCGGACGAAATTGTCGAACTCAAGAAGGAACGCGACCACGCCCGAGCTGAAAAGGATTGGCAAAAATCCGACGCACTCAGAAAAGAGATTGAGTCTCAAGGATTTGTTCTTGAAGACAAGGAAAACACGAGCTCAGTAAGAAAAACTCTATCCTCTATTATTTAGCGATTCAGTGTTATTGCGACGACAAGCTTTTTATCCGCGCTCTAGTCCCCGGCCCAACATTGCCATACCCAGTCGTCTGCGGACTACCACTCGAGACGATACCTTCTGCTCTTTGGAAAGATTTGACCGCAGCTTCAGTGAGGCGACCAAAAAATCCAATTGCATTACCCGGAGCTAAGTATCCTTTTGATATGAGGAAGTTTTGGAGCACGGTGACATCAGCGCCTTGTGAGCCGTATGAGAGATTGCGAGAGAGGTTTACGCCTCCGGTCGCAGAAGTGACCCCACCTGATGCAGTAGTGACAGATCCCGAGGAAGACGAGCTTTGGCCAGAACCAACAGAAAGTATTGCAATTCTTGCCCGAGTTTTTGCACCCGCAAGGCCGTATCCAGTCGTAGCGGCACTTCCGCTCGAGACTATGCCTTCCGCTCTTTGGAAAGATTTGACTGCCGCTTCAGTCAGTCGGCCGAAGAAGCCGATCGCGTTGCCTGGAGCGAGGTATCCCTTGGAGATGAGGAAGTTTTGCAAATCAGTCACATCTTTACCCTCCATACCATATGCAAGGGTGCGTGATAGGACCACACCTATACCCACCGCATTACCAGGGACTGTGGCTGTGGAAGTAGGAGCTGTGATCGTTGCAGTAGTTCTCCCTGATGAAGATCCACCACCACCAGAAGATCCTCCGCCCGAGGAAGAAGTCGTGGTAACGACGGTAGTGCCACCACCGCCGCCGCCACCTCCACCTGAACCACTCGATGCTGTGCCTGAGTTGCCTTCGGCGTTAGTGGTAAATGACACAGTTACCGGGTCGGAGTAGTCGCCGTATTCATCTTTCAAAAAGATCGAGTAGTAATATTTGGTCAATGGCTTAACCGCCTCATCATGATAGCCAAGCTCCGAGCAGGCAAGGCTTGCGACCAAGCTTGTCTCTTCGGGTACAGTGATGAACCCAGTTTCGGATCTATAAACTTTAATGTTGGCGCACAATTCGTAATCAATTTTATCCCACTTGAGAATAACTGATCCTTCAGAAGCGGTGACATTCAGAATTTTTGGTGGTTTAGATGGTCTTTGCAAAGTAGAGAACGGCACAACGACAGAGACCGCTTCTCCCCCACCACTCGCTCTTGCCCTTACGCGTAAGTTGTAACTTTTACCAGGTTGCAATCCGCGCAAATCAATAACATGGTCCTTCGCATAGACAAAAGAAAATGTGGTCGAAGAAGTAAAGCTCTGGTCAGTACTCCATTCGGCCTTGACGACGGCCTGAGAATCTAGATGCACGGCGACACTAGCAGACTTATATTCTGGATCAATTGTTGGGTTAGACAAAAAGACAGGAGTCAGCGCAGAAACCGGAGGCGTAACAGCATTCACTGCGACAGAAGCACTCGCCGAAGCCGACCCACCGTTACCAGAACAGGAAATGTTGTAGGTAGTGTTAGCGGTTGGAGCAACAGAAGCCGAACCCGACGTACTTGTCTGGTTTGTCCACGAGGCCGAACAACTTGAAGCATTGGTTGAGGACCAGCTCAACGTAACACTGTTGCCTTGATCTACAGAAGTCGGGTTAGCGCTAAGGGTTACTGTTGGAGCGGTGTTTGTCGGAGGATTGGTTGGATTTGGAACGGTAGTAGTCGCAATAGTACCGGTACGCGGGAGGAAAGCCCACTTTGGACTCCCGTTAAATCGATCTTGATAATCGATATGGCTCTTAAACCAGTCCCAAGCTGTTTGTCCAGAAATTCCATTCCAAGAAAAATTGGTTAGGAAACTTGAAGCGCCATAACTTAGTATTGAGTACCCGCCTTCATAGTCGTGATCATTCACAAAGTCGGTGGTACGCGTCTGATACTGCGAGAGCATGGCGTTCTTTACCTCGGCCCAAGTCTGGAAGTAATTGCCGTTCTTATCAGTTGAAGGCGTGCGGTAATTTTGGAGGAAATAAGGACTGTAAGTCGGATCGAATACTTGGCCAAGCAGATTCTGAGCAAAACGTTCTCGAAGTGGTCGAATTTGGGTAAAGCCCAACTCATCCAAGTGTCCAAGCACTACATGCAAGAACGCATTTTGGAATGGGATGCTTACGTTATTGGCTTTTGTAAGATCGGCTTCGCCGTCAGCCCCGTATCCCTTAGACCAGAAGTTGAGAGCATTAGGAAATTTACCGAATTTATTTTTGCCGATACACCAGATCGATGTTTCGGTGTAGGCGTTAAACGGATTTGTAGTACATGGACTATAATAGCTTCCGTTTTGGATATCAAATGAACCTTCACGCACAGCGATATTGTTGATCATCTTGTCGGTATAGTATTTCTTTTCGGGAGTGCTGTCCGGCGCCAAAAACGCCGCTTCGCCCAAGCCACGAAAACTCCACGCTACTCCACGATCCTCGTTGCCGATCAAACCTTTGCCAAAGATACGATTATTTGGATTTGTGGTATGAAGTATATAAGAGGCTTCGTTGTACATACCTTCGAGGAAGTACCAGTCGCCCGTAAATAGGTATGGCAAGTAGAAGCTATTTGGGAAATGATTTACGTCTACGATCCAGCCCACATTGGAAGTCTTATCGACAGCAAACTGATAATCGCCATCTTGGTCTGAACTCTTACTTATATTTGAGTAAGTTTTTGGGCGAGCATCAAGAGACATTGACCTGCCGAACATGTCATCGGACATTCCAGTGACGAAAAGCTTGCCTGTTTTCGACTCACGGGCAAACATAGGAATCATGTTTGAAGCATTACCGTTGCCCACTAGCTCTTGGAACAATTCTGGTACTCTCGAATCGGAAGTCTTCATTGCATACAAGTAGACCATCTGCCATGTGGTAAAGAGACCGATGTCAGGACGCTGACCTGCATCAAATTGGTTTTTCCAGATCTGACCTTGTACCGCGCTCGAATCATTTGTACCCGGTTCACCTTTATCACTATTACGCCATCCCGGGGTAGTACCCACAGAATGATAGTAGCCGGTATCCAACATACTGGTAATAGCACTATTCGTAATATTTAGGTCAGGATTGAAGTTGGGGATGGCTTTGGTGTACGCCAAATATGGAAGATTGTAGTCAATGTATACTGCCGGAGGTTGAGCACCGATAGAAAATGTCTTGCGCCAACGAGTCTTTGCAATGTGTTTGATATTGGCCTTTGAGTAAACCGGAGTAAGGCCTCTTCCAATCTTCAAGACCAGATCATAAAATTGGTCTTGAAGCTTTTGCGTCCACATGTTTTCGAGAATCATATCTACCTTGGTTGACTCGGGAGATTTTGGGGTGAATGTTGCGACGAAAATAGGGTGCATTGATTTAAAGGTAGAAGTGTCGGCTGGTCTCCAACCTGTCTGATCTTCGACGGTAGCGAATTCTCCCCATGCCGCTATCCCAACTTCCGTTGTGCCTCCATATTTTCGTCCATCATAGTTCGGACAGCTACTTACGCCGAATTGAATCGTATTTCCAGTCTTGCCACAAACACGCATCCGCTCATTAAAGAGTTTGATAACTGAAGGCACAGGAATATCGCTTGCATCGAGCACATTCATGCTGGTGTCTCCAGCTCTAAAGTAACCGTTGGGTGTGGCCAAGAAACTTGCGGTATTTTTGTAACCAAAATCGTATTTGAGCGCTGTGGATCGGTCTTCTAGAATGATCTGAGTGACAATAGGACCTTTGAGCCAATATCTGAAATCGCCATTTTGGAGCATCTCACGAGCGCTGGCTTTCTGTGTATTGCCGTCTTTGCTCGTCTCTATCACCGCCTCGAAATCATACCCCGAGGCAAGCATCTGATCTTTTGTAAGAGCAAGACCAACACCGCAATTACAGGAGGATTGATTTATGAAATCGACTGCAGTCGAGCCATTATTTGGCACATCAGCAACAAAAGAAATCATTGCATGCTTAACGCTACCATCTTCATACCGGCTCATAACATCTGCTTGGGTTTCCGTGGGCGAACCACCTATGCGGGCTTTGGGATAATTGAGTATCTCACCTTTGGCAAATATTCGCGATACAGTGAATGTTTTGTTGTTTGCATCGACGGTGCTGAAATTTTTCAGAACAACTCCGTTGCCTGATGCGGGATAATTTTCTGTAATGCTGGAGTAAGAAACTGAAGGGGTGTTAATGACCGGCAACGGCTGGCTGACTGTTGTCGTCGTCGCGCTCACCACCACTGGAGAAGTTGAGGTTGCTGTTGGCGTTGTTTGAGTACTTGTTGTTGTGGTTGCTTGTGTGTTTGTGTTTGAGCTAGTCGTATTGGACGTATTAGTCGTAGTATTGGTCGTATTGGTAGTGGTTGTGGTATTCGAAGAAGTATCAGGAGGGGTCGAGGTTTCGCCACGATAGTTGTACAACTCCGTTATTTCATCGATTGTCAGCACTCTACTGTAGATTCGCATATCATCCATCACACCAATAAAGGGCGCTTTTTGCCCGTCGCTCCTGTCACCGATTAGAAGTTTTGGATTTGTAGTCAGACTTGCTGTTGGGGCCGTAGCAGTAGACTCAAGCACTGCGTCTGAGTAAACTTTTATTTCTCCACTTGTTTTATTGCGAGTAGCACATACATAGTGCCACGATGCATCAACCAAATTTTTCTTTCCATATACCGAAGTATCTGATCCGGTACCAGATCCAATACCCAGAACCAAAACACCTGAACCGTTTACACCAAAGGTATAGTCATTGCCACTACCCGGCCACGATGACGCAGCGATCGCACGCGACTCGTAGTGTGTGGGGCCTATCCCTTTGCGCTCAGGTTTGATCCAAGCACAAATCGAAAAGTCATCTTGCACCGGCCGATCAACCTTGACTGAACTTGAGGCATTCAATGAGTATGCGGACCCTATAATGCCGGACACCAGATCCACACCAGAAACAGTTGGCTCGTAATTTGAGCTTAGAATAAACCCACCGCTAGAAGGGGTCGAAAGATTATCAAAGGGATAATGTGCCACAAGATCCTGAGTGGCAAAAGCCCCAAGCACGGCCGCTCGGTTTTCTGTTGTAGGCACACTATCCTGATCACCAAAATACATCTGTAAACCTTTTATTCCGAGAGCCAAGAGAACCAAGAGCGCCAAGTAGAGGGCCAGTTTTTTAAAAGTCATAATTGTATTTTATAAAAAAATAAATCCAGTCTTGGGGCAAACCAAGGCCTATATTAACTATACCCTAACCACCCATACCTCAAAGTCCGGCTGGTGATAACGATTTTTGTCCTAAATGATCAGTTTGGTAAGGATCTCAACCATAGGTCTGTCTCCTCAAACAGTTCTCTTTCATCCTCCCAATTATCAAAACAGTGATCAGCGTGCTTTATACTAACCAGCTTTTTTGGTTTGTTGGCCAGATCAAAATACTTCTTGCCTGCCTCCGAATTCCCCTTCCTTCCGGAAGTGATAAATAAGACCGGTTTATTAATTTTCATTATCAACTCCCCACAATCAGGAAAATTTTTGAGTTCATCGATAAATCCTCTCCCTACCATATACTCAAACCCAAAATCATATACATACGCATTAACTTTTTTATTAAATCCCAAATCAGCAGTATCTGATTTTTTCAAATTTATGTAAGAGGCATCCCAAAATACAAATCCTTGAACCAATGACTGATCTGCGAAAAGCAGAGATGTACCGCCATAACTATGACCAACAATAAATATCCTTTTGTATTTTTTCCGGAAGTGCTTTGCGACTGTTGTAATATCCTTCCCATGCAAACTTATTTTTACATCTCTGAAATGTCTGCTCCCCTTCTGGCCCCCTCCGTACAGATTGAAACGAAATGTGTCAAATCCTCTTTCTGTTAAATACCTAGACCCATTAAAGAAAATGTGCTCGTTTTGATGACCAGTAAATCCGTGCACAAATATAACTAGCCGAGTTGACTTAGGTTTTGCAATACCTAACGTCCCGTATAAGTATTTACCGTCATGTGTCTTTATTTTCAATTCTTTTTCCATATTCACTTGGGTTATGTACGGATCAGCATACCAAGCTATAGCCGAAATTGCACTTGCCTAAAACATCTCGTTTGCTATAATATGCTCATATTTGGGGTTACCCACGTTCCCTCTCGAAAGAGGGGGAGAATATCAAGAATAAAGGCGGAGAAATCCGTTTTTTATTTTAGCTATATCGGCCTCGTCCAAAGATCCCATTTTTTCGTACATTCTCAAATGACTGAGAACTCTTATTTGGGCTAGGTTAGCAACCGCTTCTTTCCCTTGAAAAGATATCTCCACATACCACGTTCCTTTCTTGTCACTGGTCGATAGTGGTATCCCAAGAAATCCATTTGCGCTTAATTTTTTGTAAATATAAACCGGTCGCGAAAAAGGCCTCCCCTTGCCATTTACTTCAACGCCGACATTTTCGCCAATAGCACACCACCAAATCTCCCCTTCCTTAAATAAGGGTGGCTTATTATCTGCATTGTGTAGTTTCTCTTTCAAACCAAACCACTCGAGAAATCTCTTAATCATTAATAAAATTGTAGCATCAATAAATGCCAGTTGGAAACAAATTAATGTGCGACTAGGGAGAATCGAACTCCCGTCTAATGCTTGGGAAGCACTCATTCTGCCACTAAACTATAGTCGCGTAGCACGGGGCTATTCTAGCACAAAATTATTAGTCGTTTCCAAACCACCCCTTTATCTTGGACCAGAGTGATTGAGATCTTTTCTGAGTCGATGAGGCGTTCGATTCATCCACGAATATGGCCACCTTTTCGCCACTGCCGGCCACGTTGAATTTCTTGCGTAGTTCAAACTCGACTCCATCACTCGTCTCCAATCGAGAGGCAAATTGCTCTAGCGACTCTTGTCGGGACTTCAGATCCTCGATTTCCGCTTTCATCCGATCAAGCGCCTGTTCAGCCCCATTCTTCTTTATGTATACCCGCCGGACCGAATTGCCGAGAAGTACGAGCAATAACAGCAAGAGGAAAAAAGTGAGAATTTTCTTCAGCTTCTCCTTTGACTTTGTGTTGACCCCGCGCATTGTGCTAGTATTTTAGCATGCTTTGGCACCCAAAGACTCAAAAGGTCATAAAAATACTCTGGTTCGTCGTCGCCGTCCTGCTTATTGTCGGAATGGTGATCGTCTACCTGCCACTGTAGTACTACTCCGGCTTCATGGCCTGAATAAACACGTCGTGGGGAATATTCATTTTACCCCGCTCTTTCATCTTCTTCTTGCCCTTCTTTTGCTTCTCACGCAACTTCATTTTGCGAGTGATGTCGCCACCATACATATGTTGGGTCACATCCTTTCTAAAGGCCTTGAGTGTTTCGGACGAAATAATCCGGCCCATGGCCTTGCCTTGAATCTTAAGTTCAAACATTTGCCGAGGCAAAATCTTGTGTAGCTTGTCTACCAATTTTTCGGCCTCCGTTTCAGCGAGTCGCCTCCCGACAACCTTGGAGAAAGCCGGCACCACTTCCCCACCGATAAGAATATCAAGTCGGGTCACATCAGCTTCCCTCATCCCCATTTCTTTATAGGAGATCGAGGCATAGCCGGATGACGCACTTTTCAATCGGTCAAAGAATGACCGCATGAGTTCCCGCAGGGGCATAAAAAGCACTATGGTCGAACGACTCTCGTGATCGCTGTGTCCACCAAAGCTATGCGTGTCTACGATTTCTGCTTCATGATCATATAGCAAAGGCAAAATAGTGCCAACATATTCGGCAGGAGTAATGACTGTAACCTCCACCCACGGCTCCTTAATCGCGGCTATTTGTCCGTCGTCAGGAAAGAGGGAGGCCGAATATATCATATCCGTCCGACCATCACTTCGTGTTACCTCATAGGTAATCGAAGGTTGGGTAATAACGAGGTTCAGTCCAAATTCTCTATCTAGTCTTTGAGTAATTATCTCGAGATGCAACATCCCCAAGAAACCAGCTCGAAAACCTTTACCCAAAACTCCCGACGATTCTTCTTCGAAATAAAGTGAGGAGTCGGTAAGCTTGAGCTTCTGCAATGCTTGCCTTAGTGCCGTAAGCTCGCCTTGGTCTTCAGGAAAGATTGAGGCCCAAACAACTGGATTAGGTCTTTCGAATCCGGGTAGGGCTTCGCCTTGTTCCTTTTCCTTGCCTATCGTATCTCCCACCTGCACAATACCAGCGTCTTTGATACCGGTCACAATATAACCAATTTCTCCAGGACCCAAACTTTCCGTTTCTACTTCTTCAGGATGAAATATCCCCGTCTCGAGCGAAACGAACTTTTGCTTGGCTCCGCGGAAAACCAAGCTCTCACGCTTACCCACGCTACCCTGCATAATACGAGCAAAAACCACGATACCCTTGTGAGGCGAGAATTTGTAATCAAAGACTAATGCCTGAAGAGAAGACCCGTTTATGGCGGAGCCCCCCTCTCCTAATCCAGAGAGGGCCGAAGGTGGGGATGAGGTTCTTGGTGCTGGAATCTTCTCCACCACCTTTTGCAAAAGGAAGTCCACCCCATCACCAGTCCTACCAGAAGTCTCTATTATATCCGCTTTGTCACAACCCAAGACTTCGATTATTTCGTCCTTCACTTCTTCTTTGCGCGAAAGTGGTGAATCTATCTTGGAAATCGCCGGTATGATGGTAAGTCCGTGCGACTTGGCCATTTCTAACACGGTAAGCGTCTGCGCCTGTACGCCCTGAGTCGAATCGACTAGAAGTATCGCACCTTCTACCGCATAAAGTGCGCGCGAGACTTCGTAAGAAAAGTCGATGTGCCCAGGGGTATCGATCAGATTCAAAATGTAAGAATCAAAATTCGAATCTCTTGAATGCTCTTCAGATTTTAGATTTGAGATTTTAGATTTGAGATTATAAATCATCCTAACCGGCTGCATCTTTATCGTGATACCCCTTTCACGCTCAAGTTCCATCGAGTCGAGTACCTGCGCCTTCATCTTGCGTGCTTCAATGGTGCCTGTGATCTCAAGCATACGGTCGGCAAGCGTCGACTTGCCATGGTCAATATGAGCTATAATGCAAAAATTGCGGATGTTATTCATTTTTTGTCTGCCAAAATCGTATTTCTTGGTTCCCTAAAAGATACAGGACGAGCGCCCCCACCGCAACACCCGATAGACCACCAACCACCCCATGACCCAAGACCCCCAAAAACGTATCGAGGTCAAATAGCGGGCCAGATAAAGAAAGGGCGAGGTAGGAAGCGAGCCCAGCGAATAGTGCCCCTACACCGGATTCAAGAATGGTTCGCCTCGTTCCTTGCCAAATCTCTCTGATAAATTGTCGGCCCAAAGCAAAGAACAAGACAGCGGTGGTTACCATACTCCCCAAAGAAAACGCGAGTGGCAAGGAAAGAATACTAAGAGGAAGGTGCGAGATATTGAGCAATCTTCCGAGAACTTGAAAGGTTGGTGCAAAAATGTCGAAGCTTTTTACAAACCAAAATCCCAAACCAAGAGTAAGGATACCGCCAACAATATTGCCAATAACTGGCCATCTAGTTTTGCCCAATGCATAATGAAATCTCGAGAAAAACAAATTGAGACTCTGGAAAACTGTCGAGACAATGAAGAGTGCAAGTACCGCCGCCGTTAGCCGAGTGGCATCCCAATTGAAATTCCCTGATCCGAGTACCAACCGGACCATGTGAGCACGCAAGACGATTATAAGAGCAGTCGCCGGCAAGGACCAGAAAATTATTTGTCTCAATCCCAGAGCACCCCTTTCTATCATCTCTCCGAAGTCCTTCTTCGCGGCCGAAACTGAGAGGGCTGGAAAGGCCGCCAGTGAAAGACTGACCCCTATCAGGGAGAGCGGGGTCGACTGCAAATTGAACGAAAGATTGAATATAGCAACGGAACCTTCCGCAAGCTTTGAAGCAAGCGAAGCAAAGAAAAATGCGATAAAAGTCGTTACCGACAAAGCAAGGGTACGTGGTACAGAAAGATAGGCCGTTTCAATTACATCACTCCATTTGATGCGAGCTACAAATCTCGGCCTTTTCTCTGACCTTAAGACATAGACTGCCTGAAGAATTAGGTGGGCCAAGGCACCGGCAACCACACCATAGACCGCGGAGTTAATCCCGAACCTTTCGAGTCCAAAGTACAGTCCGAATATAATCCCAAAATTATAAAGAAGTGGGCTGATAGAATAGAGGATAAATCTTTTTTCATACTGGACAATCGCCCCGAAGAAGTTTGAAAAGCCCAAAAGTAGTGGTGAGAGCAAGAGTACTCGCGATAAGAATATCGTTCTTTCCTGCAAGACTGGAGAAAATCCGACAAAAGAGGATTTTACCAGAAAGGGCATGAGCACCCATGCCAAAGTGCAGGCTAGAACAATGACAACAGAAAAAACGGTAAAGATTGAGTCGGTCGCGTCGCGCAAATGCTTTTCCCCCTCGGTTTGCTTTTTGGCAAAAAGCGGCACAAGAGCAGAGATAGAAACGATCGAGGCCACAGTTACAAACAATAGATCCGGTATTTTGAAGGCAGCATAATAAATGTCGAGATCAGACGAAACTCCAAAGTGGTGCGAAAGCATCCGGTCTCTGACAAGTGCGAGTATCTGCGAAAATAGCGCAAACAAAGAAAGCCAAAAAGCGGCCTCGGTGAGACCGCTTACGGCTCCAGTTATCTTCTCAAGAGTCCTTCTAACCATACAAACAAGGATACCACACTCCCCACACCTTTTACTCTACTATTGGTAATTCTTCCCTGCTTTCCGGCTTACTGTTGATCGGGGGCTTGGCACCAGCAAATAGGTCCTTACCCGATTTCATGTTTTCAAGAATGAGTTTGACTTCAGAATTATCGGGGTTGGTTTTGAGCAAGTCTTCAAACTGAGCGATCGCGTTTTCTTTCTTGTCGATCGCATAGTATGAAAGCCCGAGAAAATATTTGGCATTGGCATAATCCGGCACAAGTGCAACAGACCTTTCAAAGGCAGAGGCCGATCCGGCAAAGTCGCGGGCGTTGTATTTTAGAAGTCCGAGTTGGAAGAAGAGTCCAGCATTGTTTGGATCTAGGAAGGAAGCCTGTTCAACGGAGGTGATCGCCCCCTTCAGATTATTAGAGGCCACTTCTATTTGAGCCAGCGTAAAGTAAGCATCGGTGTAATTATTTTTGAGCGAAATAGCTTTTGCGATATTTTCCTTGGCCTTCTCGGCATCACCGCTCATCACATCAAGGCGAGCGATAGCGAGCGGTATGGCTGGGTTGGTAGGTGCTCGAAGTCCAGCTTCCGCATACGCAGATCTCGCATTTTCCAAAGATCCTTCTACCCCGTTTTGTGCGAGAATCTCATAGACACGACCCAAAGCAAACCAATTCTGAAAATTGCGAGGGCCGACTTCGGTCGCCTTTCGCGCCGACTCAACAGAATTAACCACCAAGGTCTGGATCTCAGTTCGAAGTGCTTCGGTCATCTGGCTTTGGTTGGTTATACCACTCATAACCCTAGACAAGTCCGCGACGAATATTTCGGTGAGTCCCCGCCAGTAGACGTCGCTCGGGACCAAATTAATCGCCTTGACCGTCGATTCTCGTACCAAAGCAATGTTGCCATCTTTCTGATAACCAAGAACACCGCTTTGAAATACGGTAGAAGCGATTGCCCTTTCCCATACAAAGTATCCACCAGCAACAGAAAGCACTAGAAGTATCATCGCCGAAAGGACTGTCAAGAAATTTGCTTTGGGATTTGCAAAAATATTAACTTTCCAAGAACCAATGATGCCTTGAGGGACGAGCGTTGCCGTAAACAGGCCAGTAAACATAAATGCCAGAGCAAGAACCGTTATACTTGGCGAATAAAGGAAGAGCATAATCCAAAGATAAACCGAGACCAAAAATGTAGACGTTGCCAAATACCTCGACTTACTCGAGTTGGCTTGCGCAAACATGGCCTTGACTCCACTTAGCGCGTACATACCCAGAAAAGCGAGGAGCGACAGTAGGCCCAACAGACCAGTAGTTATAACAACCGTCGGTACAAAGCCGGATCCGGCGTAAAAATCAGAATTCCAAAATTGAGTTTGGTTGATCTCGACTGGCTTATGAGCCGACCAGAATTCAGCAAATTTATTTGGACCCACCCCAAGCGCAAAGTTTTGTTTGAGGGCAATTGTGGCGAGATTCATGGTCGCCTCGAAATTTGGTCTGATTTCGAGAGTTTGTATTTTCAGGAATTTAGAAGCATAGCTACTTATATTTGTCCCCCCGAGCAAAAGTACGATCGAAATAACTAGAATGAACAGGGCCGATACTGAAATCTGCCTACCCCCAAAACCCTCCTGTGACTCCATTGTAGATACACCACCTTCCCCACCCTCTCTTTTTGCAACGGACCAAGACAAGACATACACAAAGAAAACCAGAGAAATTAGCCCAAGTACCACGACTACCGGAACAAAGTTGGCCGCTGCAACAAAAAGTAGAGCGACAGCAATAAATACCGGCAAAAGGTATTTCAATTTTTTCGAAAGTGGCGACATATTTATCGCACAAAGGGCCAAAATTATCCCCGCACCAAATATTATAGACATATCAACAACCCCACCACCCAAAAAGAGTGGCATTTTGGTAGCAAGAGAGGCCGGCAATATAGAGCCCGCAAAAGTACCGAGCAGAGTATAAAGAGCGAGCACCATCAAAGAATAGATGACTGCCGAAACTGCACGACTTACAGTGCCGATATTCTTGGCCGACAATACGGTCATAAACATGGCAAAGACCAGCATGAGTATTGACCCGGATGTACCGAGGTCAAATACCGATCCAGCGATCGAATCTACTATAGATCCAGAAAAAGCCGAGGAGACCAGAGCAACGATAGCAAACAAGACCATAGGGATTAGGTACTTCGCTTTGGGCAATTCTATCGTACCTGTGTTCAAAACAGTCGAAAGGTACAGAGCAAAGACCGCGACTAATCCAGTGGCCAAAAGAATTATCTTGCTCGCATATAGACCCACCGCTTCAGAGGGTACAAAGAAAATTGGTAAAAGAAAAAAGAAAGCTGCGAGCACAAGCCCAAGCTTCCTTAAAACGACATTGCCCACCCCACCTTGGGTTGGAGCAACCTGAGTATTTTGTTCCATTATTTTTTAGCCCCCTCTTACTTCTCTTGCTTTTCAAAAGCGAAATACTTTTCTTTCGTTTCTACACACCTCACCTACTCAGAGGGATTTAGCTCTGGCGGTAACGCATGCTTCTACCGAAAGGTTTTCTGCTTTAAAACCAAGGAGCTCAAGAAGAGCTGATTAACCGTACTCTTATAACAGCTTGATTCTCTCAAAAATAGCTCTCAGTTTCCACTCGGAAAGTGGATAATTTTTGACGAGCGTGAGCCCTTTATTGCTTGTTTATCGACTCTACAACTTTGCTATCATCACGCAGATATTCGTAGAAAACTACTTGGGATCGATTGACAAACAGCTCGTCAGTGGGACCGTGTAATTCATTACCCAGCTTAACCAGCCGGAAAGACGATCCCAAGTTTTGACTACTTGGAGTTGTTCCGTCAGCATTTGCCTGTAAATAATAGACGTTTTCTAAGACGATTTCACTTTTTGAGACACTTCTCATTTTACCAAAATAGACTTGACCATTGGTCAGAAAGACCGCCGAGTACCTTTCTCTCCCTTGGTTAAAGAGCTTGGGCACGAGAGAATTCTTCACGATCGGTACAATGAACGCGACGAGAAGAACCACAATCGCAAGCAAAGATAAAATCTTCAGAGCCCCAACAAGCTTGCTAGTATACGACTTTTTGTTCGGCACTGTATCCTTCTCCGGCTGGATAGTCGAGATTTCATTTTTTGGCGGTTCAGTATGACGTGGAGCATTGAATCTGATTTCGTTCATTTTCGTACAAAATTAGAAATAAATATATTGAAAATAGGATCGGAAAAGATACTTGTTAAGTTTATTATACATTATTCAAACACAAAAGTTTCGACGAACATCTTGATAGCTTCTTCGTGATCGGCCTGCGCAACAAGTTGAAAGATCTTCTTATCCCTTGAAAACCAAACGTTCCACACACCCCCTAGAGATGAATCGTTATAATAAAATGTAGTGGCCTTGATACCATTTGGACTTTCGATATCTTTCAGGTTTTCCACCTTCACGTCTTTGATCTCTCTCTTTATAAGAAGCGAGCTGACCACCGCCCCATCATAAGGGGCAACATAAAGTTGCATGCCCTTCCCATCCTTTTGGATCAAGATAGTTTTGATATCGCCGTCATTTATTACCGACGAAGTATAATCACCAGGGTAGCTAAAACCAAAACCCAAGTCAGGGTCAGTGTAGTTTTTGGGAATTTTCGGGTCTACTACCACTTTTTGATCTTTAGATATTTGGGGGTTGCTAGCAGGAGAAGACAAAAAATAATACCCGCCCCAGAGCACCGCACCTATTATAATTATCCAGATTATCTTTTTCATAGTTTAATTCTTTTATTCGTGTTATTCGCGTCCATTCGTGTATTGGTGTCGAGTACTATTTACCCATCAAATACAATTGCTTCATTTCCGAAGCAGAAAGTGCGCGGTTGTAGACTCGCACCTCGTCGATAACTCCGTTGTAATAATTGTCCGCACGCCCGATCCATATCGGATAATTACTGTTTGCATTTGCTCCAGCTGTAATGGCGCCAGAAGCAAAGCTTGCGCCATCCGAATAATGCACATAGTTACCACTCGCATCTACAGTGAAGCCAACATGATGCCACTCGTTTTGACCGTAAGGAGTAGTGAGCGCTGGCATTGTCACCCCAAACCGAGCAGAGGACATATGCATATGAGTAACCTTGTCACCGTCTGAAGCACCAGAGTATGTATAAAGATTGAAATCACGGCCTGCACCCTGCTTGCTCAAAAGCGCACGGTAGCAAGCAACGCCAGCTCCACAGAGCGATTCGGGTGTTTTGATCCACATCGCTATAGTAAGCGCAGTCACATCCATACTTGCCGTATGTGCAGCTTCGATATAATCCGACCCGCTAAAGCTTAGCCCCTGCCCGTTTTTGCCGATCACTTTCGTTGCACCATATATGGTCCCATTATTCCCATTGCCACTCCGATCATATGCAGTGCTTCCAGATACGTCGGCGCCATCAAAAGACCAGAGTCCAACGAGTCCATTGGTAAGCTTCCCATTTTGAGAAGAATTTAATTTGGTTTCGTTTTGTTTGTAGAGATTGGCTATTTCCGTAGCAGAGAGCGCACGGTTGTAGAGACGTACATCATCAATCTTCCCATTAAAGTAATACCCGCCATTATATCTTCCGATATCTATCGTCCCAGATCCGTTTGCTATTGCCGTGACCGTACCGGTGTCGCAGAGCACCCCATCTATATATAAGGAAGCATCCGTACCAGACTGAGTAGCGGCAATGTGATGCCACTGACTATTAGTAGGTATATTGCAGTACGTTGTATCCGTTATAGGAGCTCCTCCGCGCCACCTCAAAAGCGAGGCTTCAAAAAACAGTTCCCATTGTTCATTTACATTATTTTTGCCAATTATAAATCCATATTGATTATAATTATCAGAATATACCCATGCGCTTGCTGTTATATTATTAGCAATACTTATTGTGGGCACACTTACATAAGATGTGCTAACCCCACCAAAACTTATCGCTTTACCCTTTTTTCCTTGAGTCCATGTCGAGCCATAAACAGTTGCATGGTTGCCATTCCCGCTACTATCCGACGCCGCGAGTCCGGTGCCTTCGTTGAAGCTCCAATAGCCCACAAGTCCACTGTTTGATACTTGTTTGCGAGTCGTCTGCCCATACTTATATATAGAAGACACCTCACTCGCCGACAGTGCGCGGTTGTAAATACGAATATCATCCACCAAACCATCACTCTGCCATCCATACATAGTACCGACAGTGAGATTGCTTGAGTTGCTTACGGTGCCAGTCACAGTCGATATATCGTACTCATTGGTCTGCTTGACTCCATTTACATAGGCCTTTACTCGGTTTGCACTTTTATCAAAAACCAAAACCAAGTGCGTCCATTTGGTACCAATCTCAGAGGGTTTATAGCCCGAATCAAAACTCAAATTATAATTTTGTACAAGATTCGTCCCGTCGGTATAGCAAATATAGACTCCATCACTACTATATGAGTGTCCTACATCCCATCCGGGGTTTCCAGCTGAATAACATGTATTAGATTTTTTGATCATCATCCACGCTTTCGGGTAGGTGAAATCTCGGTATTTACCCCACATCGAAATAGTGAAGCTGCCCGTGCCAAAATTTAGACTGGATGAATTCGCAGCACTCAGATTCGGAGATGAAGCAGGTGTATTAAAATCTACTGCGTTACCTCTTCTACCACTTCCCCATATCGCACCGCTTGAGACCGTTGCATTGTTGCCATTGCCCGACATATCTACCGCGGCTGTACCTGTCGCCTCATCGAGTGGCCAGTATGCCACGAGTCCCAAATTGGTGGGAGGACGGGAGATCGTAGCAGCATTTGCGATGCGGGCAGAAAATATAAATGCAAAAGCAAAAAAAAGTGGTACAAATGCTATTGCTTTATTATAATTTCTTAATTGCATGCATCTTAATCAAATCTTCATGAATTATTATATCAAAGTCTATTTTTTTATTCGTGTCGTGTCTACCTAAACTTCACTCCCCCGCGCACCTTTACAGCTGGAGTCGCAGCACCAGAAGTGCTTGAACGAGAATTGGTGCCATATCTTTCAAGTCCGCCGTATCCATAGAACGCTCCCGGATTGTACTGATTATTAAATTCCGTAGTCATCCAGTCGGTACTCCTAACCGAGCCGGATATTCTAAATTCGTCAATCTTTCCGTTCCAGTAGCTACCCCCAGTAGAAGGGTTGCCCCCTAGAGACAAAGAAGCGGTAGAGTTTGCCCCAACAATTACTGCCTTTGTAAAGTTTTGCACCCCATCTAGATACACTGTCGCAGTACCTCCGGTCTGAGTGACGGTGAGGTAGTGCCACATGCCAGTAGTAAATCCGGTGCCGGTCCATGATGAACCTCCAGAGTTTCCATATGCGATGTGACCTGATGTCTCGCTAGAGACGAAAAAGGCATAGTCTCTAGTACCACTCGCACCCTTGTCGTATACCGCTGCAGCTGATGCATAGGAGCTGATATAGATCCAAGCACTAATCGTGCTGTCCCCTGCTCCAACTCCGAGCGAAGCTGTGTTAGCCCTAGTTATTTCTTGACTAGTACCGGAAAAGTTTGCTCCGCCTCCGACCTTGCCACCTGTTGCCGTAGCAGAGCTCACCGTACCGTTGTTCGCATTCGATGTGGAGTCGTTTGCAGAAAGTGACGATCCATCCGGAAGGTGCCACACCAGTTTGTAGTTTGAGTCCCAAACACCGTTTGCATTTTGCTGACTGGCGGCACCAGAATTTCCAAAATAAATATACAAATCTGTGTCCGCAGATACACTAAGTGTGGGCACTTCTACCCAAAGTACGAGCTCACCGGTCGAGGAAGTGTACCTTTCTATTTCGTGATCGAGTTTGGTGGTCCCGTCCGCCGAGGTGACCAAAATATCATTACCACTCGAATTACCGACGAGCCCACCCGAACCAGTGTGCCTCAAGTCCGGATCAATGACCGATATTAAAAATGGAAAGTTTGAAAGGTTTGAGGTGCCGCTTATTTTTGACTCGTCTATTTTGATTTTTTTCCTATAACTCCAAGAGGTGCTATACCAGCCCACGGGAGTAGTCGATGTACTTGTGATAGCGTTGCCCGCATTAGTGCGTACCTGTATTTCAGAAGTGCCATATGAGTAAAAAGTGTTTGGTGAATACTGGTTGTTGTACTCTGTGGCTATCCAGCCAGCAGATCTTGCCGTGGCATAAATCCTCGCTTCATCAATCCTGCCGTTAAAACCTATACCAGCACCGTGTTCATCTTCCCCTATCCTAACAGGTCGAGCGTTGGTGTTTACTGTAAGGTTGCAAGTAAGAGAATTTTGCAACTCTCCGTTTACATATATATATGTAGTATTCGCCGCGTCGTCGAATACGCCGTTTACAAAATACCAGTTGCCCGTTATTGCGGCCGTACTCCCAACTAGGTTGCAGTTAGTACCTGAGCTATTTTCCAACACAAACAACCACCTGTTAACTGTGCCGAATCCGGAAGCTCCGTTGTAACCCAAAAGATAGTTATGGTCGTTGCCCGCAGCTTCTGTACCATCGCCTTTGGTAATAATCGAGTTCCATTGTCCGGGGTCGCCGGTGATAACCACATCAGCATTGACCCACGCGCTCACCGTATAGCTACTTGCAATATCTAGACTTGCATTATCCGCCGCACTTACATAATCATCGCTCCCATCAAAATCTTGAGCACCCCCCATTTTACCCGCTGAAAATGGTACAGGGTAAGCTGTGCCGGTAGATGAGGCATTGTTTGCATTTGATGTTGAGTCCAAAATATATTTACTTGTCGACGTAGACGTCTGACCCAAATGCCAAACGGCTTTATAATTGGATTCCCACGTGGAAGTCACTGCCTGCTGGTCCGAAGCCGCAGCATTGCCATAATAGACGAAAAGCTGAGTATCGGCCGAAGCGCTCACAGTTGGTACTTGTACCCAAGCCACAATTTGCCCCGTAGTCGAAGAATAGTATTCAATTTCATGATTGAGCTTTGTAGTGCCATCGCTTGAAGTAAAAAGCATATCGGTAGCATCTGTTTTGCCCATCTTGCCTCCGAAGCTGGTGTATTTTAGGTCAGGATCGGTCACCGAAAAAAGCATGACAAAATTTGATAAGTCTGCTCCTCCTGCCACTTTATCTTTGCTAATCGAAATCTGTTTGCGATAGCCCCACGTGCCGCTATACCACGCGGCCTTGGTGGTTCTTACATCCGAAAAAATAAACGCTCCGGCGACAATGACCAAGATAGTCAGCGCGTAAGTTATTTTTTTGTTTTTGAATAATGCCTTCATTGTTTTACCTTATGATGTTGGGGCGGTTGTGCCAGCGTCGGAGACCGGAGTAGCACCCGTCGTATCAGCTGTATTGGTCGTATTGGACAAATCAGTCGTATTGGACGTATTAGTCATATCGGTCGAAGAGGTCGAATCAGTCGTATTTGTCACATCTGCTGAATTTGCCGTATTAGGAGTATTCGACCCATTGGTCAAATCAGTAGGAGGCGTAGAGGTTGAGACCGGAGTGGTCGAAGTAGAAGTATTTGACCCATCTGTCACATTGGTCGAGGTGGCCACAGGGGTGCTTGAAGAGGTAGCCCCTCCATTACCATTAACCGTCACTATCCCCGACTGCAAGATAAGTGCCTGCAGTTGATCTTTGTTGACGCAGACTCCGTCGATGCACAATTCCTTGGTCTCCACCCTTGTCGCAACCAAGCTGTCGGTAACAAGATTTGCGATCTTGATGAAGTTTTGACCAATCTCAAGTCCGATCTTCTTGAAGAAGTCGAAGAGTGAAGCAAATCGCTTTGGAATCAAACCATCGGTCGATGAGGCCGTATCAGTCATCGGTTCTCTCCAACCACTCTTTACATTAGCGATCACGAACTTTTCCGATGAGCTAGATGTCGAATTGGTCGTTGAGGTTATCAGCGTAGAGGAAGCGTTGGTAAGAGCGATACCGACTACATAACCACCTTCGGTCATCTTCATTGCTCGCCCCGGAGCAGTCTTCGAAAGTGTGAGGTAATCGCCTGGTCGGACTTCACCGTTTTCGTCAGTAACCTTGAGTGGCACCTGTCCGGCAAGAGCGACGAGCACATTGTATCTTTGGTACTCAGTGTCGCAACGGTCATCGCCCACGAGACAGATCGGAGCATTACCGATAAAGCCCGGGTTGGTTGAGACGATGCCGAGTGGCTCGTTGTCTAGAAGCGAAGTTGCTTCTGCTCTTGCTACAGTCCTTTCTTTTGTAGTATCGAGCATGACTATCTCACCAGGGATCGGCATATCATTGGTGTCCGCTACACGGAAGAATTCGGCAATGTCGGCAGCGGTCGTGGTATATGCTACCGCTGAGGTACCACCTTGGATTTTACCAGCCACTGTCTGGGTACCGTCTGCGAAGCCGATGAAATAGTTGCCTGTACCACGCGAAGCGTTTGCTACACCGAGAGTGATGAGGAGACCGTCAGCGGTGTTTGCAGTGTCAGCGTTGTTGATGCGGGCAATGTAGCTGGTGGTCTGTGATCCGCTTACGTTCAAATTGTAAGTGAGAGTCGAAGTACCAATACCAACACTTTGTGATGCAGAGTTGACCACAAAGGCCGGAGTGCCAGCGCCGTTGTACACATTGATCGCGGTCGTCGACGACATATTCATGAATAGACCGCCCGCTGCAGTGTAGCCAGAGAGGAAGGTGCCTGCCGAAGAGTAGAAGTTGAGAAGGTTTGCAGTCTGGCCAGTAGCCGCAGTGATATCAAGACCTGCATTTGTGTTGCTCTGAGTAGTGTCGACTTCAAACACAGGAGTACCGCTTGCCATTTGGATAGATAGGGCGGTTGATGATGAGACCTTTTGGACAAATCCACCCCATTCGCTGATCGTGATCACTGGAAATCCGGTCGAAGTAGCGATGCGCATGATATCAAGACCGGTTGCGCCCTGGAGAGTGAGCGTAGCATTGAAGCCAGTTGTTGTAGCAATACCAACTCGGCCGCTAGTAGTAGTGGTAGAGATAGTGATGGTAGAAGTACCGGATACCGCAGTACCGTTTGCACCATAAAACGCCAACTGACCAAAGGTACCGGAATTGACTGTGCCCGAACCCGCACCACCACCAACACAAGTACCATTCACCGCATAACATCCGGATGTAATGTTGAACCCAACGTTTGATGTAGAAGTTGCCTGACCGGAGATGTTCAAACCTCGGAGGGTAGTCGTACCAAATCCTCCACCTGCAATTTCGAGAGCACCGATAGAAGTAGTAGCAGTACCAGCTACCGTAGTGGTCGAAAGGTAGAAGTTGCCGCCGGCGTTTCTAAATGCCCACTGTGCGATACCACGACCCTCTGAAAGTGTTAGCTGAGGCGCCGAATCCGATGCGACAGTCAAAACATGCGAAGGACTAGATGTTCCAATCCCAACATTTCCAGACATCAAGTTATACTCGGAAGCATAGAACTGGAGTGGCTTGAATGCATTCGCAGCGTCGTTGTAAGAACCTATGTAAGCTTCGCCTGCTGTGGTATCGAATCTTACGTTTTGATCAGTACCGACATTAATATCGAGTTTTGCCCCAGGGACAGATTTGCCAATACCCACGCGACCACCATTAGCAACAATGAAGTTGGTAGCTGTTGATGATCCGACTACAAATTGAGGCACCCCAGCCGAAAGTGCGTTTGCATTGACCGAGAGGAGGCCCCACGGAGTAGTTGAAGCAATACCAACATCACCCGCGTTTGTTATAAACATCTTTGTAGCTGCCAAAAATTGAGCATTTGTCCTTGTCGTTGGAAGTGTGAGGCCGGTTTCGCTGACAAATCCAATTCCACTACCATTATTTATATACATCGCGCCATAATCCGCTCCTCCGTTATTTCTTACATTCCAAACATTCGCAGCACTGTCCCAATCCACGTTGGTGCCGAAAATTGCTCGTATATATCCGTTATCTGCATCCAAAACATTTTGCATTGTTACTCCGTTTGCAATAGTAATCTTGTTTGTGTCGGAAGTGAGCTTGATGTCGCCGCTGACTTCAAGTTTTGCAGTTGGACTCACAGTTCCAATCCCCACATACCCAGAGCCATCAGAAATTATCCTCATTGCTTCGGACAGAGCGGGCGCAAAGGCGATGTAACCATCGTTCGCAAAGGTGGTGTCGCCTGCGATGTTTTGTACGATTAGACCTTGAGAGCTCGTGTTGAGAACTTCGAGGTATGCGTTGCCAGTTGTCGAGTATATTCCGACCTTACCACTACCTAGAGTATAGCTTCCGGCACTGTCGGTGACAGAGAGAACTTGATCAGGTGTGTTGTCTCCTATTCCTAGGCGGTTGGTTGAGTCATCCCAGAAGAAGTTGGTGTTGTCTTGACTCAATATTCCACCGGCTCCGGCAAAGAAGACTGATCCTTCGGTACCACCAACCGCTGTTCCAACTCCGCTTCCTCCGACGCAGGTGCCGTTCACAGCAAAGCAGCCACTTGTGATATTCCATCCCACGTTTGATGTGGATGTTGCTTGACCGGAGATATTCAATCCTCTGACTGTGGTTGTTCCAAATCCTGATCCAGATATTTCGAGAGCAGCGATGGATGAGGTGGCTGTGCCAGCAACAGTTGTTGTCGAGAGGTACAAGTTACCACCAGCATTCCTGAATGCCCACTGGCTGATACCCGCGCCGGCCGAAAGCGTGAGTTGGGACGCAGTTGCATCAGCAACGGTGAGCTTGTTAGTTGGGGTCGTGGTACCGATGCCTACATATCCGCTTCTGTTTACTCGGAAGTATTCGGTAGGAGTAAAGGTCTCATCTGATCCGGCGCCAAAGCCCCCGTACATTATTCTAAATACTCCAGTTGCCGAGCCGTCGCCACCGAGGGTGAGTATCATTGGTTCGGTGTACTGATTGCGTCTTATCCAATTTGTACCGTTGTAGTATGCGTCATTGCTCAATACCGTAGCGTAGTTGTATCCATAAGTAGTATCGCCACCGATATTTTGTCGGAACATGTACGCGTTGAGGGCACCCGCAGCTTCGGTGGTGCCCGCTGAAAATCCAGTGTTATTCGCAAGCACCGCGTTGAAGGTGTTCCCGGTAACTGCCGCGCCACTAATCGTACCGGTTGAATAGATATTGCCCGCGACGTGGAGCTTGGCGGTCGGAGAAACTGAGCCGATACCAACATTGTCATAGGTATCGATAAATATTCCGTTTCCGAGTGTATCAGCTCCAGAACGAAGCCCTGGTCGCAACCACAAACTGGAACCATAATAGCTGGCCGGATTCCCAACAGTTTCGATACTTGCCGCATAACCGGTATTATATTGTCCGAGTCGAACTTGCACCCCACCAGCACCAGTATTTGGATTAAGCAATCGAAGTGCTTCTTGGACAGAAGCAGTGCTTGCTGTATCTACTTCCAATTTCGCCCCCGGCGCAGCCGTGCCAATACCCACATTTCCACTTGAAGCCAAGACACTGAGCGCAGAGACCGATGTGGTAGCTGTGCCGGCCACTGTCGTTGTGCTCAAGTAGAAGTTGCCACCAGCATTTCTAAACGCCCACTGCGCGATACCTGCTCCGGCTGAGAGTGAAAGTTGAGATGAGGCAGTGTCAGTGATCGTAAGTTTGTTAGTTGGAGTAGTTGTTCCAATACCGACAAGACCATTACCATCAATGGACATTCTTACTGAAGCAGATGTAAGATTTGCACTGTTACTCCCGCTATCTCCAGTGTAGAAATCCAATCTCTGACCGACATTTGTAACGTTTACACTACCGAATCCTACAGAGTATCTTGCATTGGATGCATCAGGGATAACCAAGGTTGGTGCAGTTCCTTGCGATACAAGGTGCAACTTCGTTACTGGCACTGCAGTCCCAATTCCCACATTGTTGCTTGAGTAGTCATACACAAACCCTGTGCCCTCGATTGCAAGTCCGCCTGCGATGGTTGATGTCGCGGCAGTCGACGTCGCGTTGAAGTATCCAAATGTTGGGGCAGAGGTTGCGACCACTGCACCGCTTGCATTTGTTGAAAGAAGTGAATTGATTGCAACGCTGGAGAGAGTCAAGGAAGGAGTTGAGATACTTGATGTAGCGGTAAATGTCGAAGCAAGTACGTCGCCACCAGTGAAGACTCCTGATCCGACAACTGAGAGTGTGCGGTATGGTGACGTGGTAGCAATACCCACATTTCCCGTAGCTGGATCCCATGTTTGTATCCATGAGTTAGAAGCCCATGTATATAGACCAAACTTATCAGTAGCTCTAGCGGCATTTCCTTGCTGACCAAAGAACCATGAGTTGGTAGCATCAGTCGCACCAAATGTAATAGCGGCGCGACCATCCCCACCTGTCATAGTTCCGACATTGCTCGAGTTCCAAATGTTGAGCCAATTTTGCGTTGCAACCTGACCACGGACATCAAGCTTTGCGACCGGTGCTGCAGTCCCAATCCCCACATTTCCATTCGTATCAATCGCAAGCGCTGTCGCCGAAGAAGTGGCTGTACCAGCCACGGTAGTAGTAGCTATATATAGGTATCCACCAGCATTTCTAAATGCCCACTGGCTTATACCTGCTCCTGCGGAGAGCGCGAGCTGAGGAGCAGAAGCATTGAAGACTGCGAGTTTGTAAGCGGCGGAAGTGGTACCAATACCTACATTACCCTGCCTCATGGTCAAGACATTGTAGTCAGTACTGTTGTTGCGCTGTACGAAGTTCCAGTAGACATCAGCAGTAGCAACCGCCTGATTGATCTTCAAGTTGTATCCACCTGCTTCGGGAGCATACGAAAGGTTAACGATATCTTGAGTGTTGCCGGCGATATCGAGCTTGGTTGTAGGTGTCGTTGTCCCGATGCCGACGTTGCCACCCACTGGGTTTAGCAGTATCGCATAAGCGGTAGCCGCGTCATTTCTCATTGACTGCATCCAAACATTTCCACTGTTAGCAACACCAGCATAAAGACCGAATAGGTTTGAGCTGCCCATCATAGAGAAGCTTCCACTAGCGGTACCAAGTGTCGGATATGCTGATTCGGCATTCTTTGAAATTTGGAAAGTGGTAGAAGGAGTGGTGGTGCCGATACCTACCTTGCCTTGATTGAGGTTTAGGGCAGCGTAGTCAACACCAGCAGCTCGAGTACCAAACTGAGCGACCTGACCGAGAGAAGCGTCCAAGTTGATCTCAGCCATGTATGCACCATAGTCTTGATTGTTATCTCCACCGAGGCTTATTCTGTTCTGGATTCCTGTACCTGCTCCGCTACCTGCACCACTGACCCAAATGTTTGTATTGGTTGGCAATGCATTTGCTCCAGCTGTACCTATAGAGAGTTTTGCTGTTGGAGCTGAGTTGCCGATACCAACTTTGTTGCTCGAGTAGTCGTATACAAACCCTGTACCTTCGATAGCCAAACCGCCAGCGATAGTTGAAGTTGCTGCTGTTGATGTCGCATTGAAGTATCCGAATGTCGGTGCAGAAGTTGCAGTCACAACTCCCGAAGCGTTTGTTGAGAGCAAGGAGTTGATTGCAACGCTTGAGAGAGTCAAGGAAGGAGTTGAGATGCTTGAGGTAGCCGTAAACGTCGAAGCGAGTACGTCACCACCAGCGAAGACCGCTGAACCTCCGACTGAGAGTGTGCGGTATGGGGATGTGGTGCCTATGCCGACGTTGCCACTATTTATATAACTTACTCCTGAACCAACCAAACTAATACCTACGTTATTTGAACTATCAAGAACTGCGACCTGTCCATGTCCGCCAGATGTTTCTCTCAAATAAACAATCGGGTTCACGCTTGATGACTGTGTGAGTTGCATACCAACCGTAGAGATTGCTGATGATTTAACTTCAAACTTTACCGTCGGAGCCGCTGTGCCGATACCCACATATCCGTTATTATTCGCACTTGCGACAAAGAGTGAAGGTGTTGAGCTACCAGCAACCCCGATCGCTAGAGCTGGGGTGGTACTTGTCATACCTATAGAGAGTTGAGCGAAGGCTGATGTGCTTGCGATTCCCACATTACCATTAGAAAGTATTCTTACGCGCTCACTGGATGCTCCACCTCCCCCTGTATATATTCTCAAACCACCACTTCCGTTTGCGTTCATGATAGTCATATCAGCAGAATCGCTCTGTGAATATATGTATTGACTTACAGCTCCGCTGTTATCTTTGAAATTTAGGAATTTGTAATTATCCAACAATATATTTCCTCCGCTGACATGTAGTTTTGCTTCCGGTGCCGACGTGCCGATACCGACGTTATTGCTTGAGTAGTCGTAGACGAAGCCCGAACCCTCAATTGCAAGTCCTCCTGCGATTGTTGAAGTCGCTGCCGTGCTTGTTGCATTGAAATATCCAAATGTTGGTGCAGAAGTTGCGGTCACAACTCCCGAAGCGTTGGTTGAAAGCAAAGAGTTGATTGCAACACTTGAGAGTGTGAGGGATGGGGTACTAATCGAAGATGTAGCAGTAAATGTCGAAGCGAGTACGTCGCCACCGGTGAAGACTGCTGAGCCTCCTACGGAGAGTGTGCGGTATGGTGATGTGGTGCCGATGCCGACATTTCCATTGGTTATCACCATTTTGTCCGCATTACCCTCACGGAAGTAAATACCCGTGGCACTGTTGTTGTCGATCACAAAAGCTCCACCAGCCGTAGGATAAGACCTCAATACAGAAGTACCTGTTGATCTAAGAATGAGTCCGTCGTTATCACCTGTGGATACTTCCAATTTCGCCCCCGGCGTTGCCGTGCCAATCCCAACCTTGCCGGAGCCATCAGAGAGTATCCTCATCGCTTCTGAGAGTGCGGGAGCGAAGGCGATATAGCCATCGTTTGCAAATGTGGTATCGCCAGCGATGTTTTGGACGATCAAGCCCTGTGAGCTAGTATTGAGAACCTCGAAGTAAGCGTTGCCAGTGGTGCTGTAGACGCCAACCTTGCCACTTCCTAGGGTATAGCTCCCGGCGCTGTCGGTTACCGAAAGGGCTTGGCTTGGACTATTGGTCCCGATGCCCAATCTGTTGGTGCTGTCATCCCAGAAGAAGTTGGCGTTGTCTTGGCTCAATATTCCACCCGCGCCAGCAAAGAATACCGAGCCCTCTGTTCCGCCAACTGCTGTGCCGACTCCGCTGCCTCCGACGCAAGTACCATTCACCGCATAACATCCGCTAGTAATGTTCCAACCGACGTTCGAGGTTGAGGTGGCTTGACCGCTTATGTTCAAACCGCGGAGAGTGGTGGTACCGAATCCACTGCCAGATATTTCAAGAGCGGCAATTGATGAAGTGGCCGTACCGGCGATGGTAGTGGTGCCCAAATACAAGTTGCCACCAGCGTTGCGGAATGCCCACTGTGCGATACCAGCGCCAGCGGAGAGTGAAAGCTGTGACCCGGAGGTTGATGCAACGGTGAGTTGGTATGTTGGTGTGGTTGTGCCAATACCGACCAGGCCTTGTACCATCAGACCATTTGCTGGAGCAGTGTTAGCAGTAGTAGCGTCGGAATAACCAGATCCAATCGTCACACCACCATTCATTTGGAATGTTGCGACGTTAGTACCACTGATTCCTATGATTGAAGCGTTGGCATTCCCCATTCTAGAACTAATAGAGGTATATGCCGACGCATTTCCAACTCTGCTAATTCTGAAATCCGATGTGGCCGAACCTCCTGCAAATATATCCAATACAGCCCCCGGCGCTGCCGTCCCAATCCCCACATTGTTTGTCGAGTAGTCATACACAAATCCCGTACCTTCGATCGCCAAACCACCAGCGATGGTTGAAGTAGCGGCCGTACTTGTTGCGTTGAAATATCCAAATGTTGGGGCAGAGGTTGCGACGACTGCTCCCGAAGTATTGGTTGAGAGAAGTGAGTTGATTGCGACACTTGAAAGAGTGAGTGATGGAGTTGAGATGCTTGATGTAGCAGTAAACGTCGAAGCGAGTACTTCACCGCCAGTGAAGACTGCTGATCCACCGACTGAGAGTGTGCGATATGGAGATGTGGTGCCGATGCCGACTGATCCCGACGTAGTAAGTGTTCCGAGAGTCAAACCAGCATCACCGCTATCATCTGCCAATCGAAGGTTAAAGGAAGTTCCGTTTTTCTTTATCGCTGGGAAAGAAGAAGACGTTCCTCCAAATTGCAACATGTTGAAATCAGCACCTCCGTTGTTTGAAAGACGAAGATTGCTATCAGCATCACTGTATATTCTTGATCGAGATCCGATTACGAATGAGTATGCTGAGCCTGCTTGAACGTTCGCGCTAGCGATAAATGATCCGCCGGCCTGCATGGTTCCATCAGTTTTTATTGTGTTTGTAGTGAGTCTGTATAAGTTAGAAGCGGCCTCCCCTCCAAAGTTCAAACCGTAAGCAGCTGTAGTTTGTAAACTTCCACCAAGAGTCAACAACACATTTGGAGTTGTGGTACCAATCCCCACATTTCCATTGCTTGCCACTGTGAAGACTGTAGTCGTAGCGCTTGCTGTAGAAGATGCTATTGCAAAGAGTGGTGAGTTTGATGTGTCAGAAGTGTTGCGGTGGATTGAGAGTTGAGCCCAAGGGGTGGTAGATCCTACACCGAAGTAGCCGGCATTATCAATTCTTGCAACTTCTGTACCGCCCGATCTAAATACCTGACTACCAACATAATTCAAAACAGCACCAGTAGAATTTGCGAAATATTGTCCTTTGACTGTGCTCCCCACGTACACACCGAGAGTACCGTTTGTATTTATACTTCCACTAACATCCAACGCCACTGTCGGCGCCGCAGTCCCCACTCCCACATACCCAGTCGAACGATCAACTACAAACTTGTTGGTTTGAATAGCGAGACCTCCAGCAATTGTTGAAGTTGCCGCCGTGCTTGTCGCGTTGAAGTAGCCAAAGGTTGGGGCTGATGTTGCAACCACTGCCCCGCTTGCGTTTGTTGAAAGAAGTGAGTTGATTGCGACGGATGAGAGTGTCAAAGATGGAGTTGAGATGCTGGAGGTTGCAGTAAACGTCGAAGCGAGGACATCACCGCCGGTGAAGACTGCGGATCCAACAACTGATAGTGTGCGATATGGAGATGTGGTGCCGATACCGACGTTGCCTGAATCTTGAATCCTAACTCTTTCTGCCAAAGCTCCATTCGACATTGTAGAGAAAGTAAGATCAGTGTCCAAGCTATAAAGTCTATTTGTTCTTATTGCTCCAATTCTTGCGTTAGTCCAATTTTGAGATGAAGTCAAACTGAAATCTATATCTGCAGTTTCGTTTGCAATCCCAATCGTATTTTTCAAAAGAAGCAAGGTATTTTGACCACTAGCATTTACCTGAACTTGCAAAGATTTTTCTGGTCCAGATGTACCAATCCCCACCTTGCCATTCTGCAAAACATTCAAGCCAGTTGAACCAGCGACTGAAAGTCCGCCAGATATTGTCGAAGTACCAGTAGTAGAAGTAGCGTTGAATGTGCCGAACGTAGGGACTGATGTTGCAACCACGTTGCCAGATGAGTCAGTAGAGAGTAGAGAGTTCAAAGCGACAGATGAGAGTCGGAGTGTACCTGAGAAGATGTTTGTACCAGAGAATGTATTTGAGTCAGAGAGGAGTGTTGATGATGCAAAGGTCCATGTAGAGGTTGAGAAGGTGTAGAGAGCACCAGTTGCATCAGTAGCTAGAGCACCACTTGTGTAGTTGGTGAGTTGTACTGTGCCTGTAGCTGTGAGCCCTGCGAGTCGGACGTTGCCAGTGATAGCTGCGTCACCGACTACAGAGAGCTTGGCGTATGGAGAGGTGGTGCCGATACC
>CAZAXK010000001.1:107210-126550 GCA_964489135.1 uncultured Candidatus Saccharibacteria bacterium
TAGCTGCGTCACCGACTACAGAGAGCTTGGCGTATGGAGAGGTGGTGCCGATACCCACGTTGCCGGTCGTATCCAATACCAACTGGTTCGTAAGCTCCTTATTGCTATCCGCTCCCAGCATTATGGGACGCCTGCTACCGCTTCCAGCCTGTTCAGAGTAAATAGCATAATTACTTCCCCTAGCCCTTACGCTAAGGTATTCAACATTTGTTGGGTCAGCCACCTGGTCTGTATTGAAAATATCGATATCCGCTTTATTCGTGGAATTATACCCAGTTCCCTTTGGAATTATGGACAAAGAAGACTTTACATTTGTCCCGCTTGAGGGATAAATACTCAATACACCAATATTGTCGTAACTTGATGAATCCGTGAACGAAATGTCCCTATTTGTCCCTGTCCCTCTTTGTAAAATTAGAGCATTACCGTTACTGACCTGCAAATTCCCCCAAACATCCAATTTTTGTGCCGGACTCGTCGTCCCAATCCCGACGTTGCCTGAATCTTGAATCCTAACTCTTTCTGCCAAAGCTCCATTCGACATTGTAGAGAAAGTAAGATCAGTGTCCAAGCTATAAAGTCTATTTGTTCTTATTGCTCCAATTCTTGCGTTAGTCCAATTTTGAGATGAAGTCAAACTGAAATCTATATCTGCAGTTTCGTTTGCAATCCCAATCGTATTTTTCAAAAGAAGCAAGGTATTTTGACCACTAGCATTTACCTGAACTTGCAAAGATTTTTCTGGTCCAGATGTACCAATCCCCACCTTGCCATTCTGCAAAACATTCAAGCCAGTTGAACCAGCGACTGAAAGTCCGCCAGATATTGTCGAAGTACCAGTAGTAGAAGTAGCGTTGAATGTGCCGAACGTAGGGACTGATGTTGCAACCACGTTGCCAGATGAGTCAGTAGAGAGTAGAGAGTTCAAAGCGACAGATGAGAGTCGGAGTGTACCTGAGAAGATGTTTGTACCAGAGAATGTATTTGAGTCAGAGAGGAGTGTTGATGATGCAAAGGTCCATGTAGAGGTTGAGAAGGTGTAGAGAGCACCAGTTGCATCAGTAGCTAGAGCACCACTTGTGTAGTTGGTGAGTTGTACTGTGCCTGTAGCTGTGAGCCCTGCGAGTCGGACGTTGCCAGTGATAGCTGCGTCACCGACTACAGAGAGCTTGGCGTATGGAGAGGTGGTGCCGATACCGACGTTGCCATCATTTTTAATAACCATTCGGTCGGTCGTTCCGCCACTCCTAAAGTATGTACCTCCAGATACTGAGTTGATATACATACCGTAAGTGTTGCCTGCTAACAAGACACCATTTCCATCAGTTATATAATGCATCCCTGATCTGATGGTGCCATTAACATCTAATGCATAACTTGGCGATACTGTCCCCACTCCCACATTTCCATTACTTGCCACTGTGAAGACTGTAGTCGTAGCACTCGCTGTTGAAGATGCTATTGCAAATAGTGGGGAGTTTGATGTGTCAGAAGTGTTGCGATGGATTGAGAGTTGAGCCCAAGGTGTGCTTGTACCAATACCAACGTTACCGGTACTATCAATTCGAACTCTCTCCAAAGTCCCAGTGTAGAATGTTTGGAAACCAGTGGCATTGTTAGGATTTAGACGCATTTCTACTCCAGCCCCAGTTGCACTAATAACAAACGGAGACGCTCCACTTCCTGCGCTCGTATAACCAACGTAGCCCGTAATCGTACCTGCTGAACCATTTCGGAATTGAATCTGACCTGCTTGATTTTGAGATCCTAATGTAAGTTGAGGATACGCAGTCGCAATATCTAGACCGCTCACAGGACCGGTAGTGCCGATGCCCACATTTCCGTTATTCAAAATAGTGAGAGCAGAAGTAGTAGTAGTCGAGTTGCCGGCTACTGTAGTAGTAGCGAAGTAGAGGTTGCCGCCAGCGTTGCGAAGTGCCCATTGTGCAATGCCAGCCCCACCGGAGAGAGATAGCTGTGAGCCAGTAGTTGAAGCGATAGTGAGTTGGTAAGAAGGAGTTGTGGTGCCGATGCCGACGTATCCAGTAGATTGTTTAACAGTGAAAGGCGTAGCAGCGGCAGAATTGTCATACAAAGCAAAGTCACCGAGATTATTTAAACCAGAATACAGTGACCACGTCTTACCATTTGTTCGAGAATCTTTAATCGCCAAAAAAGGAACATCCGATGAAGATCCGTCGATAGTCACTGTACCTCTTGTTGAAGAACCTCCGACATACAAAAGTGATGTTGGAGCAGCAGTACCCACCCCTACATTTCCGTTATTCGCAACGATAAAGTTGGTAGCAGTTGATGAGCCGACGACAAATTGAGGAACACCAGCCGAGAGGCCATTTGCATTTACTGAGAGGAGGCCCCAAGGGGTGGTTGAGCCAAGACCGAAGTAGCCGGACGAGGTGAAGACGGAAGAGATATCACCGCTCGTGTTATAAATATCCAAAATGTTTGCGGTTTGTGAGGAGACGGGCACGAGAGCAAGAGTGGTGGTGCCGACTGCGCCGGAGTTCAAAGAAAGCTTGGCATAAGGAGTAGTGGTGCCGATGCCGACTGTGTCTGTCGTTGTTGAAAGTTTGACCACATTGCCGATCGAAGTCCATCCGCCTCCAACCGAAGCTCCACCTCCGGTTATCGAACCGCAGGAGATTATGCCCGAGCCATCGGTCTGCAGTGCTTGGTTTGAAGAATTACAATTGAGCAACGATTGCAAATACAAATTTCCGGTGATCGTCGCGTTGCCGACAATGGTCGATGAGGCTTGAGAAACGAATCCGCTACCAAGAGTCTGCAACCCGCTAAAGATATTTGCGGTGTAGCTCTTTGCGATAGTCGAAGATGAGTGAAGGTATGCATTAACGCGCTCATCGGTGTAGTAGAGGTTCGAACCTTCGGCAACATTCGTGGTAAGCAGGCCGAGCGAGGAAGTTGCAACTTGTTGCCATGAGCCACCTGCGTATGATCCGAGCAGGATGCCCGCCGCACTAGGATTTGAAATACCTGTACCTCCTCTCGATGCAGCGAGTGTACCTGTCCAGCTCGGAGTGAAGGTGTGAGTGTTGCCGGAAGAAGTGATGGAGAGCAGGATGTTGGTATCGCTCGACGTTGCAAAAGTTTGAGACGAACCAGTCTGGAATGAAGAATATTCGGCTCCGATAGCGGTGATACCTCCGCCCGCACCTGCATCAGCTCCACAACCGAATTGACCGGTCACTGAGTTCCAGATGAGCTTGTCGCTCGAGCTAGAACAAGAGCTCAATCCTGCACCGAAGATGTATCCATTTGTTAGGTTGAGCCCTTTGGCAATTTCCACACCTCCTGCAATCGTAGAAGTGCCAGTAGTAGAAGTAGCGTTGAAT
Organism: uncultured Candidatus Saccharibacteria bacterium; assembly: GCA_964489135.1. Taxonomy (GTDB): domain Bacteria; phylum Patescibacteriota; class Minisyncoccia; order Phycocordibacterales; family WO2-35-19; genus JBBTQZ01. Next base: position 110,585 of record CAZAXK010000001.1, read on the forward strand.
GTGCCAAATGTTGGGACTGAAGTTGCAACCACGTTGCCAGATGAATCGGTTGAGAGGAGGGAGTTCAAGGCGACATTAGAGAGTCGAAGTGTGCCGGAGAAGATATTTGTACCAGAGAATGTGTTCGAATCAGAGAGGAGTGTTGATGAAGCAAAGGTCCATGTAGAAGTTGAGAAGGTGTAGAGAGCGCCAGTTGCGTCGGTTGCCAATGCACCGCTTGTGTAGTTGGTGAGCTGTACTGTACCGGTGGCAGTGAGTCCTGCGAGTCGGACATTGCCTGTGATAGCTGCGTCACCAACGACTGAGAGCTTTGCGTAGGGGCTCGTGGTGCCCAGCCCCACGTTGCCAGCAAAGTAATTTCTTCCTGATGCAGAGTAGATACCATAGCCGTTTGCGGATGCGGTGCTGGCGTACAACCCAATCGAATTTCCGCTGGAAGTGTTATTGCGAGCATATACACCATAGCCGGTAGAGCTGTTTGCTTCAAACCAACCACCGGCAGGAGTACCGCCAGTGCTACTTGTGAGCGAAGCACCGTAGACACCATTTCCAAGTGCTGACTGAGATGTACCGGCTACACCAATACCATAACCACCCGAGTTTGTGGAGTCACCGTATACACCAGTCACATATCCATTACCAGTGACTTGACCGCGGACAGCATGAGAAGCGGTCGCAGTGTTACTTACTCGTGCATACACTCCGTATGTAGCAGAGGCACCTGAAGTATCCGAGCTGAATGCAAATATCGCAGGTCCTGATGTATTAGTATTTCTAACTTCTAAAGGATAGATAGGCGAAGTCGTACCTACTCCCAAATTTCCCATCACATTAAACTGACCGATCTGTGTTGATGAAGCTTGCGACACAAAACCATTGTTAAAGAGAGTGGTGAGGGTTGTTGTCGGAGCGAGGTATCCTTGTGAGTTGATCTCAAAAGTTTGGCCAAACACGCTTCCACCGCCAGTAATACCCAAGGTGGATGTCGCCATATTGACCCAAGCGGAGCCGTTGTAAACAGCAACATCGCCGTAAGCTAGTCCGGAGAAAGCGGTATCAGTAAGATCAGCAAAGGACGATACCGAGGAACCAGAGGACCCACCAGAAGAACTGCTGGTCGTATTGCCGATACGATCGACGATCACATCGTTTTGTTTGCTTATGTAGTATCGGGTAACGCTCGAGACGGCCGGATTGGTAAGAAAATATTTTTTCAGCTCTTCGATTTTGTAATCGACATAATCCCTATCCGAAGCATTGGTTACAACAGTTTTCGAAATTACTTGTGCTCCTTGAGTACCTTTGCCGTTAGGGTTCTCTATGAATTTACCGCCACCCATTTTGGCAAGCCAGCTCTCTCTGATCCAAGGCATGGCGATTTTCCTCGCAGTACCGAAGACCCAATCGCGCACTTTGCTCCAGCCGGAAGTTACTGAGGCACCCAGTACTTCGCCTTTCTCACTACCCACCACAACTGCCTTTTGGGTATTTTGTTCAATCGTGTCGATCGCTGGTCCGTAAGCAAATCCGGCTTCTTCCTTTACCGACTGGCCCAAATTTTTGGAGTTGAAAGAAAAATTGCCGAAGGCAATGGTCGCAACTATCGCAATTACCGCAAGAGATAGAGCCGAGATACCGACAAAGCTATCTACTGGGCTCCAATAAGGGGATTTCTTTTCCCTCTGACCCAAGCTCTCAGCAACTAGATAACTTACACTTTCAGTATTGATTTTCCTTTTCAGTTCTGGAAAGAGAGCAACATCCTCAACGAAATATTTTATTGATGACTGATATTTTTTGGTCGGCGCACTCAGTTCGTCGCCTTCAGCTCGAACCACCGCAAGCTCTGCCGTTGGTTCAGCCGAGATAACTTTATTCTCATTCGCAGATTCGATATTTGTAACAACAGAACTTTGCTTTTTGGAATGATTGCCAGGCTTGGAATTCTTTTTGTGATCAAGAATATCCCCAAGACAAACATACCAGCTTCTACCAACCAATGTTCCGGGAACTTTTTTTGCGCGAATAAGCTGTCCGATGTAGTCGCTAGAGTAGCCCGAGAGTTGTGAAGCTCGTCTAGCCGAGATAAACTTTTTTCCGTTGAAATGGAGCTCTTTTTCCACGATCTAATTATATTATCTCGGCAAAAAAATACCGACGAAAAATGTGGATAAATACCACAAAAAAAATATAAATAAATTTAAAATTTTTTTGACCCACCCAATCCAAAAAATGTGGCGAGGAACGTCGTCGGTAAGCGACCTTGCTATTCGATAGAAACAACCTAAAATGAGGCAGGAATCGCTACTAATCGCACGAATCGAGACAGTCAAAGCACCTGATCCCATAAGAAAAATATTTCTACCCTTACCACCCATTTCCGACCACCCAGCTTATCCACATTGTTAAATATTAATAAATATTTATAGTTGTATACTAATGTTTAGTAAGGTTTATTAAGCTCTCATATGAGCACTAATCTAAGAAAACAATGAACGAGGAAAAGGATAATAATAATTTTATAACCATAAAAGATGCCGCCTCTATTCTTGGCGTGTCCAAGCTCACCCTACGCAACTGGGATAACGCTGGTAAACTCAAGGCCTACCGCCACCCTTTCAACAATTACCGCATCTACAAAATCAGTGACATTGACAAAGTAATAGAGTTGATGAATAGCGATAAAGTAGTTGTGCGCAAGAAAAAAGATGAGGTCCGCAAGCTCTCGGTCCTACATCTTTCGGACTAGTGCGATACCCCCGTATCCCTATATATAGTATGAGTTGGTATAGGAAAATGTATGCCTAGTTTGTAAACAATATTTGACTAGAACATACATACAAATAAAACTTTTTGTATGCACATATTCCATCTTACGGATTCATCATATTGAGAGCAGATGCCTTCCCCATTTAGACAAATCCAAACTGGTTGCGAAAATTCTATGAGTAAAGTTTAGTAAGGTTTGATTACTATCACAACCTCCGATGAAAAAGTAGGTCAAAAAGGACGAAAAGCAACATGGTCTCCAACTTTCAACATCAAAACCCGAGCGAAAACCGAGCAACTGCACACATCGATAAATTCAGAAACACAGAGAACTCGATTTGAGCAGAACCCCACCCCCCGACCCAACTCAAGTGAGTAAAAATCCTCCCATCAATTTTCCAAAACCGATCGAGTCGGTCAAAAAGCAACCGCTTGACCCATCCTGTGAGCCCCGCAAATTTCTCATATTTTGCAATAAATTCACCGATTATTCTATATCTAACGCTCAGCGTTGAATATCCCATGCTCAGTACTTCATGTCTATCCACACCATCATCTTCCCGAATTCTCGCGAACCAAATACAATAAAGATCATGAGAACGATCGAATTTAAGGAGAATGGTTACTACCTGCTATCCAACTCTGGTCAATCTGACCAGAAAATTTTTCGTGCTGGAGAAGATTTCACCCGTTTTCTTTTTCTCATCCTCTATCTCCAATCCCCTGTTCCGATCTACAACTCCGCTTGGTACACCCTGCAATTTATAAAGAAGGGTTCTTACCCCCCTATCCAAAAGACGAAGTCAATTCTCAAGGAACGCTCTGTCGAGCTTTGTGCCTTCTCGGTCTCGCCAAACAAATTCGAGCTCGTGGTCCGAAACCTTACGGAGGGCTATCTGTCGGTATACATGCACCGTGTACTCACCGCCTATAGCAAATACTTCAATGCTAAATACCAAAGCCGAGGGCACGTCTTTTCTGGACCCTTTGATTGCAAATCATTGTCTACGGGGGAAATAAATGAAGTGGTAAAGAAAATTCACACAGATGGTCCATCTGAATGGTCGAGTAAAGAAGACTACGCAACAAAAAACAGGTGGGGAGACCTGTTGTGTGTAAAGCACTCTAGCACCAAGCACTCCAAATCCTAACTGAGCTCTTGCTCCAAAATCCCCCTCACCACCCCGGGATTCGCGGACCCTTTGGAGGCCTTCATGGCTTGCCCTACCAAAAACTGAATGGCACTTCCCTTTCCGGCCTTATATTGAGCCACTACCTCCTCGTTTTGGGCAATAACAGATCGGACCAACTCGGTTATAAACCCGATATCACTCTTTTGGAGAAGATTGTTTTCTTCGGCGATTCGATGGGGATCACCGCCCACCTCAATCACCTTGGCCAGAATCTCTTTGGCCCCTAAAGAAGAAATCTCGCCTTTTGATTGCATTTCTACTATTTCGGCAATGATCTTGGGGTTCAGTTTGGATTTGTCTTGGCCGATACCCCCAACCACACTTAGTATAAAATTGGAGAGAAGTTGGTAACCCTCGGCCTTAGAATATTGGGCTGCTTGCTCGAATATTTCCGACAGATCGCGATCGTTTATGTAGGTATCGACGTCTTCCTTCTTTATACCAAATCGAGCACTAATTCGCTCACGCTTCTTATTAGGAGTTTCGGTCAGAGTTTGACTGATTTCTTCCAAGGTCAACTCGGGCAAAAGAGAAAAGTCGAGCTTGGGCAAATCGGGGTCAGGGAAATATCGATAATCGTGCGAGTCTTCCTTCGTCCTCTGCGAATAGGTGGCTTGCTTTGCCTCGTCCCACCCACGAGTCTCCTGCACCACCGCACCACCGCTTTCCAAAAGCTCGGCTTGCCTTTTGGCCTCATAAGCAATCGCTCTTTCTACCACACGAAAGGAGTTGAGGTTTTTGACCTCAACTTTGGTCCCCAATTTGGCGTCTTTACTCACAGAAATATTGGCCTCCACACGCATCTCCCCTTTCTCCATGTTGGCCTCCGACACCCCGAGGTATTGGAGCAGGAGTTGTAGCTCGCGAGCAAAGTGACCGGCAAGCTCCGGCGTATTTATTACCGGCTCAGTGACAAGCTCCATCAAAGGCACACCGGCCCGATTGAAATCGACCAAGCTCCCTCCTTCGCCATGGGTCGAGCTGGCTGTGTCTTCTTCTAGATGGACGCGAGTTATGGCAACACCCGCAAGCTCGCCCCCCGCTACCAAGGGGTGCTTGTGCTGGCTTATTTGGTAACCCTTGGGAATATCAGGGTAAAAGTAGTTTTTGCGGTCAAACTCGGATTTGGAAGCTAGCCGCCCTCCCAAAGCCGCGCCCACTTTCAAAACACTCTTTACGGCTTCTTTGTTTATATAAGGGAGAGTGCCAGGATGGCCCATACACACAGGACAAATATTGTGGTTCGGTCGTGCCTCATCGGGGTCGTTCTTACATGAACAGAACATTTTTGTTCTGGTCTTGAGTTCGGTATGTATTTCGAGGCCGACTGTAAGCTTATAATTGTCCATTTACTGCCTCAATTTAGCGCATTTTGGACATTCTTGCAAAATCGAAGTTTACGTAAAGCGATAATTATTTAAGGGAAAATGACTTCATCTTCTTTTCATACTCAAGAATGGTGCGCGCAAATTCGGCATGGCTCCAAGTAAGAGGCGTCGCCGATAAAGAAGCTCCAGTTAGGGGGTGGACCTGCTCGGAAAGCATCTCGTGGAAGGAGAGATTTGCTACCCACTCTATATCTCCTACGACTCGTTCCAAATCTCGAGCCGAGGTGGCACTCATAATCTTGTACTGAGCAAGCCAAAGCGAAGTTACAAACCACGGATTACCAGCCACACCCTCGACACCCCGACAATATTTGTCTCCCTCATAGCGAGCAAGACCACCCACCTTTATACCCTGCGAAAGGTTTTTGTTTACCAACTCAAAGTAAGCCCGCAACCTTGGATCATCGAGCGCAAAGATACCAAACTTGAAGGCCCCATAGAATCCACTCATATCGAGTCGCTTCTGTTTCTTTAACTCGCCTTCTATTTCTACCAATTCCATAAAGCAATTTTCATTCTCATTCCAGAGTTCCCTCACGAGGGCGATCCGCATCCCTTCGGCTTCGGTATTGAAGTGCCTCGCCTCTTCTTCCTTGCCCAAAATCTTCGCAAACCGCGAGGCCGCCAAAAGTCCCCCATAAACCAAAGATACGGTAAATGGCGAAACTCCGTATCTCTCCTCCCACAGGTCGTAGCTCGGCAGAGGCAAGCCAGTTTTCTCGGCTTTGTAGCGTATAAGGAAGTCAGCCGCTCTTTTTATGAGATTGTTATAAACACTTTCGATAAATTCCAAATCCTTGGCTCTGAGATAATGCTCCCACAAGCCGACGAGGATTACAGCTGTTTCGTCTTCTTGGATAGCGAGCTGTCTTTTGCCATCCTTGACCCAAGGATGCCACGAGCTACCGAGAGATCGGTCGGGCTGATACTTATGAAGGACGTAGCCCTCCTCAGTGATAACATTGTTCGCAAAGTCATAAAACCGGCGCGAAGCGTCATAGAAACCGGCTTCATCAAAAGCCCAAGCCACAAAGCAAGCATCTCTTGGCCAAACATAAGAATAGGTATCGCCTCCGTATTGGATATTGCCCGAATCGCCTGAAGCAAGCACCCCGCCCCGATTGTCGGTATGTGCTCTCATGACAAGAAGTGAGGCATAAAAAAGCTTCTGGACTTTGGCGGAAAAGTCCGCGAAAGAAACTTCTGGTTGCCCCGTCCATGCTTCCCAGAAATCTTGTGTAGACTCGAGCAGATGTTCTGGTGTCTTCTCAAAAATATAGTTTAGAAGCTCCACCGTCTCGCGATAAGTTTCGCCCACTGCTATCCAGTAATAAATTGTCATTGAGCCCTGCGGCGGGACAGTCCGTCCCCAGCCAAAAACAGAGTCCACTATTCCGTGTTCGATCGGATTCTTCGAGAGAGACCCGTCTTCCGCGTCCTTCCACGTGCCCTCTTTACCCTCGATCCCACAAAAACCGATCGAATATTCATCGAAGGTGCGGTTGTCGCAAAGACCCCCGACCAAGAAGACTCGTCGCCCCTTGTAGTGAATGACTGATTCTATGGTACTTGAGAAATAGGCGGTATCAGCATGGTTGGTATCGCCGATCTTAAATTGCTGATTGAAGAAGACTTTGATTTCCCTTTGCGAGGATGAATCATTCCGAACTACAAATCGTCGCAAAAAAATGTTTTTCTCGTTATAAGCAATCGCATCAGCTTGAATAGTTACCTGTGCTTCGGTATTGGTTGCCGAAACTCGTGCGACCATGGACTTGCCGACATATTCTATTGAAGTTTGCCACTTACCATTGTCCAACCAGTGCATCTTTTGATCGACAAACACACCAATCTTGTGCACTTGGTTGGGTCCAATATGATTTTCTTGTCCGGCATAGGGATAATAAAAATCACGAGTCTGACCAAACTCGTCCAAACAAATGAGAGTGTTGCCATTTCCCAAAACGGAAGCGCGTGCCATAGATAAATTTTATCACAACTAACTCCCTAATAGGAAGTTGCTTCGTTAAATCTGAGCGCCTTGACTCGTCGGATCGGCACACCGACACTTTCTTTTCGCTTCGCTTCGTCCACTCTGAGGCGCATATCCTGCAATACATTCATAAAAGCAATAAAGGCCTCGTGCGGAGTCTCATAAGGTGAGAAATATTTGTGGACATCGCCGTCGTTCCAAAACTTGGTGCACATATAGTAGAAGTGGTCGCTTGTCTGGAGGCGTCGCCAATCTTCTACCAATTCGGGATCATCGATATAAGCAATCTCCTTACCAAGGTTATAGACCGATTCTAGCGCTTCCTTTTGCAAATCGTTGGACATCCAGGCCGAGAGATCTCTTTCCATATCGGCCCACGAGATATGATACGGCACGTCGAGATCGGCGACCGATTCGTATTTATCGACCGCCTCACTCGGAGTTACAAATTCATTTTTGCTATTCGACAAAATCTTCTCGGGCAAATGGCGCAAGAATTCGAAGATACCCGTATCCTCCCATTGATGCTCGCCGAAGGTCTCGTAATCCATGAAAAGATTTACCACTTGTGGGGCTAGAGATTCTCTGTAGCCCTCGCTTAGTGCATCAACCCAATGGGCGAATTTATCGGCCGTAAGAGGCCATTCATTCCAGCTCCTTTGACTAAAGCGAAAAGCAATATCGTCCGAGAGCTTGTAGTGCTTTAGGAGCAACTTAATATTCTCTGTACCCTTGGGCTTATAAACAAAAGTAGGGCTCCGCCATTCGAGGATATGGTCAGCCCCCTCGGATAAAATGCCCTTATACCCCATCCGCTCCGCCATCTTCGCAATATCGTTGTTGTATATGAGCTCGGTATTGCGAAAGACCGTAGGGGTAACCCCAAAAAGCTCTCGCAGTTTGCGCCGGTGGAGCTTTACCTGCTCTATGAATTCTTCTTCGGAATAAATCGAAGCGAGCGAATGATAATAGGTCTCAGAGAGCAACTCAACATTGCCGGTATTGATCAACTCTCTGAAGGAGTCGATAACCTCCGGTGCGTGCTTTTCGAACTGTTCAAGAGCGACTCCCGATATGGAAAAACTTGCCTTGAAGCGCGGGTCACGCTTGATATTTTCGAGCAAGACTTTATTCGCCGGCAGGTAGCTCTTGTTCGCCACCTTCTCGATAATAAATTTATTGTCTAGACTGGTACGTGAAGAATCAGCAAAGTAATCGCGATTTTTGCCAACATCGAAGATGCGGTATTTGCGTACACGCATCGGTTGATGCACTTGGAAATAGAAACAGACAGAGGCCACAAGTGTATTCTAGCACAGATCAAAAATCGGAAATAAAATTATGTGATGAGTGCAAACTCCGGAGAGACGTGCCCATAAACTTTGAGCAAAGAGTCCGCCGCCCTGCCCCAATTTATCGAGCGGGCCTCCTTCTTGCCGTTGATTTGCAGGTGCTCTTTGAGCTTTTTGTGGCGCAATACGCTTACCACCTTGTCGGTCATGTCGTCTACATCCCAAAAGTGGGATTTGAGAGCGGAAGAAACGACTTCGCTCACCCCTGATTCTTTGGAAATAAGGACGGGTGTATCAGAAAGCATGGCCTCAAGAGGAACGATTCCAAACGGCTCGGAAACGGACGGCATGACGAAGACATCGCCTGCGTTGAAGACCTGCCGCAATTCTTCGCCTCGCAAAAATCCGCAAAAAATAAAATGCTCGGAGAGGCCCCGTCGAGAAACCTCGCTAATCATCTCGCCTTCCATATCGCCGCTGCCCGATACGACAAAAAAGGTTTTGGGCTCGAAGTGCAAAACCTTTTCGGCCAAGGCCACAAAATAGTCCGGCCCTTTCTGCAAAGTAATCCGCCCGACAAATAGCACAATGTTCGCTCCGTACTTCTTGAGCACTTCCAAATCTTTGGGCAAGTGAGAATTTTGCTCGGCAAATTCGACACCGTTGTGTACCACCTCTACTTTTTTACCACTCACACCGTACTTCTCTATAACGGTATTTCTGGTGCGCCCTGATACCGCTACCACCACATCAGCATTGTCGAAACCCTGCTTCTCGATCGCAAAGACACTCCGGTTAACATTATCTCCCCCACAGCGATCAAACTCGGTCGCGTGAATATGGGCAACCAGAGGTTTGCCCGAGACTTTCTTGGCCTTTATACCGGCTGGGTAAGTTAGCCAGTCGTGGACGTGGATGATCGAGTGTTCTACCCTCTCAGCAATAGCCGGCGCTCTTTGACCGTAGCGCAAAACTCTTTCCAAAATACTTCTGGGCAGAGAGGGCGATGTCGTTTCGCCAAGCCCCACCTCTTTGTGAGAGAGAGTCTGGTGACTTTGGTATCCGGAGGTCATTCCCACTATTTCTTCAGCATTATGAAAAGTAGTCTTATCATCAGCAAAAGCGAAACGGCACCAATTGGCCACCACCGGAATTTTGTAGGGTAAAACAAAAGTAAGGTCTATGCCCTTGGCGGCGATAGCTTTGGACAAACCTTCACAAGCCACACCCAGTCCACCGCTATTAAAGGGCGGAAACTCCCAACCAAACATCAGTATTTTTTGATTACTCGACTTCACTTTGAGATCGGCCGTAAGCCGGCACGATAAAAGGATAAATTTTGGCCAAAGCCACGAACGCGCTGACCACAACCGGACCAACCAGAAAACCAATGACCCCAAAAAGCTCTACTCCTCCTAGAATCGAGAAAAGGACGAGGAGCGGGTGAACGCGAATTCGATCCTTGAGAAAGATGAAAGACAAGACGTTGTCTATAAGCCCTACACAAAGAGCACTCCAGATGAGGAGACCGATCGCGCTCCCAACATTGCCCACAAAAAATAGGTAAGCGACCGCAGGCACACTCAATATAGAGGTCCCCACAATAGGCACAAGCGAAAGGATAGCACCCACAAAACCCCACAATATCGGGCTCCCGACTCCGAATATAGCAAACCCAACCCCAAGCATGGCTCCTTGACCGATAGAGACCAGTATCCTCCCTCGTATCACCGCATCTACCGATTCTCGCAATGTCGAGATAAATTCGGAATCATATTTGTCAGGCAACGGGCTCCACTTGAGAAATACCTTTTTGATCTTCTCGGCATGGATAAGCATGTAGAAAATTGTGAGCAAAGCTAAGATGAATTTGAACAACCCACCAAATATGACCGCGAGTACATTATCTGTCTGGCCAATTACCCAATCCAGAAGTGATCTTGTATACTGTTCGGCATTTATGCTTCCACCTACATTTTTAATGGGAAAACTGGCATCAATCTTAGATATAACATTTTCGGCTAAGCCAGCGATTCCAACCGAGCCGTTTTCAAAAGCCAACTTGTTGTAAAGGTCGACCGATTCTTGCAATAAAGCCGCCGACAAAAGTGTGATTGGTATTACAATGAAGAGCACTATCGCAAGAACGGTGATCATAGCCGAAAGACCCCGCCGATTGTTGAATCTCTTGAGAAAACGAAGATAGAGTGGATGGAAAGTTACAGCTAAGACCGACGAGAGAAAGATTACAGCGAGAAAGGGCTTGAATATAAAGAACAGCAAAACCGCGAGGACGAGCGCGGAAACACCAAAAAAAGTAAGTTGGATGGTTCGATGAGACATAAGCAAAAAGCAATCCGATTGGATCCCTTTGATTATACCATTTACACCTCCCCCTTCTCTGAATGGCAAGTGGAAAACTATTTGTACTTTTCGATAATTCTAGAAGCAAGGTAGACCACCACACCCAAAACCAAAACCATCAAGACATAATCTCCCACTCGGTCTATAACAATCGCGTATTTTTGGTAAACATTGCCCAGTTGCCAACCCACCACTCCCAAAATAATCCCGCGCACGAACATTCCGATAAAAGTGATGATCGTATACTTCAAAACCGGCATTTCGATGATCCCACAGAGAGCCGAGATTGCAACCGAAGGGACGATCGGCATAACTCGAGCAGTAGAGATGATTATTTCGTCTTTTCTTGTCCCCGATAGCTTCGATTGTAACTTCTCAATATCGCTCCAGTATAGACCAATATACTTACCCCACTTCTCGATAACAAACCGCCCGCCATAGCGAGCAAGGAAATAAACAAAAAACGATCCTAGCGTCACCCCGAGCGCAGCCGGCAAAGCCACTTTGAGCAAGAGGTTGAGGATCGTGGGTAGAGAAACACCGCCAGAAACAAAAAGAAAGCCCGAGGTGGTCATGATGAGCGCCGAGGGAATAGGAGCAATAACCTCTTCAACCACGCTCGCCACAAAGACCCCGAAAGCGCCCCAAGGTAAGATATGGACCTGCAAAAACGCGAGCAATGCTTCAATCATTGATTAAATTTAGCACAAATCCCCGTCCAAACCTATGAGCGGAAGAGGGTCACCCTCTTCCATCTGGAAAATGTGGTGTAATTTAGAACTTCATATCGTACCAGTCGAGGCCATACACCTCCTCGATCAAAATGCGTTCACCTTTGGCCCATGTGCGGTTACCCTCGAGCCCCATTAGCGTAATCGCCTCGTTTACATGATCCTCACTTTTACCTTCAATCTCGACGAAAGCCGGCATGTTCGGATATTGATCGATATCAAACTGCCAATCCTTGTAGACAAAAGAGGTTCTGTTTTTCTCTTGATGGGCATACTTCTCCAAACCAATTTCCTCAAACAAGTCGGCCAATTTCACCGGCTCGCTGAGGTCGAAATTGATTTCCTTATGCTTTCTTGTGGTCCCCAAAATATCGGACCGTGCTTTCCAAGTCACTTCGTTTCGGCCATGAGAATAACTCCTGATACGCAAAAACCACTTTTCTTTGCCCTCTTCTCTTTCTGGATAATCGAACCAGTCAACTATCAGTCGATTTTCGGCCACCTTCTCCGCCCCTAAGTCAGCTAACCGAGATTTTATCTGGTCGACATTGATATCCAAGACTTTTGTTTCGATTTCCTGAGCCATTTTACTCAATCACGTTTTTTATTTCGTCAGAAATAGATTTTAGCTCGTCTTCAGGACTTGTCGCTCGGCTACCGGGGCGATACAGAAACTTCCTTGGCTCATACTCATAAATACCCTCGTCTCCTTCCTTTCTAGGAACAATGTGCAAATGGAAGTGAGGAACAGATTGACCGGCAACTTTGTTTACATTCCAAGCAATGTTAAAGCCCTCTGCTCCATACAATTTAGACAGCGCTACCACCATCTTCATACGTAATTCTTCGATAGCCAATTTCTCCTCCGAGGTTAGATCTTCATATTTTGGAACGCATCTTTTTGGCACCACCAAGGTGTGGCCAAGCGTAATTGGGATATTGGTAAGAAAGGCCCAAGCAAGATCGTTTTCCACGATTTGGCGCTCCTTGATTTCCGGTAATGTGCAGAAAGGACAGCTCATAATTATTGATTTTGATTAAATGATAAACCCGCGATCGATTATTTCCTTTACATAAATATCGAGGTCTCCTTGGCTCTTCATTTCATCGATCGAGAGCCATTTGTACTCGACGTTTTCTGAAGTGTCCAAGGTGGGCTCGCCTACCGTTTCGGCTACATAAGTAAGACGAACTACATGCTTTTCCGCGTTGGGAATGATGTCCTGGGCATATATCAATTTCGGTTCCGAAGTTATCTCTAGCTCTGTTTCTTCTCGGACTTCTCTTCGCAGATTGTCGAGCAACTTGCTCCCCGCTTCTATCCTACCTCCTACGATATCCCACCTGCCACGAACGTCGTGATATTTATCACTATTCCTTCTAAGCAACAAAAAATTACCTTCCTTATTTTTCAAAAAAACCTTAACCCCAACTTGTAGTTTAACTTCACTCATAGCGATTCAAAATTACAAATACTTATTCTTCATAATCGATCTTGTCAGCTCCGTCCAAACCAATTCGATTTTGGATTCTTCTGATTTCTCTGGGATCCGCTTCCGGCTCATTGGTAAGTTTTATTTTTATTTTAGTGGGTTCTTTGAACCCTCCTGCTCTATTGAATGCTATGGCACCCGCCTCAACACATACATTCATACATTCGCCATAGGCCTCTGTTATGGTGTCAGTATCGAATTCATAGCCCCGAGCTTTTGCAATCCTTCGTGCGTCGTCAAAGATCTCTTGGGGGCTGTCGAAGAAATCGTGATAATCAACACCTGACAGAACAATAAATCTACGGCCCAAAATATCCCGGAGCTCATTTATCTTGCAAATATAGAGCTCATCATTTTGGATATGGCTCTTTATTTGGCCATTACTGCTATCCAAAAAGGCAAAGACTAGCTCGTCTTCTCCCAATGTCTTTGCTTCCTCTATATACTTATCCATAAGCTCTTCGGCCGGTCGCATGAATCCGGCATCTCTTTGGCTCGCGGTAACATCCTCCAAATTGGGGTCGCTAATGAAGCCCGGGTGGATCAAGAATTGGATCTTCTTGATATGCTTTGGCTTCTCAAAATTTTCTATATTATTTAACCCATTCATATTTGGCTTGTCTTATCATAACCAAGTTCTTTGGCTCGGGCTACCGCCTTTTTCATAAAATAAAACCAGTGATCATGATCTTTGTCTTTGTTTCTTTCCTCCCAATTTTCAAATATTTCCTCGACAGATTTCCATTGTAAGGTGATTTTCTCATGAGGTTCTAACTGGGTAGGCACCAAATCGGTGTCTTTCAAAATCACCAGAAAGCAGGTCGCATGACCAACCCGGTTCACCTTTTTGGCGGTATTGTAATAATGCGTAAGGGCCTCGGCGATCTTTTCTACATGCAGAAAATTATGCAGACCGCTCTCCTCCGTTACCTCTCGCAATATTCCCCCCTGAATATCCTCCCCATCGTTAACCCCACCTGAAAACAAGATAAAAAGTTCGGTATCCGTCCTCTCGCCCACCGCGTACTTTTGCGCTTCAGGGTCAAACACCACCCCACACCCACCGTCGCGGCGTTCTTCGTTTTCCCTTTTTATACCAAACTCAGGAATACTTTCTTGCATGTCTATTCGCATTTATCGAAATTATAATACCGAAACGTGCCGACGGGAATATGGTAAACATTCTCGATAACCCATCGCGCATTATGGAAGTCGGCTTTTTGCCAGTCCAAGTCGAGCAACTTCGCAACTTTCTTGAGGTCGTCTTCTGACTCGCCTTCAAGCTCGACGTAAGTGGGTATCATCGGCCAAGTATCGATATCGACCGAAACCCCTTCGAGCACAAAGGAGTGTCGCCTCTTTTGTTGATGACGAAAAGGAAACAGGCCGATTTTCTCAAACAACAATTCGGCCTTCTTGTAATCTTCGATCCCAAATTCTATTTCGAAAGTCCCGCCAACGGTTTGCACCTTCTGGTCTTTGTAGGTAAGCACGGTCTTCTCCCCCACCCTGCGTATTCTTACGAATCTGTGCTCATCTCGCCATTTCAATTCTTTGTCGTAAATAACCGTCTCTTCGATCAATTCTTCCCCCTCATCATGAGCCCCGAGCTCCCCCAGCTTCTTCACAAGCCGTTCCTTGTCTATCTCCAAAAACCGACACTCAATCTCCTTGGTTTTCATACCAAAAGCTTAGCAAAACCAAACCAAAAAGAAAGTAGCGTAACGATGGTCGCTGTACACCTAAATTATTTTCATCTTGGATTACAGATTGAATAATGCTTTGAGATGCTCTCTTTTTTTAGAATCATACTTGGCCTCGAGGAGCTTAAATACCACCTCTTTTTCGGTAAATTTTTCTCTCGTTCCTATCTCGATAAATTCATCGAAATCTACCGGTCTCATAGTAATTTTTTCACCTCCATCGAGGTTCAGATCGGCGACCTTATTCAAATCTTTTGCAATAAAGGTATATACCGCCCATTCTATCTTGCCTATTGGCTGTTGCGAATCCCACAGAAACCATTCCTTGGCTTCGTAGCCACTCTCCTCTAGTAATTCCCTCTTTGCCGCATCCAAAATATTCTCGTTCGCATCTACCCGGCCACCAACAGCACCAATGTAAGGATCTTTGCCTGGCTGCTCCTGTTCTGTAAGTAAAATCTTACCATCTGGCAAGACACCAAAGATTACAACGGTATCGGGTCTTTTTAGCTTTTCAAATTTTACAATTCTTCCATCATACAATTCCTGATCCCACTGGTAGACATCGAACAAAACTCCGGAAAATACCTTCTCGGCGTGTTCTGGTATAGGTTGCTTTGGCTTTGGTCTTTTTATTTCCATATTTTATTCTTCGGCTGCATGTCTATGGGCTAAGCGGACTTGCACGACAACATCAAGCGCCATGACAATGCTTATATTTTATCGGAGTCCCATCTGGTTTCTTCGCTCCGCACCAACAAGGGTCATTTCTACCTATATCAGGATGAGTGGAAGGAGTGGAATGCGCGGTATTTTGCGAATCAGAGAGATTGTCTGTAATCCTCTCCGCCTGCTTCTGCACATCGGAAAGACCGACGGATACTTGATTCTCGGTGAGTCGCTTCAGGTTTTCCTCTATGGTTGCGCTGATCGAAGATTCCATCTGTTTGAAGATACGTAAGCCCTCTTTCTTGTATTCGACCAACGGATCCCGCTGACCATAGGCGCGCAAATTCACCGAAGAGCGCAAATAGTCCATC
>CAZAXK010000002.1:0-23562 GCA_964489135.1 uncultured Candidatus Saccharibacteria bacterium
TGCTGCGGGACTAGGATTCGAACCTAGATTAGGCGATTCAGAGTCGCCTGTCCTACCATTAGACGATCCCGCAAATATTTATATACATTCAGACCAGCCTCGACTAGAGGCCGAGTCTAGGCGGGCGATCCCGCAATACCGATTAAAAGTAACCCAAAATTGGCAAAATTTCAATCTATTGACAGGCACTAGGAAAAGATTAGACTTGTATCCGGAGCGTAGTTCTTCAGTCTCCTCTCGCAAGCGTCCTATGGAGGCGGACGCAAACCCACAATGGGATATATCGGACCATTGTGGGGATCCCATCCAACAAAGTCCCCAAAGAGCCCTTCCGTTTCGGATCGGCTCTTTTCATTTTCCCAGCTGGAAGCAAAGGCATCGGAGACCAAAGTGGAAGGTAACATAATGGGACCCCAAATAAACAAATGGCAGAACAACTTCCCCGCCCTAAACCAAACAGCCCTAGAGGCGGTTTGGTTTTTTTGATAGAATATCCTGCATTATGATATTAGGGATCACTGGTACCATAGGCGCAGGTAAAGGGGCCGTCGTAGAATATCTGCGTACCAAACACCAGTTCGTTCATCTGTCGGCTAGGGATTTTATAACAAACGAAATTACTAAGCGTGGTTTGCCCATAAATCGCGATACGATGACTGAAATAGCCAACCTCTTACGCCAAGAGCATGGTTCTTCGTTTATCGTTGAAGAACTTTACAGACAAGCAGACCGAGACGGTAGAAATGTTGTCATTGAATCTATCCGCACTGAGGGTGAATTGACCTTTCTACGAAAGCAGAAAAATTTCTCGCTACTCGCAATTGATTCAGAACAGAAATTGAGATACCAGAGAGTACTGGAAAGAAAAAGCTCGACCGACAACATATCCTTTGCGAAATTCAGAGATGACGAAGCCCGAGAAGCAGAATCCGATGACCCAAACAAACAGAACATAAACTTTTGTATTAAAAACGCTGACTTTGTAATCCGAAATAATGGCTCCTTTGAGGATCTGCATACAGAAATAGAGAAAATCCTTGAACACCTAAGCGCAAGGACCCAATAAAGCAGGAGGCCGACCCTTACGAGCCAGCCTCTTCTTTCTTCGTGGCGCCATTTTCAAGGAGCCACTTTTCAATACCCTTACCGGCCAACTCCGGGAACAAACCCACAAAGTGCCCGTCGTCCCCATTAGGCAGACGTTTGCCCCCCGTAGGGTTCAGGCGCAAATACTCGCACAAATCATGGAGCTTCCCTGGAGCCATACCGTCCACCTCGACCAACACCAACTGGTGGCGCACTGAGTACCGCATAAAAAACCTCCGTGGTACATTCTTACATTATTTATACGGAAGACACAAGAACAGGTGGGGAAATTTGAAGTTATAACTTCAAATACCTTCTGACTGCAAGTAGACTAGAAATAGCACCTATCCCCACCCCAGCACCGATCACTATAAAGGCAATTTGGAAGAAATTTTGTAGATAGTAACTAAAAACGTTGAGCCCGATAAAGAAATTCTGAGTCGCGCCACCCAGCCAATAAAGAATTGGGAAGAAGACCAAAACGGTGATGAGTCCGGAAGCAAAGCCAACGAGCACCCCAGTTACCACGAACGGACCTTTGATATAATTTTTGCTTGCACCGACTAGTTGCATCACGCTTATCTCTTCGCGAGAAATGTAGATCGCAAGCCGAATAGTATTGAAGGTAATTATGATAGACACAACGATCAAAGCGAGTGATACGGCAAGACCCAGTCGGTCAGCGGAATCAATAATTCGGGTAAGCTTTTCGATGGCGGTCTTGTTCTCAAAATAATTGATCGTATCGATAAGCCGGCCACCTTCGCTCGAAAGAATATTCTCTTCATTCAAGAAATTGGCAAGCGATTCATACTGAGAGGGCTCCTTGGCCTTAATATTGAGCACAGCACCAAGGGGATTGTCCCCTAGCTCATCTAGCGCCTGCAGGGTGATCGCGTCGTCAGCATGTCTCTCCTTAAATCTCTCTAGTGCCTCTTCTTTACTTACATACTCCACCTTAGAGACTTCGGGCATGGTCTCTATCCGA
The DNA here is from genome assembly GCA_964489135.1 of uncultured Candidatus Saccharibacteria bacterium. Taxonomy (GTDB): domain Bacteria; phylum Patescibacteriota; class Minisyncoccia; order Phycocordibacterales; family WO2-35-19; genus JBBTQZ01. The sequence continues at coordinate 2,075 of CAZAXK010000002.1, forward strand.
GTTTTGAGTGAAAGAATGTCGGACTCGGTCGCCGAAGTTACAAAGTAGACGTTGACGTCGACTTTGTTGCGCAATTCTTGCAAAGTGGTATTCAGGATAGCGCCTAGAAATATCACTCCCCCGACCACCGAAAGGGTTACCATCATCACCAAAATCGAAGCGAGCGATACATAGCCCGAACGCCAAAAGTTGAAGAATCCCGACTTGATAACTCTCTTTAGTTTTATTTTGAAAGTGCTTTGTTCCATTTTTGAAAAGTGAAAATTTTATAGTATGTATTTGCCTGTGGGATCGTCGCGTATAACTTTGCCATTTTGCATTGTGATAACCCGCTTACCAATCGAATCGATGACCCCTTTGTTGTGAGTCGTAAGCATAACGGTCGTACCCAAATCATTGATGCGTTTCAGTATTTCCACGATATCGTAAGTGTTGGCCGGATCGAGATTGCCAGTCGGCTCATCGGCAATAATAATGTCCGGCTGATTAACTATCGCCCGAGCAATCGCGACTCTTTGCTTTTCCCCACCCGAAAGCTCGTGCGGGAAATTCCAGATTTTGGGTGCGAGGTCGACAAGCTCGAGTACATGAGGCACGTCGGACTCGATCTCCTCATCGCTCCTACCGGCGGCCTCCATGGCAAAGGCAATGTTTTCGAAGACGTTTTTTTGGGGAAGCAAGCGGAAGTCTTGGAAAACCACGCCAATCTTGCGTCGCAAGAAATTTATATCTTCGTCATGAAGCGCGTGAATATCGGTACCCTCGAGAAGTACTTGGCCTTCGGTTGGCTTGTCTTCGGCAAGAAGCATCTTAAGCAAGGTGGTCTTACCAGCGCCGGACGGGCCGACGATCGAGACAAATTCATTAGGGTTGATAACGAAGGATACGCCATCAAGAGCGATGCAGTCCCCGTTATACTTTTTGGAAACATTATCAAAAGTGATCACGGATTTATTATACTACATCTCAAAGTTTTACAAACCCCGCCCCAACTTATAAACCCCTCTCAGCGTCCAAAAATTCCTGAATTTCACCCTGTTCGAGCACTCCTTCTACATCGCTTGTTTCCACATTGGTGCGGTGATCCTTGATCATTTTGTAAGGGTGCAAGACATAAGAGCGGATTTGGTTGCCCCAAGCAACTTCTGTGGTTTTGCTTATGTACATCCCCTGCTCCTTACTTACCCGCTCTTCCTCAAGGGCCTTAAATATTTTGGCCTTAAGAATGGCTAGCGCCTTTTCTTTGTTGTCGGCCTGACTGCGCTCGTTGTCGCAGGAAGCAGAGAGCCCCGTCGGGAGGTGCACGATACGCACCGCCGTCTCGCGTTTGTTCACATTCTGCCCTCCCGGACCACTCGAGCGCGAAAGCTCGACTTTCAGATCATCGTCGCGTAGCTCTATATCGCTCTCGCTCTGCTTATCAAATTTGGGGATAACCTCAACCATCGAGAAGCTCGTATGTCTCTTCGCATTGGCATTGAAGGGCGACACTCGGACAAGACGATGCACACCGGATTCGCACTTGAGAACCCCATAAGGACCAGCTCCTCCTGCTCTCCCTAAAGGGGAGGAAATTTCCACCGTCACATTGCGGTAGCCACCATTATCATTTTGGTTTTCGTGCAAAACCTTGTAGCCAAAATTGTTCTTATCGAAATATTTAAAATACATTCGGAGCAACATGGCGCTAAAATCTTCGGCATCATCCCCACCCGCGCCAGAAAATATCGTCATCACCGCATCACCCTTGTCGTACTTGCCGACACCCAGAAGCTCATCTTTTAGCTTCTGCATTTCCTTGATTATCGCTTGTGCTCGATCCTTATCCTCCCAAAACCGCGGGTTTGTCATCTGCTCTTCGAGCTCTTTGATTTTTTGTTCTATTTCTGCTTTTTCGGCCATAAAGTCACTTTAACCTTTTTTGCCCATTTCTACAATTTGGGCAAGAGAAAAGGGCCGTTGCGCAAGCATTGGCCCTCGTATAATTCCGTGGGGGTGGTTAGTCCCGCCCCCGCCCATGAGAAGCATGTTCCAACCTTCTACAGGAGGGCCGGACAGCTTCGATTACTAATCAGTGTATATAAAAATAAAAATGATTGCAACAGGGAGGTGGGGATAAAAATCAGGCAAAAGAAAAGCCTCCTAGGGTACAGCTTCTCATGGGTTTTGTACGTCCGCGTCCAACAGAAGTACAATCCCACTCTGAAGTTGGATTTTTCTAGGAGGCTCGATAGCTATTATACACCACTACCCCGTCCTGTCAAGTGGTTCCCTAATTCCCCAAATAATCTACCCTAGCCAAAAGAAAAGTCCCCGTGCGCACATGCGACCACGAGGACTTTTGCGGACTTGGCACAGGATTATAACTTACTGTGCCAGTCCGGCTCGAGCAGATGCCGGAGGACACGATCGTGCCGCCGGCGCCGTGTTTGCGCCCGACGCACGAGGAATGTGCCGGCGCCAAGCGCGAGTAATGTTGCGGCCCCCATGGGCCAATAAAAACCCAACATTTCGAGTTGAAACATATCCTAGTTTCCCTATCCCCCATCGTAGCAGAAGGAGGACGGTTGTGATAGTAAGGAGCTCCGCGCCCCAGACCATCAAAACTGCGATTACTTCGCCCGGATCGGCTGGTGGGTCGTAGACCCCTCCAGCATTATTCCACCTCGCGATCTCCTGAGTATAGTCGCAGTACATCCATACTGCGGGACCTAAACACAGGAAGAACCCGAGGAAAAAAGCCAGTCCGGACAGAACAGCTAACATCCCTCTTAAAAATCTTAGCACAGGAGCCTCCCAACGAACGGGATTTCCGGTAAATATTATACCTAAATTTAAATAAAAAGCAACTGTGGATAGAAGTGAGGGAAAATAGAGATTGAAATGAAAATGAGCCGAAGGTGAGGATTGAACTCACGACCCCGCCTTTACGAAAGGCGTGCTCTACCAACTGAGCTACTTCGGCACAGCAATTATGCTGTAATAAATATACAGCAAGTCACAGACTTCTTAAACAGAGCCATTGATCGGGATTGAACCGATGACCTCCCCCTTCATTTCTACCTTCCCTTCAAATATTCGGAAGGATTAGACTGTATCTTTCCCCAACCATCCGGATGGGGACCCTTGTCAGTCGTTCGGGCTTGTCCTGAGCGAAGTCAAGTAGACCCGCTCCGACACTCGCCACGGTCTTGTCCTCGTAAGGATATTAACCGTTATTCGGGATTCACCCAGAAATTACTCTCTGAGTGGGCAGTTAGATCCACCATGGGGGTGCTCTACCAGCTGAGCTACAATGGCAATTGTCCTAAATCTAACCTCAACATAGTATTACAATTCCAAAATTTTTTCAAAAACGAAATTCCTAAATTTAATATTGTTAAAATATACAGTGACAACCCCATACTTAGATTTATTTTTATAATTTCCAACCTTCCCAGATATTGTAACTATGGGCTTATAGAAACGGCCCTTGCTCACGCCCAAATGTTTGGACCAAAAAATCAGTGCTTCTTCTTTGTTGATATCGGAAAAGAGCTGGAGTCCGAATTTCAATTTATCTACGTTTATTTTAAATATTGAGGTTAAAATATCAACAAACCTTAATATAAGTTTAGGGTCGCTATTGCCTAATCTTATCGCATAAGGATTCTTTTTGTTGCCTTCTCCCCAATATAGCCCGAGAAATAGACCCAACTGAAACGAAGGGGTCTTAGTTAAATTTAGTTTATTGATAAACGGCGGTATTACGAAAGGGTCGCCTTTATTATTGTGCTTTATGTACACAGCATCAGATATTTTTCGTTTTTCTATTCCATACTTTCTCATCCAATAATCGACTTGCCGTTCGCTTTTACCAAGCAACTTAGCGATCTCGGACATCGACCTTCTTTTGCTGAGATAGAGACTACTCAAGACATGCTCTTTGATCATTGTTATATGTTTACTACTACCCTATTAGTATAGTGGTTTTACGTAGTTAAAGCAACAAGACTTGTTGATCACATTCCCTCGACTTTTTCATAATCCTTCCAGAACATCGTGAGCCCGCCGACGATAACCAAAAGTGAGAAGATGACCGCAAAGATTGAATACTTGGCCGTTAGGACCGCGATCTGCGAACCGAAAAACACGCCCACCAAAGAAAGCGGGAGCATAAAGACTGAATGAATCACCAAGAATTTAACGAAGGAAACCTCACTTAGACCGGCGGCATAGGCGAACATTTCGGGGAGAGAAATGAGCGCAACCCGCGCCTTTACAAACGAGCGCGTCGAACCAAGAAGGGATAAGAATTTGCGAATTTCGGCAAAGAACTTCTCGCCGGCGAAAAACCTCACCACCTTCTCGCCATACGTTCTACTGATAAAAAAGCACACCACCGAACCAGCCACATCGCCTACGAAGCAAATGAGAAATCCTTTGAGATTACCGAAAAGTGCACCCGAGATCACATACAAGGGGGTACCCCCAAGCGGAGCAATGACCAAAGTCGACATCTTGAGGACTATTATGAGAAGCGGGGCAAATATTCCAAATGAGCTAACAAAGGTCTGTAATTCCCCGCTCCGGATCATCTTGATTGATAAAATAAAAAGCCCGATAACGAGAAGGAGCCATGCGAGCTCTATGAGTTTTTCTCTTTTCATTTCACTCTATCCTACACACACTCCGAAGCTCCGCCAAGTCTTCGGCGGTGGGAGATAAGTTTACCGAACTGCCTTCCTGTGTCAGGTAGTACATTATTGATTTAGAATTTTCTACATGATCCATCCCAAGTGCGTGGCCCAGCTCGTGCGCCAAAGCCAGCTTAAGGTCGACTAGATTGGTGAATTGGTAGACATTGATTTCTTTGCCGGTATATTCGGCTTGGTCAAACTGGTCGCGCCGTCCGTACTTTTGGTTGTATTCCTTGATCACGCGATTGTATTCTTCCGCTGAAGCGTTGCGCCTCGTAAGCAAAGCATTGACTTGTTCGGCCAAGCGATTGAGCTCTTTTGCACCCTCATTCAAGCTTGAGGCCGTCTTGCTGAGCTCTTGCCTCTCTTGCTCCATTTGCTCGTATTCTTTCTTGGGGGCACCTCCCCGAGCATTCCAGTACGCCACCTTGTCTTTATAGCTCGCTTGCAGCGATTCAAAGGCACTAAGTGCACTTTCGTAAGCCTTGGCCTGCGATTCATATCGACTTTTCAGCTGATTAAATTCGGCATCAATCTTACGGAAAAAGTTCTCCACTTCAGTCAGACCGAACTCCGTCCTGCGTCTCGCTTCGGTTTCGGCCTGTCTTTCGTCATAGACTAGATTTATAGTAAACGTCGCTTTTGGATCGAAGGCAAATAATTCTCTGCCTTTTTCCTCCTTTTCCCAGACAGTTTCCGCTTCAGCAATAGCTTTTTGGAAATTTGGCTCTGCGAGATTAAAGTCTTTATCAAACCTTCCTATCTTATAGTGGAGCGGGGTCGCACAGGGACCAAGATAATAGGTGTAGCCCTCTTTCACAGCTACAATCACAATCCCAAGGGTAACCAAAGCAAAGGCTAACTTTTTCATTATATTAAATTTAACACAATCAACTATTGCAAAGAACAGGAATATGGTATATTGGGCGCATGAAAATCACAAATCTAAACGTTCGCTACTTTGCGAGCAATCTTTTGATTGTGCTTGGTTTGGTCCTTATGTGGCGAGGCACGTGGTACGTGCTCGACGGCCTCGATAAATGGATCTTTGGCGGTAGCCACACTTATACTGCCCTTTTGGGAGTAATAATCGGCCTTATTATTCTCTACGCCCCCGACCACGACCTAAAAGAGATTTCCAAACTATAATTTCGGCTATTTTACCGATCCAAGCAATGGCAAGTTGACGTGCTTGCGAAGTGTTTCTCCTAAAAGTAAGGGCTTCCTGCGATCGGTCGGAAATCCCCGCTCGCCTTTGTGTTGCTCTTGCTTCATGGCAATAAAGCTCGATCCCAAAAAGATGGTGTGCTTGCCGTACCGCTCTGCCACACGGTCGACTGCATCATAAACCCGAGTAATATTCTGAATCTTATCGAGCTTGCCAAAGAGGTCGAGTGTTTGAGTGTCTACCGAGTGTAGCTTCATAAGTACAATGCCTGTAGCTCTATATAAGACACCCTTGCGGTAAACCCGCTCAAACTGCTCTCCGACCGACTTGATAATCACCTCTGGTATGCAAACCGAGTTTTGAAGTTTGATCTCAAAACCAAGGTGGTGAAAATCTTGGGTCTTGAGATAAAAGAAAAATTCTCGCGTATAAAGCCCATGTCTGCGCATCTTGATACAAGCGTTTTCAATATTTTTGGAGAGTTGAGAAAAAACAAAATCTCTGTCCGACGAAGGAGGCGTGAAGGTGCGAGTTTTACTAATAGATTGATAATCATGCTTTTCACCAAAAGTAAGAGGGAAACAAAATTCTCCCCGAAGTTCACGCCAAATTTCTTGGAAAGGTTTGGAGAGGTTGCCCTCGACCCACTCTTCGCTTCTAAGTGCAAAGTCGAGAGCGGTACTAATACCAAACTTTCCCAAAAAGTTTGAGGTGTTTGGACCTATGCCCCACACCTTACCTACAGGCAAATCTTTGAGAAACTGAGTGATTTCGCGCCCAGGTATGATGGTGAGCCCAGAAGGTTTTTTCCATTTGGAAGCAACTTTAGACAAGACTTTGTTTACAGACAACCCAACCGAGAATGTGATCCCGAGCGAAGAGTCGAGTTCGTGTTTGATCCGACGAGCCATCTCGCTATAAGGCATACGCAAAGATCGCCGCAATCCCGTGAGATCCGCAAAGCACTCGTCGATACTGTACTCATCTATCGCGGGAGTAAACTTGCGCACAATATCGTACATACGCTGCGAATAGAGGCCATAAGTTTCGTAATCAGACGGCAAGATCACTGCTTCAGGGCAGACTTTTTTGATATCGTGGATTTTCATGCCACGCGTGACACCGAGACGCTTGGCCTCATAAGTCATCGATGAAGCTATACCTCTCTCCTGACCAGTGACGACCGGCCGACCGCGCAAAGACGGGTTGCGAGCCACCTCGCAAGAAGCAAAAAAGGAATCCCCATCTATATGAAGTATGGCCTTGGGGAAAGACCTTAGAGTAAATTCCATGGGGTTGGATTATTTATACTTACGTATCACAGCTTTGACTTTGGCAGCAATGCGAAGATCGTTTTCAGGATAAATAGGTTTGAAATTTTTGTTGGCAGGCTCGAGCCAGACTTTGCCGCCACGGTTGCGGAAGTATTTCATAGTCCACTCGCCGTCTACTTCGGCGACGACGATGTCTCCGTCTTTGACTTTTTGGGTGCGCTCCACTATCACCATGTCGCCGTCGGCAATATGCGCGTCTATCATTGAGTCACCATCTACCTTGAGCATAAAGGTGGCTTCTTTGTGATCGATCAAAAACTCATCGAGACTCATTGTGTCTTGAAGCTCTTCCTCGGCTGCAGAAGGAAAGCCTGCTTTCACAGACCCGAGCACTCCCACTTCTCCAAAGATCCTCGACGGTGCAAGCTTGCCCATCCTATCTTTGAGTAGTACTCCCTCCTCCACCATTTTGTTTACGAGCTTGTGAACGGCATTGGTAGACTTAAAACCAAGAAGCTTCATTATCTCGCGGTAGCTAGGAAGACGTTTGCGCTCTTTGTAGAAGAAAATTATTTGGTTTTGATAATCTTGATACATTTTTAGATGAGGTGCATAAAGGAAAGTGCCTTGCCCAAACCAAAGAAACTCTGATCGCTAAATCGCTTGAGTGAGCGAAGGAGCTCGCGATGCCTGATAGCTTCGTTGCGATAATCCACTCCCCGGATTATCTTTTTATCTATGAGGGAATTAAGATGCTCAATCTCAAGTTCAATCGCTTTTTTGAATTGTTTTTGACTCATAGTTTTGTGGTTAACTTTTACATGAGTAGTATAAGTGAACAGTCGTTCACCTGTCAAACTTCTTATGCACTTTTACCCCCCTAGAGCACAAAACTTGCTTTCAAATCAAATCCGGTGGCAAAAAACCAAAAGATTTAGAGGTTATTTGCGGGTCATTGCCAAAGCTAAGATCTTTTAATTTCTAGAATTTTCAGAGGGTTAACAGTTTCGCCTGTAAGACGCTCCCCGCAATCATGATCAATTTTTTCGAGTGTGTCTGTTTTGAATACAGTAAGGTGTAGATGCGGACCAGTCACCTTGCCAGTAGTGCCCACCGTACCCAATATCTCTCCTTCCTTCACCTCGTCCCCTTCACTTACTTTAAAACTATCCATATGAGCATACAGAAAGGTATAGCTTCCGCTTTTATCCTCTACCATGACATATTTACCAAACCCTCTACCTCGACAATATTTATCCTCGTTTGCTATCTTGACCACACTACCTGAGGTAAAGGATTTGATAGCTGTCCCCTTCTTGCCAGCTATATCAACTCCAGAGTGCCCTGTTTTGTATCCTTGAGTTATAGCCGACTTGTTTAATGCAATGCCTGAACCCTTGAAGGATTCTCTCGCCTCTGAGGCAGGTTCAAAGCGCACACCCCAGACAAGAATCGTGAATATTATGAGTGCCACAATTTTGAGACGCGCAAATCTGAATTCGGGTAAGCTCGGCATATACCCATCCTATCAGCTAAAAAGTATAGGACAAATGAAGAAAGAGCCCGTAAGGGCTCTTTCTTCGAGATCACATGTAAACAAACTCTACTTGTAAACCGTGATAGTTTTTTGACCTATATTCCCTGCGCCATCAGATACCTTCACCAAAAGTGTATGTGGACCCGATACTACAGAGCCGGTGTTCCATTTGTAGCTGAGAGTGCTAGCAGTAGACGAGGTAAGCAGGGCGCCATCTACATACACTTGAATTGAAGTAACTTTGACATTGTCTGTTGCTGAGACTTTGACCGATTGGTTACGGGCAAGTTTGGCACCATCAGCCGGTGAAGTCAGGTTTACTATCGGGGCTGTGATATCCGAAAAAACTACGTACCCAGCCGGAGCACTACCTGATCGAGAAGCGTTTGTACTGTCCTCTGCTGTAGCGGTAAATGTGTACGTACCATTTGATGCGGTGGTAGGAGAAGTAACTGCAAACGGAATGCTTACTGTAGACCCCGGAGCGATGGACGCACTACCAGAAGTAGAAGTAAATCCTGACGGTAAAACAGTAGCGTTTACATTAAAGGTAGAAGCGGAACACGCAGAATTGTCTTGGTTGGTCACCGAGATGCTGTAATTAAGTTTTTGACCTGCAGTGCCTTGCTGACTAGACGGCGTGATGCCATTTATTTTGGGCTGTGCCGACACGCATGTAGGCGCCGACATAGACACTTCAATCGTAGCGCCAGTAGCGTCATGACTAACCTGCTTGATGGTGATTCCGTTTATATAGTCCACAAATGCCATACCGTCGGCGAGAGCTGAATTACCGAATCCGTCAGTGGGAGTAGGATCGATGCGCAGGGTGTTTGCCGAATTAGCCACACCACTAAACATCCCGGGGGCAATCTTTAGACTCACTCCGTTGACGATAGCAGCCGGAAGACTTGAGTCGTATCCCACAGGCTGACGATAATCGATATAGTAGTAATTACCAGTATTTGCTTTGGCAACTCGCAAAAGCTGAGTTGCCGAAGTGAGAGTCTCGACAGGAGCCACTTTATAAGTACCGGCAGCTGTAATGGTCTGCATTCGCGTACTTGGCAAAAATCCGAGTTGATTTTTGTGCACACCGCTCATATGGAACGAGTTAAGATATCCCATAGTGTCAAAGTTATCTCCATATTCACTTCCAGTACAATTAGAATAAACGTCAATCGATTTTGTACCACAGCTTATACTTGATGAGTGCCAAACTCCTAGAGCATGACCGATTTCGTGGTTGATTGTATTTAGATCATTTGTCACCACCCAACTTCGACTTGGTGTACCACCGACATAAGAAAGTCCTCCCCAACCGCAACCTGTGGTTCCTCCCATCACATAAAGCTTTCGTGTGTAATTGGAAAGATTGTAGCCGAGCTTGGTAGCTTCGGTATCAGCAGCACTGCCCCATGTGTTATACATGGTGCTACAGTTTGCATTGGTATAGGGAATCGTCATCCAAGGAGTCACGTCACCCGAAAAGCTAGTTTGATTATAAGAGACTTCTTTGTAGTAAGTATTTGTTGATCTGTTGCCATAAAAAACGGTATCTGCAACTTGAGACTGGGTCCAAGGCTGGGAAGTTGAGTTGGTAAAGTTGATCATCATAACAAGCGTTTTTTGATCCCCTGTCGGACCAGCAGCTGCAGCTTGAGTCACAGTGAAGTTAGAAGTATCGCTTGTATCTACAAGCACATTGTTTCCAACCTTCGTACCTTTTATTTTTACTTTTGACCCACTCATCACACTTGGATCATCAGCAGTAAAGTAAACATTATCCTGACCAATTGACGAATCAGCATTGAATTCATAAACTGTGAACGACTTCCTTTCATCAGTATAATCAATATGGATTGCGTTTATTTCACCTATTACTTCTACCTGTTGCTCCAGAAGGTTTTGGATTTCTTCGGGAAATTTTTTGATAAGGCCATATGGAAGCAAGTTGGCGCGAGCAAGACCAGGATTTTTCTGCATCAAACTTATTAGAGCTTCGTTTCTATCTTTTGCCACTTTAGCTACCTGAGCAAGAGCCACAACACTCTTTGAGCTGTCTTCGGGATCAACGGTATTGCCATATCCGTCAATTGCTTCAAGTAAATCTTTGTTGAGTTTAGCAATATTTTTTTGGCCGACCGAATCATACGCTGAGGCAGTCAGGTCTTTTGGAGATATATCTAATTCAGAAATTTTGTTATATAAAAAATAGCCAGCCACCACGACTGTCACTAAAAGTATAGACCACAAAAAATTTTTGGAGGTTTTCGGAGACTCAGGAAATTGTGGGCTGGTAAAATTTGTATTGCTGTTCATCTTTATGATAATAAGGGATAATACATATTATTATATGAACATTCTATGGTGAATGTAGCTATTCTGGGGAGAGCGTCTTTGTCTTTCTGCCTTTATAAGTACTTGTCTATGTTTGATTTATGCTCTTCGTAAGTGTCGGCGCAATGTATTTCTCCTTTTTTGTCGTGAAGATAATATAAGCACGAAGTTGAAGCTGGGTTGAGCGCTGCTTCGAGTGCTGAAGTGCCTGGGTTTGAAATTGGTCGCGGCGGGAGGCCAGAGTACTTGTAAGTATTGAAGGGTGAATCGATCTGCTTGTCTGCTACTTGGATCGGCGCCCAGTATCCGGCGCCTTTGTCCCCTCTTGCATATTGAAGGGTCGCATCGACTTCTAGGCGCATATTTTTCAAAAGTCTGTTCCAGATAATACCAGCGACAAGAGGCATGTCAGACTTTCCGTTTGCTTCTCGTTGTACAATTGAGGCAACTTTGAGCAAAGTCGGCCAGCGGATATTTTGTGCAACGGCTTGTTTGGAAAATGGTGCAAATTTTTCTTCAAATTTTGCCCGGAGTCTTTTTGCTACAGCTTCTGGCGATTCATCAAGAGGTATGAGATAAGTGTCTGGGAAGTAAACTCCCTCGACATAGTTTGGATCAGTGTTGGTATATTTGGTATTAAAGTCGTACTTTTGCTGTTCCGACCAGCCCAAAGTCTCTTGCATTAGATCCGCGATCTCCTCTTTGCGCAACCCTTCGGGTATTACTACCCATTTCATATATGGACCTTTAGCAAAAGAGCGTGAGATTTGCGAAGGTGTGTAAGACTTTGAAATTTTGTATGCCCCCGGCTCTACCTTAACCACTCCAGTCAAAAGATTGGCAAGTCCTATAGCAAATCCACTTTTGACATAGCCTTCGTCTTTTAATTCATTCCAAACTATCTTGTCCGACTTGAGCGGCACGATGTATCTCTCCACCTCCGCCCCACTCTCGGCCTTTTGGACGAAAATAGCAAAGCCAAGATAGGCAAAAAGCGCAATCAAAAGCATGACTACAGACACAATGATTACCTTGAGTTTATATTTTGGGTTGGGGTTTGAGGAAATAGTCTGGTCCATACCTTGATTTTACCACTGGATTCAAAATAAAACCTCAGAAAATTCTGGGGTTTTATTTTCGCTGCGCGGTCGAAGGGAATTTTGATCCTTACAGGATCTGTACAGGTTTAGTATCGTGCTCGCTACGCTCCGCGCGATATACTCAACCTTTTCAAATCCCTCTCGGAGCTAACGCTCCTCGCGCCCGCGTCAAAGACACAAAAAAGCTGGGAAAACCCAGCTGTTTTGTGTCTTGCGCGGTCGAAGGGATTTGAACCCTCGATCTTCCCCGTGACAGGGGGATGTGTTAACCGGGCTACACCACGACCGCAATCACTCACAGGTAGAAATTTAGCAGATTTTTGGTAAAAATGCTACATTTAAGCAATGGATACTGAACTAAACAAGAGAATAGAAGAGATAGAGCACAAGGTAGAACTAATCTACATATCGGTTGAAAAAACCCGAAAATACTTGCTTTGGACGGTGATCATAACGGTCGCTTTGTTTGTTCTGCCCCTTATTGGCATCGCCTTTGCTATACCCTCTTTTATAAGTACTTATACAGACACGATAAACACCCTTGGGATTTAGCTTGTTGGTAATGCAAAGTAGGCACTAAATTTCCTAGAATTACAAGGATGAAATTGAGCGACAAGACAAAGCACACAATCCGAGATATTTTGATCATTGGTGTGAGTATTTTGGTGACCGTGTTACTCGCCAAATCTGGGCTCATATCCTACATACTTGGAATTGAAGGCTTCTTAAAGCCAGTCGCTATATTGATAGGTGGAGCACTGTTTACCACTGTGTTTACCATCGCCCCCGCCTCGCTTGGGCTTATAGAGATCGGGCAGAGCACACCCGCCGTTGTAGTAGCCCTTATTGGGGGCCTCGGAGCAATGGTAGTCGATATTATAATGGCATCATTCGTCCGCAAAGATATCGCCAAGGATTTGGGCGCCATACGAATCAAAAGATTTAGTCTAAAATGGCATTTCGTATCACTCTTCCACTTCGGCTTTCTAAAGTGGCTTTCCTTCTTACTTGGGCTAGCAGTGATAGCGAGCCCCCTCCCTGACGAGCTTGGGCTGTTTTTCATTGGTATATCCAAGGTAAACCCAAAGTATTTGCCACTTTTGTTCTTCGTCGCAAATTTTGTAGGAATTTATACCCTAGTATCCCTGTCCCACCTTTTCTTTTGAGGGCTCTAGACCACTCACTATGTTCGTGTGTCGGCGGGAGGGATCGAACCTCCGACCTTGGGCTTATGAGTCCCACGCTCTAACCAGCTGAGCTACGCCGACATTTGTCTACCCCAAACAATATAACCAAAAAACGGAGAGATTTCAAACACGTGTTGCGGAGCCTGGACTCGCACCAGGATCTTCAGGTTATGAGCCTGACGAATTACTTTACTCTACCCCGCAATGAAGAAGGATAAGCATATCATAGCGATGCCAACGTGGCAAACCTCAGATAAGATGAAATTCTCTAAATACGGACTCATAAAGGCGAATAACGCGCCTCACTTCGCGCTGATCGATTAGGAAGTCTGTCCCCTCGTGAGCAATCATGTTTCGCGCCTTATGAGCTTCCCAAGCGTTATCCAGAGTCAAGAAGTCGCTCGGCTCCACCGCCTTCAACTTTTCGCCAATAGTCTGACCAGGTAGATTGAGTTGTTCGAGCAAGGAATCGAGGATGATATCCGCTTCGATAATAGCGACTCGCCAATTGTTCTCATCGGTCGATTCACTTTTTTCTACAATCACGGCCCATTTGCTAGCCACCGGATCAAGCACTGGATCGGTATGCTCGCTCGTTTTCGGTATGTTGGGTGGCGTAAGTCTCTCTATTTCAGCTCGCCAAATAGCGTCGGCTCGACGATTAAAAACAAAGACAGCTACGGCCGAGACCCCAGCTATACCAAAAGCGATCGACTTAAATATCCACAAATTGTCACTCAAAAAATCGATAACGGAGCTAAGTCGGATACCAAAGAAAGTAATCTCGCCGGAGGTAACAAAATTCTTAACACTCGGCCCAAGCGTAGTAAATAGGGTTATGAATATGAGAAGCAGAATAAGGATCTCGACCGAGTCGAAATTCCAACCCGCCGGCTTTGCGTCTTTTTTGTCCTTTTTGTCTTTTTTTTCTTCAGCCACCTTAGTAATTCAAAACTAAAATCTCAAATCTAATTATACCAAAGAAAATTGTTTATGCTTCGCCAAGAAATTTTTTGCCAATACGAAAGAGTATTTCCTCGTGCATTTGTGGCGCAGTAAGTTGTATACCGAGCGGAAGAGATTTGCCACCAACCTCTATAAAACCTGATGGCAGAGAAATAGCAGGGTCACCAGTTATGTTTGCCGTCACAGTAAAGATGTCGAGCAAATACATAGAGAGAGGGTCGGACTTCTCCCCTATTTTTGGAGCTACAGACGGAGTAGTCGGTGTAAGGATAGCATCTACTTCCTTGTAAGCTTCATTAAATTCTTTGCGAAGCACTTCGCGCGCTGCCATGGCTTGTCCATAATAAGCATCATAGTATCCAGAAGAAAGTACGTATGTACCGAGGAGTATTCTGCGGCGCACTTCTGCACCCAGACCTTCGTGGCGAGTCTTTTTGTAAGTCTCGATCAGGTTTTCACCCTTTACTTGCAAGCCATACTTCACCCCATCAAAGCGCGCCATATTTGAAGACACTTCTGCAGGCATGATGATGTAATACATCGCGAGAGCCTTGTCGATATTTGGAAGTTTAATATCTTTTATCGTAAATCCGAGAGATTTTAATTTTTCGATAGAATCATTAAAATTTTTGATCACTTCCGGATCAATACCAGGAAGTTCTAAGAGATGATAAGGGACACCAATGACCGACCTCTCCCCATTCCCCTCCCCCCCGCCAGACACGCCGTCTAGGCGGGCGGGTTGCGAAGTTGACGAATCTACCGAAGTCGCGTCAAATTTGTCCTTGCCTTTCATTACGTCAAAGAGGATCTCGGCATCGCTCACCGAATTGGTTATGGGCCCTATCACGTCCAAAGATGAACCCATAGCAATGAGCCCATGTCTAGAGACACTTCCATAAGTTGGCTTGAACCCTACCACTCCGCAAAAAGCAGCAGGCTCGCGCACCGATCCTCCAGTGTCCGAACCAAGCGCAGCAAGAGCCATACCGCCAGCAACCGCAGCAGCACTTCCGCCACTTGATCCACCGGCAACACGCGAAGTGTCTACCGGATTTTTGGTCACACCGAAGGCAGAGTTTTCGGTCGAGCCACCCATCGCAAACTCATCAAGATTGGTACGTCCCAAAAAAATCGCTCCTCTATCCAAAAGTTTTTGTGCTACAGTAGCGGTGTAAGTAGCTTTGTAGTTTTCCAAAATTTTTGATGCTGCACTCACCTTTTTGTCCGTTATCAAAATATTATCTTTTATAGCAAGAGGTATTCCTTCAAGCCCACGCGCCTCTCCTTTTGCAATCCTCTCGTCTGACTTTTTTGCATTTTCGAGCACATCATCATAAACCTCCAGGTAGGCATTGAGTCCACTGTTTTCTTTCTCAATTTTATTTAAAAAGTTTGTGGCAAGTTCGACAGCGGTAATCTCTTTGCCGTCGAGCATCTTTCGCGCCTCTTTGATTGTTAGATTATCCATTTCTAATTTTTCGTATTATTTTGTATCTTTCGCATAATTTTCGTATCAAAGTATCTTCTTCACCTTAATAAACCCGTCCTGAGTCTCAGGTGCTTCTCTTAATATTTTTTCGGTATAATCACCTCCAAGGTTTGGATCTGTATCTTCTCGAAGTGCATTTACGCTAGTACCAAATCTGACTTCGTCGCTTATCTCACCGGCCACTTCTTTGACCTGACTCACATAGCCCAAAATAGAGACCATGTCTTTGGCCATATTTGCCGCCTCCTCGTCAGCGACTTCTATCCTCGCCAAATCAGCAAGCTTTTTAACGTCATTTTCGGTAATCATGTTTAGATATTAGCATCTCCTATCATTTTACGGAATTCCTCCTCATCAATGATTTTTACCCCCAATTCTTGGGCTTTTTCGTATTTTGAGCCGGGGTTTTCGCCTGCAAGTACATAGTCGGTCGCCTTTGAGACAGAGCTCGATACTTCCCCACCAAAGGAGCGGATTATTTCTTTGGCTTCGTCTCTCTCCAAATTAGGCAAAGTACCGGTAAGCACGAAAATTTTGCCCAAAATTTGTGAGTTTTGTCCTGAACTGACTAAAGGTTTTTTTGCACTTTCGACACTGACTTGTTTCAGAAGTTTATTAAGCAACTTCTTATTTTCTTTATCGTTGAACCAATCGACGATTGACTCTGCCACTACAGGCCCAACTCCATTTATACTTTCGAGATCGAGGATTTTGGCGTTCGACAGATTTTCTATATTTCCAAAATGATCGGCGAGCAAGTACGCAGTCTCTTCTCCTACTTGCGGTATTGAGAGTGCGATCACGAGCCGCGCAAGTGTGGCTTGGCGTGCCTTGTTTACTGACTCGATCAGATTGTCGGCAGACTTTTCGGCAAACCGTTCAAGCAAAAGTAGGTCCCCTTTTTTGAGAGTAAAGATGTCGTCGTAAGTTGAAATAAGCTCTGCGTCGAGAAGAGCGTCGATCACCTTCGGCCCTAAACCTTCTATATCAAATGCGTGCTTGGATGCAAAGTGATAGAGCTTGCGCTTTTTTTGGATGAAAGAATTTTTATCTTTACACTTCCAAGCTGCTTGACCGGATACACGTACAATTTCGCCTTCTCCTCCACACTCCTCTACTCGTGTAGGCCAGACAAACTTTTTTTCTTTGCCAGTACGCATTTCGGTCACTACCCGCACGATGTCCGGTATCACGTCCCCCGCTTTTTGAAGTACTACAGTGTCGCCAACGCGCACATCCAACCGATTTATTTCATCTTCATTGTGAAGTGTGGCACGCGAGACGGTCGAGCCGGCGACAGAGACAGGACGAAGATGTGCCACAGGTGTAAGCACACCAGTGCGACCCACCTGAAGGACGATGTCTTCGACCACTGTTGTCACCTGCTCCGCTGGGAATTTGAGTGCGATACCAAAGCGGGGCGCCTTGCCTGTGTAGCCAAGCACATCTTGGTACTCTCGTTCATTCACCTTTACCACTACTCCGTCTATAAGATAATCCTGCTTATCTTTTTTATCATGCCAATATTTCCAAAATTCGATAACTTCTTGAATATTTTTACACCTTCTGAAATAAGGGTTCACCTTGAAACCAAGTTCTCTTAAAAATTCAAGTTCTTTCTCTTGGGTAGTAGGAAGTACCTCATCCACCTCCACTAAAGTTACGGCGGACAAGTCATACACGAATACATCGAGCTTTCTTTCAGCCACAATACGTGGATCAAGTTGTCGCATAGTGCCAGCAGCTACATTGCGAGGATTGGCATATACCTCCTCGCCATTTTTCAATTGTCTCTTGTTTAAAATTTCAAACTGCGACTTCGGCAGGAAACACTCGCCTTCCACTATCACACTTAGGCGCCGGTTGAGTTTGATCGGCACCGATTCGATAGTGCGCACATTTGCCGTCACATCTTCACCCACCCGCCCATCTCCGCGAGTAGCCGCAACTTTCAAAATACCATTCTCATATTCAAAGACTATTTTGAGACCATCGATTTTGAGCTCAGTGGTATACGTCGGATCTTCTTTTGCCCCTGCTTTGCGCAAGAAATTTTTGACCCTCTCATCAAAAGCATACATATCTTCTTCGCTAAAGGCGTCATTAAAAGACCACTGCGTGACTTTATGTGTTACTTTTTTGAACTCCTTAAGAGGCTCACCGGCCACTCTTTGACTTGGCGAATTTGGATCCCTCAGTTCTGGATATTTTTCTTCAAGGTCGACAAGTTCTTTTTTAAGCGAATCCAAAGCCTCGGGCGAAATATCGCTCTTATTTAAGACGTGATATTCGTATCTGTATTTATCTATAGTTTGTCTGAGCTTTTCGACTCTTTCTTGTAGCTGTCTTGATGCCATACAGCCACATTATACATCATATTAATGGGGGCTTAATAGGTTACCTCGAGCCCTCTTTCTACCCTTCTTTTATCGCTTGTATCGCAATTATTGTAGCCGTAGGAAGAAACCTTGGTCATTAGAGTAGTGCCAACATAATATTTGGTAACCAAGACGATAACACAAGCATTTGACGGATTGATACCCTGATTTAGAACGAAGCCAAAAGTGCTAGTGCGATTTGCATCCCCTCCACCGCCAATCCTAAAGGCCGTACTAGTCCCCGAAATGGTGCCCGACGACATCGATACACCAGCGCAGGTTATGGGGGCCCCCGAGGTTGAGGTGGCAAATTTACTAACATCCTCCTTTGTATCCCAATAAATCGCACATTCGATACCAGCGTCAGCTGCAAAAAATGCTTCTTGGGAGTTGCGACCGGTATTTGCAAACTCAATACTTCTGGTCACAATTTTAGAAACCGTAAAGGCGACGAGCGTTAGTGAGCCAGCAATTATAACAGCGATAAAAGTCGAAAATCCTTTTTTGTTTTGAAAAATGTTTTTCATCAGCGCCAATTCATTAGCAAAGTTTTTACTTTGAGCTCGTAGTTATTTGTACCCTTGCTCCAAGTCACCCTGATAGTAACTCTCGCTTCATCTGAAGCACTGCATACCCCACTGCACTCGATTTGAATTTCGCGCTTATACCGAGTCGAATTTCCACTCACATAGCCATATCGATAGTCAGTGTCTTGAAGCAAGTTTGAACAACTCCCCCAGCTCGACCCGCAATAAGCTAGGGTCTGATTGGTAGAATCAGCTCGACAGGTACCACCCGCTCGACAGGGATCGGAAGCCGAGTTTTCGGCAATACCCGCAAGCCAGTCAACGGTAGTACCAGTATTGATCGAGACAAGTCGGTTGCTGTCGCGCTTTTGCCTAAGCATTTCTATGGCTTCTTGAGCAAGAAAGAATGCTCTCGTCTCATCTTTGCTTATAATCGAACCAATGAGCCCAGTTCTTACAGCCGAGAACACCCCACCAACAGCGAGCGATATAATAGAGATCGCGATCAAAGTCTCAAGAATTGTGAAGCCCCTTTTCATCATATGTTTAAATCTATTTTCCGCTGGCTCATAACCGTCTGGATATCAAAATAGGCGGAAGATTGCGGGTCATTGGTGACTCGACCAGTGATTACGACCAGCACGTATGGTTGAACATTATCGGTTTTGTCAGTTCCAAAAGTGTAGAACCGTAGCCGTTCTATTGTAACATTGGAGCCCGTAAGCCAACGATAATTCAAACCACCGTCGTCGGAAACCCTGATTCGGCCACCAGAAAGTGAGAAGACGAAAGTTTGAGTACCGAATCTTGTGGCCAGCAAATCAGCGCCACTCGTGCAATTTTGGGCAACCGTCAATACTGAGCTTGGACTAGTACCACAATGATAGGTGTTGCCAAAACGAACGATACGAGTCATATACTCTAGTGATGCGTTCAAGCTATCCATCACATCTTTGTTGGCTCGTACCCGCTTGCTGGTGTCTAGCACATTCAGAATAGCACTGAGAGAAAGCGCAACCAAAAGCACGAACAGTGCAGTCGCGACTATTATTTCGACTAAGAGAAATCCTTTTTTTGAATTATTCTTATGGTACATAAGATACTGAAACTTGGCCGGTATGCTCGACCGTTATCTTGGCCTCCCCCGACACCTGAGCGGGATATTTGAAATAAATCTCGACCGGAGGATAAACCAGCATGGAAGAACCAAATTGGTTGAGAAAAGTGAAAGTGGGTCGGGGGTCCGGCCTTTTGAAGGTTATGCTTATCTGTCTTGGACCGCCGGTATCGGGTGGCCAACACCTTCGAAGGGCGGTCGCGGTAAACCCACAAATCCGATCAATGCTTGGGCTGCCCAAAACCACGGTTTCCGCATAGCAAGAACCAGAATCACTCTCCGGACTATCAAAGCGACCATTGTTGTTTTGGTCCACAAAGAAGGTAAATCGATCACGATCGCCTGCATCAGTGCTTTTGAAGTATACTCCGTAGGACGGGAAAGATTTTGCCCCGCTACAATCATAGCCCCTCACCCCCAAAGTATAGGCCTGGGCCTTTCGAAGGGCGATGACCACATCATAAACCTTGTCATCAACTCTAAATCGGGATTCGAAGGTATTTTGGCGAGTAAAAAGGATGGTAAAGATAACCCCTATAATAGCGACGACCACCACAAGTTCGACCAAAGTAAAACCGGCCGAGAGCCCGCGTTTGTTTTGAAAACCTTTTTTAAAATAAAGCCAAAATATCATTCAGGTGAAGTATGTCTAGGCCAAAATAAAAGCCGACAGCAATCCCGATAGAAATAAAAGGACCAAACGGAACCTCTGATTTAATTGTAAGGGTTTTTCTGTTTACCAACAACAAGATCAGGGTAAAACCAGCACCAATCCAGAACGCCAAAAGAATGGCAGACGATCCAAAAGCCATCCCCAACAAAAGCCCCAAAACAGCCATATACTTCACGTCCCCCAGCCCAAGCCACCGGCCTTTGGAGATTAGAAATAGGGCAAGGAAAGGCAAAGGCAGAACGAGAGCAGAGACCAAATGCCCCACAATACTAGAAGCTGAACTATCGAGTACAAACAATACAGACGATAAGGCGAAAAACAAAAGAAAGCTGTCAGGAATGATAAAGTGCCTCAAATCATACAGTGCAATCAATACGAGTGAGCTAAAAATAGTAAGCGCCAAAAAATATTGCGCCCAGTCGACCGCTCCCGAAAAAGAACTGACCAAACCGAATTTGAAAAAGGCCAAGACGGACAAAACGCCCATGAGCAGCTCGACCGCCACGCTCGTAGCTGGAATTTTGGCATGACATGTCGCACATCGACCTTTTAGGAAAAGGTAGGAAAACACCGGAAACAAATCTCTTGGTTTTAGCTTTTCGCCACAAGAAAAGCAGAAGGACGACCCTTTCCACCAAGGAAGACCCGTGTTGAATCGATCGACGACGACATTAAGAAAACTGCCAACGGCAGACCCAAGGACAAAAATCAAAAACCACAAAGCTATACTCATGTGCGAATTATATCATGTCTTGCTAGCCCAAGATTAGGCCAACACTATTGGTTGCATCCGGTAGCTGCGGCTGAGGAGACTTGTCCAGATCGAGATTTGGAATTTCCAAGGTAATCAACGCACCACACGCTCCCCGTAGGCAGGGTGGCGGACATGACCCAGACAGTCGCAGAGCTGTAGCAGGCCTCCGCCGATGAGGCACCTGTAATCGAGGTCAAATATTGCTGGGTGGGAGTATTTCCAGAAGCGCAGGAGTTGTTAGAGTTGAACAAGTTGTTATAAGAGGCGGTGTTGCTGTCGTAATAAAGCTCGGCAGC
>CAZAXK010000002.1:23662-91124 GCA_964489135.1 uncultured Candidatus Saccharibacteria bacterium
AGTTGAACAAGTTGTTATAAGAGGCGGTGTTGCTGTCGTAATAAAGCTCGGCAGCAGCTCGAAGTCCAGATAGTTCGGACTTCATCTTGGCATCATTACCCTTCTGCCTTGCGGTGTTAAGAGAAGCTAGCACCACTGACGAAAGGATACCGATGATGGCGATAACCACCAACAGTTCGATGAGTGTAAAACCCTTCGATGAACTCAGGATATTACATTTGTTTTTTAATTTAGACATTTATATTTGATTACCTTATAAGATGACAGGATTAATTATAAACGAAGTACCTCGAGAAGAACTCCCATATGGGGATAAAAAGGCCAAAATCAAAACCGCCCTTTTGTTGGGCGGTTTTGTAAAGCTACACTAAGCTTGAACTAGCAGTCATAATCAGAGGCGCTGATCACGTTTGTGCCACCGACAGATTTAGCACTGCCAGCATAGTCCACGCACCAGAAACCACCACCTGGAAGGGTTGCTACCATAGCCCACTTATCAGCAGTGCTGAAGCATGCCTCAGCCGAAGAAGCGGCGTTGATCGAGGTCAAGTATTGGCTAACATTTGTGTTTGCAGAACCACAGGAGTTGTTGGTGTTAAACAAGTTGTTGTAAGAAGCTGTGTTGCTGTCGTAATAAAGCTCGGCAGCAGCTCGAAGTCCAGATAGTTCGGACTTCATCTTGGCATCATTACCCTTCTGCCTTGCGGTGTTAAGAGAAGCTAGCACCACTGACGAAAGGATACCGATGATGGCGATAACCACCAACAGTTCGATGAGTGTAAAACCCTTCGATGAACTCAGGATATTACATTTGTTTTTTAATTTAGACATTTATATTTGATTAATAACTTTTACTAATCTCTCTCGAGAGAGTAGCTTGTACAATCGACCTTGTTTATAAGCCTACCGTAAATTATAAACAAAATACCCTCCCAAAAAATGTACGGTGTGGATAATAACTATTGTACAGTCGAAGCGACATTGTAGATCGGCATCAAGACGGAGGCGAGCAAAATACCCACTCCTAAGCCCAAAGCCACAATCATCACTGGCTCAATCAGGCCGACAAGCGTGTCGACTGCATTCATCACTTCGCGCTGGTAGAATTTGGCCATTGTCTTGAGAATACTGCCTGTTTCTCCAGACTCCTCGCCAACTTTTATCATCTGAATCAAAATCTTCGGCATATCGTCAGTGTCGCTCAAAGCTTCCGAAAGAGGTCGTCCGGCCTTAACCTTTATTACCGCTGTTTCCAAAAGGGTTTTGTAGGCCTCATTATCGATAATCGCCGCCGTTACTTCGATCGCTTTGAGGATTGGGATACCGCTCGATACCATAGTGCTCATATTGTCGGCAAAGCGCGAAACATAGAGCTTGCGATACAGATCCCCGACGTAAGGTACGTGGAGCCGCGCACTAGCAACCCACTCTCTGCCTTCTGGTGTTCTGAAGTACCACACAAGCATCGTTATACCAAAGAGCAATCCGACGATTATATATACGTAGCCATGCACAAAGAAGTCACTCACCGCAAAAACTGCTTTGGTATAGAAAGGTATTTGCTGTCCGGAATCCTTAATGATCGCTGCGATTTTCGGCACAATAACGGTAAACATGAGCACCATCACCGAAATAAAGGTAAAGATAACAAATGCCGGATAGATAAGAGCGTTCTTGGCTTTAGAAGTCACTTCATAAGTGCGATCCAGATAGTCGGCCAAGTAAGAAAAAGTTTTGTCGATTCTGCCAGATTCTTCACCAGACCTAACCATATTCACATAAAAGTCTGAGAACACATCGGGGTGTTTGGCGAGTGCCCCCGAAATCGAGCTTCCGCCCTGCAGATCGTCTACAACCTGCAAAAGCTTTTTGCGAAGCTGAGGATTTTCAGCTTCAGTCGCAATAAGTTTGAAGACTCGCAGAGCCGATACTTGAGCTTCGAACAAGGTCGATATCTGCCGCGAAAGAATAACGATCTCCTTATTAGAAATTCTATTGAAAATTGAAATTTCGCGTAAGAGGCCTCCTCCACCCTCTTCTTTTTCCTTGATATAAGAGAGGATAAGACCCTTCTGTTGAAGAGCCTTAATCGCGCTTTCCACACCAAAAGCTTCTATCTCCCCCTCTTCCTTGGCTCCCGACTGGTTTATGGCTTTGAAAACGAAAATCATTTTGGTTAGAGCATTTTCTCGAGCACACGAGGATTATTGGAATAAAGGTAAGCATTTTCCACAGAAATCTCTCCGGCTTGCACCCGACTAACCAAGCACCGGTTGAAGTCGATCATGCCTTCCTGAGATCCTGTCTCGATTACGGTCGCAAGCTCATGGGTTCGTTTGTCTCGTATAAGGTTCGCTACTGCCGGCGTGTTCAACATAAGTTCAAAACAAGGTATAAGCCCACCAGACACGCGAGGCAAGAGACGTTGAGAAAATATACCGGAAAGCGAAGATGCCAGCTGAAGTCGGATCTGGTTTTGTTGATTGGGCGGGAAAGAATCGAGTATACGATCCACTGTCTGAGCCGCGTTGTTGGTGTGAAGTGTAGAAAATACCAAATGTCCGGTCTCGGCCGCACTTACGGCAGTAGACATCGTTTCCGGATCCCGCATCTCACCCACCATTATGACATTGACATCAGCCCGGAAGGAATCATGAAGTCCAGCCGCAAAGCTCGGGGTATCAATGCCCACCTCTCTCTGATGGATAATCGATTTATTTTGAATAAAGAGGTACTCGATCGGGTCTTCGATCGTAATAATATTTTCTAGCCGGTCATTGTTGATTGAATTGACGAGTGATGCGAGCGTAGTCGATTTGCCGTGGCCAGTAGGCCCAACCACCAGAAAGAATCCGGCTTTAAGTCTGGCAAAATTCTCGAGAGACTCTGGCAGGTTCAGTTCGGCAATGGTAGGGATTTTGCTTTGAATATGCCTGAAGGCCATACAGATTTTTTGGCTATCAAGAAAGGCGTGCGCCCTAAACCGCTCCCCTTTATGAGTATAGGCAAAGTCGGCACTTTGATTCTTTTCGAAATATTCTCGTCGATCTGCGCGCAGGACGCTATTCAAAATTTTCTCCGTGTCCGTCTTAGACAATGGGCCATACTTTGATAGAGGGACCAAAGAACCAGAGATCCTGACGTACGGCACGCGATCCTCCGAAAGATGCAGATCAGAAGCGCCTTCCTTTACCACAAGGTCAATCAGATTGTCGATTTCAACCATAATTATTTTGGGCTAAATTTCTTCATAATTTTGAGAGCTTGTTCGACAACTTCACTCGGCGTAGCGGAAGCCTTGATAAGATACCCAGCCACCCCCAGAGCATCCGCTCGTTTGGTATCCCCTTCCTCACTTTGGTTGGTGAGCATGACGATCGGAATATCTTCAGCTAGATTATTCTTCCTTATATGTTCGAGAGTTTCGAGGCCATCAAGCTCAGGCAGGACTATATCGAGCAAAATCAAGTCTGCGGTTTCGCCCGCGTTCAACTTTTCTATAAGTTCTTTGCCCGATTTGCAAACCACCACCGACACGTCGCTCGTGGCAAACTTGTGCGAATACATATCTACCAAGAAATCGTCGTCATCAACTATTATTATTTTGTTCTTTTTGTCCTCACTCATAAGATCAATATAGCATTTCGAGAGTTACGAAACCATTACAAAGTGTTGACTTCCTCGAATGGTATCTTGCGTTCGAAGGCCTTTATAATCGCGTCTTCCTTCATCGTCATCATGCCTTTACTACGCGCATACTTCCATATCTCTTGCTCAGTGGGATTTTTGAGAATTATCTGCTCCATATCGCGATCCACCTCAAGAACTTCCATGACCGCCACACGGCCCCTTACCCCGTTTGGACAGTCCGGACCGGGCGAAATTTCATAGACCTCTTTGCCAAACTTGACTTCTTTTTTATAAATATCGGGCAAATCTTCAAATTCTTTCTTTATCATGATTTCGATTCCGCCCTCCACCTTGATCGGCTTGCCAGCGCCAGGGCAAAGCGAACGTACCAGTCGCTGAGCGATAGTCATAGCCAAAGTCGGCGCAATGAGGTATGGGTCGACACCCATGTCCACCAATCGAGGAACAACCCCAATAGCGTTGTTGGTGTGGATGGTCGAGAGCACCAAGTGGCCGGTAAGCGCCGCTTGGATAGCAAGCTGAGCAGTCTCCTTGTCTCGAATCTCACCCACCATGATAATATCGGGGTCTTGACGCAAGGTTGTGCGCAACCCATCAGCAAAGGTGTAGCCGATCTCCGGCCGGACTTGCGATTGGCTTAGCCCGTCGATATTGTATTCGATCGGATCTTCGAGAGACAGCACGTTCTTGTGATCTTTGTCCACCTCGTTGACCATCGAATAAAGAGTGGTGGACTTTCCGCTTCCAGTCGGTCCGGATATCAGGATAAGACCATAAGGCCTATCAAGCACGGCCCTGATTCTTTTTAGGTTCTTCTCGGTAAGCCCGAGGTCCTCAAGTTTCAAAACTCCTTTGGCTTGGTCGAGGATACGGATCACCACTTTCTCTCCGAAATAAGTTGGGAAGGTAGAAACACGAAAATCAACCTTCCTTTCATTTAGTTTGGCACTAAATCTTCCGTCCTGAGGTTTGCGCTTTTCATCGAGACGCATGTTCGACATGATTTTTATACGAGCAGCCACAGCCGAATGAACTCTTGCCGGCAAGACCAAGCTTGTGTTCATCACACCATCAATACGGAATCGTACTCGAACATTGGTGGCTGTCGGCTCGATATGGATGTCGGAAGCCCGACCATCGATAGCATAGCGCAACATCGTAGCCACGATCTTGGTCACCGGCGCACTCTCAACCATCTTGGCCCCATCGGCTCGATCAGCATCAGAAAGGTCGGTCTGGACACCAGTTTCTGTTTCTTGTTCGGCTTCTTTTTCTCCTTCTTTACCTGCTTTGGCGTTTGTGGTTTGTTCCTTTTCACTAGACTCGGTCACAAATTCAGTTTCGAGCTCCGTTAAGGCCTTGGTCACCTCGCCCGAGAGACCCTTGTAGAGCGCTATAACTTTCTGAAAATCTTCTTCGGAAATGAGAAAGAGCTTGAAAGGCAAATTTATTTTGGACGAAATAAAGTTCAGTGCATCCCGAGCAGATATGTTGTCCGGATCTGTTATGCCCACTTCCAACACACCCTGAGATAGGCCAAGCGGAACAAATTTATAATAAACGGCGGCTTCCTCTGGTATATAATCCAGAATCTTCCCAGTTATCTTGGAAACATCAATTGGCATTATAGGTACGCCATAATATTCCGCCTTGGCACGTAAAAGGTCTTGTGCATCGACGCCCATCGAAATAAGAATGTCTTCCATAGGCGCGCTGCTGCCAGCAACTTTTTGCTTAATTGCGGACAAATCTTTCTGCTCGATTATGCCCTGTTTTACCAAAACATCTAGTACACTCATTTTTTATTTTGTTACTTTATCTGCCGACCACAGCCGCAAAAGGATTGATGCGACCTAGAGGAACAACGGGAAGCTTAGTTTCAATACTAGTGAAAGTCCCAAATTTGGGATCTTGAAATACCGCTAAATCCAAATTGATTTGCTCTATCTTGGTCCAGTTCTCCTCTATCTTTGGGCTAAGAACCAAATTTTCCGGTTTCTCGATTGGTTTGACAAAGTTGACTTTGTATAAAATGGACAAACCACCAACTAAAACAGCGATGAGAACATTAAGGTTTTTGCGTTTTTTGACTGGGGGCATGTGCGTGAATTAGTTGGACCAATAAGTATCAAGCGAGACGTCGTATTTATAAATACCCTTATCACCGGAGGAAACTTTGACGGTCTTTATGTCCATAATCCGAAGACTTCTTTCTAAGTCGTTCATGAAATCGTTGAATTTATCGTAAGTGGCAGAAAACTCGAAAGATATGGTGGCCGATTTGTAGCTACTTTGCATTTGCTCCGCCTCTTCTACCGAACCAGCCGCGGCAGAATTGTCGGTCGAAGAAATCTGTTTGAGAGAGATTCCATGTCGAGATGCGACAGCGTCAATATCAGCAACCAGTTTTACAAAATTCAACGAACTTGGAATCAGAGTCTCGATCTTGGTTGTGTCGGCCCCGCTCACACGATTGAAGTCGGCAAGCAGAGTGTTTTTTCTTGTTTCTATTTCGGTGGCTCGGGAAACCATTTCGGCGTAAGCCGACTTTTCATCCATGAGTACGGACAAGTCTTTGACAGCAGGCATAGCAAAGGCGTAAGCCACGGAGACAGCTATGATTATGTATGAAAATGCAGAAGTTGAACTCATTTTGGTGTTTTATAGATCTTCAAAATTAGGCATACTGGTATCAATCTCTTCTAGGCCGGTCACTGATACATCCTCGCTACTCTTGACTGCTCCCCCAGTCGTGCTACCAGTGGAGACATTTGGTGAATAGACTGCAACGGATGGTTCGACGAGCAAAGTCACTTTGAAAGAAATGCGACCACCTTCGGTAGACGAAAGTTCCGAAAAATCAGCCGATTTTACTTCCTTCAGCTTGGACATCGCCTCGCCCTGCAACGCCAAGGTAGCGTAATTTGGAGCAATACCCGAAAGACTGATACTAAGCTCCCCCGTCGGTAGGAAGCGATAGCTTAGCTCGTTGAAACTAACTGTCTGAACAGTGTTGTCTGCAAGCAGGGACAGAAAATTGGTTACGACTTTGTGTTTGACCACAACCTCTCGGCTGGCCGAAAGCTTTTTGCTGAAAGCAAACATCTTGTCGATCGTCGACACATCGACACTCTCTTCAGCCAAAGCAAGTTCAGATTTGAGATCGGTGATCGAGCTTTTGACCACTTGCTTATAACCAATAACCCCTACGGTCAATAATAAGACGCCCAGGAAAAGCAAGAGAGCAAGCACTCCAAACAACCCAGTTGAACCTCTGCGCGTCGTTTCTGTCGGCACATACCCGCCAACCCCTTTGGGAATAAACGATGATTGAAAGCTGTTTGCCATTTACAACAATTATACCTTATGCACACAAAAACAAGTAAAATTACTTGTTGATTACTTTTCGATTTAGTACGTACCTCTTACCCTTCCTGCAAGGCGCGGAGAGCGCATCCAGCCGCCACAGCAAACTCCGGACCAGTTTGCCTCAAAATATTCTCCAAGAAGGCCGGAACTTCTATTTTTTCAAACGGATTGCCAGAAATCACCTCGACTTTGAAATTCTCTTGGGCCAACTCTCTAAAACCTTTGAGAGCGGATCCGCCCCCAACCAAAAATACTGACTTGATATTGCGATTGTGCTTTTTCTGATAAGCAAAGAGAAAGCGGTTGGCTTCGGAGAAAATGAAGTCAGCGACGAGTCCAACTGCTTCCGACAAGTCGGCTCCGCTACTAACCTTCCCCATACCCACCGATCTCTTCATTACCTCCGCTTCTTCCATGGAGATATTTAGGATTCTTGCAATGTTTGCGGTTATCTCTTGCGAACCGCGGTTTATCGTATGCGAATACTCTACGACTCCTCGATCGATTAGATAAAGCTTGGTGGTGGATGCCCCCATATCAAAAACCATTACCGGACCGGGCACCCCCTCAAGGATTGCCCGAATCGAGCTAAACACCTCTATCTCAAAGAATTTGGTATCGAGAGAAGTTTTGTTTACAATTTCTTTGTATTGATTGATTATGTTGTTGTGTATAGCGACTAGCAAGATCTCTACCGTTTTCTTCTGCGTATCGAATTTCTGTTCGTCTTCGTTTTCAACAGGCGGGATGATAGACCAATCGATTGCGACTTCACTCACCGGCACAGGAATATACTTCCGTGCCTCAATCGGCACAATAGCTTCGAGCTCTTTGCGCCCAACATCGGGTAGCTCAATTACCGAAAGTAGACTCGCCCGAAAAGGTATGGCGATCCCACAAGTGCGGGTAGTGATAGCTACCTCCTTTTCAGCCAAGAGATCGCTCACCGCTTCGATGATCTTTTCGGTCGGCAAATTGACCGACTGACCAATCGTTGCCCCGCCGTATGGCCCGAGCGACAGCTCACCATAGGTCTCGAGAACCGCCGTTTCCCCCCTACGCTTCAACTGCACCACCTTTATCGAAGAAGAGCCGATGTCGATACCGAGTGCACTCGTTTCTTGCTTTTTGAAGATGCCTGAAAGAAAGCTCATATATAGTATGATTATAACATGCGGAGTTTTATAGAAAAACTGCTCCAAGTGCTCATTCCCGAGGAAAATCATCTCCGTAAGCTCCTTGCTCTTGAACCAGTTGCGCTGAGAACGATCCTGCCCGAGTCAAATATTTACGGGCAAGACCTCTCCGCCCTCTTCGACTATCAAAACAAGCTCGTAAGAATGTTGGTCAAAGCGGTTAAGTTTCGCAATAATCCAAGAGCTCGAAAAGTCGTGGCGGAACTTTTATGTGAAGACCTTTTGGAAATAACAAGCGATGCAAATCTGTTTAGCGGCGCGATTCCCATACTGGTCCCGATGCCAATGAGCAAAAAAGAGCGAGGCGAACGAGGCTACAACCAATGCGAAGAGTTGGTAAAAGAAATGACCAAAATATTTGGCTCGCAAGTGCGGACAGAGCTCGACCTATTGCAGAAAGTTCGCGATACAGAGCGCCAAGTACATCTTTCGCGCGAGGCCCGCACCAAGAACCTTGACCGATCAATGGAAGTTGTCGATCCGCACCAAATCCTAAAAGACAAAAGTGTGGTAGTACTCGACGACCTCTACACCACCGGCTCGACCTTTGCTGAAGCTCGCCGTGCCCTACTTCTAGGCGGAGCAAAGTCAGTCTACGGACTCTTTATCGCCCACTGATTAGCCGAGGTTGCCGAGAAAAACTTTTTCTAAAATTCCTTTATTTATGATATCTTCCGGCCCACCCTCGACTACCACCCTGCCCTTATCGAGCACATAGGCACGACTCGCAATTTCGAGCAGAGATTTGATATTGTGCTCTACCACCACAACTGCGATCTTTCTCCTTTCATTGATCTCTTTTATTTTCTGAAAAACTTCTTTGACAATCTTTGGCGCAAGCCCAAGAGAGGGTTCATCGAGAAGCAAAACCTTGGGGTCGATCATAAGTCCACGAGCGAGAGCCAGCATTTGTTGCTGGCCACCCGATAAGGAACCAGATTTATCCTTCAACTTTGATCGAAGCATTGGAAATATATCCAAGACCTCCTCTACCCTTTTCGCAATAATCTTATTGTCTTTGACTGCATAGCCACCGACTTCCAAATTCTCCTTGACCGTCAGGTGATGAAAAACCCTTCTACCTTGCGGCACGAAAGAAATACCCCTCTCCACCATTTCGTAAGACACTGGCCTTACCTCTTGCTCGTGCCAAAAGACCTTGCCTTTCTCTATCGGGGCAAGCCCAAAGATGGATTTCAGTATTGTAGACTTGCCAGCGCCATTCGGCCCCATGAGCGCTACTATCTCCGCTTCGTCGACTTGCACACTTGCTCCATCAAGTGCCTTCACTCCGCCATAGTGGACGTGTATATCTTGGACTTTGAGTAAAATTTCTTTATTCATTTAAATTATCTCGTCCTTATTGAGAATTTCTCTAATCGCTTTATTATGATCAAGTTTGCTACCACCCGCTTTCACAAACTCGAACATATCTTTAAGAAATCCGGTCATATCAGCATTGGTGATTTCGATTGCAACCTCGTCATGCCAGTTAATAATAAGGGTTGTGGTCTTAAAAATCCAAATCTCTGCATCATGATTAAAAAATTTATCCGGAAATATTGTGTAATCTGCCATGCGACCTTCCAAACTCTGAACAGCATCGGCGTGTTTTTTGGGGTTGGCTTTTATTTCTTCTCTGTAATCAGTATAGGCACTTTTATTGAGCATGCCGTCAACAATGATGTTGTTTTTCTTTATAGCCTCATTGAACTCAACCAATTGTTTTGGGGAAATCTTCTCAATGAGTTCATTCCAAGATCGATGATGCTGGATAGCTCGTATCCTTTCGTTTTTATTTTCTGCCGCAATTCTTTCATAAGCGGGTATGATCTCTTTGGTACCTACATGGATAATAAATTCATCTCCCTTTGAGATTTTTATTTTTGCTCCCTTTTTATCTTTATTCGCGATCTCAATCTCTTCGAGAGTACTTTTGATTTTTTGCGACAAGCCCTCTAGAGAAATCGCGTGATAGGTTCTCCTTTTGCCAACTATAGTACATTTTACCAAACCATTATTTACCAGATTTTTTAGAACGTGGTTGATGCCGGTACGAGAAATACCACTCTCCCGCGCTATGTTCTGCACACTCTTGGGACTATGGAGAATGTTTAACACAGCGGTCTCCGTACTAGTAAGATTAAATATTTTGAATGGTTTACCATGCCAATCCATATGCTAATACTATAATATAACTAAAAAATAGTCAAATTCATATGCTGATATCACCTTATTTTCTAAGTATATTTTCAGCATTGGCCTAATTATTTCATTTGACATTATAAAATTTAGATTGTTCGGTATAATTACTTTTAATTTAATAGTTATTGCTCAAATAAATAATGCATAAACTCAAAACTCCCGTTTTAATTAGCGTGATATTAATAACAATAATCGGCGCTGTTTATCTTGGGGAAGATAAGAATGAAAACACAGAAGGCCTGAGGATCGGTACAATCATGTCTCTTACCGGAGATTTTGGTGCAGTTGGCGAAAATACCCTAAAAGGTATACGAGTGGCACAAGAGGTTTATAAAGAAAAAACAGGAAACCATGTAGACATCGTCGTTGAAGATGATGGTGGCGATGGAGCAAAGGGTTTGAGTGCATATCGCAAACTTATTACTCAAGATCATGTCCAAGGTCTCATCAACTTTTTCACTACCACAATGGATTCTATTTATGAACCATCAAAGAAAGCTGGCTTTCCCATAATGATGGTCGCATTTCAAGCGAACAATGTCGGAGACGATCATGTATTTCAGATGACCGGCGGAAATGCCAATGTCTGGGATAGATTTTCGGCCTACATAAAAAGTGCTGGGTTCAATGAATCGAAAGTGGTTGTTGTCCACTCTACCGATGCGGCACAAGAGTCTTTTGCCAAAATGTTTGTTGCCGAATATGGTAAACCGGTAAGCACAATCGTTGCTTCGTCCGACAAAAATACCTTACGAACTGACGCGACAAAAATTGCTGCCCTTAAACCAAACCTGATTGTCATTATTATGACTCCGGAAAATGGAGCAATCCTTACCAAGGAACTTTTACCCCTCATCAATCCATCAACGCAACTTGTTTATGACATCCAACTTACCACAGGAACAACCTTCTACGAGGATCAGCTAGGAGGTAGTCTTTCGAAAATCAAAGGGGCAATTGCCTTAGGAATGGAAGGCGATCCTACCTCTTCTGCATATAAGGAGTTCTATGACGCATTCAAGAAAGTGTATCCGAATGAAGAGCCAGGATTCCTGGCCGACTATGGATATGACACATTCTTGACCTACGTAAATACATACAATAGCGATAATTCTAAGTGGATAGAGAATCTCGAAAAGATTGACGCTAAAGGCGCAAGTGGCGATATCGTATTCGATAAGAATGGTATTCGTTTCCCCCCGCTTGTCATCAAGGAAGTGGTCGATGGTAAGTTGCAGACAATTTCGAGACTTCCCTAAGATAATTTATTCCGCCTTGATGTAGGCGCCATTCTTGAGAGTCCAGAGCTCGAGAGCAAAGGTCACCGATCGGTCGCTTTGGTAGCCGAATCCTTGGATTGCTGGGTTAGCGTATTTGTAATCCATTGCCTGAGAGACAAATTTCTTC
Source organism: uncultured Candidatus Saccharibacteria bacterium (assembly GCA_964489135.1). Lineage (GTDB taxonomy): Bacteria > Patescibacteriota > Minisyncoccia > Phycocordibacterales > WO2-35-19 > JBBTQZ01. The sequence goes on from CAZAXK010000002.1 coordinate 35,491, forward strand.
GAGTCGAAGTTTGGAGATCGCATTATGCCAAGCACCGCTTTGGTAATGTCGTAGCCCAAAGCAGAAACATAATCTTCCGGATCCTTGCCATACTTCGTCTTATACTTTGCGGTAAAATCGGAGCTAAATTTGTTCGGCGCAATACCGGGAGCAAAAGTGCCCTCGATCGAAGCTCCGAAATCCTTCACGGCCTGCATGTTGAGATCGACGAAGGTGATCCTCATCCCTTTATAACCCCTTTCCTTGAGGATTTTCATAAGGGTGAACGCTTGCGAAGTATCACCACTTGCCATGAATACCGCATCGGCTTTGGCTGCGATCACTTTGTCCGCTTGAGTTTTGAGGTCTCTGCTTTCGAAAGGGACGAGCTCATTGACCGCGACCGAGTATCCCCCATCCTTGGCCAAAGCCACCATTCCGTCGCGAGAATTGATGCCGAAGTCATCATTGGTATTTACCAAAGCGACTGTTTTAACACCTTGCTTCTTGATTTGCGGTAAGACCGTCTTCAACTGATCAAGAGCACCGGGGTATCCACAAAATACATTGTCCAAGTCTTTGAACTGGTCGGAACAGTAAGAGGCAGAAAAGATGGTAACACCTTTGGCCTTGGCCATTGGGGCGACGGCGACGACCTCATCCGGCACATAAAGACCGACGAGCACATCTACCTTATCAACCTCCAAAAGCTTTTTGGCTGCACTTACTCCGTCGACAGTGTCGGTATGGTCGTCTTCTATGATAAAGGTTACCTTGCTCGGATCGAATTCTGATTTGACAAGCTCTACACCTTGCAGAAGCTTTTCTCCCGATACTGCGACACTACCACTCAAAGGCAGGATCACCCCAACCTTTATCGGTCCAGTTTTCTCCTGCTGTTTGGGTTGCTTTGCTAGCCATACTGCCCCAAGAACCACAATTATTGCTACCACAAGCCATACCAATTTATTTTTCATTATATTTATAGGTTTTGTTAATGCCTCAATACTAACAAACCAAGCCGATATGTAAATGGAAGTGCTATAGTTAGACAATGATAAATTTAGAGGGCCTCTTAGCCAAACTAAAGCAAAAAGACGAGGTAGATGCAGTTTTGCTTACCGGTTCGCAAGGGCGCGGAGAGCACAAAGAGTATAGCGACATAGACCTGCTTATAATACTGAGAGAAAACACCGAACACATTTTTAGTCTGTATCAAATCATCGATAACAAGCCGGCAGATATATTCTTTTCCGACATTGATGCGCTCCGAAAAATTGCCGAGCAAGACACGCTACCAGCAAACACTATGGAAGCTGCGTTCATAGACTGGCTCAAGGAAGGACGGGTGGAATTTGATAAGTCAGGTACTCTTTCTGCACTCCAAGCCAAAGTGGATGAATTAAAAAAGAAAGCAAGAGTTCCAGAACCCGAGATGCGAAAGTTTGAATCGCTCATAAACCACGGCTACCTAACCAACAAAAGATACTACGCTTCGAAACAGCCCGAATACCTAGAAGCGTTGGAAGTAAAGATGCTTGCCGATATAAACAACATCTTGGTGGGTTATTTTGAGTTCAGAAATATCCCATGGAGAGGAGAAAAGAGGATGATCAAATACCTGAAGGAAACTGATCCAGAATTCTACTCGCTCTTCTTCACCTTTATCCGGACCGGTAATAATATTGATGAGAAATTCACAATTTATGAAAAACTTATAAGCAAGGTGTTCTTCGGCGATTATAGACTCTGGACCAAAGATACAATTAGCCCAAGCATCAAGGGACCGATGGAAGAAGAAAAAAGATTCTCCCTAATTGAGTATTGGGCGAAATTAATCGGATAAATAGTTTATTAAAAGAGAAAGGCTCGGAGCGCCTGCACGCATTTCCGAGCCCTCTGCCCTACCCCTTCTTCGGGGGTGGGGACTTTTTTGAGGTCCTGGTCGGGACTAACCGACCGAGCCCTCCCCTAGAGCCAAACTGGCCCATAATGCACCTCCGTGGTTATTATAACACGATATTGTGCTTTTAGTAAATGATAAAAAATCAGGGATAAGGGATGGTTATTCCCCGAGGTACGCCTCCACGACGTCCTTGCGGGCGAGGACTTCGGCAGGAGCTCCTTCGGCCAAGAGTCGGCCGGCGTCGAGGACGTAGAGGTGGTCGCAGAGCTCGCGGATGAGGTCCATATTGTGCTCAACGAGAATTATGGTTTTGCCCTGGTCGCGAAGTTCTTTAATAACCGAGCTCACGATCTTGACCATCTCAGGGAAGAGTCCGGCAAACGGCTCGTCGAAGAAGAATATTTCAGCCCCACCGGTCGGCGAATGCACCATGGCAAGTACCCGAGCAATCTCGAGGAGTTTGCGCTGACCGTAGGAAAGGCCGGAGGCGAGCTCGTTCTTCTTACCCGCAAGACCAACTCGAGTGAGCACCTCCTCGGCCTTTTCGAGATGAAAGGCCTTGTGCTTTTCAAAAAAAGCGCCGCCCACATTCCTCTCCGTAAGCACAACTAAAATATTGTCCAAAACGGTCATCTGCTCGAAAAGGCGCACGTCTTGGAACGTCCGCGTCATTTCGTACTCGGGCACTTCCCAACGCATAATTTTCGCTAGAGCCGTCTTCTCCCCCACCAATATACGCCCTCCGTCCACCTTATGAAGACCGGTGATCGTATTGATGAGTGTCGATTTCCCACTACCATTCGGGCCAATGAGCCCCGTTATCTTCCCCTGCTCAAACCGCACGCTCAAACCATCGACGGCCTTTACTCCGTCAAAATGCTTTTCTAAATTTTTGGTCGCAAGTGTGGACATATTTTTATCTTATTACTTTTCCATCCTGAACTTTCCCAAAATACACATTCGGAACTCTCAAGCCAGTGTTATCGAATTTTAGCTCCCCGTCAGCCCCAATAAATTTTGCCATATTCATATTAGCAATCCATTTGGACGAATCGGAATCATATGTATTCGCTAGCAACATAAATGCGTTATAACCCATGTCTGAACCAAATGGAGCGTCAATTTTATACTTAGCTTTGAAAACCCGCTTGAACTCCTCAGTAAAATCATTCTTAGACATCGATATTATACTTCCATTTATTTTGTCCATATCAGAAGCGAGAATGTTTTTATAATCTGACAAACCTGATTCGAAGCTGTTATCAAAAGCAAATTTTGGAGGATTTTCGCCAACAATTTTTAGTATTTCTTTGACCATAATTGCACAATCTTTTGGCACTCCGAAGAAAACCACCACGTCTGGCTTGGAATTCACAATGGCCAATGCTTGAGACCTTAGCGTACCAACATCGTTTCCAATATCATATTTAGTAACATCCCCACCCCACCCATCGATGAATCCGGAGTAAAAATTCTGGTAAACTGGAGTGTTGTTGCTTACTACTGCGAGTGGTTTTTTGTATCCTAACTTCCTTAGCTCCTGCCCCAAACCTCTTTGCACCGGAACCGCAGCCGGAAGAACTTGAAAGATGTTGTCATCCTCAGCTGGTTTACTTTGCTCAAAACCTAGTGCTACGGGTTTGCCCTCTTTGTGCACCAAATCATACACTGCATCAATAGTGAATGAAGAGAGGATGGCATACGCATCTACATTATTGGTACTACTGATCTTCTTGTATGCAGAAAGACCTTTGACAGCATTAAAGCTGTCGTCTTCAATAATAGGGCGGAACTTTAAATCATGAGAAGCGTTCCACTCTTCTAGTGCAAGGTTAAAACCTTTTATGTAGCCCTCACCAGCCGAAGCGTATTCACCTGTCGTACCTGCTATCACTCCCAATTTTATAAGTTTGTCAGCCTGGGGCGCCTGCCTCTTATTTAGCACAAAATATCCCCCGATCAGGACCGCTCCGATTATTAAGATTGCAATTACTTTTTTCATTTTATTGTTCTACTTCTACAAATTCTCCATCTGTTACTTTGTAGAGGTGTTCGAGTTTTTCTGAATACTGCTTGCCTTCAAAATTAATTTTTCGGTCTAGTCCTTGAATATTAACTTTGCGCATTGCCTCAGAAACAGAAACGCCTTCTTTTTTGCTGATTCGAACAGCTTCTAGAAGAGTTCTTACCCCATCATACCCAAATGATACGAAAGTGATATCTGATGTCTCGCTGCCAAATTGAGCTTGATATTTAGCCTCAAGATCTTTTGTATTATTTGCATACAAGTTTGTGAAGTACAAATTTTCTGCATCCTTCCCCGCTTGAGCAACTTCATCAGAAGAAATACTATCTCCAGTCATAAGCACAGCATTTATTCCGAGTTCTCGTGTCTGTCTCACAAATGGAGAAATCGTACTTGGCAGAAATGGGAAATATATTCCATCTACTCCGGCTGATTTGATTTTGGCGAGAGTTGTACGAAAATCTTTTTGCGTGGGAAGTATTTTTTCACTTACAACCACAGAACCTCCGAGCTCTTTGAACTTTCTCTCAAATGCACTCGCAATAAGAGAGGACCACTCATCTTCCTGAGCAATAACCGCGATCTTGGCCAGCTTCAAATTATTCTTTGCATAATTGGCCATTTTATATCCAGACCCTTCAGTGGAGAATCCTATTGTAAATATGTTAGAACCTGCCGATTTTATATAATCATTGCTATCCCAGACAGCAACAAGTGGAATCCCAGAAGAAGTAAATATAGGAGCCACCGGCTTTACCTCTTGGACAGTAGCTGTGATGACGCCTTGAACCTTGTCTGTTCCTACCAATTTGCTTGCTGCATTTATACTTCCAACTGCGGTAGAACGATCATCTTCGACAATATATTCTATATTTATTCCTTCTTGCTTGGCTTCCTCGACAGCAATCAAAGCACCTTTATTTATTGCCTCGCCAAAAATAGCAAAGTCACCACTCATTGGGAGTATCGCGCCAATCCTAATTGGCGACGCATCCTTCGGTCCCTGCCTCTTATTCAGCACAAAGTACCCCCCGATCAGGACCGCTCCGATTATTAAGATTGCAATTGCTTTTTTCATTTATTTAGTGGAACGATAACACCATTCTTAACTTGGCTGACTTGATACTGCTTGGCTTGAGTCACCACACCGCCAATGGAATCAAAAGTTACTTCACCAAAAGAAACACTGCTAAATGAATGTGAATTCATATAAGCAACCGGATTCGTTTGGCCATTTTTTAGGACATCAGCCATAATCATAATTGTATCGTAGGCCGTAGATGCCGAAAGTACCGGAGCAACAGAATATACTTTTTTGTATTTACTAACAAATCCCTGTGAGGATGGCGAATTTTCGACAAACGTAATTCCTTCGAGATATTGCTTGTAATCGTTATCCCCCTCAACAAATTGTCTTACAATATCATTCGAATATGCAGAAACATTCGGGATTATTAGTGTATGGTCTTTCAGGAAACCAGTAGCCATTTTTTCGTCATATACGCCGAAAACCACCGCGTCCCCGCCATTTGATTTTATTTTTGTAAATGTGGTCTTGAAATCAGATACACCGGAATTAACCAGATCCGTAGAAATTATTTCCATCCCCTCGCCGTTGACAGCCTTCTTAAAAAACTCAATGAATTCGGTGTAGTAAGGGTCATTTTGAAAAACGAGAGCAATTTTTGACTTTCCTTGTTGTTTTATCGTCTTTGCCAGCCCATCTGTAAGAGAGTCAACCCGATACCAGACAGAATATACGTTCTTAATGGGTGCACCCTGTTGCACAGCGGTAATACTTGCAGAGGGGCTGATCATTAATATGTTCTTATCTTTCACTACCCCTTGCGCCCCCGGGTAACTGTCGAGCCATGTCGGCCCCACAATGTAAGAAATTCCGTCGAAGCTTACAAGTTTTTGGACAGCAGAAAGAGAATCTTTGGAAGAGCTTTTTGTATCCTCGAATACTATTTCGATTGGTCTACCATTAATTCCTCCCTTTGAATTAACTTCATTTACAGCAAGATTGATTCCATTCCTTTCTGCCTCACCCCAAGTCGACGCGTCACCAGTGAGTGCCAAAGCTGCGCCTATTTTAATCGGAGTGTTATCCGTAATCTTCGGTGTTCGTGATCTAAAAATGCCGACACCGACAACCACCACCACCGCAACCACAAGCCAAATGATTTTGTTTTTCATATTATTGTTCTAAGTTTACAAATTTGCCCCCTTTTACAATTTTGAATATAGTCGGTTTAGAAGAAAAACCATTTTCATCAATACTGATTGATCCACTTACCCCGTTATATCCGACGATTTTATGCAGATTATCCATCATACAATCCGTGTCCTCGCCACATTTTTTAAAAACTTCAAACTCAAGTTTCAAAGCGTCATAGGCATTAGAGGCGAAAACATCTGGGTCGATATTGTATTTTCTGTTAAAACTTGATTTGAAAGCTGAAAAATTTTGACTCAAGATCATTGGATCAGCCGATGATATGATAAAACCTTCGGCCGCCTCTCCGGCTACGCTTAAGACAATGGGGTCTTCGTTCTGGTAGTTACCAACCAAAGGCGCATCTATACCCATATCTTTTGATTGTTTAATAATTGTCCCCAGCGCACCAGTCAGCTGAGTGACAAAAATAACATCTGGCTTTGAGTTCTTCACTTTTATCAGGTGTGATCTAAAATCTGTAGTTTCTAGTGATGTCATTTCGTCGGCCACTATCTGCCCACCCGACTCTACAATTCGTTCCCCGATATATTTGCGATAATCTTTTCCAAATTGAGTATTGTAAAAAATAAACGCAACTTTTTTTGCCTTTAACTTGTTAATCGCAAACTCCGCTAGAGTGTTGGCATTATCTTCAACTGAAAAATTAGGTGAGAAATAATATTTTTTACCCAAAAGATCACTTACATTTGCAGCCACCCCGACATTGATCACCTTGTTTGGTTCAGTTATTTCCATAGAGGGCACGAGACCTATTGCACAAAACTGGTTGACTATTTTCAGTTGATCTACATTTACCAACTTTTGCACAGCTGATGTAATATCTTTAGGGAGGCATGCGTCTTCGTATACAATCTCGACATTCATCCCACTGTTCTCGCTTTCAATTTGTTCTTTAGCAAGGTCAAAACCTTTTTTAATATTTTCTCCAATCGAGGCGTAGTTCCCCGTGAGAGGAACTGCCGCCCCTACTCTTAGTGTGCTACTCTTCGGGTTTGAGTTTTTATTGCGTAGGGCAAAAACTCCCCCAACCACCACCACCGCAACAACAAGCCAAATAATTTTGTTTTTCATATTATTGTTCTAATAAAAATTCATGGAACTTGCCATTTGTATATTTATAATAATGCGGGCTCATATTTAAAACTCGATCATCGCCAAAACCAGCGGCTTGAAGTCCTCCTACATATGTATCCTCTTTCATTTTGGAGACGACGCACTTTTCATCAGACTTATCACATTGTGATATTGCCCTGTATAAATACATAACTTCGTCATACCCAAAAACAGCAGGCACAAAATCTTTTTCCGTTATCGCCGGGTATTTAATGGAAAGTTTTTCTCTTATTTTTTGGTCAACTGGCTGATCGTAAGTAATTACCCCTTCTATAGATCTTTGGGGGACACTCGAAATAACTTTGTCCGTAAAGGCATCGGGAATCCCTATTCCGGTAAATATTGGGACATTGAAGTCCAAAACATCTTTTTGTTTAAAAAAACTGACTGAGTGATCTTCATAAAATACGGGAATGATGGAATCGACGTGATCATTTTTCATTTTCGCCAACATTGTACGAAAATCGGTTACATCGATATTAAATAGGTAAATTTTACTTGCGACACCTTTTTCTTGCGCCACTTTTTCAATGGCCACTTTACATTCTGGAGCAAAGTCGAGATTTAAAAGAAAACCTCCAATTTTTTTGGCGCCATTATCTGCCAAATATTCCGCCGCGGCAGTACATTGTTTTCCTATATCAAAATACATTTTGAAAGAGTATGGGTTCTCATCCAGAAATTTCTCTACCAATGAATTGTAAATAAGGGGAATTTTATTTTGAGCTGAAATTGGAGAAACGGCAGAACTTGGTCCTGTAAATTCAACCGTCAAAGCGTCCACCCCATCAACGGCAATAAGCTTTTGTGCGGCGCTCGCTGATTTTTGCGCCTCGGTGGCACCATCCTCAATCACTACCTCAATCTTTCCGCCTTGCGCCCTAATCTCGTCCACGGCCAGATGTGCTCCTTTAATATAACCTTCTCCCCAATATGCACCCCATCCAGTAAGTGGGATAATGGCTCCTATTTTTACTGTATCCGATTTAGTATCTGAATTATTTCTGGATTGTCGCCACGCCACTCCCCCAACCAGCACCACCGCCACCACAAGCCAAATGATTTTGTTTTTCATGTTCAAAAATAAAGTTGAAATGATAAAGGATCAGAGATAAATGATAATTACAACTTATACTCCCCGACCAACCCCTGTGGTCTATACATCATTAGTATAACCAGAAGGACCCCGTAAACAAGCTGGCGCATTTGGGCTACAATTTCGGACGGAAAGCCGACAAAGCGCAGAGCTTCCGGTAAAAGAATGAGGAAAATAGCCCCCAAAACCGAGCCCCGCAAATTGGCGAGCCCGCCTAGAATAATTATCGAAAGAATGAAGATCGATTCGTTCAGGGTAAAGGTGGAAGGGTCGATGAAGGTGATGTAGCTTGCAAATAACGAGCCCGCGATCGATGCGAGTACCGCTCCGATCACAAAGATGACTAATTTGTACTGATGCGTTTTGTAGCCAAAGACCTGAATCGCTTGTTCGTCTTCCCTGATTGCTTTGAGCACTCGCCCGAAAGAGGAGTTGGTGATAAAAGAGGAAAGATAGAAGATGATTACGGCAGCCACTGCGACAAGGATCAAAAAGGAGAAGTTGTCGGAAAAGTCCAAGGAAAAAATATTCATAAAGTTGAATGAGGGTCGGTCAATGCCGGGGATTCCGAGTGGCCCACGGGTTAAACCTTGGGAATTAAGAAATATGCTGTAAACGATCACATTGAAGCCGAAGGAGCCAAGCACATAGTAGTCGCCCTTGAATCGGCTTAGTACAAACCCAATAGCCAAGCTTACGAGAGCCGTAATGATAGCCCCAAGGATAATCGAGAGGAAGAAGTTGACGTCGTATCGGGTAAGCAGGATTGCGGTGGTATATGACCCAATACCGTAAAAGGCCGCTTGAGTGATTGATAGCAGGCCTGTATACCCCACCACCAAGTTCAAAGAGAGCCCGAGTATCGCATATATTCCTACTAGTATGCTTAAGTGTATTAAATATTCCATGAGTCAATTAATTATAAAACTTAAAGTGCAAAGTTATTTCCGGAGGATTCCTTGTGGTCGGAAGAGGAGAAAAATGATCAGCAATCCGAAAGCAATCGCATCTTTCCATTCTCCAGAAATTTTCCAGATCCCAAAGTTTTCTACAAAACCAAGCAGGAATGCGCCCAATATACCCCCGTAGATATTGCCAATACCGCCGATAATCGAGGCGATAACCCCCTTGAGAAGCAGGTGCATACCCATAGTTGGCTCGATGCCAGTGTCAAAACCGATCAAGATACCGGCAAGACCCGCGATCATGGAGCCCACGAAGAAAACCGCACCAATTATCCTGCCTGTATTGATACCCACGATTTTGGAAACCTCTTCATCATCGGCGACCGCATTCACCGCTTTGCCGAAAAGAGTTTTCTTTAGAACCACGGCAAGAATGCTCATGATAGCAACACCAGAAACCAAAATGATCAGTTGGACTTCGGTGATAACTGCGCCAAATATTTCATAAACCCTACCACTCCCCCCGAGCGAAAGTGTTTTGAATTGGCTGGTAAAGAGCATTGCAATAATCGCCTGCAAGACAGTAAGGACTCCGAGCGAAGCGACGAGCATTACCATGTTCGAGGCCTTCCTATCGCGAAGCTTTTTGTAGACAAACCTGTTTATGAGGTAACCAAGAAGCCCCGTAATCAAAAGCCCGAGTGCGATACTTACCGGCAAATTAAGCCCCAGATCCTTATAGAAGAAGAACACGGCATAGCCCCCAACTGCCGCAAGCGCCCCATAGCCGAGATCAAAGAATTTTACCGTGCCATAAATCAGGTTGAACCCAAGCGCGACGAGAGTATAAATCGCGCCAGCGATGATACTGTTCAGAATAAGTTGAGGCAAAATGTCCATTTCAGATTATTTCTAGCTCCACGGTACTTATAATAACCTTGGATTATAGAAACAACAAACCCCGATAATAACGGGGTTAGTGGTCTTATTTCTTCTTGAATGGGAAGCCGAGGTGGTCGAGGAAAGCGCGAGCGCCTTCTTTGGATTTTTGGTTGGTAACGATTGTTACCGAGAAGCCGAAAACGTCCTTCAGATCTTCGTCGGCTGTTTCTGGAAATACCGTGTGCTCCTTGAGTCCTAGAGTGTAGTTGCCCATTTCATCGAAGGCAGTAGTAGAAACACCACGAAAGTCTTTGGTGCGAGGCAAGGCGACATTAATCAGGCGATCGAGGAAGCCCCACATCTTGGCACCACGCAAAGTGACTGCGACACCCACAACGTCACCCTCACGAGTCTTGAAGGTAGCGATGGATTGCTTGGCACCTCTTCGGGTCGGTTTCTGGCCGGTTATCTTCGCCAATCGATTCTCGACGATTTCTACTTTCTTCTTGTCTTTGGCAGAACCGACGCCAGAATTGATAACCACCTTCAAAATCTTTGGTGATTGCATCACATTTTTCAAACCCAGCTTATCTTTGAGTTCTTTGTAGGCCTCTTTGGTTTTATCTTTTAGCGATTTCATCTTTTTTGCTATTCAAATTATTTATCTGCTTTCTTTACATTCGATACATGTATAGGATGAGCTACCTCTACAACCTTCCCCTTCTCGCCTTGCTTGCGAGCTCTTTGGTGCTTCTTTAGGAGATTTATACCTTCCACAAGAACCTTGTCCATTTTAGGAAAGGCCTTGATAACCTGAGCTTTCTTGCCCTTGTCTTTGCCAGTTATGACTATTACTTTGTCTCCTTTTTTGATATTCATGATACTAAATTACTTCCGGCGCAAGCGATACGATGGCCTGATGTCCGGCTTCAGCAATCTCTCTTGGGATAGGACCGAAGATACGATTGGCGCGAGGAGTTATCTCCCCCTTCTTTAGGTCGACTACAATAACTGCGTTTTCGTCGAAGCGGATATAAGAACCATCGCTTCTTCTAAGAGGGCTCTTTTGGCGGACGATGAGTCCAAGCAGGACGTCCTTTTTCTTCACCTCCTTTCTTGGTTCGGCTTTCTGAACTGAGAACTTAACAAGCTCGCCAATTTTGGCATAGCGCTTCTTGGAGCTACCAAGTATTTTGAAAATGCGCCCGATCTTTGCTCCGGAATTGTCTGCCACCTTTACGATTGTGCGATCTTGAATCATTTTATTATTGGAAAATTAAACTACCACAAAGTGCTTAGTTTTGGAAATTGGCTTGGTCTCTCGGATTTCGACTTTTTCGCCAACCTTTCTGGTATTACCTGCATCATGAACCTTGTATTTCTTGTGAACCTTGTGGTACTTCTTGTACTTCGCATGCTTCACAAATCTCTGGACTTCGACAACAATCGTATCTTTCATTTTGTCGGACACCACAACTCCGCTCAAAACTTTGCCCTTTGAGCTTACTTCGGTATTCTTTTGTACTTTTTCTTTATTCATAGCTCTTATTTCATGCTTCCGATTAGAGTCTTGATTCTCGCAATGTCTTTGCGGGTGTTTGCATACTCTTTCACATTTTTGGCTTTTGTGCCACTTGCCCCAAATCTCAGAGATCTGAGTGCGAGAGTTTTCTCCTCAAGTTCTTTGACCAGTTCAGCTTTGTTCTTCTTTTGTAATTCCTTTGTTTTCATGATTTTCTTGTCTTTTTTATCCCCTATACCCTTTCCACTATTTTTACCTTTACGGGTAGTTTGGTACCACCTTTGCGTAGCGCCTCCTTGGCGACAGTAGCGACTGCTCCATCCACCTCAAATAGCACTTGGCCAGGCAAAATCTGAACATGATATCCTTCGATATCGCCTTTGCCTTTACCCATCTTTACTTCAGCCGGCTTTTTGGTAAATGGCTTGTCCGGAAAAACTCTGATCCAAACTCGTCCGGTCTTGCCTATTGCACGGGATATCGCCTTACGAGCTGATTCTATCTGGTTTGAAGTGACTCTATGAGCAGTAGTCGCCTTGAGGCCATGCGAGCCAAAAGAAACCTTGACGCCACGAGTTGCCGCCCCTATCTTGAGGGGGTTTTTGCGCATCACATGCCACTTTCTATATTTAACTTTCTTTGGGAATAACATGGTTTAAAAATTATCAATTTGGAATTCTCGGTCTCAATTATTTTTTGGCAAATACTTCACCCTTGTAAATCCAGACTTTTATACCGATCTTGCCCAAAGGCAAGACTGCTTCGTAGAAAGCATAATCAATATCGGCGCGAAGTGTCTGTAGAGGGATCTGCCCCAATTTCTTGGTCTCCACGCGGGCCATATTTGAGCCACCCATGATACCCGAGAGAGTGACCTTCACCCCCTTTACATCACGGTTGGCATTTGCCTTCTCGATCGCCTGCTTGACCACTCGGCGGAACGGCATGCGCTTTTCCAAACCTTCACCTATCATCTGAGCCATTATCATGGCATTGGATTCTGGAGATTTGATTTCTTTGACGTCGATCTTTAGCTCCTCCTTTACGGAAACTTTATTGCGAGTCATAAACTTGGTCAGAGCATCTCGGAGCTTGGTCATGCCCTCCCCGCTTCGGCCGATTATCAAGCCCGGACGGGAGCTTTCTATTATGATGCGGAAGGTTTTCTCGCTGCGCTCCATTTCTATCGAGCTGACGAAAGCACCCTTGAGCTTCTTCTTAAGAAATTCGGTAATCAAAACATCGGCGCGCAAATTTTCTTTGTATTTGGTCTTCACACCAAACCAACGCGACTTCCAATCGCGAATGATTCCGAGTCTATGAGCATATGGGTGAACGGTGTGGGACATGTTTTTAATTTATATCTTAAATCTCAAAATTATTTAGCTTTCTTACTTTTATCTCTCTTATCTTTTGCAGATTTGAGATTTGAATTTTGACTTAATACGATTTTAATACGGCTGGTGCGCTTGCGGACAGGATGAGCGGCACCGTGGGCTACTGGTCGCCTGCGGTAAAGAATCTTACCGACATTTACCTCGATCGACTTTACCTTCAGAGCGTCTTCAGCAATACCCTGATCCTTGGCGTTACTAACAGCCGAAGAAAGCAGTTTTTGCAAAGGGAGAGTGGCGCGCTTGGTGAGTAGACCGAGGCGACGTCGAGCTTCAGCAATATTTTTGCCTCTTATACTATCGGCAACAATCCGCACCTTTCTCGGGGATTGTCTGTAGTCATTCAGTTGTGCGGTAACCTCTGTCATTTATTTAAAATTATTTCTTGGATTCGACGGTCGCCTTGGCGCTCTTTGCAGCGGCTATTTCGGCCTCCTTGGCCTTGGCTTCTGCTTCCTTTTGCATTTTACCGCCGTGCTTGATGAACTTCTTGGTTGGTGAAAATTCGCCCAATCTGTGGCCAACCATGTCTTCAGTTACAAAAACTTCCAAATGGCTCCTGCCGTTGTGCACCCCGAAGGTGAAGCCGACCATTTCTGGCGCGATAACACAGGCTCTAGACCAAGTTTTAATAACCCCAGCTTGCTCGGGTCTCTTGCCTTCTATTTTTTTGAGGACGCGAGGGTCCACATAAGGGCCTTTTTTTAGTGATCGAGACATGCAACTAAATTTAATCCCGCTAAGCGGGAACTCAAATATACTATATGAAGCTTCGTATAATGTCAAACACCCAAAGAAGCCCCTCTCGCCCACCCTCCTACATCCGCTCTGGCACCTTTATACCAAGCAAATTAAGGCCATTTGTGAGCACGGTATATACCGCCCGAGTAAGTGCTACACGGTAATCCGATACTTCTCTGTTCGTGGGGTCAATTATTTGATTCTTGGCATAATAGCTATTGAACGAGGCGGAGAGCTCGATGAGATATGTAACTAGAAAGTGTGGTGCGTACTCTTGCCCTGCCTTCTCTACTATTTCTGGGAATCGATAAAGAAGTCTTTCAACTTCGGAGACTTCGCCCTGAATCAGCTTGGGTTCCACATGGTTGCTCTCCGCCTTTTCCAAAACCGATTTTGCTCGCACCGCAGTGTATTGCAGATATGGCCCCGAATCACCCTCAAACGAAATCGACTTTTCAAGATCAAAGACAATATCGCCCCCGATCGCCTGCCGAAGGATCGAGTATTTGATCGCACCGATCGCCACCATCTCGGCAATCTTTTCTTTTTCACCCTCCTCGATATCGCGAGAAGCAATTTTGCCCATAATCATTTCCTTCACTTGTAGGATTAGGGCCTCCGCCGTGATCACTGTGCCAGTCCGGCTCGACATCTTGCCACTCGGCAATCGAAGCATGCCATGAGAAAGGTGCTCAGTTTTCTCCGCCACCGGCTTATTGATCTGTTCGAGTGCCTTGAGCACTACTTGGAAATAACTGTCCTGTTCGTTCGCAGTCACAATTATCGATTTATCGGCACTATAAACCGACTCTTTGCGCAAAGCATGAGCCAGATCTTTTGCCTCGTAGAGCGGAAGTCCTTGTTGCGTCAGAAAAACTCGGGTGTGTAACTTGGAATCATACTTCTCACCGCGGAAAATGATTGCCCCTTCACTTTCTTCGAAAACCCCCTTCGCCAAATATTCATGAACAAGCTTTACCGCCGCGCCCGAAACTTCGCTCTCGAAGAATAGATAGTCAAATTTCGTATTCAAAATTTTATACAGAGTATCAAAGTGAGTGAGCGAGACCTCCCGAGCCCAAGCATATATTTGGTTTAGTGATTCGTCACTCTTTTCGAAAACTTTCTTATTTATTTCTTTTATCTCCTCGGTGGCGGTCGGGTCGTCCTCATAAGCCATGGCCCCAGTCGCATAAGCTCGGCCAACAAAGTCGACATTGTCACTCAGCTCCCCATCTTTACGAAGACCGAGCTTCATAATCCCCCAGACGGCCTTCGCGATATGCAGTCCGACATCGCCTTGATAGGTGTTCCTCTTCACCTCAGCGCCACTACCCTCGAAAATATTCGAAAGAGATTGCCCGATCACATTACCCATAAGATGCCCGATATGCATCGGCTTCAAAACATTGGTGTTGGTATACTCAATAATTATCTTTTGATTTTTTAGGTTATCAGTCTTCCCAAACTCTTCCCCTTTTTCATTAATCTTACTCAGAGAGTCTGCAAAAAATATAGGAGATAAATATATATTCACGAATCTCGGAACAACAAATTCAATTTTGCTGATTTGCCTTTGCAAATCACCCTGAGCCAGTCGAAGGGTTTGCTCCAATTTGGCAAAATCGTCTTTCGCTTTATCACCATTTATGATCAGGGTAAAATCACCATTCTTTAATTCTTTTGGATGGACTAGAGCAAAACCATCGTCCCTTTGAAGGGTTTCCTTTGCCCAATCTTCAATCTGTTGCCTTATCTGCATAGAAAGATACTAACATTTTTTACTTGCCAGTGCTCCCGAACCCGCCGACCCCTCGTTCAGTCTCCGACAATTGCTCGGCTTCGATGATCTCGAGCTGTTCAACTTTTTGGATCAGAAGTTGCATCACTTTGTGCCCCTTTTCGAACGTGTAAGGTTCGGTACCTAGATTTATAAGCCCCATTATTATTTCTCCCCTAAAACCTGCGTCAATTACCCCCCCAAGAAGCTTTATTTTGTGATTTATCGAGATGCCACTCTTGTCCCAACATAAACCAACATACCCTGCCGGAATTTCCATGGCTATGCCGGTCCTCACTCTTACGACTTCCATCGGGCGAGCCACTGTGTCTTCAAGAGCAAAGAGGTCCATACCCGCGTCACCCACTTTGGCGTACTCGGGCAGTTTTGCATTCGGATCGAGCTTTTTTATTTTTAATTTCACTGCAATTTCTTATAGAGTTTGTAAGCAGTCATCGCGCCATTTAACGCATTGTGCGGTTCCGGCTCTGGCTCAACCCCAAAGAGTTCGCAGGCGGTTTTCAAACTCCACTTTTCCTTATTTTTGAGCCCAGCTTGCCATGCGATCGAGAGTAGATCGAGACGATCATGATTCTCAAAAGTGCTCATCGGATTCATGAGACCAACCTTTAGAAACGCGTTGTTTATAAAACCCCAATCAAAGGTGGCATTGTAGGCACAGAAGACGCCCTCACCCGCCCTTTCGGCGTATTCGTGAATCGCCTCTTTGAGACTGGTCGCCTCGCGCCACCCTTCTTCACTGTAGCCATTGTAGGTAAGGGCTTGAGGTTCTGCAGTCGCGATATTTTCTGGCTTGACCTTGCGATTGTACGAATCAACGATTTCAAGAGTCTGCGGATCGAAGAGGACCATGCCAATCTCCAAGATTTCGTGCACCCCGAAAATGTCTCCCGAGGTTTCGAGATCGGTCATTACAATTTTTCTATCCTTAGTCTTCATCTGTTTACACAAACTTCTTTGGTATAGGAAATTTCTTAGCCATTTTCTTTATTTCTAGATGAACTTCCTTCTTGATTTTCTTGCTATCTTTGTTTTTCAAAACCAAGATCATAAGCTCGGCTAGACGCTTGCATTCCTTTTCCTTAAAACCGCGAGTGGTTACGGCCGGCGTACCAAACCTGATACCGGACGGGTCGAGTGGTTTGCGAGGGTCATCGGCAATAACATTCATGTTGAGAGTGATGCCCACCTCATCGAGCGCCACCTGCGCTTCCTTGCCAGTGACTCCAAGCGAGCCGTAGACGTCGGCCAAGACGCAATGATTGTCAGTGCCTCCACCAATTAGACGGATTTTGTTATCGAGAAAAACCTTGGCCATAACTCTCGCGTTCTTGATGATTTGCTTCGCGTAAGTTCTGAAGGAAGGCTTGAGCGCTTCGCCGAAGCAAACTGCTTTGCCCGCAATATGGTGCATTAGTGGTCCGCCTTGCAGGCCGGGGAAAATAGTTTTGTCGATCTTTTGGGCAAACTCGGCATTGTCTCTCACCAATATCATGCCTCCGCGCGGACCGCGAAGAGTTTTGTGGGTCGTGGTCGTGAGCACATCAAAACCATAATCAAAAGGATTTTTGTGCGCCTTACCAGCAATGAGTCCGGCTATATGTGCGACATCAGCGACCACGATCGCTCCGACTTTCTTGCCAATTTCGGCAAACTTCTTGTAATCGAGCTCACGGGTGTAAGCTGAGAAGCCAGCCAAGATCATCTTGGGCTTTTCCCTCATAGCCGTTTGCAACATTTCTTCATAATCGATCTCGCCAGTTTCGGGATTCTTCATCTTGTAGCGGATGAATCGGAAAATCTTGCTAACATTGGTAACCGGATGGCCGTGAGTAAGGTGCCCGCCATGCGAGAGGTCCATACCCATTATCGTGTCCCCCGCGTTTAGCAGGGCGAAGTACAGCGCCACATTGGCCGAAGCACCGGAGTGCGGTTGGACATTTGCAAACTTGCATTTGAAAAGCCTGCAAGCGCGCTCGATTGCGAGCCGCTCCACGGCGTCGGTAAAATCCTGCCCGCCATAATAGCGTCGGCCCGGATAACCTTCAGAATATTTGTTGGTAAAGACCGAACCATTGGCACGAAGCACGTCGCTTGAGACATAATTTTCCGAAGGAATGAGCTCAAGCCCTTCGGCCTGTCGTCTTTCTTCTGATTTGATCAAATTTTCAACTTTTTTGTCTTGCATCAAAGTAGTTTAATGAGTTTGTAAAAGAGTGATGTGAAGAACTTAGATCATGGTATTGAAATAGGTTGGCTATTTGGATATGATACACCCATGAACGATTACGACAAGCGCACTCCGGACACCCAATACCAAGACTTGCTTCGCAACATCTTGGAGAAAGGCGTCCGCACTCCAAGCCAGCAAGGCACCGATGCACTCACTCTTATGGGCCCAAACCCAATGCACTTCAAGCTCGAGAACGGCTTCCCGATGATCACCGAGCGCAACATGAACCCCAAGCCCTCAGAATTCCTACCCGTAACTGTCTGGCAACAAGCGATCGGAGAAATTTGTGCATTCATAAACGGCGCACACACTCAAGAAGAACTAGAAAAATTTGGTTGCTATTGGTGGAAATCTTGGGTTACGAAAGAAAAGTGCGCCAAGCGCGGACTCGAAGAAGGCGACCTCGGTCCAGGATCTTATGGATCGGCTTTCCACGACTTCCCCACCCTTGAAGGAGGACACTTCAACCAATTCCAACACATCGTCGAACAGATAATCGAAGAACCCCAACTCCGCACACACTTCATTAGCCCGTGGATACCTCAATACATGGGTCGAGGCAAAGGCAAACAGCAGAAAGTCGTGGTCTGCCCTTGCCACGGCTGGATCAATATCCGAATCATTGAGGGTAAGCTTACTCTACATATGATGCAACGCTCCGGAGATGTGCCGGTCGGAGTACCCTCCAACATGGTACAGTACGGCGCTCTTACCCTGATGCTCGCACATGTCACCAACACCATTCCTTACGAATTCGTGCACAGTATTTCCGATGCCCATATCTATGTCGACCAAATTCCGGCAGTCGAAACCATGCTCTCGCGCGAGCCCAGACGCTTCCCTACGGTTACAATAAACAAAGAGAAAACCAACCTCTTCGATTTCCGAAAGGAAGACTTCGAGCTTTCCGACTACGATCCGCACCCGGGCATCAAAGGTATACCGGTAGCGATATAACGACCTCACCCCTAACCCCTTCCCCCGCCTTGCCGGCGAGGCAGGTTGCGAAGGCGAGGGGTAAGAGAAAAATATGCCAGAAGAAAAAGAAAACCAATTTATAAATATGCGCACGATCCGCAGAGAGGACCAGCGGGTCGTTATGGAAGAAATAAAGAAGCAGGGCCACTGCCCTTTCTGTCGCGAAAATTTAGAAAAGTATCATAAGAATCCGATTATCAAGGAGGGCAAGTTCTGGCTCCTTACCGAAAACCAGTGGCCCTATGAAAAGGTCAAGCACCAGCTCCTCGCCATATACAAAACCCACGTAGAGCATATCAAAGACCTAGACCCTGAAGCCGGTAGCGAGCTTTTGCAAATGTTCGCCGAAGAAGCCAAGAAGCGCAACATCTCTGGAGGCGGAGTCGCGATGCGTTTCGGCCAAAGCGAGCACGGCAATTACGGCTCGACCGTCCTTCATATTCATGCACACCTCGTCGAACCAGATTTGGAAGCTCTTAGCGAAACCGAAGCGTGGCGCTTCAAATTCGGCGAGCCCAAAAACTACAAAAAGAAAATTGCTTGATTTTCTCCTATTTTAGTGGTATGTTCCTCTCTGGTTGGTTATTTCAAAACAAGTGAGGGAACCTATGAACGAGCCCCAAAAGCTCAAGATCATCGGGGTTACCAACCCCAGCCGACTCGCGTGCATAGCGCGAGCACGGACATACACTCAGTATCGCAAGATGGTAGACGACGCGCTTGCAGACCGGTGTCCATTCTGCAACATCGACACCGACCACAACAAAATCGTTGCAGAAACAGCGCACTGGGTAGCACTACACTGTAACCCACCGGAGAAGCACACTAAGCACCACTTCTTGTACGTGCCTCGGAGCCACGTCGTCCACATGCTGGCTCTACTTCCTGAAGAGTTGGCCAACCTCTTTACACTCATCAGCAGGGTTCGGTCCCAATACAGCTATCGAAGTAGCGGGATATTGATCCGCGATGGCGACGCCACCTTGAGCGCGGGCACGATTCAACACTTACACGTCCACGAGATGGTGCCGGATGGAACCGGACGCGTGGAGTCGCCCTTTTACAAGGGGCGCGAGGCGGAGGAGGCGAGCCTCCGTCGCGCCATCATCTTCGAAAAAATGCGGAAAACATCGATCCTCACAGGTCTGACTGACCCGTTCCTGCTCGCTTCGAATCTGAGTGAGGAGGATTACCTCCTCATCGACGACCGGCTCAAGTGAGCCGACTCGGAAAACCGTTCTTTTTAGAAAGCCCACTCATCGCGTGCGACGGGTGGGCTTTACGTTTCTACATAAATTATTTCCACTCCCCGACTGCGAAGAATGGTCTCTTGATCGAGCATCTGATAGCCCCCACCGTAATAAAGTTTTTTGATACCGGAAAAGGCGATTTGTTTGGCACAAGGCGGACAAGGGAAGATGCTCACATACATCGAAGCACCTTCGAGAGCTATCCCCTTCTTGGCCGCTTCGGCAATCACTCTCGCTTCGGCATGGATAGAAGTCGAAAGCTCGATACCCACCCCTTTGTGCAGAGTATTGCGCGGGTCGCCATCGGCATACGGCGAATGCAGGCTCGGCAAATGCTCATTGTGCTGAGAGAGGATAACCTCTCCCTCCTTCACCACAGCGCAACCGATGCGTCGCCACCAGTCCGAGCTCTTCTCGGCTTCGCCCTTCAAATTCTGTATTACTTCTTTATCAAACTGTTCGCGCGAAATTGTTTGGTCGGCCTCGACCGGCTTTTCTTCCATCGTCTTGTGCTTATCCCACCGCAAGAAAACATTATCGAAAGTTACCTTCGCGTGAGGGAAAGATTCTTCCGCCAAACTTCTGCACACATCTTCGTCTGGCATAATTATTTCCGCGTCGGCGAGCGAAGCGAGATGTTCGCTTTCTAAGACCTCAACCTTTTCAAAGATACCCCAACTCTCGATCGCCTTCTTGGCCAAATCAGGCGAGAGTTGGCGTATTTCTTTGGCCAAATAATCGTACTTTTTTATCAGAGTATCGCCGAAAATATAGAGCTCGCGCACCCCGCTCTGTCGCTCAAAGAATTTTCGGTAGCCCTCGTGCAATACCGGCACATAGGCGATGATGATCTTTTTCATTTATATATTGAAAGTATTACCCTTTCATTTCGTCCAAAACTTCTTGGATGGTTCTTAGGATCTTTGGAGTCAGGGCAAGGCCAAGCTTCTTCGCGGTGCCGATCTGCAGTCTGCGAATCTTAGCGCTGGTTGAAGTGGTCGCCATCGGCTCTAGCACTACCACTTTGCCACAGTATTTCTTCAATTCCTTGATCTGCTTGTTGTTGTAGGTATCTTTGGTAGCGATTAGAGTGTCCGGACAGATAGACTTGATGAGATTCCATTTTGGATCCTTGAGTTGCTTCAGAAATACCAAGTCGACGTAGCGCAAGTGTGTCAGCATCTCCACTCTTTCTTCCTCCGGAACAACTGGCCGCTCCGGACCTTTGCGGTGCTTTATCTTCTCATCGCTATCAATGCCAACCACCAAAAGATCGCCGTGCTTCTTCGCCTCGCGTAGGTATCGGCCATGGCCGACATGGATCATATCGAACGATCCTTGGGTCAACACAATTCTCATACCCAAATATTTGCAGTGCTCGATAAGACTTTTGATCTTCTTGTAATCAGTGAGGGCTTTGCCTCCGAAATTAAGATGAGCGTACGCGCCCCTATCGACAAAAGCGGTCTTTTCCATGCAGGTCATGATATTGGTTTTTTGCTATTAGCGCAAGCATTACTTATAATCTTTCTATGAGAGAGCCCAAAATCAGTATCATTGTTGCTCTAAGTGAGAAGCAAAGAGCCATAGGATTCAAAAACGGCTTGCTCTGGAAGATCGAGGGCGACTTGCCCCGCTTCAAACGCATCACCACCGGCCACCCGATAATCATGGGGCGCAATACTTACCTCTCTATCGGCCGACCGCTGCCGAATCGCACTAATATCGTGATCTCAAATGCCAAGGACGATACCCTCTCTTCTGTCGAAGGTATTATCCTCGTCGATTCGGTAGAGAAAGCCCTCGCGGAGGCCTCGAAGGTTGAGCAAGAAGAAGTATTCATAATTGGCGGGGGGATGCTCTATGCCTCGACGATCCACCTCGCTGATCGGCTTTACCTCACCGTCGTCTACAACGAACCGGAAGCAGACACCTTCTTCCCCAACTATTCCATGTTCACAAAGCAAATAGAAAAGGAGGATCACCTCGACGGCAACCCCCCTTTCTCTTATATAACTTTAGAAAAATAATTAGCCACGCACTTCTCCCACGCATAATTTTCTGCTGAAAATTTGCGCGGGCCCGCCTCGCGCCGTCGCGCTCCGGCTCGTTGAGGTTGCCTATTTCACCTCAACGCCCATGCTTCGGCACTGGCCGGCGATGATTTTGACTGCTGCTTCGAGATCATTCGCATTGAGGTCTACCATTTTCTTCTCGGCGATTTCTTCGAGCTGTTTGCGAGAGATAGTCCCCACCTTCTGTGTTGGGGCCTTGCCAGCGCCCTTTTCTATACCTAAGGCCTTGAGAATAAGACTTGAAGCCGGAGGAGTTTTGAGTACAAAGTCGAAAGTTCGGTCTTCATAGACGGAAATATCTGCTGGAACCAAACCATCCATTCCACGAGTCGCCTCGTTGAACTTGGTGACGAATTCACCAATGTTAATACCAGCCGGACCGAGTGCGGTACCAACAGGAGGCGCAGGGGTAGCCTTACCCGCCGCAATAACCAATTTTATTTTTTTGCTTACTTTCTTTGCCATTTTGGTGTTAGAAACATTACTATATTTGTATTAAATCCGCAACTTTCTTGCCTTTTCCCTCACCTGCAAAGGGGAGGGTGCCCGCAGGGTGGGTGGGGTGTTTTGGTGTCGAGTAACTATATCTTCTTGACCTGCAGGAAGTCGAGCTCGACAGGGGTCTCGCGACCGAACATAGGTACAAGCACCTTGACCTTGCCCCGATTTTCGTCTACCTCCCCTACCTTGCCTTCCAAATCCTTAAATGGGCCGTCGGCGATCTTGACCGCATCGTCTACCGAGAGATCGATGTTGTGCTTCACTGTCTCAGAGCTCATGCGCTTGAAGAGCATATCTATTTCGCTCTGGTCGAGAGGTACGGGGAAAACCCCTGAGCCAACAAAACCAGTTACGCGCGGAGTATTGCGCACCACGTACCAAGACTCGTCGGTGACGATCATGTCCACCAGTACATAGCCAGGGTAGATCTTCTCTTCCTCCTCTACTCTTTTGTTGCCCTTGATCTTGATCTTCTTTTCGGTAGGCACAAGTACGTTGAATATTTTGTCCTCCATACCCAAAGATTCGATGCGTTGCTTCAGATTGCGGGCAACCGCGTTTTCATAGCCAGAATAGGTGTGGATCGCATACCAATTTCTTCCTTCTTTTATTTGTTGCTTAGACATGGTTGGTTTGAAGTTTACGAATAGACTTAGACGACGAGCCCGATTAGCTTCGAGAACACAAGGTCAAAAATTCCTAGGAAAAATGCGAGCACTAAAGACACGATCGCCACTACCAAGCTAAATATTATCGACTGCCTTCTAGATGGCCAGTTGACGTGAGTGAGCTCGGTCTTTGTCTCCTTGAAGTAGTTAATTATTCCCATTTGATTGTTAAATTATACCAATAAATGCGAGAGATTTCGATCCTACGGAAATTTTCGTATATTTCGTAGTGTTTCGCAAAGTTTTTGTATCCTCTTATCAAAAAACCCCGCTCTCGGGGCCTCTTGATTAGGAATTATACTCTTTTACTAACAAAGGTCAAGATCTTACTTGATTTCGTAAGTGATTGTAATATTCGCGGTGATTTTGGTCTCGCCTGTTGGTAATTCCGCTCTTGCCGGAGCCGAAACCGCCTTCATATCGCCCGCTCCTCCCATACCCATCTCACCGTAATATGATACTGGGTAACCACCATTGTCGGTGTAGTAAAGCATCTTGCCGAGCTTTACCCCGAGTTGCTTAGCAAGGACTTTGGCTTCTGCCTTGGCTTCTTCTATGGCCTGCTTTCTTGCTTCGGCTACATACTTTTCGCGGTCATCGATAGTAAATTCGAGTCCGCTGATGTTTGAGACGTTGGTTGCGCCCACTTTGGAAACCAGATCTCCTGCCTTGGAAGTATCGCGAACCTTAACGAGAATTGTCTCTGTTACCTCGTAGCCGATAAGCTCATTTTTGCCCTGCGGACATGGGTAAGCTATGCAGGTGACTTGATTCCATTCGTATTTCGGATAGACATTGTAGCTTGTGGTTTTTATATCCTTGTCTTCCACGCCAGATGCCCTGACTGCTTCGAGGGCCTTCGCAATCTTTTCGTCAAGCAGCTTCTGGGCTGAAGCAACATCCTCACTGGCTTCTGTTATGGTAAAGGAAAAGCTTGCGACATCAGGGATAGCAAATGCTTCCCCCGAACCAGTCGCCATAATAGTTGACTGCGGATATATTTCCTTACCAATATTTGGCAATTTTTTGAAACCGATCACTACCTGAACCAAAAGAAAGGCTGACAAGAGAAGGAGACTTATAGAGGCCCATTTGCCCACCCTCTTTTGTTCATCTCCAAGAATCTGATTGAACATATGTATTTGAGTTACAAAGTTTATAAAGTTTGAAAGTTGTTAAGTCAAAACTAAAAACTCTCAGGTCTATTATAGCACAGATCGACTAAGTTTCTAAAGAGGCAGGCGACCGTAAGCGGCCCCACCCCGCCCGGCACCGGCGAAATAGCTTTAACTATGGGCTCTACTTCTGCAAAATCCACATCACCCACCAGTTTTGAAACCCCGAGAGAGAGAACCCGATTTATTCCGACATCTATAACCACTTGGTCCTTATTTACAAAATTTTTGGTAATGAGCCCAACCTGCCCCGCCGCAACGATAAGCACCTCAGATTCTCGACAAACCTTTTCATTGTCTGTTGTCTCGCGATGACAAACTCGCACCGAAGCTCCCCGCCTTTCGAGCTCGGTTGCGATCGGCCCACCCGCAAGACGCGACCTACCCACCACAGCCACCTGCTTGTCTTTTACCTCGATATTATAGAAATCCAAGAGTGCGAGCACCGCTCCGGCCGTAGCGGGTGTAACGAGCAATGACTCATTATCCTCCCGCAGACCCCTCAACCCATCAGCATCTTTACTTTCACCAATCGCGTTTATTATCCTTTCGGTGTTCAAATTTTCCGGCAATGGCAACTGTACTATTATGCCATTTACACTTTTATCTTGATTTAGTTTTTCTAATTCACTTATTATTTCTTCTTCCAATTTTTCCTTACCTGCATCCTTCCATTGTTTGAGTATGACCTGCACCCCTATCTGTGCACCAAACTTTTGCTTTTGTTTTATATAAGCAGTCGAATCCTCCCTCTCTCCTACCTGCAAAATCGCGAGCGTCGGCGAAAAGCCCAAGTTCGTAATCCGTTCCTTGGTTTCCTCGATTATCTTTTCCCTCACGGGTTTGCCATATAAAATCTTTGCCATAATACCTTTATCTTGAATAGCGAGCAAAAATACCGGCGGGTAGAGAGAATGCTCGAGAATTTCTTTCTTGTATCGTTAATTCCCCTCTTTCAATTTTGCCAAGTTCTATATTGAAGACCGAGGCCAACAACTCACCGTACGCAAGCGGAGTAAAGCCCGAAGCATAGCCATTGAGGAGTAAGAATTTGAAGTCTGGTTGCAAAATTTTCTGTACCGATTGAAGTAGAGCAGGTAAATCTGTTTCGATCTTCCAGATTTCTCCTTTTGCCCCACGACCAAAGCTTGGCGGATCCATAACTACTCCGTCGTACTTCACGCCACGCTTCGCCTCCCTCTCGACAAACTTTTTGGCGTCGTCGAGTATCCATCTGATCGGCGATCCTTCCAAGTCATTCAGCTTGGCATTCGCTTTGGCCCAATCGATTGACGGCTTTGAAGCATCGACATGCACCACCTCCGCCCCTGCTTTAGCAAGTGCAAGTGTCGCGCCACCAGTATAACCAAATAAATTTAGAATCTTAGGATTTTGAATTTGAGATTTAAGATATGAGATTTGAGATATGAGATATTTCCAATTTTCTGCATGCTCTGGGAAAACTCCCGTGTGCTTGAAACCCTTGAGACTGACCCCTAATTTGAGCCCCCCTATCTCTACCACCCATTCGGCCGGCATATCTGAGCTCTTTTTCCACTTTCCGTCAAAAGTCGCGTCGGCCTTCTTCCACTCTGATTGGTCCAAAGAAGTAAGCCAGATGGCTTGCGGGTCCGGTCGAGACAGCACAAAGTCGCCGTATCGCTCAAGCTTCCTGCCTTCGCCGCTGTCCATAAGTTCATATTGCATATGGTATTATAATGAAGTGAAAAGCCATAAAAATCAATTCAATCGTTCTCGCAAGGTGGCCTTTACACTCTTTGTTCTCTTGATTGTCGTTACGTTCCTTATCTACGAATCAACCGAAAACCAGCTCAATCTCACCGACTTTCAAGCAACCGCGCGCGAACTCGGGGTATGGGCACCCATCGTCTTTGTTGTTTTCTACGCGGTCGGAGTAATATTCTTGCCATCAACCCCATTCATGATCCTCTCGGGTATATTGTTCGGATTCAAATTAGGATTCCTCTATAGTCTGATTGGTGGACTCACTAGCTCCATTTTAGTCTTCAAAATATCCCGACATTTGGGTAAGGAGTGGGTAGAAAATATTTTGCAGAAAAAATATCTGAACCAAATAGAACGCTACAACCAAAGACTTGGAAGCAATGGACTCTTTGATCTGATAGTCCTTCGTATTTTGCCAATCATGCCCCTAAACATCCTAAACATTTTGATGGGTATCTCACGAATAAGCACGCGCAATTACATAATCGGCACCGTCTTCGGGCTTTTGCCAAGCATATTGATTACCGTTTATTTCGGCAATCTTCTGGTAAGAATATTTTAGATTTTTAGGGGGTGGATTTGGTCAGGATACTTTCGATGTTTTGAACGATCGAATCAAGGCTTTCGTCGGATTTTATGATGTAGCCAGTTGCGCCAAGAGTCATCATGTCGCTGATTTTCTTCAAGCTCGACATGTTGGAGGATATAAGCACTGGCACATTTTTTAAATCAGGATCTTCCTTTACCGTTTTCAGAAATGTGGCTCCGTCCATTTTGGGCATCAGCACATCGAGAATGACTAGGTCCGGCTTATTAGCTTTCATGTGCTGTAAGCCGTCTTCCCCATTCTCGGCCGAAGCAACTTCATACTTGCCCTCCGGCAGAGCACCAATGATTGTTTTGGCAAAAAACTGATCATCGTCTATAACTAGTATTTTTTTCATATTGGTTACTATTATACCACTAAACCGGCAAGGTAAAGAAGAAGCTCGAGCCCAGGCCATCCTTGGAAACAACCCCCGATTTGCCACCATGAACCTCAGAGAGACCCTTTACGATCGAGAGACCAAGACCAGTACCTTTCACACCTTCACTTTGCTCCTTGGACTTCACTTGCGAATACATCTTGAACAAATTCGGCAAAAGCTCCGGTGCCACACCAAACCCGTCATCCGAAACAACAACACAAACCGAAGAAGTTGAGACATTCACATCTTTTTCTTTTGGCAGGATAGGCATCTTGAGAGCTGCGACTCCTTCTGGGAAAGGTTTGTCTGGTCGTGCAAGAAACGCAGATATAAGTATTTTACCTCCCGGATTGGTAAACTTGAGAGCATTGGACAAAAGGTTGCCGAGCATTTGCTTAACCGCTTCCTTATCCATAGAGATCTTCGCAGGCACACTCTTATCTACATAAACTTTCAGATCAATTTTGGCCATATCAGTCGAAACTTTATAGAACATTACTCTCCCCTCTATAATCTCTCGCAAATCTTGTTCGGACTTATTTATTTCAAACTTGCCTGCTTGAATTTTGGACATGTCGAGCATATCGTTTACAAGCTCCATCATTCTGTTAGAGCTTTGGTAGGCCATGGCAACGTACTCTTTGATCTCCGGTCCTTTTATCTTGCCGGACAAAACGAGCTCACTTATTTTGCGAATACCGTCCAGAGGCGATCGAAGCTCGTGGACAATAATGCTTGTGTATTCTTCTCTGACTCTATTCACCCTTTCCTGCTCACGAGTTACCACCTTCTGCAATGCATCGAGGGCCCGAGAGGCCTGCGCGATAATGCGGTAAAGAATAGTCATGTCTTCCTCCTTGTAAAGACCACGCTTTTCATTTGCAATCGTGAGCACACCCCCAAGCCTGCCCCCCACTACGAGCGGTATATTGAAAAACGAGCCGATTATCCCCGCGCCCGATTCGACTTCTATGGCGCCCGATACGCTCTCAGTTATATTGGTCTGCGCAACGTTATGACCAAGTGCGCGCAGAGATGCGAGCATCCTCTCCTTCATCTGTAAGAAAAAATTGTGCGTAGTCGGTTTATCAAAATGCACATTTAGCTTTACTTTGTCTCCAGACAAAACAACAAACCCGACGGCTGTATAGTCCAAGAACTGCCGCAAGGAGTTTGTGATTATTTCCAATATCTCTTCCAGATCAAGTGAATACCCCGCTCGGTCACTCAATTCTTTCAAAATCAAAAGCTCATATAATTGACGAGCTGAGACTTCCTTTTCTTTTCTTACTTCCAGCTCACGCCTTCGCAGAGAAATTGATAATGAAATAGTGGCGATGGCCGTCGCCAGAAATAGTAGTAGAAATATAGCGCTTACGATAAGCGCAACGTTCATGTTAGTTTGCAGTTATACCTCTAAGAAGCTTTTTGGCGCCCAATACCAAGAATATAAACCCAAGGGAGAACAGGATCGTCTGAACCAAATCCTGCCAAACCCCTACAAGGAACGGTCGCAAAACCACCGACACCGCCCCAAGCACCATAAAGATCATTCCGAAGCCCAAGTACTGGAGCACCGCCCCAAAGAGTCCCCCACCCATTTTATAAGCTGACCGAAAAACGAAGTAGGTAGCAACAATCCCGATAATAATCGCGAGCAGAAAAGAAAGATTGCCAGTAAAGACACTCGCGTATTCTATTCCACTGCCTTTTATTGAAGAATTCAACATTTATTTTTGTTCAAATTTAAATTAGGTATTTTTTATTGAAGGGTACTTATCAAATACCGAATTAACAGCATTTCTTACTATTTCGCCAGACAGTGCAACATACTCATCAATGAGCTTATGCAAAAGCACCTGCTCATTACCAGAAATGCTTGTAACCTCACCTTGATCACTTACAGAAATGCCGGCCACGTTACGCGCCTTTAAGACAGCGATCTGGGGACCAAGAATTACGCTTTGCTTCCTGATGATCTCAGTAAATATTTGTTTGTAATCGTCTTTGGAGGGCTCCATATACAGATGCATTATATAAGAGGATAGCAAAAATATCCCAGCGAGTGTGGATACTTATGCCAGGTTCTTGCGAGCTTCCTTCATTACTCTAGCCCAAAAGACGAGCGACTTGAGCATATCTACAGCATTCTTTGACTGTCGCTCGGTAAATTTATAAAGATGATTTTCGTCAAGATTCTCCCAATAGTTCGGTAGGAGTATCTGCTCTCGGAGATCAAAGACCTTCAACTCCCCCATCACGCCCCTTAGGTGTTCTACGGCGCGCGAACCACCCGCAGCCGAGCCATAGCTCACAAACACCGCCGGTTTGTAATTCCATTCCTTATACAAGTAGTCAATCGCATTTTTTAGCGCTCCAGGGATTGAGTGGTTGTATTCGGGAGTAACAAAAACAAACCCATCAGCTCCATCTACTATCTCTGACCATTTTTTCGTATGATCATGTTCATATTTTTGCTCCATGGGGGGATTCTTTTCGTCTAGGAGAGGCAGGTTTAGCTCTTCTATATCAATAAGTTCGAACTCAGCCTCTTTATTTTCATCTGCAATCTTTTTTAGCCACTGAGACGGTTGAAGATTAAACTTTCCGGGGCGTGTCGAGCCTGCGATTATTTTTATTTTCATCGTTTTTGTTGGTTAGAGTGATTGTAATTCGGGGTGACCAGTGGGTTCTGCCCCCACGACCTCCGCTTCCACAGAGCGGCGCTCTACTAGCTGAGCTATGATCACCATCAAAAAGCTTAGAGCTAATAGTTTTTAGCTTTAAGTAGCAACATTCTTGCACAAAAATACGTATTTTTCCAGTTTTTCCTTTTCCCCTCGCATCAGACGAGGGGAGGGGGTAATTTTGCTTTAGCAAAATGGGGTGAGGTCTGAAATGAAATTGAAAAACTATCGATAATCCGGAGCTTCTTCCGTTATACCGGCGAGGAAATTCGAGTAGCGAGCCAAAGCATAGAGAATACTTGAAAGACGATTGAGATAGCTTCGAGTATATTGGCCGATCCCTTTCTGAATCTGTTCCTTGGAGGTTACTCCGCCGTTTTTCTCGCCATTTTCAAAAAGCGACATGGTCTGCGCCTCGGCAACTGCAGTCACTCGCCTCTCAGCGCGTCTTGCTATGGTGCGGGCGATATCGAATATTGCCCCAAGCCCCGCTCCCGCCATTTCGTCCTTGGTTATCTCCGACGGACCGCCGGATATAAAGAAAGATTTTATCGGAGGCAACTTGGCTTCGATTTTATTTATGAGCTCTTCAACTTCCTTAACCTTGGCTTCTTCTATACTCTTGTCTGCCCCAGCAAGCTCTGCCTGAATTATGAAAAGGTTCCTCTGAATGTCGTGCACAATCTGACAGAGCGGTATGCCCTCCAAGCTATAGCCCAGATAGGCCGACTGGACTTTGCAGAGTCCGAGGAACGAGTTGATCTCATCCATACTCCCAAGGGCCTCCGCTATCGCTGAGGATTTAGAAATACGTTGATCACAGCCAAAAACCTTGGTTGTGCCGTTGTCCCCTTTGCCAGTAAACAGTGCCATAATGTCCGCACTATACCAGAGTTTGGGGCGATATCAAGACAAAATTTCTATGTGCACAAATGAAAAAGCCCCTTTCGGGGTTTTCTTTTGTGCACGGGAGAGGACTTGAACCTCCAAGGATTGCTCCATACGCACCTCAAGCGTACGCGTATACCAGTTCCGCCACCCGTGCAATAGAGCCCATTATAAACCAAAATTGGTATTTTTCAATCAAAAAATCGCCCTGATTTTTGGCGATTTTTTGATTTTTATTATTTGAATTATTCTGTCTTGGTTTCTTCCGTGGTTTCTACCGCTTCCGCCACCCCCTCTTTTGTTTCCTCTGCCTTCGTTTCCTCTACCGGTTCTTCGTAGGAATTGTCTGGCAAGTTCTGGATATTTCTCATCTGGCGACGGATCTCTTTGGCAGCCTTGTCGCGGATATGGTAGAGCTTGGCTCGCCTTACCTTGGATCGTCTTACCACCTCGATCTTATCGATCATTGGCGAGTAAAGTGGGAAAATTCGTTCTACGCCCACACCACTTGCTGTCTTGCGGATTGTAAATGTAGCACCTGCTTCTTTGCCATGCTTAACAGCGAGACAAAGACCTTCAAAAGCTTGCAGACGTACTTTCGGCTTGCCGGTCTTCTTGTCTTTTTCGGTGATTTTCTGAGTCACGCGAATAGTGTCTCCACTTCTTATATCGAGATTTTTCCTTTCGCCTATATTTACTGGTGAGATAATCTTTTGCATTTTAGTTTTTTTGCTTTCCTACTTTCCTTCGGCTCACAATATACTTATTCGAATACTTCTTCGACTTCCTAGACTTCTGACCCTTGCCAGTCGGCTTACCCCAAAGAGAAATAGCTCTCCTTCGGCCTCTACCCTGTCTACCTTCACCACCTCCGTGTGGGTGGTCTACTGGGTTCATGGCGGTACCACGTACTGTCGGTCGGATACCCTTCCAGCGTGAACGTCCGGCTTTGCCAAGATTTTCGAGTTGTTTCTCGCTATTGCCCACTTCACCGATCGATGCTGAGCAAATATCGCGAACCTTTCTTATTTCGCTCGATGGCAACTTTATATCCACAAGGCCCGCGTCTTTAGCGATAACTTGTGCAAAGCTGCCGGCCGAACGGACCATCTTCGCCCCAGATTTTGGCTTTATTTCAATATTGTATACAAATGTGCCGACCGGAATATCTCGGAGCAATGTTCGATTGCCCGGAATTATAGGAGCGTTCTCAGCCACTATCCTTTCTTCCCCCACCTCAACACCCTTGGGCAAAAGCACATAGCGCTTCTCACCGTCTTTGTAGACTGCAAGGCCAATGAAGCCGGTTCGATTGGGATCATATTCTACCGAGGTGATCTTGAAAGGAATGCCAATTTTATCGTATTTGAAATCGATCATTCGATAGAGCTTCTTGTGCCCTCCCCCTTTGTGACGCACAGTTATGCGGCCCACATTGTTTCTACCAACGGCCCTCTTGCGTCCAAAAGTAAGAGCTTTTTCTGGGCCCTTTTTAGAAAGCACCGTCGAGTACTTTATGACCGACATGTGGCGTCTCGATTTGGTTGTAGGTTTGTAGGTCTTGATCATGGTTTTAATATTCTATCTTGTCTTTCTTGTTAAGGTACACATAAGCCTTCTTGACGCCTTGCTTTAACCCCTTCTTGCCTCGCACGATAACCTGCTTGGCCGGATTGGTAGCAATGGTCACCTTGATTGGGTCTACACCATAAAACGCCTTGACGGCCTTTCTGACCTGTAATTTGGTGGCTGTCCTCGCAATCTCAAAAGTATGTACGTTCTTTTCGGAAACGCTGTTGGCCTTCTCGGTTATCCTTGGTCTTAGGATTACATGTGCGTATTTTGCTTTTTCGGGGTTCGTTGCCATTTTATTTTGCTCTTTTTGCCAAAACTTCAACTGATTTCTCCGGGTTTTCTATTATCAAAAATTTGTATTTCAAAACATCGACAGGGTTTAGATCTTGGGTCTTGCCAATCTCGAGGTTTGCAAAGTTTCTAAAACTTTTGAGTGCACCTTCCTTGACCTCAAACAAAGAAACAAAGCCAGCATTTTTCTTGGCAGACAGTTTCTCAAAGCCCTTAATCTTCGCAAGCGACGTCAAAACCTTTTTGGCCTCGGCCGTCTTCGGAGTACCCATATCCAAACTTTCTACAAAGATAACTTTGCCTTCTTTGAGCTTCTGAGAAAGTACGGAGAACAAAGCACCTGCTCTCATCTTCTTATTGATCTTGGAGTCGTAATTACGATCATTTCTTGGCCCATGAGAAATACCTCCACCTACCCAGATCGGGCTTCTTCTTGAACCATGACGAGCCCTACCGGTACCTTTCTGTTTCCATGGCTTCTTGCCGGTACCGCTAACTTCGCCTCTGTTCTTGGTATGAGCTATAGGAGTTCGAGCATTAGCCATCATAGCGGTTACAACTTGCTGAACCAAAGCTTCGTTCCACTTTGCACCAAACACCGCCTCTGGCAACTTTATTTTGCCACTCTCCTGTCCTTTTTGGTTATAAACGATTGATTCCATGATTGTAAGTTGCAAGTTTATCAAGTTTTTAAAGTATAAAGTATATTGAAGTATTTGACTTGATGAACTTTATGAACTTTTTACTTCTACTAAGGTTCCTCGTCTGCCCGGTATCGCACCAGAAACCATGATCGTATTGTTCTCCTTATCCAAAGCAATTATTTCGAGGTTTTTGACCGTTACTCTGTCACCACCCATTCGTCCGGCCATACGCATTCCTTTGGCCACGCGACCTCCGTCGCGACCACCTCCACCAATAGATCCTGGCTCTCTCTCGGAGTGCTTCTGACCGTGGCTTCGTGGGCCACCCCCGAATCCATGCCTTTTGACCACACCTTGAAATCCTTTACCTTTGGAGATACCGGCAACAGTTACCTTATCACCAACAGCAAAGATGTCAGGCGACACAACGTCACCTTTCTTCATCTCTCCTACGTCCTCAATTCTGCTTTCTTTAATTACTGCAAAGGATCCAAGATCTTTGGTGTGGCCCTTTACTGCCTTCGATACATTCTTGCCACTTACTTTTCCAAAGCCAAATTGAAGGGCGTTGTAGCCATCTTTCTCTTTGGTTTTCACCTGAGTTACAGTCATGGCTCCGGTGGTCAAGACCGTTGCTGGCCTCACCTTTCCGTCCTCGCCAAAAACTTGAACCATGTTTTCTTTTTTTGCCAAAATGAATTTCATATCGTAAGAAAAAGCCCCATATGGCTTTCGAACAAATTTAACAGATATGCAAGAATTATGCAAGCTCTAAGCAGTCTTTTTCTCTCCTCCAAAACAAAAGCCACCCTTCGACAAGCTTGAGGTGGCTTTTGCACGCGATTTTTATCTCAGCGTTATATGATCTTTACATCAATCGAAACCCCGCTTGGCAGAGAGAGATTGGTAAGAGCCTCCATAATCTTGGGTGTTGGGCTAATTATATCTATAACCCTCCTATGCACCCGCATCTCAAACTGCTCTCGCGAGTTCTTGTAGACGAATGGAGATCGATTGACTGTATATTTCTTGATTTCTGTGGGTAGAGGCACCGGACCAACAACCTGTGCATCGTAGCGCAAAGCCGTATCGATTATCTGCTTTACAGATAAATCCAATACTTTGTATTCGTAGGCCTTGACTCTTATGCGCAATTTCGAAACCGCTTCTTCCTTTTTGGAAGAGCTCTTTTTCTTTGTTGTTTTTAAGGTGCTTTCAGACATTTTGGTGATCTTACCTGAAGCTTAATTGTTATGCAACTATCTTGGTTACCACTCCGGCTCCCACAGTCTTGCCACCTTCACGGATAGCAAAGCGCTGTTGAGCTTCCAGAGCGACCGGAGCCACAAGCTTTACCTTGAAGGTTACGGTGTCTCCCGGCATAACCATTTCTACTCCTTCAGCGAGAGTCACCTCTCCTGTTACGTCGGTTGTTCGGATGTAAAACTGAGGTTTGTAGCCAGTAAAGAATGGGGTGTGGCGACCACCTTCTTCCTTCTTCAAGATGTAGACCTCAGCTTCAAAGTCGGTGTGAGGAGTCACTGAGCCCGGCTTAGCAATAACCTGACCTCGGTGGACGTCTTCTTTCTTCAAGCCACGGAGGAGGATACCAGCGTTGTCGCCAGCCATACCTTCATTGAGTTGCTTGTTGAACATTTCGATACCGGTGATGGTGGTCTTCTGAGCATCGCGCAGGCCGATTACTTCAACTTCTTCGCCAACCTTAGCAATACCTCTTTCTATCTTACCAGTTACCACTGTACCTCGGCCTTCAATAGAGAAGATGTCTTCTATTGGCATGAGGAATGGCTTTTCTGTATCGCGAACTGGATTTGGAATGTAAGAGTCGAGAGTGGTGATAAGCTCCATAACCTTTTGAGCCCATTCATCATCCATGCTCTTGGCTTCCAAAGCCTTGAGGCCAGAACCGCGGATAATTGGAGTATTTGCACCGTCGTATTGGTTCTTGGTCAAAAGATCGCGGATTTCTTCTTCTACCAAGTCGATCATGTCCTTATCAGGCACCATGTCGCACTTGTTTAGGAATACGATTATTCGAGGCACACCCACTTGGCGAGCAAGAAGGACGTGCTCTCTGGTCTGAGGCATCGCGCCGTCTGTAGCAGCGACGACAAGTACCGCGCCGTCCATTTGAGCGGCACCGGTGATCATGTTCTTGATGTAGTCGGCGTGGCCCGGAGCGTCAATGTGAGCATAGTGTCTCCCTGGAGTCCAGTATTCTGAGTGGTGAAGAGCAATTGTAATACCTCTCGCCTTTTCTTCTGGAGCATTGTCGATATTATCGACTGCTTCTACTCGGGCACCAAAGCCCTTGTCCTTGTTCATATCGAGAACATGGAGGATGGAGGCGGTGAGAGTGGTCTTGCCGTGGTCAACGTGGCCAATTGTGCCGACGTTTACGTGTGGCTTCGAACGATCAAATGTATCTGCCATATTTTTATAATTAAA
The DNA here is from genome assembly GCA_964489135.1 of uncultured Candidatus Saccharibacteria bacterium. GTDB lineage: Bacteria > Patescibacteriota > Minisyncoccia > Phycocordibacterales > WO2-35-19 > JBBTQZ01. Next base: position 71,246 of record CAZAXK010000002.1, read on the forward strand.
TCTTGTTATTAATTCTAAATTTCAAATCTTGGAACAGGCTTCCAGTTTGCCAAAAATAAACAAAATACTTCGGACAAAGAAAAACCTGCTCCGCCGATCATCTGAAACATAATAGCAAAACCAGAGGCCCTGTCAAACCTTTATAAATCTTTGGCATCTAATCTTCAAACCGGCCGGTAACCCACTCGAATTCTGATTGCCAATTACGACCCGAGCAACTCCATCCGGGGCTAGACTGCGACACCCCAGAAATACTTTCAAGATCTACCACGCCCAAAACGTAGTAAGCCCCTCTGCCGACAGGACAACTATAGTCCCCTGCGGCATATCGATAGTAGCGATAATTACCACAAGAGTCGTTGGTTGAGGGGTCTGACAAATCTTTCATCATGTTGTTTGAGGCAAGCGGAGTAATAAAGCTCCCATTGCCCGGCGTGTCCCACCCGCCGCAACCAGCATTGTCGGAATTTGGATATTGATTGAAGGTTAGGCGATAAACTTCGAGAGCATTCATCATCTGCCTCATTTCCGAGAGTCTTTTGGCATCTCTCGCTTTGTTGCGAGCCCCATTCAAAGCCGAAAGCACTATGGAGGACAGCACACCGATGATCGCGATAACCACAAGTAGTTCTATTAACGTAAACCCCCTATTTCTATACATCTAAATCTATAAATTACACAAATATCTCTGTGGTGGTTCTCTTGAGGCGCGACATTTCATCGGCCACCACATCTTTGAATCCTGAGACTCGCTCTTTTAGAAACTCGATTACTTTTTGGTAATCGTCACCCGCGTTAGTAATAATTTGGTCAAAATCATTCATGGTCGGCTCGTCCATAAGCTCTACGGACCGCTCAACGACATATTCAAACAAGATCCCCCCAATCTTTTCGATACATTTATTCTGGTCTTCCTCGGTCATCTCGGAAAGCCCGAAGTCGCTGATTATTTTTTTTCTTAAATTTTCATCCATTAGCTTTGTTTATTTTATCTTAAATTTTGCTTCATCCTAAACGCACCCAATCTTTTGATGAATTTTTCCATTGTTTCGCCATTGCTATAGGGTCTCAGATCAACGTGGCTGTCAGAATTGGATAATATTTCGGTCTTGAGCTTGTTTATACCCTCTATCAAGTTTCGATGTTTAGTCGATTTGGATAGAATGTCCACCAAATTCTTTTCCAAGTTTGGATTCTTGGGGGATTCATAATATTGTAGCACTTTATCTGCTGGTAAATTGGCGACCTGTTTCCATTCTGGAGTATCGACTCCAGCAATTTTTCTTAGACCAAAGCTCCCCCTCTTGCCATAGACAACATCGATGGATTGTTTGAACCCTTCTTGGAGCTGACTCTCAAATTCTGCCGAGTTCAAGGAAACTGCTTTGACTTCTGGACCAGAGATGGGCGTGTGTGGCTCACCCCCAAGATCCGGCCTTGGAGTCATGAGCTTAAACAAGCGGGAATTGATTTCCCCCTGCTTTAAAACCAAGGAGTTTATTTCTTCGGTTATTTTTGTCGCTTTTTGTATTTCTTCAATGGTAAGTTGACGATCCTGATCCATTATCGAAGATCTTTCAGATCGCAACTCACTCAATTTCTTGTCGAGGTCAGTAAGTAAATTAGTTAGCTCCGTTGTCGTATAAGTTTTGCCTTCTACAAGGTCGGCCCCCATACCAGAATATTTAAAGTTCTGTGCTTGTTTCAAAATCGCATCGTCCTGTTTTGTAAGCTCAAGATCCGCTTTCACCTCTTCTATTTTTTTATCTTTTTCCAGAAGTCGCTTGGTCAAAACGCTCAGCTGATCTTCCACATCCTCTATCTCGTTTTTGAGATAGTTCGCCGATTCTTCATAATCAATCGTTCCTTCCGAATGAGTCTCGAGTTCACCACGCGCCACTTCAAGCTTCTTCAGCTCTTCAGCAAGTTTGGCGACCTCCTCCGGAAACTTGGCCTTGAGGACAGAGCTCCCGAGCTTATAATCAAGCTCACCGAGCTTTTCGTTGATATCGATATCAGGAGCGCTATCGCTAGTATCGGGCACGGTAGGTGCTTCGGTCTTGCCACGCAAAATTTCTGCGACTCTTTCTGCCGTCAAGGGTTTACCGGCATTTTGCGGATCGCTCACCCACTCTGCAACCTTGCCATTGATTTCGGTGATATTTTGCATTTGGGATTTGGAAAGAGCTTCGGCTTTATCGAGGATATCTTCCACCTTGGCCTTGTCCGCAAAGATTTTGCTAAAGTCGAGCTCATCCCCTATCTTGATCGATCCTCCTTGCCCCAAACCGATCGCCTCGCCTTGTCTCAACGCTTCGTTGGTCAAATTACTTATGACAAAGGTTTTCTTGGCCATTACCTCGTCCGCACTTCCACTGAGGTTCTTGAACTTCTCATTGTTCTCCATTATGTCCTTCAGGATATTCCAGGTTGAGCTACCATTCGCCACTTCTACCTTTACCACTTCCGGGTCAGCAAATAGCCCCTCGGCAACCTTGGCAGTCTCGGCCGTCTCTGGTACTTCGGCTTCAGGAGAGGCTGGGGGTTCAGCTGGAGTTGGAGCTTCTGGCTGTTCTGGTGCTGGTATCTCAGAGGAAGGTGTTATTTCAGGCTTATTTTTATCAAAAATTTCATTGGCCATCTCCGTAACCTTTCCCGTGCTTGGTGGTGGCGGTATATCCAAAGATTTCGGTAATTTTGGTTTGTCTGGTCCAAGTAGATCATTTATTTTTTCTGTTGTTTGATTGGAGAGCTTATCAAAAAATCCTTTAGCACCAGCACCAACTGGAGCCGTCGGTGTTGAATCATGAACAACATCTCCCAGACCCGACTCGGCCGTCTTTGCACCGGCCATACTCGAACCCGCAAGCATACCGAGTCCAGCGACCGCAAATCCGCTCGCCACCTTGGCTCGTTTAACCCACTTCTGAATACGATCATGTTGCTGGTCGATGTCTTGCACCGCACGTATCGTTTCCATTTCGTTCAAATCTTGGGTCGCAATCTCTTCCAAGTTCTCTTTTCTCACCGCTTCGTTCTTTTGACCAAATTTTTCTATAGCCCCTCTTACTGCAGTACCGACTCCGAAGGTTGCCGCCCCTCTTGCCATTCTTGCACCAGCAAATGCTCCGGCCGAGCCAAGTGTAGTGCCGACAGCTGCGAGTCCCAGTCCATAGCCAGCGACGGTAAGTAGTGCAGTTGTGGCCGGTATACGGTAATACCACTTTATTCCTAAATACCATTTCACTGCTTTGTTGGACAAAGCTCGGCCCAACATTTCTTTAGCGCTTACAATTATTTCTAGCTGTTCTTTTTCTTTCTGCGCATTTCGATAAGCTCGATATTCCGTCGAATATATCTCATTTATTATGTAGAGCTTAACTTTCGAGTCGATCTTTTTCTTTTCTTCCGGACTGAGTGCACCATAGTCGACACCAGCCAATATCTGCTCGCTTATTTTCCTCTTAACTACCTCCTTGCTTTCTTGGTAGGCGTCGTAACACTGCTTACCAACTCCACGCCTATAAGCTTTTGTCTGATCATCTATATCTTTCGAATCTTTGGCTTCGTTGTAGTTATATTCGGCCTCTACGAAATTCTGTCGAGCATTGACCATCGCCTGCCACTCGGGCCCATTGCGCCATTCGGGAGTAATTTCTTCTTCATTATCCATTTCTTCCTCCTCTTCTTCGACTTCCTCTTCTACTTTCATAGGAAGGTTCTCTCCACGCTTGGTATGAAGAGGTGCGTTCGGGTTTATAGGATCTTTGTCCATTTCAGTCAAATTATACCTTGCCATATTTCAAACCACAACGATTTGACAACTGTTTTCAACTGTGTATAATTATGAGCAATACTGAATGAACGAGACGTCCGCCTGAAGGCGGATATTTTGTTGGTTTCGGGTATACTTTAATCACTTTCAACTTTATAAACTTTTAACTAATTAAGATGTTTGACCTAAAAGTAATCAATTCGGTTCTCGACCAGCTCGAAGAAGAGCGCGGCATACCGAAAGAAAAGGTGCTCGAAGCGATCGAGATGGCTCTCGCCACTGCCTACAAGAAAGAATACGGTAAGCGCGGACAAATCATCCGTGCCAAGTTTGATATAAATACCGGTAGCGTCGAGATGGAGCAGATAAAGGTGGTTGTCGATGAAAACCAAGTCTTTATGGACAAAGATTCATTGACCGAAGCTTTGGAAAAGGCCGAGGAAACCGACGACGAACGCGTGCTCTTCAATCCCGAGCACCATATCTTGCTTGCTGATGCGAAAAGGATCAAGCGCGACGCCCAGCTCGGTGATGAGATCGTCTTCCCCATCGAATCCAAGGGTGACTACGGCCGAATCGCTTCCCAAACCGCCAAGCAAGTAATAATCCAAAAAATCCGCGAAGCTGAGAGAGGATCAGTCCTCAAAGAATTCGGTGCTCGCGAAGGCGATATAATCATGGGCTCAGTCCAGCGAATCGAGCGTGGAAATATTTTCATTGATGTTGGCCGAGCAGTGGGCATACTCCCCTACGAAGAGCAGATCCCCGGTGAAAGATATAGCCAAGGCGAGCGTGTTCGTGCTTACCTCTACCGCGTTGAGGATGGACCAAAGGGTGTAACCTTGCGACTTTCGCGATCTCATCCTCGATTCCTAGCCAAACTATTTGAAAGCGAAGCGCCAGAGCTCGCAAACGGCACCATCCAGATACAAGCAGTCGCCCGCGAGGCCGGTAGCCGATCCAAAGTAGCTGTAGCTACGAACGATCCTTATATCGATCCGGTTGGTTCCCTTGTTGGACAGCGCGGAGTCCGTGTCGCAACTGTCACCAGCGAGCTCGGCGGCGAAAAGATTGATGTTATTGAGTGGTCAGAGGATCCCAAGACCTTTATCGAGGATGCTCTTTCTCCAGCCAAAATTGCTTCGGTAGAAATCGATGAGGAAAACCGACAAGCCAAAGTAGTAGTGTCTGAAGACCAGCAATCGCTTGCGATCGGCAAAGGTGGACAAAATGTCCGCTTGGCCGCAAAGCTGACCGGCTGGCGCATCGACATCAGCTCTATTGCTGGTGAAGACCTAGGCAGTGCCGAGGGCGAAGAATCCTAGAACTTCCGAAACCAAATATAATACAACAAAAACTCGTAAGCCCCGCTTGCGAGTTTTTGTTTTGCTTTTTGACCCAAAATTTCCTATACTTTGAGCATTATTTATAATCTATTATCTACAAATTTATGAACTTATGGCATGAAATAGAACCAGGAACCAAGCAGAAGATGAATGTAATCATCGAAATCAACAAAGGTTCCAAGAACAAGTACGAGGTCGACAAGAAGACAGGGCTCATCGCTCTCGATCGAGCCGCCCACACTTCGCAAGATTTTCCTTTCGATTACGGATTTGTGCCCCAGAGTCTTTGGCACGACAACGATCCGCTTGATGTGATAGTGCTTACCACCTTCCCCCTATTGCCAGGGGTTATGGTGCGAGCAAGACCAGTCGGAATCATGAACATGATAGACGGTGGCGAAGGAGATGATAAAATAATATCAGTTCCTTGCGACGACCCACGATGGGACGACGTCAAGGATCTTGCCGATATAAACAAACACACGCTGAAAGAAATCGAGCACTTCTACTCAACTTACAAAAAACTCCAAAACAAGGAGGTTGAGGTTACCGGCTTTAAGGGCAAAGAGGACGCCGAGAAAGCTTTCGACGAAGGTTTGGATCTTTATAAGGCCAAATTTACAAAGTAATCTCATTATTATGAACAAAAAAAAGTTTTTGGCAGGAAGTCTCGTCGCCTTAGGATTCTTGCCGGTATTCGTTTTCGCCGAGGACGGTGCTAGCATCAGCGCTTCAACGAGCGTCAATGTCAAAATTGAGACCCGCAAACAAGAACGAGAAGAAGAGCGCGAGAAACGTCAGGACGAACGCAACACAATCAAGCAAAACATCGAAGCCAAGAAGGAAGCTTTGCAAGAATCAGTCAAAGCCAGAAAGGAAGTAGTAGAAAAGCAAGTACTCGAAAGACTACAAAAGTTTGTCGACACTATTGTTACCCGCTTCGAATCAGCAACACAAAGACTCGATACTCTTGCCTCACGAATCCAGTCCCGCATCGACAAGCTAGCCCAAGCTGACATCGACACCACCAACTCCAAGAAAGCTTTGGACGAAGCCAAGATCAAAATCCAATTGGCCAAGGAGGCAGTAGCCAAAATTAAGCCGAAGGCCGATGAGGTTATAGCCGGCGATGCACGAGCTCTCTACCCAGAACTGAAAGAAGTGGTTAATAATGCCAAGGAGGCCATAAAGGAAGCCCACGCTTCCCTTGTAGAAGTAGTCGAAGAATTGAAGCCCGGCCAACAGAAGCTCGAGGCGAAAGTAGAGTCGAAAACCAAAGTCGACGCTACGGCCTCGACCACAGAGGACGACAATTCCTAAACATTTGAAATTAAAAATATAATTAGAAAAAAATGGATAATGTAAACATGAACCAAATGCCTCCGATGGTTGAAGCTCCCAAAAAGAGTCTGACCCCGATGATCTTGGTAGTTCTTTTGCTCGCCGTTATCATTATCGGCGGTCTATACCTCATCAAGAGCAGGTCTGGCAACACTCCTTATGTCCCAAATCAGAGCGACACAGTCACCGAATCAATCCAATCACAGGGAAATTCGGATGATCTAAACTCGATCGAGGCCGACCTAAACGCCGAGACCTTCACCAACATCGATCAAGGCGCTTCGGTCATGGAATCAGAACTACAGTAACCCTTCTTAGGCAATCACCCAAAAAGAACCCTTAGCGGGTTCTTTTTGTTTGGACTTGCACAAAACATTTAATTAGTTTAGTTTTATAAAAATATGTATCAATATAAAATAAACAAACTTCCAAAATCAGAAGTAGAGATCGAAGTTTCTATACCGGCCGAGGAGCTGACCAAGGCTCACGCCAAAGCGCTCAAAAAGTTTTCCGAAACCATAAATATCGATGGGTTCCGCAAGGGCAACGTGCCCGAAAAGATCGTGCTCGAAAAGCTGGGCGAAAGAGCGGTCTTGGAAGAAGCGAGCGATATACTGCTCTCCGACCATTACCCCAAGATAATCGCTGAAACAAACTTGAAGACCGTGGGCCGACCCGCTATTTCGATCACCAAACTCGCCCTCGGCAATCCGGTAGAATTTAAAGCCAAGGTTGCAGTCGTGCCAGAATTCGACCTACCCGATTACAAAAAGCTTGCCCAAGAGGTAAAAGAAAAGAAACCTGCCTCCGACGACGCTACGGCGAGCGAGAAGGAAGTGGGTGATGTGCTCCTACAGATCAGGAAGAACAAAGCTCACCTCGATTGGCACAAAGCAAACCCGAACGAGAACGACCATAATCACCCAGATATCGAAAAGGAGGAGAACTTACCAAAACTAGATGACGAGCTTGCAAAACAAGCCGGCAACTTCAAAAATCTTGCTGAGCTCAAGGCCAAAATTGAGGAGAACATCATCACCGACAAAAAGAATCGCGAAGTAGAAAAGCGACGTGCCGAAATAATCGAAGCACTGCTCAAGGCAACCAAGATGGAAGTTCCCGAAATACTGGTGCAGAGTGAGATAGAGAAATCGCTAGCTCAATTCAAGGATGACATAGAGAGAATGGGCGGTAAATGGGAGGACTACCTGACTCATGCGAAGAAGAGCGAGGACGATATCAGGAAAGAGATGCGCGACAACAGCGAGAAGCGCGCCAAGATCCAGCTCGTCTTCGACAAAATCGCCGAGACGGAAAAGCTCGAGCCAAACAAAGAAATTTTTGAGCACGAAGTAAAGCAGATATTGGACTACCACAAAGAAGCCGATGAAATGAGTGTGCGAATCTACGTCGCCACCACCCTCCTCAACCAAGAGGTGTTGAAACTCTTAGAGAATAATTAAAGAAATTTAGAGAGGGCGACGACGGCAGCTGTTTCGGCACGTAACGTTAGTTCGCCCAAAGAAAATATTTCAACCTTTGCTTCTTTGAATTTCTCTATTTCCCTCTCCGACCAGCCACCTTCGGGACCGATAAATATAGTTGTTAGATTATAGTCCTTAGAGACTAGCTTTCCGTCTATGGGCAAACCAGACCGATCAAACGCTACGGTGAGAATGTTCTTATCGAAACCAACGTCCAACAACTCCTGACTATCTTCTATGACAGGGACATCGGCTCTACCGCATTGCTCGCTTGCCTCCACTGCTATCTTGCGAGCGCGTTCAAGATTGAATCCTTTTTTCTCACTTCTTTCGGAGAGGATCGGTACAATTTTCGACACCCCGAGCTCGGTCGCCTTTTGTACGATCCATTCCATGTTGTCTTTCTTGATAAGCGCTTGGTAAAGTATGGGCCCACTACTACAATCAATACCCTCTCTTTCTTCTACGATCTCGAGCACCACTTCCCTATTTGCGATTCTTTCAATAACCGTCCTGTACTCTTTGCCGTCGCCGTTGAAAACCAGGAGCTCAGTGCCGGTGTTGTAGCGAAAGACGTTTCGCCATTGATGCAAAAGGTCTTCATCGTCGATAACAATTTTCTGCTCAGTAATTGGGGTTTTTATAAAAAATCTGTGCAAACGCATAAAAATATGTTAGCATTGCGGTCATGAAAAATACAATACAAAACTCAATATTGGTCCCAACCGTTATCGAAAAGACTCATCAGGGCGAAAGAGCTTACGACATCTACTCTCGCCTACTCAAAGAGCGCATTATTTTCCTCAGCGGACAAATTGACGACGTAAACGCAAACACCATAATCGCCCAGCTCCTGTTCCTTCAATCTGAAGACAACAAGAAAGATATTTCTCTTTATATAAATTCTCCGGGGGGTTATGTCCACGCCGGGCTCGCCATTCTCGACACCATGAATCATATAAAGCCGGATGTACAAACTATTTGTGTAGGTATGGCCGCTTCTATGGCCTCTGTTCTCCTCTCGGCCGGCGCCAAAGGCAAGAGGTTTATCCTACCCAACTCAGAAGTGATGATTCACCAACCTCACGGCGGTAGCGAGGGTCAAGCCACTGATATCGAAATAAGTGCCAAGCACATCTTGAAACAGCGCGACTTGCTAAACAAAATTATAGCCAAGAATACCGGCCAACCTTTGTCCAAAATCGAGAAGGATGTCGACCGTGACTTCTTCATGGATGCCGACGAAGCCAAGAAATATGGAATAGTCGATAAGATTTTATAAACATTGATAAAATCCTCTAACAGAGGTATACTTTCGACATTAGCATTAAATTCACGCGATTTTGCTTCAGAAAAGGCCTAATTTGAAAGAAAAAGTCCGAAAAACGAAAGATTCCTTATGTTTTCCAAAACTTCCAAATACAAGCAAGTAAAGAGCTTCTGGGGTAAAATCGCCCAATAATATATGTCGTTAAAATTAGCACTACTATTCGCCGCACTAGCGGCTCTTGTTGGTATCGGCTTCGGATACTTCCTGCGCTGGATAATTTCGCTCGGACAAAGGGGTTCGGTTGAGCTACGCATCAAGCAGATGGAGCTTCATGCCCGCGAGGAAGCCAAGCGCATAGTCGGAGACGCAGAGAAAAAAGCCGAGGAAACCCTCAACACCGTGAGGGGCGAGCTCAAAGAAAGAGAAGACAAGGCCCAAAAGACCGAGGATCGACTTATAAAAAAGGAAGAGTTTCTCGACAAAAGACAGCTCGATATCGATAAAGAGATCGAGCAGATCAAGGAAAAGGTTTCCGAAATAAAGCAGATCAAAGAAAAGGCCGAGAACCTTGAGAAACAGAAGGCCGAAGAGTTGCAGAAAATCGCTCGACTGAGCGCCGATGAAGCCAAAGAGCTCTTGCTTTCTGACATTCAGAAGAAGCAGGAGGAAGACCTTTTGGTCCGCCTCCAGAAGCTCGAGATACAGGGTGCCGAAAAATTGGAAGAAAAGGCCAAAAGCATCCTTACCACCTCTATCCACCGCTTTGCGAACTCTGTTTCCTCGGAAGTATTTTCAACCAGTGTCACCATTCCTTCAGATGAAATAAAAGGCAAGATCATCGGTAAGGAAGGCCGGAACATCAAGGCCTTCGAACGAGCGAGCGGTGTCGAAGTTATCGTTGATGATACACCAGGGGTTATCACCCTTTCTTCTCATGATCCAGTAAGAAGGCAGGTCGCCAAAGTTGCTCTTGAGAATCTCATCGCCGACGGGCGCATCCAGCCAGCCAAAATCGAGGAGATGGTAGACAAGGCCAAACAAGAGATCAACAAAATAATGAAAGAGAAGGGCGAACAGGCGGTCTTTGAATGTGGGGTCTTCAACCTCGATCCGCGTATCGTCGGTATCTTGGGGCGACTGCACTTCCGCACCTCTTATGGCCAAAACGTCCTTCAGCACTCAATCGAGATGTCGCATATTGCTGGCATGATCGCAGCTGAAGTGGGCGCAAATGTAAACATTGCCAAAGCCGGAGCTCTTTTGCACGATATCGGCAAAGCCGTAGACCACGAAATCCAAGGCACCCATGTAGAAATCGGTAGACGTATCTTACAAAAATTCGGCGCCGATCCACTCATTGTCAAAGCTATGGAAGCACATCACGGCGAATATCCTTACGAAACACTCGAATCCTTCATCGTCCAAGCAGCCGACGCCATATCCGGTGCACGTCCAGGGGCCCGCAGAGACAGTGTCGAGAACTATCTGAAACGACTCTCCGAGCTTGAAGGTATAGCCACCTCTTTCAAAGGTGTCGAGAAGGCCTACGCTCTACAAGCCGGTCGCGAAATTCGCGTCTTTGTAACCCCGGGTGAAGTTAGCGACCTCGAAGCTCGCAACACTGCTCGCGACATCGCCGTCCGTATCGAAAACGAACTCAAATACCCAGGCGAAATCCGCGTCATGGTAATCCGCGAATCTAGAACTATCGAATACGCTAGGTAAGCAAATATTCTTTGTTGGCTTCGGGGTAGATTGCCTCGACTCCGACGTAGTCGCGCACGCGCTGAGCGAGAAAGAGCGACGCCTTGGGCTCACCCATGCAAACAAAAACTTTCTTGAGCTTGGGGTTCTCTTGCTGTTCTTTTCCCCTCGCCTTCGCAACCTGCCTCGCCGGCAAGGCGGGGGAAGGGTCTAGGGGTGAGGTCGAAATTTTTTCGACAAACTCCACCAAATGCTCCGAATCCTTATGTGCGCTGTAGCCCTGCACACTCTCGATCTCCGCGCGTACTTTTATTCTTTGTCCCTTGATCTCTACTTCCTTGTCGCCATCGAGTAACCTCCTACCCAAGGTCCCGACCGGCTGATAGCCGGCTAAGATGATCATGTTTTTAGGATCGCCAAGCGCACTCGCCTCATGGTCGAGCACCCTCCCCCCTTCCGACATTCCACTTCCGGCCATAACTATTTTGGGTCCCGATATCCTGTCTATCCCGACGCTCTCTTGGTGAGAATGGGTAATCTTGAGTTTGGGAAAATCGAAAATATTGTCGCCAGATTTTATTTCATCCTGAATCGCCTGATTAAAGAGATGAGTCGAATTCTTATAAATCTCGGTAACCTTGCTAGCGAGCGGAGAATCGAGGAAGACCGGCACACTTTCTATCTCTCCGTCTTCCACCATATTGTTTAGTTCATAAAGAAGCACCTGCGTCCTTTCGACCGCAAAAGCGGGAATAACGACTTCGCCACCCCTCTTTATAGTCTTGTTGATCAAATCTTTGAGCTTGTTCCTCCGCTCTATTTTGCTTTCGTGATTGCGGTCGCCATAGACACTTTCCATAACCATATAATCAACCCCGCTCACCTCTTCTGTGTCTCGGAGCAAGGGCGAGGGCGAATTGCCCAAGTCTCCGGTGAAGAGTATTTTTTTACCCTCCACTTCTACCTCGATCATGCTCGAGCCCAAAATATGCCCTGCGTCGCGGAAGGTCACTTTGGTACCCTCGAGTTCAAAGCTCTCGCCATATTGGTGTACTTGCCACATATTGAGAGCTTTATCGATATGCGCTTCTTCATAAAGAATCCTCGAGACCCCCGATTTCTCCTCCTTACCAATCATTATTTTATACGCATCGCGTAGTAGCGGTTCGGCGAGCCGCCTTGTTTCTGGGGTCGAATATATCTTGCCCGCGAAGCCATCTTTGACGAGTTTGGGGATACGCCCAATATGATCCATATGCGCGTGAGTGACAAGAAGAGCATCTACACCGCTCGGATCATAAGCGAAATTTTCGGCGTTTTTTACATCGGCATCCTTCTTGCCCTGCAAGAGCCCACAATCCACCAAAATCTTTGGACCCCAATCAAGCAAGAAGTTTGCGCCAGTAGTCGCCCCCACCCCTCCATAAAAAGTTAAACTAATTTTTTGCATCTTATTTTATTTCTCCGCTAGAAATTTCTCTCGCATAACCAAAGAGGCAGATCGCTAAAGCCCCGAGTGTGTCCATAATTAGGTCGAGTGTGGTATCGAATAGGTATTGGTTTTTCTGTAGCTTAGCTTCGCCTAGCACCAATTCGTATATCTCCCAAGAAAAGCCCACCAGAGCAACCCCCAAAAGCGCAATCAGAATAAAATGCCGAAAGTGGCGCTTCTCCGGGGCGAAAAATCCCGAAAAGAAGTAGATCCAAAGAAAGAAACTCCCTACCAGAGCCCCGCCCAAAAAGTGCATCATCGAATCAAACCAGTTGTATTTCCAATACAGGTCAGACTGGAGCGCCCAGAGATTGAGAGACCCAACAATGGCGGACAAAAAAAAGAATTCCTTAAAAAGCTTTTGGCGTAACATAATTGATATATTATCATCCGAAGGGTCTTAAATCTACCGGTCAGAAGCAAGCAAAAACCGCCAAAAGGCGGTTTTTGCTTCGGACTACCCAGAGTAATTCCCTAATTGTTTAGATTAAGGTGGGTGACCGCAAAAGGATTCGTCAGAATGATTTCAGTTATGAAAGCTCTCATCGGAAACCTAAAATATGAGTCTCCCAAAATATGTTCAATCTAGAAAATACCCGAGTAATCCTGCCCCTATTATATCACCCCGTTGTGAATTTTGGCATCGGCTTCGCCCTGCACAAAGTGCTATGCCCAAATCTAGTACGGAGCAACACGTTGACATGATTAGTCATTCATGCTATAATATATACAGATGGACCTAACAACTCACCACTCGTATGCAAAGGCGCGCCGCGCCGCCATTGGGGAGAAAGTCCTTTTCGGACTGGCTCTCACAATTGCGGAAGGTTTTTGTGTCATCTGGGCGAAGCTGCCCACCAAGGGGCTTGCCACAGACGCATTCGTGCCAATATTTTTCGTTGTCATCGTTCCCGCGCTCCTTTTTCTCGGGGCGAATGGGGTCTGGAAGCTGTGGGCCTTGGACCCGCGACAGCCCGCGTTCGACAACATCCGTCGCGATTTCCAGGAGGCGGAAAACCTCCTCGCCCAGAGAGAGGAAACTCCAGAGGCATACCTTTGCCGGACAGCCAACGAGATATTTTCCATCGAAAGGGAGGTGGAAAAAATTTCGGGGACCCATCGAGGAGAGATTCTCCTCATGGTCCACAACAACAGAAAGATCCCATGGTTTAACGAGAGGGATCTACTGATCCGGTGCGGGCTAATCGAGGCCGCCTCCAAGGTGGCCAGGATCCTTGGATAAAACTTAAAGCCCCCGAGCGCGTAGCGCGAGGGGGCTTTGCATTTTCCACAAATCGACAGGAAGGTTAACCGAAAGAAAAAAATTACTCATCGACGCCGAAGCGTTTGTAGTCGAAGGGCTTGAAGCTTTCGCCAAACCAGTGCTGTATTTCGTGTTCGGCTTCGGCGGGAGTTTCCGAGCAGTGCATGATGTTCATAACCGCGCGCTTTTCTTTGTTGGCTATTGCTGGCGAATCGATCGAGAAGTCGCCTCGGATAGTGCCCATATCGGCAAGGTACGGCAAGGTAGGGCCTGCAATCTTGCGGACGACATCAACTGCATGGGTGCCTTGTACCACCATCTTGACTAGAGGCGCCGAGATCATATAGCTAATGAGCCACTTACGAATTTCTGGGCCTATCTCCGCTGGATCTTCGGTGCCAAAGTCAGCCACCGCGTCGAAACCATATTTCTGGTAAGTCGACATGGTTTTCTCCCCCAGTCGAGTGATCCATTCCTTATTTTTCGGATAATGATTGTCGATAAGGTCGTGAGTAGGGGTAAACATCTCGAGCGCAACGATCTTGAGATCACGCTGTTCGAAGCGCTTGATAACTTCGCCTATAAGCCCCTTCCTCACCCCATCCGGCTTGAGCATTACATAAGTCCTCTCTTCTTTTGGATTCATCTTTAAAAAAATAAACGATTAATAATTTTATTGGGTCAAGACAACGATACCTTCGGCAGTGACCGCCACGGTATGCTCGAAATGTGCCGAGAGCGATTTGTCGCGGGTCACAAAGGTGTAGCCGTCGGAAAGGCGTTTTATATGGCGACTGCCCAAGGTAAACATCGGTTCGATCGCAATGACCATCCCCACCCTGAGCTCTGGACCTTCGCCTCTTTCGGCCCTATTCGGCACAAAGGGCTCCTCATGTACGCTGTAGCCAACTCCGTGGCCCGACAGGCCCTCGACAATCCCAAGATTGTATTTGACCGCAACCTCCATGATCGCTGCCCCGATGTCGCCCACATGTCCCCGCACTCGCATGGCCTTTATGCCTTTATCCAGTGCTTCCTCTGTGGCCTTCATGAGCTCGGCTGTGCGCTCTTCTATTTTTCCTACCGACACAGTGATCGCCGCGTCAGTAATGAGCCCTTTATAGGTGAGACCGAGGTCAAGGGTTACGATATCGCCCTCAAAAATCATTTTGTCGTCTGGAATGCCGTGCACAATTTCCTCGTTGATCGAAACACAAAGCGAAGCTGGGTACGGCTTCTTCGCGTCGGCCGGCTGATAACCCAAAAAGGAGGCACTTCCCCCCGCTTCATCGATAAGCTTTTCGGCATAGTCGTTGAGCTCTCTTGTCTTGACTCCCGCCTTCACCTTCTTTGCGACTTCATGCAAAATCCGAGCGTGGATCTTACCACCCTCCTTCATAATTTCTATTTCTTCGGCTGTTTTGTATCTAATTCCCATAAGTTAGTTGAGACCGGTTTTGGCCAAAATTTCTTGGTGGACCTGCTCGATCTCCTGCTCACCATTGATCGAGACAAATTGGTAGTAAGGATTATCTTTGAAATATTCAAGTACGGGCACCACGTTTTCGTCGTACCAATTAAGTCGAGCTTCGATATCGATCTTGTTGTCATCGCTTCGACCTCGATTGCGCAATCTGTCCCCCGCCCACTCTCTCGAAACATCGATCGAGATGACGAAGGGCTTCTCTCTTTTGTAGAACTTCATGGCCGAGTCAAGTATGAGCGCCTCGTGCGGCCGCCTCGAGAGTCCGTCGAGTACCATGTGCTCATTGCCGTCCATATGCCTTACTAGATATTCCGACCAAATCCATATTGGCAAAAACTCCGGCAAGAGCCCGCCCTGTTCCATCACCCCCTTCACCAGTTTTGAAGTATAGGACGCCTCGGTCGAAAACTCTCTAAACTTTTGACCAGTTTCTAGATAGAGAACTCGTTTTTGAGAATCGAGTTTCTGCAGAGCTTCGATCAGGAACTTGGCTTGGGTGCCTTTGCCACAGCCCGAGCGTCCAAAAAATATAAAAGTTTTAGGATTCATTTAGATAGTATTATGCGATAAGTATTATGTATACAGGATAAGGCAAAACCTGCGCTTTTACCACACCCCATAAAGGCAACCAGGTAATACTGGGTAAACTTTTAGTATTCCTGAGCGGAAACTTGAGCATCAACCTTCTTGATAAGGTCGATCACGACGGAGACGACGATGAGAAGGCCTGTACCACCGATAGCGACTGCGCTAATACCAGTGATGAGGCGCAATACCAAAGGCAACACGGCGATAAGTCCGAGGAAGAGCGCACCGACGGCCGTCAGGCGGAACAAAGTTTTCGCGATATGAGCCGAAGTCGAAACTCCCGGTCTAACCCCCGGTATAAAGGCGCCACTCCTCTGCAAATTTTTCGATATTGAATCCGGATCAAAGGTGATAGCAGTGTAGAAGTAGGTAAAGACAAAAACGAGCAAGAAGTACAAAATGGCGTAGAGCACTTGGTTGGTCAAAACGCTGAGCACGAATGCTGAAATTTTCTGAACAATTTCATTATTTACCTTAGAAAGAAATTGCACGATCATCTGCGGGAAAAGCAGGATCGACATCGCAAAGATGATCGGTATAACTCCGGCCTGATTGACCCGAAGCGGCAAATAAGTCGAAGTCCCGCCATAAACCTTGTTGCCCCTCACTTGCTTCGCGTAAGTTACCGGTATCGGTCTTTCCGCTTCAGTGATTATAACCACGCCCCAAATAACTAGAGCACCAACGACTAGGAATCCGATATAAGAAGGTAGAAGCGAAGGATCAAAGGTGAGCCACAGACGGCTCAAAGCTGCGGGCAACGCCGCAATAATGCCGGCAAAAATGATTATGGAAACACCGTTGCCCACCCCAAACTCGCTCACAAGCTCGCCGAGCCACATGAGTAGGAGAGATCCGGCGGTAATAACGATGAGGTTGGTCGCAAGCGCAAATGGAGAAAGGTGAGGCAATACTCCCTGATTCTGCAGGAGGGCCATAAAGCCGAATCCCTGAATAAGGGCGAGCGGTACTGTAAGGAGCCGAGAATATTGGCTGAATTTTCTTCTGCCCGCCTCCCCTTCCTCCTGATACATCTCCTTCAACTTTGGGAACATGATGGTCAAAAGTTGCATGATGATCGAAGCGGTGATGTATGGACCGACGCCAAGCATTATTATCGAAAGATTAGAAAGTCCACCACCCGAAAAGATATTCAAAAGACCCAAAAAGTCGTTGCTCGAGAAGAACTGCTCCAAGCGCAAGATATCAATACCAGGGATTGGGATAACGGCGAGTCCGCGGAAAATAGCGAGCACTGCCAAAGTAAAGACAATCCTGTTTCTCAGGGCTTTGTCTCCAAAAACAAGCTTTAATTTGTGAGTCAGATTCATTTCTTGTTTTTACTTACGAATATTGTCTCGAACTAAACTATTTTTCCGCCGGCGAGCTCTACCGCTTCTTTGGCACTCTTGGAAACCGCGAGCTTTTCTAGAGTGAGTGCTTTGGTAAGAGGCCCGACACCCAAGATCTTCGGCTTCATTATTTTACCATTCAGCTTGCGCAAAAGCCCTTTCTCCAACAAAGAAGACATATTGACCACTTCTCCCTTATTGAATACTGCTTCCAAGCTAGCGATGTTTATAGCTACCGACTTCTCTTGAATTGATTTGAGGAAATTCTTGCCGCGACCACGGAGCTTAGGCAACTTCTTGATAAAGTCGCGCATTTCTGGGCGCTTCTTGCGACCGGAGCGAGCGTTCTGACCCTTGGTCCCGCGGCCGGAGGTCTTGCCTCGGCTACCGCCACGACCAACTTGCTTGGCCTTTCTGTTTGATTTATTTCTTTTTAGATTATGGAACTGCATGATGGCATTTTTGCAATTAAACTTGTTTCTCAGACTTTATATTTCGAAGCTTCTGCAAGGCGATAACTGTAGCCCTTGCATTGTTGAGCTTGTTCTTCGAGCGCGAAAGGAACTTGGCCGAAACTTCCTTGATACCAGCAAGCTCGAGTATGATACGAGCCGAGCTACCCGCGACTACTCCCTTGCCAGGAGCCGGTGCGATCATGATACGAGAGCTCGCGTACTTGGCCTCTACGGGGTGAGCAATGCTTGCACCTTTCATTGGGATGGTAACGATAGATTTCTTGGCCTCTCTTACCGCCTTTTCGACAGCGATCGGTGTATCACCAGCTTTGCCAAGTCCTACTCCGACGCGGCCCTTCTTGTCGCCGATTGCTACTGCGACGCTAAAGCTAAATCGTCGGCCTCCAGCCACGACACGAGTCACGCGTCTGACGCTCAAAAGCTTTTGGTCGAACTCTTGCCTTGCCCTTTCTGGTCGTCGAGATGGCTTGCGTTCATTGCGCCTTCGATCGTTCTTCTTGAAGTCGCGAGCTCCTACCACCGGCTTAACAGGTTCTTTGGTTTCGGCTGGAGCAGGCGCTTCGGCTACAACCGGCTCAGCTACTTCGTTTATTTCTTTTTCCTCGTTATTATCCATTTGTTTTTAAAATTTTAATCCGGCCTTCCTTGCCCCTTCAGCAAGCGCCTGTATCGAACCTACATAAATATAGCCACCGCGGTCGAAGACTACCTTTTCGATCTTTTTCTCCTTGGCCTGCTTAGCAAGATCAGCACCCACCTCTTCGGCGCGCTCGCGCATGGTCTTTGCCTTCATATTTTGCGAAGTCGAGGCGCACAAAGTTTTGCCCGAAATATCGTCTATGATCTGAGCCGAGATGTAGCGATTCGACTTGAAGACCGAGAGTCTTGGCTTGTCGGCTGTACCAGAAACCTTGGCGCGGATGCGCTTGCGTCTTCTGTCTCTCTTCTCTTGTTTTAGTTTGGTATTCATTTTTTGAAATTTTTCAATTTTGAATTTTCAATTTTCAATTTTTTTACGCGGTCTTCTTGCCCTGCTTCCTTCTTATGACTTCACCATCGTAACGGAAACCTTTGCCCTTGTAAGGCTCCGGCTTCTTCAGTGCTCGGACGCTTGCAGCAAATTGCCCGACCAGCTCTTTGTTTATACCTTTTATGGAAATATTGTTTTTGACCGCGTCAACAGTAAGGCCGTCTGGGATAGCGACCTCGACTGGGTGCGAAAAGCCAAGAGCGAGCAAGAGCTTGTTGCCCTTAACCTCCGACTTATAGCCCACACCTTCGAGCAAGAGCTTCTTTTCGAATCCTTCGTTGACGCCCTTGATCATATTGTTTACATGCGAGGCAACTGTCCCCCAAAGACTCCTATTTTGCTTGGTTTCTCTTGCAGGAACGAAGCTCATCTCTTGGCCCTCTATCTTTATTTGGATAGCTGTACCAAAAGCTCGCTCCAAGGCGCCCTTTGGACCCTTTACACTAACAACGCCATTCGCAGCTGTAACCTCTGTTTTCTCTGGTATCGTTATTCCTTTTTTACCTATTCTCGACATTGTTTTGAAATTTTCGTATTTTTCGTATTTATTCGCATTATTTTCGTATCTACCAGATGGTAAACAGAAGCTCACCCCCAAGGTTTGCCTTGCGAGCATCGATATCGGCCATTATACCCTTAGGTGTAGAGAGGACTGTCATACCGACACCCATCCTATAACCCTTGATATTCTTGGCTTTTTCGTAAAGTCGGCGTGAGGGCTTGGATATACGCTTGGCGTCATTGATTCGGGGCTTGCCGTCTTCCATATATACGATCCCTACCTGCAATTGCTTGGTAGCGGGCGATTTGCCTTTGGTGCTGACTTCGCCCAAAAAGCCCTTATTTTTGAGCATTTCTGCGACTGCGAGCTTCATTTTGGAAAAAGGCACCAAAACGAACGGCTTATTGGCCATTCCGGCGTTTTTGATTCTTATTAGGAAGTCGGCTATTGGGTCATTCATTGGTTTTGCGAGGCAGTTTCTCCTTTCCTGAGCTCAATTTATCCCGAGCCCAGTCGAGGGACTTACCACGACGATTTTTTAATTCCGGGTATTCTACCTTCGTTGGCTAATTCTCTAAAGCAGATACGGCATAGGTCGAAGTCTCCCATAAATGCTCGGCATCGTCCACACTTGAAGCAACGCTTAACAGCCCGAGTACTAAATTTGGGCTTTTTGAGACTTCTTGCAATAACTGATTTCTTTGCCATTTAATTCTTATAACTTTTGGGCTTACAAAAAGGCCCCACTGGGCACCGCTCTAGACTATCA
>CAZAXK010000003.1:0-4437 GCA_964489135.1 uncultured Candidatus Saccharibacteria bacterium
TTAGTTAAACCCCCGTTATCGCTCAGAAAGGCAAATAACCAAGCAATTACTTAGTCTTCATCGATATAAGTGTAAGTTCCATCAGATAGTTTATAATTTTCTCTTCTATCCGGGTGTAAGTCAAAGTAAATGTCAAACGCTTCTTTTGAGCTATTTTTAAGCATACCAAAAGAGTTAATATCTTTGCTATAAACCCCAACCCCAACATTACACCCTGAATCCTCATCAGCAAATGAATATTTGATAGTTACGTTTGGATGTTTTTCTGAAATAATTTGCATCAATTCAGGCACCCCAGACCAAGCGGTAGAAAAAGTAAATGTATTATTACCTAGTGTTTCACATTCGCTTGAATTCCACTTTGTGCCCCAATTTTCAATACTCCATGAATACCATGTTGCATGTCCGTAACGAATACAGTTTTCAACAGCCGTTAATACTGTTTTTATTCTTTCCTCTTTTGCATCATGTCGATTAATGCTTTCGGTAACCTCTTTTAACCATTCTTTAACACTTGGATTACTGTATTGGTTTTCTAGTGCCATTGTTAAAGATCCTGACTCAATACCTAAGGATTCTGGCATTGTAATTATTTTGTTGAAATCTGGAAACCTTGTCCACTCCTCTTCAAAATGCTGTACGAATCCATCAGGAATTAAAAAGCACGGTTCCTCACCTCGCATAGTAAATTCACCAGTAGATTCATTAAGCCATCCATACGTATCCCCTTTTTTATAAGTAATATTTCCGTCAAATGATCTATGAGGAACAGAAGGGTAAAATGTGCTGAATTCTTGTATAAGTGAATCAATGTCTGATTGTTCACCTATTAGTTCAATTTTGTTTTTGATGTAGTTAGGCATAAAGTTTTAGTTTTAAAGTTTAGTAAAGGCTGCCGGACACCTCCGTTTATCATTCACCCCTAAGCCTTCCTTTAAAGACTATGTGGTTACTCAGAGATCCGACAGCGCAGTGTTATTTCTGAATTAAGCTATTTGTTAGCTCTGTTTTGTATAGTGAAATCTGAGTACGAATACCTTCAATGCTGTGAGTAATGGCAGCACTTAACCTTTGCGCATGTTCATACATACCAGCGTATTCACTTACTTCACCTTCTGCAATTAAAACAGTTTGATTGGCAGAGTATTTTTCATCCGCAAGCTCCCGTATTTTTTCGCCTTTTTTACGCTTATAGAGTGCGCATGCGTTCCCTTGCACTTCTGCTGCCAGGGCTGTAAGGATCATAAGCCTATCAAGCTTTAAGTTCTTTTCTTCAATCATTTCAGCCGGAGCGGTTAGAACGTCATTTATACAATCAAAACACTCTTTTATTTTATTCTTTTCCATACCTCGTAAGTTAGTAGTACATCATTTAGGCACTTGGTTTTAATTTCTTCGAATCTGCCAGCTTTATAGAAGTCGTAAATGTCGGCTCCAGTTGTGTCTCCGTTTCCTACTTCTAACCCTAGATACTGTGCAATGTCGGTTAACTTTGTTCTATCATCGTAGCGAACACCTGCCCAAATCTCCATTGTATCTTGTATGTTCCTTGCCCACTTGTCAAATGTCAGGATCTTTTTAAGCTGTTCCAGAATGCCAGACAAACAAGCGTGAGTACGTAGCATTTGCAAGTCAAAACGGATATTGTGCCCACAAAAAATACTACCAGTAGATCCATGAATATAAAGCCAATCCGTAAACTTTAAAAGTAAATCAGTTTCGTCATTCGATGCCCATCTAAAAATACTACCCGTTACAGTATCAAGCGCACAAATACAAACAATTTGCGATCTTACAGCCTTTAGGGCTCCTTTCTTCCATTCTGTTAACTCAGCTTGGTATTTTTCTTTTTCTTTTTCTAAATGTTCGGTTACTTGCTTTTCTAAATTATCCTTGGTATAAACTCGTATTTTTTCAGGATCTTTATAGTTAGCAGGAATTTTAACACCTTCAAACTGAGCGGGATTAAAAACGGGTTCCGAACCTAGCGGAACCGTTTCAATGTCTAGTACTATCATTTTTTAGATTCTAACCAAGTGAGCATTTTATCAGCAAGGGTAAACATATTTTCAGATGTTAATGGCTTACCACCGCTGTTTGGCTGCCAAGAGGCAATAAGAACGTCTTTTGCATAACTGAGGGCAAACCCTGCGTTATTAACTGGTTTACTGAATCCACCACCGCCTGAGCTTTTAGGCTTATTAAACTTAATCTTATTAGGATAGTTTCCGTTCGGTGTTAGTTCGTATTCGTGTTCTGTCCCTATTTCGTAATCCGGTGGCAGCTCCTTTTGAAGTCCGCACTGACCCCTATCTCCGTTTTCAAATTCAACATCGTGAAAATAAACGGTTCCTTTTCCGCTGTCCCAAGGTTTGGTAAACTGGATTTTAACAATCTTACTCTTTTTCATCGTATAACGTTTTTAAATTTTCGAAAAGTCAGTATTTAATAGTTTAGTTTTTAATGCTTCGTTGTGCTTTTGTATTTCCTCGGTAGGTATTAAAGCGTGCAAACTGATAAGAGTACTAATTGAGTATGTGTAAACAAATCCGTTAAGAGTAGTAGATAGTACTCCATCTTTTAACTCAAGTTGTGTATCCTCCGCCCATTCTTCAGCCTCATCCATTGTAGCGCCACCGTCTATGTACTGTTGGAAAATAGCCTTTCTAACCATCGATTCGAAAAGGGCCCCGTATATTGTGTAGTTATCCATGTTCGTAAAGTTTAAATGCGTTGTAAATCTTTTTTTGGGTATCTGGTTTCATGTTCTTTTCTCCCGTGGAATATTTACGTAGGTTGTGCCCATCAATTCCGACTATACGGCCAAACGTATCCCATGAAATACCTAATGCCTCTTTTTTGATTTGTAGCCACTTTGGGCTAACTCCTATCCATCCGCTCTTACTCATATTAAAATAGTGATTTGATACCTTTGATTAAAGACTCAAGAGAAATACTTCTAAAGTCTATTGTGTTTACACTTACACATACTTCTGTGCTTACTTCGATCCCTTCAAGCAACCAAGAAGATTCACTCATAAAAGAGTCGTTATTACTAGATGTGTGTGGTAGTGTGTACATGTTGTTATCTGTTTTAATTATTTATACGTCAAAGATACCTCAAAGTTACCCGAAAGCAAGAAAAAGATAAAATATTTTTTAGTGGTCAAATATCTATTGAATTTATTGTACTAAGTAATAAGTAGTTATAAAAAAGATAGAAAATAATAGATAAATAATTTGCATTTGGGGTATGTTTAGGGTAACTTTGTTTCCAGTTAAACGTTAAAGATAGTACAAACAAAAAGCGGGGGACAGCGATCTGAACAAAAACGATTATGGCTGCTACTTACTATAAATATGCTCCCAATGTGTTCCTTGCTAAAACCGAAGAAAAACTTCAGAGAGGGGATACTATCATGGTTACCACCAAATATGGCAAAGATAACGAGTGCATAGTTTGTAATCTAGTGGCTGATTACGGAAAGGGTTTTTATTACTACTCGATAGTTCGCGCTGATGGGTTTGATAGCCGTAAAAGAGCCCTTTTGAAGGCTGGTAGGTATATTGATTGGGCAGAGTCGGCAGATAAAAAAAGCGATGAATATTTCGAGAAATCAAAAAAAGATAATGCATTCCTTTCGCTTGCTGAGCCAATAAAAATAGGTCACCACTCCGAAAAGCGTCACCGTAAAATCATTGATCAAGCGTGGAATAACACTGGTAAAATGGTTGCCGAAATGGAAAAGGCAAAAGAGCATTTAAGAAAGTCTGAGTATTGGGAAGGCAAGGCAGAAGAAATTAATTTATCGATGCCAGAAAGCCTTGAATACTTCCAATTTAAGCTTGAAAAAGCCCGGGAGTATCATGCAGGATTGAAAAATGGCACTATTGAGCGTGGGCATTCCTTCTCTTTGACTTATGCAAATAAGGATGTCAAAGATCTTGAAAAGAAAGTAGATTTAGCCCTAAAACTTTGGGGGATTTAATAACCTTTTTGTTCCCCCGACCCCTAAGCGCTAAGGGGGAGCAATTTAAACTATACTACTATGAAAAAAATATATTTATGGGTTATCGGTTCGGGATGGACTGAATTTCAATACGAAAACTTATCAGATTTAAAGGCTGAGTTTGAAAGTAGAAAAATTACGATCGGGGACTATGCGACGATCGGGGACTATGCGAAGATCGGGGACTATGCGACGATCGGGGACTCTGCGAAGATCGGGGACTATGCGACGATCGGGGACTCTGCGACGATCTGGGACTATGCGACGATCGGGTACTCTGCGACGATCGGGTACTCTGCGACGATCGGGGACTCTGCGACGATCGGGTACTCTGCGACGATCGGGGACTATGCGACGATCGGGTACTCTGCGACGATCGGGGACTCTGCGAAGATCGGGGACTATGCGACGATCGGGGACTCTGCGA
>CAZAXK010000003.1:4537-42173 GCA_964489135.1 uncultured Candidatus Saccharibacteria bacterium
ACGATCGGGGACTCTGCGAAGATCGGGGACTATGCGACGATCGGGGACTCTGCGAAGATCGGGTACTCTGCGAAGATCGTAAAAAGCTTATTCATTACAGGCTCAAAACATACTGTAAACTGGTGGGGGTTAGGAGTGATAAAAATTGGCTGCAAAACGCACACCATAGAAGAATGGGAGCAAATGTATGCCGAAATTGGAGAAAGTGAATCGTACTCAAAATCTGAAATAGAAGAGTACAAAGGATACATAGAAATTTGCAAATTACTTCAGAGTAAAATTTAACTACTATGAGCACAGACAGAGCCAACAATTTACTATCACACATTAGATCCTTTGGAGTTCAATGGGGTGAGGAATCAGCCGAAATAGTTAAATCAGCAGATCACAATATACAGCAGATTGAATATTTCCCTGAGTGGTTGGGTGGGGGTGTGTGCTTTAATGGGCAGCATCATACGATTGTTATGCTTTATTTTGAGCCAAGACCACAACAATCTTGCGAGGCCCGTCCTAAAAACCTATGGGACGGTGAGAGTTACCAACCATTTATAAACTGGGAGATATGAGAACCCAGAACTTTTATGAGAGTAATTTTCATTATCTTATTTACTAATAGAGTTGTAAACGCACTTAAAAAACTGTATGAAAGAGATTGAATTAAACAATGGATGTATTCCCAAAATTTATAATAGAAACAGACCACCAAGAAGGCGATTGTCTGATAGTGGCAAAATGCACTTACCACAAACAACTTGCAACCGATATTACAAAAGTAAAAGGCGGTGGCTGGTGGACACTTGATAGAGATAATTCAATATTCACTTTAAGCGGTGATAGTCACGATTTTGGAAGGGCAAAGATTGAAGATATTGCAAGTTGTGTTCAACGTAAAAAAGTGTTTTCAAGTGCATCTTTGACACGAAACTTTACAGACAATTTTAAATTTCAATACAGAAATGAAGTTGGCGAAATTATCGATTTGGAAAAGTATGGTAGCAATGACTGCTAACGTTTTCGGGATTGAACAAAAAGAACGCATTGAAAAGGTTTAAACTATGGTAGGCGAAGAAGTAGAAGTAAGAAAGACTTTAACATTTTTCACAAAATTAGACTAAACAGGTATACAAATGAAAAAACTAACTGAAGAAGACTACATACAAGTAAGCGAAGAAACCGGACTGGAACTTGCGCTAATAAAAACAGTGGCAGCGGTTGAGGGTTCAGGGTCTGGATTCGATAAAGACGGTGACATAAAGATCCTGTTTGAAGGGCATGTATTTTACAAGCACCTTTCACGGCTAGGGATTGCTCAAAAGACAGCCGCTCAATTCCCTAAAGTTTGCTATCCAAAATGGACCAAACAGTTTTATACAGGGTCAAATCGTGGGGAGTGGGTAAGGATGAACATAGCTCAAACAGTTAACGAGGAAGCCGCTTTAAAATCCGCATCGTTTGGCTTATTTCAGGTACTTGGGGAGAACTTTGAAGCCGCTGGATACTCAACTGTATTTGAAATGGTAAAAGCGTATAACACGGGAGAAAAGGAACATTTGAAAAGCTTTATTAATTTCATAGCGCATGAAGATATTATCGGTTACTTGGTTACTAAAGATTGGA
This sequence comes from uncultured Candidatus Saccharibacteria bacterium, assembly GCA_964489135.1. Lineage (GTDB taxonomy): Bacteria > Patescibacteriota > Minisyncoccia > Phycocordibacterales > WO2-35-19 > JBBTQZ01. Next base: position 6,158 of record CAZAXK010000003.1, read on the forward strand.
GAAACTTCGCACGAAGATATAACGGTCCTGGATATGAAGCCAATAAATATCATATTAAACTGGCAGAAGCGTACGCAAAATTCAAGAAATAATGGGAAGGGTACTTATAGCATGCGAAGAAAGTCAAACAGTATGTAAGGCTTTTAGAGAACTAGGGCACGAGGCGTATTCATGCGATATCCAGGAGTGCAGCGGGGGACATCCAGAATGGCACTTTCATCAAGACGTATTCGAGGTAATTGAAAATAATGGTCCTTGGGATTTAATGATTGCTCACCCACCGTGTACTTATCTTTCGTATGCCGGTATTGGTTGGTTTAATATTGAAAAATACGGAGACAAGGCAAAACAAAGAATAATTTATAGAGAGGAAGCATTACAGTTCTTTATAAAACTTTGGAAAGTAAATATACCAAGGATATGTATAGAAAATCCTAGGGGATATGCCGGCAAATTTATACAGCCAAGGCAGCTTATCCACCCTTATTATTTCGGTGATTCAGATAAAAAATTGACGCACCTTTGGCTTAAAAATTTACCACGATTGCAAGGATTAATAGAGGTAGCTGAGAATAAAAAAAAGTATGAGCCAGAACCTATTTACATAGACAAGTCAGGTAAAAAAAGATACTTTACCGATGCTAAGAGCGCAAAAGGAGGACAATCAGAAAGAAGAAAAGAAAGAAGTAAAACATTCCCAGGAATAGCCACTGCAATGGCTGAGCAATGGGGTAAATTACTTGGTAATAAATTTGCAAAAGTGATATAAGTTACTACCTTTGTAAAGCGAACATACAGTAAAAACATTGGCCCATTTCCTTGTAAGTATGTTCGCAAACCTTCTAAAAAGGGGTGGGCCATTTCGTTCTTTGAAAAACATTAAAAATATTAGAGTAAGTAGCAAGTGGCGGAAGCTGGATTATTTGTAGATGCAAGCACGGTAAACCTAAGCAGCGTTATAAAGTGTTTACAGATACCCAGAAAAGTAGACGCAAATGCTTTGAAATGAGATTAATCTCTATTGGTGTGTACACTGTAGCACGTAATACGAAACCTTAAACCGTTCTAGAAACGTAAGCAGGGGACAAATCACACTGTACAGGTATCGAATCCTGTCTTGCTACTTATTAAAACATTTAAGACCGCTAAAGCAGGCAAGGTAGTCGAGAAAAGGCCAATCTTTGGTTAATACCAAGGCGGTTACCAGCACTTCCAAGAGTGCGTTTGTCTGTATAAGGTAGACGAAGTACAACGCCAAGATATTGCAACGGGTGAAGCCTATCCCCTCTTGGGTGGGGCGGTCTTAAAAATATTTACAGGTGGCCAGTAACTTAAATGTGAAGTTCTATCTGTAACACGTTGCAACGGCGGTTAAGGGTTGCAAGATGCTGGCAAGCGGTCTAATTCGGTTGCATGGATATTCCTTATAGCTCAGTTGGTTAGAGTGTTAGTCAGTAACTCTAAAGGCGCAGGTTCGAGTCCTGCTAAGGAATCTGAGGTTTAACAGTAGTAAAGTTTCCCCCTGCTCACGTGTTGGGCGGGGGTTTATTTAAAACAAACAGAATTATGAAAAAAGCTTTTTTATTTATCGGTATTATCTTTCTTATTGGTTGCACAGATGCCCAATATGAAAAAGCAGCAGGACTTGGAAACGAGTTTAAAGTTGAATTGTACTCAGGTGGAGTATGTGTAAAAACATGGGTATCCACTGGCAAGGTAATAAGCGAAAAAAACTCAGACGGTTACTATTTCAAAGACAAGGCAAGCGGAAAGCTTATAGAAGTCACTGGAATTGTTGTTATAACTTCTATGTAATGGAAACAATAAACAAATCAATAGAGATACTAACAAGCGGGGGGCCGTGGTTGTTTGTACTGCCTTACATGGCATTTGCTTTTGTGTTTGGTGTGGTTGGATCTTGGTTAATGGATAAAATTTGCGGGTTATGAGAGGTGATGAAGTTTAACCCACAGCCTAAGCCAGACAGAGACAACGTACTTTACTATACGGAAGGTAAGGAACCGTATGCTTCAATTACAATCGATCCGGTGCCAGCTCCTAGAATGACACGTTCCGATAAATGGGCAAAAAGGCCTATTGTAACACGTTACTTTGCATTTAGGGATGAACTAATACTAAAAGGTAATAAGGTAGGTTTAAAGCTTCCAAACGTATTAAACGTACTTTTTGTTATCCCTATGCCTAAGTCGTGGAGCGAAAATAAGCGGGATAAATATCGTTATCAACCACACCAATCAAGACCTGATCGGGATAACCTTTTGAAATCGGTTCAGGATGCTTTCAATATAGATGATAGTTTTGTGTGGGATGGTAGAACAACAAAGATCTGGGGTGAACTAGGACAAATAATATTCTATTGATGCAGAAGCACACGAAAATATATTTAGAGCATCACGGATACACAATAGCCGATTTTATCCCTTGTGAGGTGTGCGGGGCTAAATCGGTAGACATTCACCACATAGAACCACGTTCGAAGTTCGGAAGCAAGACAAAAGAAGAACAGGACAATATAAATAATCTAATTGCTTTGTGCCGTGAGTGTCACGATAAAGCACACACTTATGAATATTCAAAGGAGTTTTTAAGAAGCAGAAAGGTCAAGTAATATGAATCAAGAGATCGAAAAAGCTTTAAAAAAAGAAGCTAAGGACATTTACAACCGTTTTTATATGATTCTATTTGATTCAGAAAGCGAAAAGAGCGAAGAGATAAACGTAAGTACTCTAGCTAAGGCGTGCGCCTACGAGGCTATAAACCTGATGGAAATGGAAGCTCTAACGCTTGGCATTCTTATTGATCCAGAAAGTGGAAGTTACGCATATTTAAGGGAGGTAATAAAAGGACTATGAACGAACTAGAAATTTCTAAATTTTACGAAAGACATGAGGATATGTCAAGGCATGGTAAATTACAATTATTTATAGAGCCTGATGGAGATATTATTATCTCTGTAATACCTGACCAAGATAATTTCCAAAGCCCATTTTCAGTACAATTTTGTACAGTTGGATCGGGTGGCGGTAAATCTCCAAACGTTAGAAAAGCTTTAATTAACTTGATTGAAGCAATAGAAAAAGATAACAAAGAAAACCCTATAAATAGATGAACGAACTAGAAAAGCAGATTGTAAGTAAGTTTAATGCTTATGGTAGAGATAATTTTAATGGAGCAACTGACTTCAAAGCTGGCTGTGATTTCATCCTAGAGAAGAACCTGCCAGTGCTATTTGCGGATTGGAAAGAAGAAAACGAAAATGAAGAAGCCCTTCACGACTTGTTTTTTGAAAGTAACCAAGAGATTTACGATTACTGGCTTAACAACGTATACGGAAAATGAAAACATATAAAAAATTAATAAAATCAAGAGAGCAATATGAATGCGCTATATCTTCTCTGGAGCAAGAACTGGAAAGTAAAATAGACTTTGATTTTTTTATTGTGTATCAACAAAGCGACTGCTGTCACATGGTAGTTTATGATTTTGAGTCAAAATATCATGGTTTTTCGGTCCCGGGAAATGCCCCCGTAAAAGACGTAATTGATTTTATAAAAGATCATGGAAAATTAACTTTAGAAGATTACAAAGCACTTTGCATTTAACTTATGGAGAACTTAGACTTATTCACACCCGTAGAGGACGCATTGCCACAGGACAATTCAAAGGTAATGTTTATTTCCACTAGTAAAGACGGAAAGCTTTATCATGGCTTTGGAACTTTCTTTGAAAAAGATGAATGGCAGCGGCAAAACGTGTTTATAGGGGATGGATACCACTTTATTGATGGTGAATTACAATTGCCACAAAGGCACTGGAACGTCACCCACTGGCTAGACCTATCCAAGCTTACTACCAAGGAAAAGGCAGAAGAAGCAATTTATAAGGCTTATAGTATGCCAAATAGACCATTTGACGATTACCAAATACCTGATCTTGATAAACTTTACGAATCTCTATGAAATACTACCTACTACTAACAATTATCTTACTTAGTTGTGAATCAACTGTTAAGACAACTCGTTTAAATGATAGATTAAACGGGTTTGGGTTCTCGGTGATGATAATAGATAGCTGTGAATATATTTGCACAGAAAACGATATAAGAACTCTAACCCACAAGGGTAATTGCAAATACTGTAAAATAAGATCAAAATGAGATACTTACTAATAATCTTCGTTATCTTCCTTGCCAGTTGCACAAGAAGCCCCGAAAGAACCAAGAGACTGATAGAAAAGGCTCGGGTTTCCAATCCTGAGTATTTTAAAGACTCTGTAAGAGTAGACACCGTAAAGACAACTGTAAGCGTACAAATCCCCTCTAAGCCGTTGGATGTTGGGGTTATTGATAGCCTATTGGAGGAGTATTGCACACCGGACACCGTTGAACGGATAGTTACCAGGGAGAAGATAAAGGACCGGATCCGGAACATTTGCAAGCTATCCGCATTGATTCCGATCGAGACAATAAAGCGAACCGAAAACGCAACAATGAAAGTAAGGGTAATAACTTTGCCAGACGGAACCGAAGCAATAGATCCAAGTTGTGAAGTCAACTGTGAGAATAAAACAATAACCATTTATACACCGTGTCCTGAAATTACTTTTTGGGATTTATTCAAGATGTTCCCTTGGCACATGTTCTGGCTCTGTTTTGGCTGGTTGGTATTGGGTATATTTATTATGGTAAAAGTTGCATTAAAGTAAGAATTTAACTATATTTATCTATGAACAACAAAGTAAGTGATTCGGGACTAGGCTCTTTTTCAACGGTTTTATTTATCGTTTTCTTGGTTCTAAAGTTAACCTCTGTAATTGATTGGTCATGGTGGTGGGTAACGGCTCCGCTATGGGCTGGGCTGGCTCTCGTGCTGTCTATCTATTTTGGGGCGCTGGTATTTGCTGCTGTATGGGGATCAATGCCTAAGAAAAGAGGCATTAAAATAACTGACGTAAAGGCTAAAAAGAAAACTAAGTTTGAAACTTGGCTAGAACAAGCTGAAAATGCAAAATCAAGTAATTAAAACGTTCTAAGGAGGCGAGTAACCGAACATCTAAAAGGCGGTAAGATCTGGCAAAAAGTCCTTGTTTTGGAGTTTAAGTACGTACAGTTTAACTATTATTTGAATTGATTATGTCATACATACTAACACCCGTTTGGTTTCAGGTTCTTGGATTCCTATATCCTTTTTTGGTTATTGCTATTTATGCTTATAGTCAACACATTTTAAGTAAAAGAAGATAATTATGGCAGCACCAAAAAAGAACCAGTTTGCACTAGGTAATAAAGGAGGGAGACCACCACTTTATGAAACATGCGAACTACTTGAGGAAAAAATAAGCCAGTACTTTGATGAATGCGTTAAGGATAAAGAAAGCCCAACTATTACAGGCTTAACCCTGTTTTTAGGGTTTTCCTGCATTAATTCGCTATACGATCAGTGCCAGCGCGGGGATGAGTTTTCGGGAATAATTAAAAGGGCACGTCTTGCGGTAGCTCACAGCTATGAAAAGAGTCTTGATACCTTCAAATATGGTGGTGCAATCTTCGCTCTTACTAACATAGATAAGGATAACTGGAAGAATGCCAAGACAACAGATATAACCTCAGGAGGCGAAAAACTGACCAATACAATAGATTTATCTAAACTATCGGATGAAACCCTTAAACTTATCGAATCAGATATCCTTAAGTCAAATAAGAGCTGAGATCTGTAGAAGATCTTTCTACGAGTTTTTTAAGGAGTTTTGGGATACAATAGAGGCGGTCCAGTTGGTTGATAACTGGCATATTAAATTCATTTGCGATGAATTACAAGCCTGCTATGAGGTTTGGGAAAAAGGAATAGGACAGCCAGATATTTTTATAAACGTGCCTCCCGGCTCTTCTAAGTCTACAATATGCACGCAGTTATTCCCAGCGTGGTTATGGATAAGAAACCCTTCGATAAGATTAATAAATTCATCATATTCCAGTGATTTAAGTACTGCGCATGCAGTCAAAACCCGTACTTGTATAGGATCTGATAAGTATAAATTGTATTATTCTAATGAGTGGCAGGTAAAAGCGGGGGAAGATAACAAGACTTGGTATAAAAATACTAAGTTTGGGGAGAGATATGCAACCTCAACGGGTGGAACGGTTACGGGTATGCACGCGGATTTTATTATCGTAGATGATCCTATTAAACCAAGCGCATCAGAAAGCATAACCCAAAGGACAGAGGCAAACAAACATCTAAAGGAAACCTTAAGCACACGTAAAACTGACAAGGAAAGGTCTGTAACTATTGTCATAATGCAAAGGTTACATGAAGAAGACACTACTGGACTAGCTTTAAAAGAAAAGCCAGACAAAATAAGGCATATTTGTTTACCCGCAGAGCTATCCGATAAAGTCAAACCAGAATCAGCAAAAGAGAATTACAAAGATGGGTTATTGGATACTAAACGACTATCAAAAGCTGTTTTAGAGAAGTCTAAGATTGATTTAGGTAGTTATGGGTATGCGGGCCAAATGGGGCAAAACCCAAGCCCTGAAGGTGGTGGACAGTTAAAAAAAGCATGGTTTGGGAAAATATCAAGGGAAGATTATAATAGAATAAGTGCCCCTGTAAAGCTATTTTTAGATACCGCCTATACGAGTGACCAAAAGAACGATCCGACCGCGTTAATGGCTACTAAGTACTTTGATAACTGTCTTTATATCGGAGACTCCACAGAGGTTTGGGAAGAGTTCCCCGAACTAATAAAGACTATCCCATCATACGCTGATAAGCAAGGATACGGCCAAGGATCACAAATATTGATAGAACCTAAAGCCAGCGGTAAAAGTGTAGTACAACAGTTTAGAAGGTCTTCTTTGAATGTAACTGAATTAGAACCGCCTACGGATGACAAAATAACAAGGGTTTCAGCCATATCCCCAACTTGTGAGGCTGGTAAGGTTTTTATAGTCGAAGGGGCTTGGAATAATAATTTCTTAGGTCAGTGTGCTGCTTTCCCAAACGGGGCACACGATGACCAAGTAGATAACTTGGTAAATGCAATTAATCATTATCAGAAAAATAGAAGAATCAAAACAAACTTTTAGTATATTTGAGTATGATTGACTTCAAAGTAGGTAAACATAATGCACAACTTCCCATGCGTTGGGGTGAATTGACATTTAACCAATTCTATGAACTACGCAAAGACGGGGACTTCTTACACATGCTTTCTACTTTGAGCGGGTTAGATCGTAAGGTGTGGGAGAAGTGCGAAGACCTCGACATAGATCAGAAGATTAGCCCTTATCTTGACTGGATGAAATCAAAGTTTGACGGCAACGAATACTTACTACCTGATCAAATTGAAATAGGAGGCAAGTCCTATCCACGTCCAAAAGGAATAGGATTAGGTACATTCGGTCAAAAAATGGAGCTTGAAAATGCTGTAACAAAAGCAGAGGCAGAAGGTAAGCAGGAATTTGACGTTTACGCGTACCTTATAGCATTATACATGCAACCAATTGTAGACGGTCCCGAATACGATCAAGAGAAAGTAGATAAATTGGTTCCTGCATGTTTAGAAGTAAGAATAGATCATGGGTGGCCGTTAGCTAGTTTTTTTTTGCAGAATTATATCGTATACAAGAAAAGGAGAGACGGGAACTTTCTTACACTCCTAAGCCGGAAGAAGTTAGAGCAGGAATTGAAAGGTTTAGAAGGTTCGGAGAATTTCCGACTTTACTCGCCCTTGCGGAGGTTCACAATAAAACTATTGATCAGGTTATCCAGATGGAGTACTCGACTGTCCTCCTTACGCTCATCTATCAAGCTGAGCAAAGTAGATATCAAAAGAAACTAGGTGACATTTTAAGTAAACAAGACTAATGTTAGTAACGATCATACAGGAAATAGTTGAAGCACTTGAGTACGGTTCACCGTCTCAAAGTCCTGTTTTTGTCTCAGGCTGGAAGGGATGGCAAAACCTAGCAATAGACGACCTATTGACTGATGTAGTTTTACTGGATACTCCTTTGAGATCAAACGATACTTTAACACGTGGTATCTATACAGAGGAAAACTATACTATAAACATTGCGTTCTTTAGAAAATCAGAAATTGATTACACACCGGAAGAACATGAAGTAATAGTAGACGTAATGAGGGGGGTAAAGGAAAAGTTTATCTATGCATTACGTAAGGACTCACGGATCAGAAACGTAGTAAACGCCAGTACTCAGGATGTATTTAACGCATTTAATGTTAACTTATCCGGTTGTTTGCTTACAATAACAGTTACACCTTTCGGAACATACTCAAAATGCTAAGAGAGATACTTGAACAGTTTTTAGAAGCAGCTAAAAAGGAGCTGATAGCTACTCAACAAAGTGAGGGGTTAGTTGCGTCTGGGCGTTCAATTGAATCTTATGAAGTAGACGTAAAAGGCAACGATCAGTATTTAATAGGCACTATTTCCAATACTGATTACTGGTATTATGTGGATAACGGGCGGGCTGCTGGTAAGTTCCCACCTATTCAGAGTTTAAAGAAGTGGTGCGAAGATAAAGGACTATTTGCCGGAATGACTAAGGAATACCAGCGTAACGGTTTAGCCTTTGTAATTGCCAGATCAATAGCTGAGCGGGGAACATTAGCCCATTTAAAAGGAGGTAATAACCTATTCAGACAGATAACAGAGCAAAGAATAAACGCCCTTGAGCAATCAATTATATTTGAAGAAGACAAGGAGATAACAGAAGAAATTGTAATTTCGTTTAATGCTAAGTAATGCACCAAAAGGACTACTAAAGGCTTCTATGAAAGCTTTGAACCTTCGAGATCCGGAGGCTTTTGAAGTTGAGCGTCTTACTATTTGCAAAGTTAATTGTCCTAAGCGTAGGTTTTGCCCTTTGTGCCATTGCCTACTGACGGCTAAAGTATCAGTAAAAGAAGAAAAGTGTCCTAAGAACTTATGGCAATCTCTATAAATTATCGGCCCCAACTTGCAGCCTATTCAACGGCTTCCAGTCCTTCACAGACTGTATACTCTAATTGGTCGGCTGTCTGGCCTTCAGGGGTTATTTACGGGTTTCTGATCGAGAACAACACTGATATAAATTCTACAATAGATATTAATATTTACGAGGTAGGAACAGAAACGCTTTTGGATTCGATCAGTACACGTCCTTTCAGGGCTGGTACTTTCTATGTTGATTTAGCCTCTTACATACGTGCGTATCTTTACTCTGAATACCTTCCAGATTTTGGATCTGAGGTTAATTGTAAGGACTTAGGAGCCTCTTTGAGGTTTTATATCACCTATCAAGTTACACAACCAGACGGAACGTTATTATCTCCGGTTAGCGAGATTTCCAGACCTATGCAGGTTATACAAGCTGCAGTACAAGCGGGCAATACTAACAATGCAAATATCTTAGAGTACGTACCACTTCCAGACGAACAAGTAGAAGATGAAAGGGCCTTATTCCTTACAGACTTTGAAACGCCTGTAATGTTTGAAGGCTTCCAGAAAACACTATCCTTTATTTACGATAACTACGTAATAGGTAATGAGGTTGCACGGGTACAACTTGAAAGAGACGCAAACCTTAATCAGGTAAATAACATAAGCGACAATCTTGATATCTCACAAGTTAGGTCGGTTAATCACCTTTTGATAGAAGAGCCTACCGATCAATATACAAGATACGTTGATGTTTACTTGACAATAGGAGATGCCCAAAATAACTACTATGTAGAAGAGGGATACGTTGATAATGGTTACACTGAAATTGAATAGCAATGGCACAATGTAGACCCGCAATATACGAGTATTTTTATGAGGACATTAGTACTATTGTCCCTAGATACCGTATTTACCGTTGGCTTAAAACAAAGTACACACAGCTAGGTTATAAACTAGCCAATGTAATAGATTCAAATCCTCCTGAGGCGGGATCGTATCCAAGAAATGACGGAGCTTTTGTAGATGTAACAGAGTTGAATAATGAAGTTAAAGCGGTTTACATTGACTATTCAAGCGAATCAACTGGATACCTTCGCTATGTAACTTTACTAAGCGCAAGCGGTTCAGCAGTTAATAAGTTGCTAAAAACCTCAATTTCTGGCAATACCGTAACTGTTAAAATGTATTCAGTAGTAAGAAAAGAAGTTACTACACTTACTTTTGATTGGTCAGTAAATTATGATTCACCACCTATTAACTACCCTACTACTGGGTATGAATTTCCAACAGATCCGGCCCTTGATTCTCCATCTGTAACTCTTAGTCCATGCTTTTCAGGGTATTCAAGAGCGGTATTAAATACTGTGGATGCTTGGTGCGATGGTTACACATACATTCAGTATAACCATGATGGTAACGGAGGTATAGATGAAACACAAACACTAAACGCTGAGGCCTGCGGATATATTACACCAGTTACGGGAGGTTATCCAATCACAGAAAAGAAAAGGATCAAATATGTAAGGGGTTGTTTTATCTCTCCGGTGTACATCTGCTGGAAAAATACTAAAGGTGGCTGGGATTCATGGGTATTTGAATCAAACCAGAAAAAGAGTATCGATACGCAAAGCTTAGGAAGCTACCAACAGAACTACACTTTCATTTCAGAAAGCACTAACCCTAGAAAAGAAATTGGAAAGACCGCTTTGCCTAAGATGGTACTAGGCGCTGAGAATATTACGGTGTCTGAAAAGGTTGGAATTCAAGGACTTTTATATTCAAACAAAGTTTATATCCTTAATTCTGACGGATCTATACAAAAAGAAGTAAGAGTAGTTGAGGGAAGTTTTTACAGTTATGATACTTCGGCTAATACTTCTAGCATAGAATTTGAGATAGAGGAGCCAGAAATAAACACTTTAAGGAACTAACCATGAAAAAGATTATCTTTGCATTTGTATTTGTAGCTGTTTTGGCATCATGTGAGAAAGAACACGTAGAGCCAGTTTATAAGAAAGAAGGCAGCCAAGGTAGACCAATTACAAGCCATCCAGATTCAACCTTTAGTCGATGAGTAGAGAACTGTATATTAATTCAAACCTGATTGAGCTATCTGATAGTGAGAAAATTGCTATCACCAAACAGGTAAATGATATAGCAGAACTTACAGACAGACAAGCAAACCATACTAACCAGTTTAGGATTTTACTAACTGAACCAAACAGAAAAGCTTTATACTTTTCTGATACGGTTCAAGGTAATACGCGTGCACCATACCGTAAACTACCAGCCCGATATTATGAGGATGGGGAGTTGTTAGTCGATGGATACGCAGTAATTGACCAGTCAGATATCAATAAGGTAGGTATTTTAAACTGTACCCTTTACGATGGTATTTTTGATCTATTCAATATAATTGGAGAAACAAAGCTCACGGAAATAGATTGGTCTGAACTGGATCACGATTTTACAATAGATGAGGTTTTAACTCATAACGAAGACAACGGGGCTATCGTTTGGCCTCTTATTAATTGGGGTGCTTACATTAAAGGAGACCCAATTGATATACAGTATCAAGTACCATGTATAAAGGAGTCGTATATTTTACAAAAGATATTTGAGTTTGCCGGATATGATTATTCAGGATTAGTACTTGAAGAGTCTATTTTTCAAAAGTCAGTTATTAGCTTAAATGCCTCAGAGGTTATAAACGATGAGCAAACAAAGATTGATAACTCAGCATTGCTAATATCTCGTGAAAACTCATTTATAACAACTAGCAAACCAGTTGGAAGAAGAGGACAACCACAACCGGATAAGACAGGAAAGAAATGGAACGGGGTAAATGGTTTCATGAATCTTTTAAACTGGTTCCGATATACAACTGATATAAATGGAGTCAATCATGCAAGCGCTATTCAGGGGGATAATTTCGCAATACAAGAGGCTACCATATTTGGGAATGGTAGATTGCTTGGTATGAAAAAACCTGTTTACGTTCATTTAGGAGTGATAGACGAAACGAAGGTTATAACTGTTCACCTTAAATACTTCTCAAGTATAATTTATAGGGCTAAGGTTGGAAGGGCAACAGAAACAATCACAGAAGTAGATAGTAGTTTGATTTGTGGTTATATTGCTGTTTTAAAAAATGGGGTTCTTTATAACAAATACGACATTACAAATACAGTAAGTAATGTAAGTGATATAGATTATTCTGTTTCTTTGTTAGTAAATGCAAACGATGAAATAACTCTGGTTTTGCAAACTATCAATGTTACGCCCCCTGCAGAGTATGAAAACTATACTTCTTCTGTAGCTATTGATTTACTGCAGGCTTATCAAGGTGATTACTCATACATTCAATTTGAAAGTACTGATCCATCTACAATCGGAGAGACTATAAACTATAATGCTATTATTCCAGACATTTCAATGAAGGACTTCCTTCGTTGTTTTGCTAATAAGTACGCGTTGATTTATCAAGTAGACGGCCCAACCTCTGTTAAACTCACAATGTTTAAAGAGATTCGAGACAACATAGCAGATACAGAGGACTGGTCTGATAAATTCGATCCAGAACAAACCTATCAAATTGGGTATAGGATTGGGAGCTATGGACAAAACAACTTTGCCCGATATTCGCCTGATCCATCCGAGGACCTTAATCAGTTGGGGGATGCTGCCTTTAAAATAGATGATCAAAACCTTCCGATAAACAATACTATCTTTGAGGTTATTTACTCAGCTTCTAAGGCTTATAACTCAATCATAAATACAGTAGACCAGCCAATAACGGGTAATACGGGGGTAAATATTCCACGTTATACACTTACAGAAGCAGATCAATACCAACCTTACACAGACTACGACCAAGGCGACTTGGTTCAGTTCGGTGATCAAGTGTGGATAAATATAAATCCTTCAGGGTCTACCGGAAGCCAGCCAGCGCCATCTAATCCAGATTGGGAGCTTTATAACAGACAATTCACACAAACAGTAGATACTAATTATAGAAGTCTACTTGTTCGATACATGAGTTTGGTAGATACAGACGTAATCGATTATACAGATGGCACACTTTCAGACACGCAAACCGCTGACAAGTGTTTGATGGCGTATTTTATAGATGCTCAACAAAGCGATCAATTAGGTTTCAATACTTTACTGGCCCGTTATTACGATCCTATTATTGATATGATGAACCGTTTAAAGGTAGTTAATTGTTACATGAGATTGACAAAGAGAGATATGCGTACGCTGGATTTCAACCGTCTCAAGTATGTAAAGTTCTTTGATAATTACTTTTATTTGAATAAGGTTGAGCAATACATCGAGGGAAGAAGTAGCTTAGTACAATTAATCAGACTATAATGGCTAGCGAAAAAGAAATTATACTAAAGATTGAAATAGACAATTCAAAGTCTATAGGTCAAATAGTTACTCTTAAAGATAGAATAAAAGCTTTAAAAGAGGAGCAACAAAACCTTAAGTTAGAAACTTTAGAGGGCAAAAAAGCGAACGAAGCGTACAACGCACAGATAAAAGCCCTTACTAAAGAACAAAAGAGCTTAGAGTTAGCAGTTGAGAAGACCGCTTCAGCAATGCAGTTTGAAGCTGGATCAATCGCGTTTAACCGTGCAGAACTTAGCCGACTTACTGCAGAATATAAAAACCTTGCCAATCCAACCAAGGAACAGACTGAAAAGATTCGTAAGCTAACTGAAACTTTAAAGGCTCAAGAATCAGCCATTGGTGACAATCGTAGGAACGTAGGTAATTATAAAGAATCATTAGATGCTGTCATAGGTTCGTCTGGGATTTTTGGTAGTCAGCTAGGACAGTTACAAGGGCAATTCCTTCAGGTTACCGGAGGTCTTCAAACTGTTTCCCGTGGGTTTGGTACTTTAAAAGGTGCAATTATTGGAACTGGTATTGGTGCGCTTATTGTATTACTTGGTTCTTTGGTTGCTTACTTTTCAAGTACAGATACAGGAGCTACAAAATTAGCCGGAGTTATGGGAGCCCTTGGCGCTGTCATGCGAAGAGTAACCGGAGTATTCGCAGAACTTGGTAAGTACTTTTTGAGTTTGATTGATGGATCGAGAAGCTTAGGATCTGCCTTTTCAGATTTAGGCGATTTGATCGTAACCTACTTTATAAACCGTTTAAAGGCTCCTTTGGTTTTGCTTGGTGCTATATCGGATGCATTCAAAGAAATAGCGGAAAACGGATTAGATGCTAATTTAGAACCAGCTTTAAAAAAGACTACTGATGCTTTTATTCAATTATGGACAGGAGTTGAAAACGGAACCGATAAGCTAAACGATTTAAAAACAGGTATCAGCCAATTAGCGGCTGAAATGTTAAAAGCTGCGGAGGAAGCGTATAACTATGCTTTGGCAGTTGATGCATTGGACGATGCCCAAAGGGATCTGAATGTAACAAATGCAAAGGCAGAGAAACAAGTCGCTTTGCTTTTAAGGCAAGCACAGGATCGTACAAAAACAGATCAGGAGCGTATTGCTTTAATTCAACAAGCAAACAAGATTGAAGAGGATGCAGTAACCAGACAATTAAGCTTAGATAAACAAAGATTAAAACTTGTAGAAGATCGTAACAAGCGTGAGGCTGATGCTATTAATCAGCGGTTAAACTTACAAATAGCTGAGGCTAAAAGCGAAGAGGAAAAGATAAAACTTAAACAAGAAGCTTTAGATATTAGTGATGATCTGGCACAAGAAGAGGCAGATATAAGGGTAAAAATTACAAATGAGGAAACTGCATTTATTTCTTTACGAGAAAAGAACTTAAACAAAATTGCAGTACTTGAAGAGAAGATTGCAGCTGATCGGGAAAAGGCAAGACTTGAAGAACTGGCAAGACAACAAAAGCTATTAGAAGCTCAAAACTCACTGGATAACCAAAGGGTAGCTAATCAAATCAAGAACATTGATATAGAGCTTCAGCAGGTTGGTATATCAAACCAGAGACGTATATCGTTACTCCAAAAGAGAGCGGCCAAAGAAATTCAGTTAGAAAAACAACTAAGAAATCAAAAGCTTGCCAATACTGAACTACTGGAAACTGAAAGGATTGCTATTCGAGAACAATTCGACCAAAGACGTATTGAGATTGAAGCAGCAACCCAAAAGGCTCTTACAGATGTTCAATTAAAAGCAGAAGCGGACCGGAAGAAACAAAGAGAAGAATCGCAAAAACAATTAGTTGACGGAATAAACATAGCGGCTAAAGTTGCAAATGATATAGTATATATATCTTTAAAGGCAAATGAGGAGGCATTAACAGAATCACTAAGCCAGCTAGACGAACAGAGAAAAGAAGAGTTAGCAAGGGCCGGAAACGACAAAGCCAAGCAACAAGCGGTAAACCGTAAGTTTGACAAATTAGCTGAAAAGGAAAAGAAAGCAGCTACTAAAAAGGCTTTGGAACTTCAGGAGATTCAAGCCATAGCCAACGGTATAACCGCGGTTACACAGGCTCTTGCCTCTCCTGCTGGTCCTCCTACTTCTTTTATTTTAGCCTCCATTGCTGGTGGATTGGCAGCGGTTCAGTTAGCGCAGTTAGAAAAAGCTAAATCTAAGCTAGCTGATGGTGGATTAATTGAAGGTCCTTCACATGCTTCAGGAGGCGTACAAGGTACTGGAAGGTTTAATAATATCGAGGTTGAAGGAGGGGAGTTTGTTGTTAACAAGCGTGCAACCGCTGCCAATTATGGTTTGTTAAAACAAATAAATACTTTATCTTCGCCTATCGGCATACATCGTAACTCAGTTAGACCGATGGCAAACGGTGGGATCTTGGACGGAGGTCTTTCAGCCAGACAACAGGCGGGAGGCGTTCAAGAATCGATACAAGCACAAAATCAATTAGCAAACGCAGTTAAAAGCCTTCCTAATCCCGTGGTACTGGTTGAAGATATCAACACAGGGCAAAATCGTAATGTCGTAGTTAAGGACAGAGCAAACGTTACTAAGTGAAAAAAATAGACTACCTAAATAAATTAGAAAAGGATTATGGCCTTGATAAGCTTGTGAGGGTAGGTATTTTAAACTGGAATATTTGCGTAAAAAGGCAGGTTTATAATGAATACGATGCACTAAGAAGAGTAGGTGTATCTTCATATAAAGCTGCCTTACGTGTGTCTGGTATCTTTGATATTGATATGCGAACTGTCTGGAATTATAAAAAAGACATGGAAAACGAATGGAAAGAATTGTAATCCACATTAAAGGAAGGCAAGACCACAGGATGCACAGAGAGCTAGATACTCACTACCTAGGAGAGTATAAAGTTTTTGATGCGATCAAACTGGTAAACGCAAAGAAAGGTATTTCTGAGTCATTCAAGGAAGTGGTAAGGCAGTACTATAACGAACCAATGATTCAAGTATTCGAGGACGATTTAATGTTTACTACTTCAGACGCTAGGTTTATTTTTGAGAACACATTCAATAAAATTCCTGAAGATTGGGATTTATTTTTAGGTGGTTCTTACATAAGCGATCACCAAAAAAGCCTAATGATAAAAGGTAATGGGTGGATAAAGATGCCGGAATTCAGAAGCCTTCATAATGTGATTATACGAAAATCAGCATACGATAAAATACTTTTACATGATGCTGATGTGTCTTATGATAAAGACATAGACTCTTATCTTTCAAAGCAAGGATTAAACGTTTATCTGTGTGACCCTCAAATATGCATCCAATACGCTGGATTCAGCTTTAACCGTGGAAGATCGGTAGATTATAGAGACTTTCATATTAACATGAATATAAAGTTTGATGAAAATTTTAGTTAAATATCCATCCAGACAAAGGGCTGATTTGTTCGCTCATGTTTTAACTCAGTATATTGAAAGATGCTCAGATATTACCAATGTGCATTTTTTAATTTCGTTAGATGAAGACGATCCGCAAAAGGATAAGTACTTACGATTCCTTGAGGGTATTAACGGAAACTTTTTAACGGTTATTTGGGGCCAATCAGATAGCAAGATCCACGCTTGTAATAGAGATTTAAACAAGTTCGAAGAATGGGATATTATACTACTTATCTCTGACGATATGCACGTAAAGTTTGATGGATGGGACAATGTGATCCGTGCTGACTTCCAAAAGTTTCACCCTGATTTAGACGGCTGTCTATGGTATCATGACGGTAGTATTCAGAAGGTAATAAGTACGCTTACTTGTATGGGTAGAAAGTACTTTGATAGATTCGGGTACATTTACTATCCGGCTTATAAATCTTTCTTCTGTGATAATGAATATACGGATGTAGCAATGAGCATTGGGAAAATGACATTCATAGACAAGGTAATTATTAAGCATGAACACCCTGCTAATAATGCTCGTGTTAAATCTGATGCTTTGTACGAAAGGAATAATGGCCCTTGGGATCATGACAAGGCACTTTATAACGAACGTAAAAAAAATAACTTCAGATGATTCTAAGTATTTTAATTCCAACACTTGAAAAACGTGCACATCTTTTAAGTTCTATATTAGAAGATATCGGGGAGGTTACGGAAGAGTTCGAGGTATTGGTAAACGAAGATAAAGGAGAGTTAACCACAGGAGCCAAAAGAAACCTATTACTTAGTATGGCTAAAGGGCAATATGTTTGGTTTGTTGATGATGACGACCAATTATTAAACAACGCAGTAAGAAAGGTAATTGAAGCATGTAAAACCGGACCTGACATAGTAACCTATAACGGCTTTATGACAACTAATGGGCTTAATCGTGAGGACTTCGAAATACGCTTAGGACATGGATACGAGACAGTAAAACGGAACGGCAAAAACTTTTACCTGCGATACCCAAACCATATTACACCAATGAAAAGGGAAATAGCTTTACAAGTTGGATTCCCTGACCTTACTTATAAAGAGGATTATATTTTCGCCAAGGAACTAAATGATCGTGGACTTCTTAAAACTGAGTTTGTGATCAATGAAGATTTGTACCACTATAAATACATTAAGGATAAATGAGATATTCACAGAACAACGAAGAGGATATAATTTTAAAGTACTTTGGAGACTTTAAAGGACACCTACTTGACATAGGGGCAAACGATGGGATAACACTTTCAAACAGTCGTAAGTTTATGGAAATAGGATGGACT
The DNA here is from genome assembly GCA_964489135.1 of uncultured Candidatus Saccharibacteria bacterium. GTDB lineage: Bacteria > Patescibacteriota > Minisyncoccia > Phycocordibacterales > WO2-35-19 > JBBTQZ01. The sequence goes on from CAZAXK010000003.1 coordinate 24,283, forward strand.
GGCGATTTTGTGGAGCCTTCCGATAAGCCTTTTGAAAAGCTTTCAAGTCTGTATACTAATTGTCACAAGGTAGCAATTTCAAATGAAAATGGACTTACATCTTTTTTTGACTCTGACTCTCATCTTTCTGGTGATGATAGCGGTCTTTTATCGACTCTAAAAAAAGAAGAGACTAAACGCTGGAAGCATAATAATTTTCAAGAGATTCAGATTGAAATGGTGGATTTTAAAACATTATTGGAGTTTACAAGCTCTAAAATGTTTGATTTTATAACTATCGATGCTGAAGGAATGGATTACGAGATACTTTCACAGATTAATCTAAACGAAGTAGGTTGCAAGCTGATTTGTGTGGAACACAACGGAAAAGATATTGAGAAATTTAAATCTTATTGTTATTCTTTTGGCATGAAGGAGATTAGTCGTAATGGGGAAAATTTAATAATGGGTCTATGAATTGCGTAGTCAACTTTGCAAACGAGCGTGGAAATTATATTAAGGGTCAGCAAAGACTAGTTAAGTCATTAATGGATACTAAGTGGCAAGGTAGTATACTTTGCTTCCAGTCTGAGGAACAACTAGAAAACTGCCCTAATCATTTGGATAATCCATACGCTTTTAAAATCTACGCTATTTCTGAGGCAGTAATGAGAGGATTTAACAAGATTCTATTTATAGACGCTTCAGTCTGGGCTATCAAACCTATTGACGAAATATTTGAAGTAATAGATTCGGAAGGTTACATAATGCAAGAAGCTGGACACATGGTCGGTAATTGGTGTAATGAATCAACTTTAAATTACTTTAATCTTACACGTGAAGATGCTCTAAAAATGCCAATGTACGGTAATGCTGGATTCCTAGGATTGAACTTTGACTTTCAGATTGCACGTGAATTCTTTTCACAATGGACTGAATCAATGCAGGCGGGGTGTTTTAAAGGATCTTGGTCAGACCATCGGCACGATATGACATGCGGGTCTATAATTGCAAACAGACTAGGGATGAAATATAAATCCGGTCATTCTTATTTACAGTATGCAGCACCGGAAGACAAACCACTAAATGAAACTATAATTTTAAAAGCACAAGGTTTATAAAATGGGAATTACTAAGTTTTCGTACGATACACTCGTAAAACACGGAGCAATTAAGGAAGGTCTTAAAATGCTTGAGTTAGGGGATCAGAATTTATATTTCAATCCTTTGTATGGACAATATGCAAAGCCACACTTTCAAAGTTTAGGTTTAGAACATGTTAGCTTTGACTTTGGAGCGCACGAAGGCGGGGCCTTGTCCTACGATCTTTCAAAGCCAATCGAAGAACCAAAATATGAAAAGTACTTTGATGTGGTAACAAATTTTGGGACCTCTGAGCATGTTTCAAACCTATACTACTGCCTTAAAAACGTACATGAGTTTTGTAAGGGCGGCGGGTTAATGTTCCATGAAAACCCAAAGACTGGTAATTGGAAATTCCATGGGCACCACTTTTTTACTCAGGATTTTTACAAGGGATTGGCCGAAATTTGTGACTATACCATACTGGATCTTGGAGAACATCCAGCCATGGGTAACAGTGTAGACGGCTGGAATGTTTATTGTGTTTTAGAGAAGAAAGGCGGTAAAGGAAAGAAAAAACTATTCCCAACAGAGGAAGAGTTTAATAAGCTGGACTTTAGAGGTGAATAATACCTTTCACTGAATTACCCTATCATGTTACGTATTATTGTAACGTGATAGGTAATATACACATAAACGGAGTTATTGGAGACCTTGGAGAAACGCCATACGTTGAACTGTCTGACGTTATTTCTCAAGTTCAGAACCAATTAAAACAGGGAGCCGAAAGGATCGTTGTTAACATTAATTCAGTTGGTGGTGATTGTAACGTAGGTCACGCCATAGCTGAGTATCTTGAAAGTATCAGCGTCCCAGTTGATACAATAGCAACGCAAAAATGTTGCTCTATGGGTAGCCGTATTTTTATGATCGGCCAGACCCGCACCCTAATTGATCCTGTTGATTTCTTAATTCATAATCCTTGGACATCAGGCGTTCAGGGTGATGCCTCCTATTTAGAAAGTGCCGCAAATGAATTAAGAGGAGAAGAAGATAAACTAATCGGTATTTATTCTAAAGTAACCGGAATTTCAAAAGAGGGGGTTGCCGCTCTAATGAAAGAAGATAAACCTATGTCCGCTCAAAAGGCTTTGGAATTAGGTTTCGCAACACACGTAAAACAACAATTAAAAGCGGTAGCAGTACTAAAAAAAGAGACAATGGAAAACGGTCTATTGAACAAAATCAAACAAGGTGTAGATTCTTTAATGAAGAAATTCAACCTTGAAGCTAAGGCCATGATGGTGACAGATTCCAACGGAACTGAGATTGAACTATTCATGCAGGACGGAACAGACGCAACAGAAGTTGCAACTGGTTTAGTTGCCATGGTAAACGGTCAAGCGGCACCCGATGGTATGTATGTACTCCCTGAATTAGGTACTACTATTGAAGTTACTATGGGAATTGTAACGGCTGTTAACCCAACAGAGGCGGAATCTACAGATCCAACACCAGACGCACAAATAGAATCACTTAAAGAAGAACTAGCTAAAAAGGACGAAGAAATTAATTCCTATAAAGCAGCCCTTGAGGAGGTTTCAAAGAAAATGGAGAAAATTGAAGCAGTTGTAAAGCTTTCTCAATCAAAAGGGAATCCACCAACTGGATCAACTACTTTCAGAAAACAAGAAGAAAACAAGATGACTTATGAGTCTATTCTTGCAAAAAATAATATTGTAAAAAAATAAACTAACAGCAACATGTCACTATTCGATGGTTCAGGTTTAGCAGCACTTTCACGCGAGGACGTAAAAGAATTAAGCAAAGCTATTCAGACGGCTTTCTATGCAAAGCCAAACATTAACGAATTCCATACGATTGTATCTGGAATTAAACACGATCAGCAAATCCTAATCCTTGGAATATGGGATTCCTTGACTGGTAAGCTTCGTACACAGTGTGAAGAAACAGAAAACCCAGGGTCTGTAGGTGCTTCAGAAAAAACTTGGTCTCCAAAATTGATTGGTGATCGTTTTGAAGAGTGCTTCACTGATTTGATGGATCTTTTCTGGAAGTATTCTTTGAAGTCAGGAGTAAACAAAGACGATCTAACATCTACAGATTTTGCTGCTTTCATTCAGTCAGTTTTAACCGATGCAATCGCTGAAGGCGTTTTCCGTCATGTTTGGTTTGGTGATACTGACGCAGCAAACTATAACAGTTCGCCAGCTGGTCACATCAAAAACGGTACTACACTTGCTTACTTCAATGTAATCGATGGTTACTGGAAACAAATCTTTGACATCGTTACAGCTGATTCAGACAGAAAAACCGTTTATGTAGCAGCTGATACTTCGTCTTTGGCTACTAAAAACGCTCAAGCAACGTTTGCTTTGCAACGTTTCAACGCTACTGATACAACTAATGAACTAGTAACAAACTCACTTCAATATATCATCGATAACGCTGATACTCGTTTGGTTTCTGGTTCTGAGGCCCCGATCTTCATTGTTACAAAAACTATTGCAGATCAGTACAAGAGAGAGCGTAAAAAAGTTTCAGGAATTGATATGGCTTACCAACGTGTGGAGCAAGGTATCATGAAACTTCAATGTGATGGGTTCGATCTTTACGTGTTCGATTTCATGGACCGTATGATTAACGGTTACGAGAACAATGGTACTAAATGGTATTTGCCTCATCGCATTTTGTTCACTACAAAATCTAACCTTCAAGTAGGTACAGAAGAAACTTCTAACCTTGCTCAATTGGAGGCCTTCTATTCTCAGTATCACGATAAGTACGTAATTAAATACGCTTACTCTTTGGATGCTAAGATCATTGAAGATTACAAAGTACAAGTAGCATACTAAACAGGAAATAACATGGCTGGTAACTGCGGAAGATTAACAGACGATTTACTTAACAATTGCGACTATCCATTAGTCGGAGGCGTTAAGGATCGTCTAATCCTGATGAATCAGGACGATGTGGATACATACACTGAAGATGTAAGTAACCCTCAAATTATAACTGATATTACCCTTGTTGCTTCTCCTGCTGTTAGAGCTTATGAGATCGAGGGTATTAACTCAAGTAACGATAAATTGGTAGCACTTGTAAAGGGTGCTTATTCAACTACTTGGAATCATCAAATAACTGTACGTATTTTCAGTACTGGCGCTAATGTGAAAAAGCAAATTGAAAATATGACAAAAGGGAAGCTTGTTGCTTTGATTGAGCATAATTACAGAGGCTCAGATGGTGACGCAGCTTTTGAAATTCTTGGACGTGTCCAAGGTTTAGAGGTTCTTGAATGTACTCAAGATATGAGTGATACAGAAACTCAAGGAGCTTGGGTATTGAGATTGTCAAGTCCAGAGAAATTTAAAGAGCCTAACACTCCGGCAACTTTCTTTGATACTGACTATGCTACTACTAAGGCAAAAGTTGACGCATTACTAGTGTAATGGATGTAAAAGAAAAACTAAATAAAGGATTAGACTATTTCCTGTCAGAAGGACGTTACGAATTGGTCTCTTTATACAAAGAAAGGTATGGAGAGACCATTTGTTCTTTATGTAAGCCAATATTAAAAAGAGCTTATAATAAACTCTTAAAAGAAGCGGACAAAGAAACATGTCCTTATAAGTTAAAGAGGTCTATAAATACAGAAACAAGCGAAAATCCTGACGTTATTAAAGGTCATTTTACTAATTATAACCTGACCAAAGAAATAGCGGAAAACCTAATAAGTAATGGGTATCAATCCTATTTCAAATTATGAAAAGTAATCTTCCTGAAGTAGAAAAAAGGATAATAGTTAAAGAGTCAAGATCAGAGTTTATCCAAAACTATGATGAAGATAATCTTTACCCTCAACGTACCCGTGATTATATCAGAAGCTCAGGAACAGCTCAAAGTTGTGTAAACCTTTATGCAAAATTTATTCGTGGTAAAGGTCTTGCAGATCCCAATTTCTATAAGACTAAAATCAATTCAAAAGGGCTAACGGTTGATCAGTTACATAGGAAACTAACAAACTCAAAAGCTAATCACGGAGGTTTTTCTTTTCATGTTAACTATAATATTTTAGGTGATATTGTAAATATTAATCCTGTAAACTTTGAGTTTTGCCGTTTCGGGGATGATAAATACCCTGAATATACTGGTAAGATTGCAGTTTATGACGATTGGGAAAGAATAAAAAGGAGAAACATTGACAAGGAGTTAGTAAAGTGGTATAACTTTTATAATCCTGAAACAGTTTTAGAAGAAATTGAACAAGTTGGTGGAATTGAAAACTACCAAGGTCAGATATTTTATTTCTCTCCTTTATTTGGTGAGTATCCTTTGGCTCCATGCGATGCAGTAATAGAGGATATTATTACAGACGCAGGAATAAAGGATTTCAGAATGAGACAAGTAACTACTCAGTTCTTGGGATCTCACATTATTGAATACCCTTATGAGTTCCAAAGTAAAAAAGAAAGAGAAGAAGAGATAGAAAACTGGTCTCAATTCCAAGGAGCTCCAAATGCTAATAAAATGGTTATAGTTGAGAATGCTAATGCTGATAAATCTGGCATTAAGATTCATAAGCTAGATCTTCAAAATAATGATAAGCTATTTGAGTTAACAAATAGAACATGTAAAGATTCGATTATAGAGTCGTTTGGACAACCTCCTCAGCTTTTAGGTGTTTCTGTAGCTGGTAAGCTTGGAACTGCTGATGAAATCAGAGACGCTTACGACTTTTACAATTCATACACAGAGGACGACAGGATACAGATGGAAGAAGTTTATCGTGATGTATTCAGCCGTTGGTCTACAAATATAAATCCAAGTGGAAACTATTCAATAATCCCTTTGAGCTTTGGTACAACTAATAACAATATCGGACTTTAATAGTTTAAGGGCTTTAAGTTCTAACTTAAACTCTTCTAAAAAACTTGATCCTTACATTTTGGAGGCTCAACAGTTTGATTTAAAGCCACTGTTAGGGAATTCTTTTTACTTAGCTATTTGTAATGACTTTGTAAACGGAGAATTTACAGAGTATGTAGATTTATTTAATGGCTCTGAGTGGACAGAATCAGGATTAACGTATAGACACGAAGGATTAAAAAGTGTTTTGGTTTACTTTTCTTATGCCCGTTATGTTATTGAATCTCCGTTGTCAGAAACAGCAAACGGAGTAGTAATAAAGACTGAACAATACTCACAGAGTGCAGAGGATAAATCTTTAATAAGGAGAAGAGATACGGCTTATTCAGGAGCACAAGCATACTGGGCTGATGTTAAAAAGTTCCTGAATGATAATTATCTAGATTATCCACTATGGGAAAACTGCGATAAACAAGTAAACAAAAGCCGAATTACAGCAGTTAGTAATGAACCAAAAAGAAAGAGAAGATGGCACTAAGTGATATTTTATTAAGAACTCTTTCACATCCAACTTTAATCGCAAAAGGCTCAGCGCTTACTTGGCCTGAAGAGGATACTAACTTTGTAGAATTATACGAAGCTGTTTTTGGTGTAACAGACTTTACTAATTCAGGAGTAGCGGCTTACGATGGTGGTACAACTTACTCAGAAGACGATATAGTAGCCTATAACGGTTTTCTTTATACTTATATCAATCCTGTTGACAGTTCTGGAAATGCTCCTCCAAATCCTACTTACTGGGAATTAACAGGAGGGGCAAGTTTAGCACACGTACAAAACAAAGATCAATATCTTGATTTTGGTGGGGCTTATCAGGTATCAGCACAAGAGATACGTGAGTTCATAGATTCACCTTTAGATATTTCAACGAAGTGGGATATTACAGGTAATACCCTTGCTAGCCGTGGAACATTCGGAAGCACTTCAGGTGCTTACGGGTGGGATTTTAAAGTAAATAACTCAGTATACGGAGGGGTCGCAAATGATGGTAAATGGTTTTGGGGAACCAATGCAGCCTTTACAGATACTTATTTTAGCATAAAGAGTAGTAGTAATCTTGGAACTTTCAATGCTCTTGCAATAAAGGATTCCGATAACGCTACAATCTTTGAATTTAAATCTACTGGTAACGTAAAAACACCTGGAGGATTTTTAAACGCCTCTGATAATACAGTTTGTAATTTCTATGCTTCCAATCTTTACCGTGAAAATTCAGGTCCTAAAGTAGTTGTTGACTGGGCAAATACTTTGCTTAAAAACAATGACGCATCGGATAGATTAAACTGGCATTTCAGTTGGTTATTAACTGGCGTAACGGTTGATCTTGACTGGGGGAATCATCGCCTTGAGGGTAGTTGGCGAGCAATTGAAAACTTCGCAATCGGACAAACACCAAGCTATGGAGGAGGGACAGGCGTTATTTTTATCGCTAATGCAGGCACTATACCAAGCACCGACCCAGTAGATGGATTTATTTTATACGTGGACCCTGCTGATGATAAATTAAAGGCAAGAGGAAACACTGGAACAATTACAATTTTAGCATTACCATGATAGTTTCATACGGAATAAAAATATTAGTTGATGACTACGGGGCGGATCCTACAGGCGTAGCCGATTCCTCTACTGCCATTGCAGCGGCCATAGTTGACGCAACAGCCAGCGGGATAAATCATATTGAATTCGGAAAAGGGGTTTACAAATGTAATTTTGTAGTACCCGAAAATTTAACCGTTTCCGGTAAAGGTGGTGGGATGTTTGTAAACTTTACCCTCCCCACGGCACCGTACGACACAGACAACTATCCAACGGTATTAAAAGCAAATTCCACAGGGTCACCCGTGATTCGTGTAAATAGTATTTACGGTGTACACCTTCGAGACTTCGCTGTATTTGGTGGAGGATCACAACTAGGCACCGGAATATCTTTAGATAATAATTCAAATTATTGCGGGTCAAATATGACTCTTTCTCGTGTACGTGTTACCGGATTTGCAAAAGGATTTCATAACCGTGGAGGTGTAGACGTTACACACAATGAGTGCATGTATACGGGCTCTGTTGATAATGTGTACATGGAAAAGGCAGCGGATAACCTAGCGCCTTCCGACACAAATAACTTTATCAATTGCGTTACTGGTGGATCGGATTCAACATGGAACTTTTATCTAAAGTCGTGCCGTGGTGTTACTATAATGGGCGGGGATCACAACCTTGCAGACCACATTATGTACATGGATGGCGGCAGCGTGGTAAATATTCTTAATCTTAACTCAGAGCAAATACAAGAACATTTATTTGAGCTGAATGCTGGGGATTTAAATATTATGTCCGGTCGTTTTAACGTAGCAAGTCCAGGAGGGAACAAAGAACTTATAAGAGTTACGGGAACGACGGTAAACTATACGATTGGTAATATTATTTATGACGGTACGGGCGCAAGTTTCTTATCGAGTTCTTACGGAACTTTGGTAAAAACAGCGGGGACAGAATACCCTAAATTAGCCCCATTTGGTTACCTTATTCAGCGTTATACATCTACTGATTTTGCAACATTAAAGAAAACAGAATTTACATCTCGTATATTCGCAGCACGCCCAGTATACGAAGATAAAAACGCTATTGTAGATGAGTTTGTACAAAGCTATACAACTCCTTACGGCCAACTTGGATGGACAATTACCACTGTAAAAGGCAGCGGGGGGACAGGGCGTTTTCCTTCTTCTGATATTCAAAGTTTAAGTCTTAGCGGCCTTGAAATTGTTACAACGTCTGGATCGGGAAATGATATTTTCAGACTTGGAATGCAGAAAAATTTATTCTCTGCAAATTTATTTCCAGAATGGGAAGCAAAGTTTGATATCAACCTAAGTAATGCAACGAATAGCAATTTTAAAGCGGGGCTTTGTTCTGATAATATTTCCCTTACTGTTTCCGGTGCTACTAATGCAACTCCAATAGTTGTAACAACTGGCACACATGGTTTAAGCGATGGAATGTTACTAACAATTGCAAGCGTCGGAGGTAACACGGCAGCAAACGGAAACTATTACGTAGATGTATTAAGTAGCACAACGTTTGCGCTTTACTCAGATTCTGGATTAACTACTCCGGTAGCTGGTAGTGGGGCTTATACCTCAGGAGGCACAGCAATTGCACAATGGCCAGCGTACGGGGTTATGGTTGCATGTAACGGAGTAGCAGATACAAACTTGTATTTCGAAACAATTGTAGCGGGAGTAATTACAAGAGTTGATACGGGAGTCGCAAAAACAGCAATACAAAGTAGTAGCACGGCAACAAGAATAACACTAAGAAGGCTTAAAAACACTTCTGACGTACTTATAGGTTACAGTTGCCAAGTTGGAGATAATCCTGAAGTATTTGCAACGGGTGTAACGCTTGCCGGATATTTAACTGCAGCGTTTTATCTTGGTTCTGCAAATGCAAACTTTGCAACGGCACGTTTTGATAGATTTTACTTTAGAAATTAAAATGGAAAACAAAATATTCACCCACGACGGTATAAATTATACCTTGGAATACGAAGACGGGAGACCGGACAAACACGCTATTTCATTTCTTAATTCTACGTTGGGATTGACTCAAAAATTCCGGTTTCGTAGATTGGTTATTGACGTAGATTTGGAAAAGATTACAACGTGGTACGATGTTCAATTGTTTGCGGCCAATGGGGATAGAGTTATACATCCAGAAACAACTAAAAACGAAAAGGCTTATGTAACTTCTGGTCTTCGTTATCTTCAGTGGATTGGTTTGATGGGTCCTATCCTTATGCCTATGTTATCTGATAATATAAGCGAAGATTTGACGCTTCCGAAACAATACGAGGATGTAGTAATTGAAATTGCACAAGGTCTAACACAATTAAGCTCTACACTTGACGTATAACGTAACGATACGGCCAATCTTAGTATACAACTACGTAACTTTAAATCCGGTTACGTGGTTGTATGGCCTAATTCGCTGGTGGACTAAATCCCCGTGGAACCACTGTGTAATAGAGGTTACCAGCGTGATAGATGGCCAGTACATTAACGAGATTTACGACTCAAATTTCAGGGGTGCAATTAGTAGGCCATATTCTAAGTGGTTCTTTTCACACAAAAGGCGTTGTGCATACATCGATATTCCAACAGATAAGAGCGACATTGAGTTATTAGTTGAATTAAAGAGCCACCAAGGGAAAATGTACCAATTTGGTGTATATTTGTCTAGGTTATTTGGGAAGCGTAAAAGCGGATCGGATACCCTTTATTGTTTCGAATTAATAGAAAAAGTTTATGGAATCGACAAACCAACAGACGGAAGAGACTACGAGCAATACATCGTTAGTAGATTTACAACTTAGAAAGGAATCTTTGGAGTTTATCTTGTGGGCGATTAGAGAAGTAGCGGCTCCAAGAAAGGTAACGGATGAGGTTTTAAAGGATATTCAAGAATCATTAAAGAAATGATGCACTACATAATATACGGTATTACGCTATTTGCAACGGCTTTCGTTTTCTGGAAGAATAGGAAGAATTTCGAAGATAGTTTTAAGCATGGAGAAACTGGATTTTCAGCCCGTAAGCTGATTGCATTCCAGTTGATGATAGCTACGTTAGCTGGCGATGGTGTTTTTGTTTGGCTTCTTTCAAAAGAAACAGTATGGGCTCAAAAATACTTTGGTGAGTGGGAAAACGCACACCTACTTTATGTTATGTTTGTATTAGGGTTCCTATCGGTTCCCGAGATAATTAAACTGATTGAAACAATTAAGGGCAAGATTGAAATAAGGAAAGATGATAACAATAATACATGCGGCAATACAACTTAAGAAGTTCTGTATATCGTATGGCTATGATTTTGCGGTAGTACTTGGGCTTAGTTTCTTTTCGAAGTTCTGGTATGCTTTATCCAATGAGTTTTCTGTCGTACTGGTTGCTCACATCTTTGTACTTATTCTTATTGCTATCTTTGTACGCCTTGTTGGTCGCTGGATAGGTGAAGAAATAGACATGTTTTCCGATGTAGAATTTATGGAGTATTTTGTTTGTGATCGATCGGTGTTTGAAAGACTAAAAGATCCAGAGGTACACGGAACACTTTACCGACAAAACAAATCACACCAAGTTTACGATAAAGACAAGCTTAAAGTATACTCTAAATTCATGTGGATTAAAACTACGGAAACCTTCCAAGTAATTGATAAGGGAGATACGGTAGTACTGAAGAACATCAGCGGGAAATATGAAAGCTACGTTACTTATGAATATGACGGTTTCGGAATTGTTGGGAACTGGGTAGCGAAGCCAAAAGGAATACGTAGGGCAATGGCTTTATTGTTGGTTGGAGTGGCTAAAAAGTCCGTTATAGAAGACTTTAAAAAGTTCGTTTCTATAAAGTAGCAAGGTAGTTTGCTTTATAGGCACTTTATAAGATTCACTTCATAAAAAAAGCCTTGTTACGATGCAAGGCTTTTACAGGTTCTTTTTTATGATGTTCACGACATTTGTGTCGTTAACATCCCTCCTTTCGATACCTAGTATCTAATCAGAGTCTAAGCAGGTTAGTTTATTTCATAGTAAGTATAGGTTGTATCTGATTTACCGTTTTCAATTTTAATTTGAATTGTCGGTGTTATAGGTTTTTTTGATGATGCGCTATCCCTTACTATAATGTCTATGAATAAAACAAAGGCAAAGGCAGCAACTACACCATAAAAAAACCAGCTTGATTCGCTAAATATCTCTTTTATTTTCATAATTCTAAGTTAAATAAAGTTTCAAATTCGTACACATAACAAGGTACATAAGATAGGATAATCCGGATCTCGTAGCATTCAGCGTCTTGGAAGTCTGTTTCGCACAGCTCATTAATCCGTGCCTCGGGAATACCGTTTATCTTCTTAGTCAGTATCTCGTCTATTAATAGCTGTTTTCTTATGTCTGTCATTTGTCCCACGGTTTTTTATCCAAATCTAACCAAACATACTTACAAGGATGGTACTTTTCTGGCTTAGATAGTTTTTGCTCTTTACTACAACATAAGCACTCACGCATAAATTCGCTTTGGTATTCTTCACGTTTAACTTTACCGTATTTACTAGTAGTTTTAATATTGTAACTGTTATGTATTTCCCAATTGTGAATACCTAAAAAACAAAGTATTTTCCTCATATCTATTCCTCCGTTATGTAGTCAACCTCTAAAAACGTATAAAATTCATCAAGCGTACCATTTTGTTTCACCCATTCGATGCAATCAGCTTGAGTATTAAATAACGCTGGTCTGCTTGTAGATCCGTCTAAAATAGGAATACCTAAGCCGCCAATTACTTGTATCACCCACCCCGACTTAACTACCCGCTTTTTCTCCTTAGCTTTGTATCGGGGTTTCCATGTTTCTACCCATTCAGCGGGCAAAGCTTCATTTTCAAATTCATACCACCCATTTTTTGTATAAGTCCAAAGGTCGCCTTTTTTAGTATTCCATTTTGGTATATCAAACGGGGCCTCGTATCCTTCTAGTTCGCCACCCGTAATTAATTCGTCTGACTTCAATTCTTTCCATCCGTACTTTACAGCCTCTCTCCATTGCTCTATGGTGATTTCTTCGTAGCCTTTTGGAACACATGAATAAAAATCAAGATCGTTCGTAATATAAACGTGGAAAATCGACAGCTCTGTTACTCTTTCTCTTTGTGAGGTATACCAAGCATTTATTTCTCTTGCGTTTTCTGGGGTTCGTTTGATCGCCCACTTTTCAGGTAATTGTTTCATAGTTTCTATTCGTTTAAGTTAACAACACTAAAGCCTAAATCCTGAGCCGTTGGAGGCGTTGAAAGAACTGCATTACGGATAATATCCAAGCATCTTTCACCCTCTTCCATGCAACGTTTAAGCGTATCTTTTACATGATTTCTATACTCTTCACTGTTTAATAATTCCTTAGAATCAAAGGCGCTCTTTTTGCTCTTAAATTCCTCACGAACTTTAAACCATACTTCATTATAGTTTTTGTCTGTGGCAATATAGTTGTCATGCTTTCTAAGGGCATTAATAATTGTGCTATGATCTTGGCCGTTGAATACATCCCCTATCTCTTTTAGGGATAGTCTTACGTGGTTTTCGTAGAGCAACGCACAAATAAACCGACGGCCTGTAACATGCTCATTTTTACGTGAGATTTTCCCGTTAGGACCTAACGAGTTCATTTCATCGAAAGTAATCCCCGTTACTGTTTCGACCGCCTTAATGGCTATTTCTTTGATGTGGTTCATAGATTAATAATTTAGGTGCAAAAGACGTATAAAATCTTGTTTACTTAATTCTTGTGTCCAAACTCTCCATTGTCCAATTGTAAACTTTTCTGCATGTTCGCATATCTCGAGTAATATTTTTTTATTTTCTTGGCCACTTGCAAACAAGGATTGTAGTTCAGAAACTTGATTACCTTCTTTATCGAAGAAAAGAGCCTGACCAGAAGTAAGGAAAAATACTTGTTTTACTTTTTCGATTTCTAGTTTCATAGTTTTAAAGTTTAGTAATATGCTTAATGTTTGACTGTTAGATTAGACATAACTCCCCCTATGCTGTGTTTATACTTTCGTACTCACAGCTAGGAGAATTATGCCCTGATATGCTTGAACGTCTCGACCGCTTATCATAGACGACTGGGTAAGGGTAATCTTTCCAATCTCGGAACCTCTCAGCAATACCGCTGCCTGACGTACGTGTTCCTTTCACTCTGTACTTGCCCGTGTCCCGTGGTTGGCTTATTTCTATGCTCCCACCGTATTTAACCGTCAAGCATAAAAAAATCCCCCTCTTTAGATTACCACGTCATAGAGCAGGGGGATTATAGAAGAAATACAAACTAAAAGATTTTTCTTCTCTATAACGTGGTATTACAAATGTGTAAAGAAACTTTTAATTAAACAAATCTTTTGATCCAATTTTTTCAAACATGTGACCAAGTGCAATATATTTTGCCCGTATCTTGTTGGCTCCTTCGATCTTAGCTAAGTAGTCAGATGGATTAAAACGCTTTTCAAAACGATCTATTGACGTACGGGCGGCTTCTTCTTTCTGAACCTGCGTACAGGCTTCTTTCCAAATTTCATTCTTTAAAGGCGTATCTAAAGGCCCGTGAACTGTTTCGAGGTGTTCGTACATCAAAGCAAAATAAGCCTCTTCAAATCCCTCGTAAACACCAAATTTATCGTATTGTTCTTTAGCCTTTACAATGTCCTTGCGCATCCGGTTGATAGCCTCTTGCTTTTCGGCTTCGGTCTTTTCCTTTATCTGAGCGTCTAATATTTTATTGTTCTTGTGGACCGCTTCCCGCTTGATTTTATCGTTCCATAGATTCACCCATTTACAAAGGTTATAAACTGAGATATGCACGCTTTCCTCTTCTAGTTTTCCAAGGGCTCCCATTCGTGTTGCTTGGAGTATTTGCTCAACTGAGAAGGTTGTAAAGCACTTTTGCAATTCTTTTGTAAACTCCGCTGATACATTGCGTAGTTCCATTGGGTCTAGTTTCTTGTCCTGACCTCTTAGAATATAAGTTTGAGCAACTATTTCAATTATTCTATCTAGTAATTGCTGGTCACCGTAGTCTTTTATTTTCTTGTTGGCTCCTGCTTCAATGGCTGCCAGTTCATCAGGAGAAAGGATAGATAGACTATCCTTTGTTATGTGTACAAGTCCGCTCATAATCCTCGTTTAGCCTGTTCTACAATACTTAAAATATTACTACTACTCTTTTTAAAGCAAGCAATATAACTAGGTAAATTACTTGCTATGTACGTTGTGTTAAATAACCCTTGTTTGAAGTTATCCAGCTTATGCCAGTTTGTTAGTATGTACTGGAAACTGTATAGGGATTCCTCTTCGGTGTTATTTTCTCCGGTGATCTTATTCGTTTGACTTAAGAAGTACTTACGAATATTTTTTAAACCTTTCATTTCTTGTGCTGAAAATGTTGGTTTAACGGAAGTCTGAGCCTCTACGTGATCGGCCCAAGACTTTACCCATTCTTTCCAAAGTTCATCTTTCATAAATTTAAAAAGGCATATCATTAATGAAATCAGAGAAATACTTACCATCTTTAAAAATGGTTATAAGGCCATAATAAGACCTATTTTCCCTTGGTATTTGGTTTTTTTCATGTAACCGCATACGAATAAATAAAGTGGTAAAATAATCAAGGGATCTATTTCTTTTTTCAATAAGCTTATCATTAAGAAATCCTCTTGAGTTCATATTTACAAGGAAATGTATTCTATTATTATAGGTTAAATTGATCTTGTTTTTAACCTGAATTTCTCTGTATAGTTTCCGGTTCATAGAAAAGAAAATCCCTTACTAGGTTCGGCGTAGCGGTGCCTCCCCCAGTAAGGGACTGTTTAATGTTTTGTTACGGCCGCTACTCCGTTTATATCCCCAAATGTACTAAACTAAAACATCATTTCAAAATAGTGAAAGTTGTTTTTTAGCCTCTACGGCTTGGCTAATATTCTTTTTAGCAAGGTCATAGTAGGATTCCTTTAGTTCAAACCCAATGGCTTTTCTTTCCATTTTAACAGCTTGGTAAACCTCTGAACCAATCCCCATGAAAGGAGTTAATACTGTATCTCCTTTGTTGCTGTAAAGGTGTATTAAACGCTCAATAGTTGGCAATTGTAGAGGGCAAATATGCTTTTCGTCTTTGTCGTCTCGTCCATCGGTAAAGTTCAAAGTGTCTCCGTAATCGATATCATACCAAACAGGGGAGGCGTATTTCTGCCAAAGGTCTACCGGAATATCTGTATTTGTAACTGGATCAATTCTTTCACCATCTTTACGAAAAATTAAAACGTAATCTGGAATACCTACACGACTCATCGTACTGTCTTTTTTTACTTGCTTATGAAGTAATCCAAGGGCCTTAGTACGTTGCATTTCGACAACCGGATCCTTCCAAATAGTTACACGAGAATGATAGATAAATCCAGCCTCTTGGAACGCTGTAATAATCATTCCTGAGAAGTCACGAAGTCCTATGTATCCTTCCTTGCCTTTCTGAATTGGCAAATCCATGCAATGAACTGCAACATTACGGCCTGACTTAACTACTCTGTAAAGCTCAGTTACAAGGAAATTAAAAGCTGTTAGGAACTCTTTGTAAGTTTTTGAATTACCCATATCCTCAATATGATTTGAGTAGGTGTAAAGTTCTGCAAATGGTGGAGAGAACACGGATAACCCTACTGAGTTATCAGGAACTTGTTTAATCATTTCCACACAGTCACCACGGAAAACCTTATAATCTTCTGTAATTACTGGCTCGTTATCGAAAACCTTGTTTTCAGATTCCGTATTTTCGTTTATTACTTGGCTCATTTCGTTTTGCATTTCTTCAAACTGTCTTTGTTTGTTGTTAATACTTGTGATAACATTAGTCATTGTGTCAGTTGTAATAAGGTAGATATTTACCGGATGTTCCTGGCCAAATCTATACGACCTTCTGATAGCTTGATAAAGACCTTCAAAACTGAAATCTAATGAGGCGAATACCTGATTATGGCAGTTTTGATAGTTTAATCCAAATTGTGCTATCTTGGTTTTTGTAATCAAAACTCTAAAGTCGTTATTAGCAAACCCTAGAAGCTTTTCTTTTTTGTACTCTGGCGAGTCGCTTCCCTTTACTTCTACTGAGTCAGGGATTAATTTACGTAAATATTCCCCTTCCTCATTTTGTTTAATCCAGATAATAAAGTTTTCGGAGCTGTTATTTACTATTTCAATTACCTCACTCATTCGCTCAATTTTTGTTAATCGAAGCTCCTGATTAAAGTTTGTGGCACTTATTGCCGTGTCGTTAAATAGTAAACCGTTATCCCGTTGATCTGTTTTTATGTGCTTTTCAATGAAGCATAATTCAGGGAGGGCGTACCCATCCATTTGAAAACCTATATCCTGAGGCTTATTGAGCATAGTTGCCCATGTTCCAACAAAACGGTAAAAGTCTTTCTTTGCATGTCCCTTAATCCGCCATTTGCTTGTTTCTCCACCATCGTGAACAAAGAACATTGCAAGCATTTCAGTACGTGACATTACATTTAAGAACTCCGCATGGTTACAAAGCTCCATAGGGTCGTTAGGTGATGGAGTGGCGGTGCAAGCTAACTTGTACGGAGTAGATTGAAACTTTTCAATAATAAGGTTCTTTGTGGCCCCTTCAAAGTTTTTTAGTATTGAACTCTCATCCAGTACGATTCCAGAGAATTGAGATGCGTCAATATTTTCTAATTGCTCGTAATTGGAGATATAAATTCCTTGGCCAAAGACATCAGATTTTAACTCTTCAATGTGTATGCCAAACTTATCAGCCTCTTTAATTGTCTGGCCGACTACCGCCAGCGGAGCAAGTATTAAAACTGGTTGATTAGTAAAGTGAGTCACTTGTTCAGCCCATTCTAATTGCATGAATGTTTTACCTAGTCCACAATCGGCAAATATCGCAAACTTACCAGCTTGTAAAGCACGCTTAACGATATGCCCCTGGAAAGGGAATAACTTTTCATTAATACCAATGGCATAAAATCCGGACTCAGTAAATGTTTTTTGTTTCGATTTTAAAAATTCCTCGTATGTCATAAGAATAAAAAAGCCCCGTGATTTTCGAAGTGGAAGGTCCTACGATCACAAGGGCTTGAATAAGGTTTTAGATACGGCTTCCACTCCGTTTAAAACAAATGTATAAATTAAAATTGAAAAACAAAAAAACGTGGGCCAACAAACCATTTTTATAGATAGCTGTAACTTTACCATCTTTTAGTTAAACCCCCGTTATCGCTCAGAAAGGCAAATAACCAAGCAATTACTTAGT
>CAZAXK010000004.1:0-40133 GCA_964489135.1 uncultured Candidatus Saccharibacteria bacterium
ATTCGTTTTCATTCTTGAGGGTTTCTATCTCTCGGATCAATGTAGATTTGGAACTGAACAGATCGGGTAGGATAGAAAGAAAAGTATAAAAGGAATTACCATTTTGAAGTGCAGGTTTGGTCGAATTGACCGCAACATTACGCAACCAGATAGAGCGCCCAATCAAGAAACTGAGTAGGAGAACAGCGATAATTATCAGCACTATTTTCGAGGTCGAGAACCCGGAAGGTTTTCTATGTTTGAGGAGCAATATCATTTTCGTCTTTTACCAAAACGTCCTTATATTCTTCGAGCTTCTCGAGAATTATCCCCGTTCCGCGTACTACACAAGTTAGAGGATTATCTGCTACGTAGACTGGGATCTTGACTTCCTCACTCAACACTTCGGCAAATCCCTTAATAAGGGCCCCGCCTCCGGCCAAATGAATACCGCGGTGCATAATGTCAGAAAGTATTTCGGGCGGAGTGATTTCAAGCACCTCTTTGGTCGCCCCGACCAGTCGTTCGATTGAGTTCGAAACGGCTTCTCTTATATCACTGTCAGTGATCATTACCTCTCTCGGTAAGCCACTAATAAGATCGCGCCCGCGCGCACTTGATTCAAGTGGCGTGTCGCCAGCGATCAAAGAAGTGGTTGAAATTTTTATAGTTTCTGCTGTCTTTTCGCCAATTATTATTTTGAATTCACTCCGCACATAAGATGTTATGTCGCTATTGAGTTTGTCGCCCGCGATGCGGAAATTTTTTGATCGCACCACACCACCAAGCGAAATAACAGCAATATCTGCGGTGCCTCCACCAATATCAATAACCATATTACCAACCGGCTCACGTATAGGCAGGTGCATACCGATCGCTGCCGCCATCGGCTCCTCTATGATATGCACTTCGCTTGCACCAGCGTTGCGGGTCGCATCACGAACCGCTCGAGTTTCCACGTTGGTTATACCCGACGGTACTCCCACCACCACGCGAGGGCCTAGCAACTTTTTTGAGATCAATTGCACCTTTCCGAGAAGGTAGTGCAACATTTCTTCCGTGACTTCAAAGTCAGAAATTACACCATCGATAATCGGACGCACGGCCACAATGTGCGGAGGTGTCCGACCGAGCATATTCTTCGCATCCTTGCCGACTGCCACCACTTGGCCAGTCTTTTGGTTGACCGCAACCACCGAGGGCTCGTTCAGTACCACCCCCTTGCCACGAACATAAACAAGGGTGTTTGCCGTGCCAAGATCTATGCCAATATCGTTGCGAAGGCTGGATTTCCAGCCCTCGATTTTTTCCTTAATCATGGCAATAAATTTAGCACAAAAATATAATTTCGTCTTATGCGATTGCGCCCGCTTCTACAAGCTTTACTTCGCCAGTTTTTCTGTCTTTTATTTCTACCTTGCCTTGGGCTACGGTCTTCTCACTGACTACAATCTGGAAGGGCATGCCGAGCAGGTCGGCATCAGCAAACTTCTCGCCCGCTCGTAAGTCGCGATCGTCATAGATCACATTCCCCTTGAGTTTTTCGTACAAAGACTCCGCAACTTTTTTGACTTCCTCATTTTGAGAAGGAATTTCAATCAAATGATATTTGAATGGTGCAATCGCCTCCGGCCAGATGATACCTTTATCGTCGGATAATACCTCAACCACCGTGCCCATCAATCTCCCTAGACCAATACCATAACATCCCATGAAAATAGAATTTTTTTCTCCATTTTCATTAGTAAATGTCAGGTACGGATCAGAAAACTTCGTTCCTAAAGTAAAGATATTTCCAACCTCAACCGCTTTTTTTTCTTCAAACTCACCGCTCAAACCCAAATCTTTTTTAACTTCGTCAGTGTAAACCTCCTTATTGAGCGCGGCATGATTCGGTTCCATGTTTACCCCTTTTCCGTAATCGTCTTTGTGAATGTAGATAACATCCTCACCACTTTCTGTTATGGTTTGAAATTCATGAGAAAACTTAGAAAATGAACCGCCTGATGCATAGGTAATATAAGTTTTGTCTCCTATACCTACTCTATTGAAAATTCTTTTGTAGGCCTCCGCATACTTTGCATAAATTTGCTGATGGTCCTTCTCGTCTCGGCAAAAGCTGTACGCATCTTTCATAATAAATTCTCTGGTCCTCATGATCCCACTTTTTGATCGGATTTCATTTCTAAACTTATTCTGAAATTGATACACAGCAAAAGGCAGGCTCTTATATGAAGAAACGAATTGCTCCAGCATGTTTGAGATCGGTTCCTCGTGCGTAAATCCTAACCCCACTGCGTTTCCATCCTTGAGCTCAGACTTGAACCAGACATCTATTTTTTCATCATCCCATCTGTCAGTCCTCTGCCAAAGCTCCTTTCTTTGCAAAGTACTCATCAAGATTTCCTGACAATCAAGGCTGTTCATTTCTTCACGAATAATATTCTCGATATTCCTAAGAACCAAAAGTCCCAATGGCAAATAATCATAAACACCCGCCATTTCCTTATTTATGTATCCAGCACGAATCAACAGCTGAGCATTTTTGCTCGTCTCATCGGCAGGCGCCTCGCGCCTCGTCTTTGTAAAAAGTTTGGATTGTCTCATGGGTTAAATCATAGCTCAAACAAATTTATTAGCAAAGTCATTTCCCCTCGGACAAATTTGACGGCCGTCATATTTGTCGCAACAAATTTCTGATATAATTGGAATATCTTTATAAGTGACAATTATCACTATGAGTATTGTTATGGATATTTTGGAGCTAGCGTGGAATACAAAACTGAATTACAAGGGTATTCCAGTTAACCTATTTGGGGTTCCGAGGCTTCGAGCCGGCAAAAAGCCCTGCTCACAAACAACCTTTAACAGAACAGTACTAAGAATGAAGACAAAAGGATACTTGGAGATCATTGACGATAGATGGCAACTCACAGAATACGGTAAGAAATTCTATGAGAACCGCCAAAAATTGAGAACCAGATTTAGTTCCCCTTTTCCACCCAATGCGACAAAAAATCTTCTCGTCATATTCGACATTCCTGAAACTAAAAGAAACGAGAGAAATTGGTTACGGTGGCATCTAAAGAATTTTCAATACATTATGCTCCAACAAAGCGTTTGGCTAGGTCCGAGTCCACTACCAACCAAATTTCGAGAACACCTGAAGAATTTTAAGCTAGACAAATGTATAAAAACTTTCAAGCTCGCCAAGCCTTACCAATCCAAGGGTTAATGCGACAAATCTGACGGCCGTCAGATTTGTCGCAAAATGATCAACATAAAAAATTAAAACAAATTTTTGATGTCTTTGAAGGTGATGATGATCATGAGCCCAACGAGGACAGCGAAGCCGATGCCGTTTGCATAGGAGCCAAATTTGGCAGGAATCTTTTTGCGAGTAATCGCCTCGATCGCGACGAAGACCAGCCGGCCACCGTCGAGCGCTGGAAAAGGAAGAAGGTTAACAACGGCCAAGTTGATCGAGATAAGTGCGGTAAAGGTCAAAAGATAAGCAAGACCAAGGCGCGATGCATCACCCACTAGGCCCACTATTCCGATCGGTCCGGTAACTTGTGAAAGATCGGCTGATCCGGTAAAGGCCCCTCCTATAAGCCCGAGTATCCCAGTAACTGTGAGATAGGTGAGCTTGAGGGTTACTCTCCCACCTTCGACAAAGGCCTGGTGTACAGGCAAAGACAGAGTACCTACCATATCCATATTGATACCAACTATCTTCCTACCCTCCATAAGAGCAGCGTCTGGCAGAAGCGAAAAGTCGTGTTCTTTACCACCCCTATTAACTTGCATATTTATTTGCTGCGATGAGCCAGAAATAAAATCCGAAACGGCCTCTGGCTCGAGATCGCGCAGTACCGCACCCCCACTTTCAACCGAAAGTATTTTGTCACCAGACTTGAGCCCCGCATTACTTGCCGGAGAATTAGGCAAGACGGCGACTATGGTAAGAGCGGGATCCTTTACTTCATAACCATAATCATTTTGGACAGGAGTCGGAAGCCCAGAAACAAACCCGATCGAGAATAGAAGCCAGGCAAAAAGAAAATTGAAGAGCACTCCGGCAAAGAGAATCACCGCCTGCCAAATTTTGGAGACTTGTGTAAAGCTCCTACCAGTCGGAGAAAGTTCTGTGACAAAAGTCTGGTTGAGCCGCGAAGCAGGCGACCCGAGGACTTTTGGAGCAGGACCTTTTTCCGACTGAATTTCGGCGTCATAGTTCTCGCCAAAGATTTTGACGAAACCGCCAAAGGGAATCCAGTTTAACGAAAACTTAGTACCCCACTTTTCCCCCAGTGTTACGGCGCGGGGCGGATAGCCGAAACCAAACTCCTCTACCCTTACTCCAGCTTTCTTGGCAAAAATAAAATGCCCGAGTTCGTGTACCAGTACCAGAACACCGAGGATAACTATAAAAATTATGAGGGTCATCAGCTTCTTATTTCGCTTATCTTTCTTTCGGCAATTTCGTCGAGCTTTTTGTTTGAATCATCAATGAGTTTTTGCAAATCTTCCTTTAGGCGGAACTTATCATCTTCGCCCATACCGCCCTTCTTTTCTCTTTCCTCAATCTCCTTGGATGTTTTGTCACGCACACCGCGCAAGGTTACTCGCGCTTCTTCGAGCTTCTGCTTCACAAGCTTTACCAATTGTTCGCGCCTTTCAGAAGTAAGCTCGGGGAAAATAACTCTTACTCCTTTTTCGAACGGAGCCACCGAGAGACCGAGGTTTGAATTAATCACTGCCTTCTCTATCGACTTACCCAAACTACTATCCCACGGCTCTACCCGAATGGACCGAGCGTCCTCGGTCAAAACGTTTGCCACCTCTCGCAAGTTCATTTTGGAACCGTAGGCCTCGACTTGGATAGAATCCAGAATAGCCGGTGTCGCTCTGCCGGTACGCACAGAAGCAAGCTCGTTATGAAGCCATTCTTCTGTTTGTTTTATCTTCTGTTTTGAATCAGCAAAATCGAACATGGGTTCATTATACACGAAAATCAGATCGAGGAGGCAAGCCACTCGAGAAGCATCTTTGGGGACGACCCACGGGCTGAAACCAAGCGCTTAGCAATAAGAACCTTCTTCAAAAGTCGATAGTTCCTAGGTACGGAAGCTTCTTCTGGCAAAGTCCAAATTGCCTCACGCAAGGAATCCTTGTCTTTTTCAGCCGATAATTTTTTTATAAAATTCATTTTTTCAGCAAGCGGCAATTTAAGAAAATTATTCTTTACAGTCGAGACAGTGTCGCCGATACCCTCATACACTCTCACCCGCGAAAGAACGGTGCCGAGTAACCCCCCTCCGCTCGGCAAAATTACAAAAAAGTAAGTACCAAGCGTCGGCTCTTCGAACACCTTTAGAAGTGCGTTCTGCGCCTCATGGGTGATGGAATCGGCAATTATTATGGCAACTTTTCTCACACCCGCGATGGGCTTGTTGATTGCCCACCTCGAAAGTTCGCGGGCCTCATCTATGCCAAAGGTGTTACTATTCATTTCCAAAAAATCCGGATTGGCTTTCACTACAAAACCCGCCCGACCAAGAATTTCTTTCAACTCTTGAATCTCGCTTACCCCGCCCCAAACAAAATTGGCGTGGTGCAGTTTATCAAATCCACCGCTTTCCATTTTGAAATTTTGATTTGGCATTTAGTGTTATCTCTTAGCGACCGACATGCGCTTGTAGGCATCGAGATGCTCGAGCGCCACCCCAGTACCCTTGACCACGCAGTACAACGACTCTTTAGCCAGAATGGCCTTCACTCCGATACGGCGCAACACTAGCTCCGGAAAATTGCGCAGATTGGAAGTACCGCCGGTCATAATTATACCTTGGTCGATAATATCTGAAGCAAGCTCAGGGGGTGTTTCTTGCAAAACATCTTTCATGGCTTTGATCATTTCGCGCAGGTCCTTCGATATCGCCTTTACTATTTCGTTGGTTTTTATCTCCACTGATCGTGGTAAGCCAGTAACAAGATCTCTGCCCTTAACTTCCATCGCGAGTTCTTCATCAAGTGGCAAAGCTGAGCCAATTTTTATCTTTACGTCTTCGGCCATCTTGTCACCGATCGCTAGGTTGAAAGTTTTCTTTACATAATCCGCGATCGACTGATCAATGCGGTTACCGGCACACTTGACAGAGGTCGAGGATACTATCCCGCCAAGCGAGATAACAGCGACGTCTGTCGTGCCTCCACCAATATCAGCGATCATATGCCCTTTGGCTTCATATATAGGAATACCGGCGCCGATCGCAGCGAGTATCGGTTCCTTGATAACGTAAGCGTTGCGTGCGCCGGCCTTGATTGCCGCCTCGATCACAGCCCGTCGCTCGGTCGATGTTACTCCCGCCGGCACCGATATAAGCACCTCTGGTCGCAAGAAGTTCATCTTACCCATCGATTTGCGTATATAATACCGAAGCATCGCCTCAGTAACTTTATAATCGGCAATAACGCCGTCTTTCATTGGCCGATAAGCAATTATGGCTTCGGGGGTGCGACCGATCATGGTCTTTGCATCATTGCCCACCGCCAAAATGCGGTTGTCTTCTACCGAAACTGCAACAACGGAGGGTTCATTCAGCACAATCCCCTTCCCGGGCATAAAGACGAGAGTGTTCGCCGTCCCCAAATCGATACCCAGCTTTTTTGAGAGAAAAGACATCGTGCCCCCAATATACAAGTTTTGACCCACTCTTTCAACCCCGAGACTTGCGCCTTAGGGTATTCTCGACTTTACTTATAGTATGTACATTATCGAGTGTCTGCCAATTACCAAAGTCTCCAAGCTTGAGACCCTCACGTACTTTTCGGCTACACCCTTCGAATCCGGTTCGCTTATCAAAATTTCCGTTCGCGGATCAGTCCGACCCGCGCTCGTAATCGAGAGTCGGAGAGCCGAAGAGCACAAAGCCGAAATAAGGTCGGCCGACTTTGCCCTAAAAAAAATCGATAGCCCACGATTCGACCATTTCCTCACCAAAGAATTTCTCGCAGCTTGCAAGGAGACTGCCAAATATTTTTCCTCTACTCCGAACGGAATAATCTCACATCTTCTGCCGGTTTTGGTCTTACAAAATCCTAAGTTACTTACTCACGGAATGAAGAACTGGACCCCTGAAGGAAGCAGGCAAAAAGAAAAGGTTGAGGTACTCGCACTCCAAACAGAAAACGAAGACCGCTTTGCGCATTATCGAGCTCTGGTAAGAGAAGACTTTGCTTCAAAAAAATCAGTTTTCCTCTGCCTGCCCCAAAACGAAAGTGTCGATAAGGCCAGAGAAAGGATGGAGAAAGGTATCGAGCAATATGTGGTTACCCTAAACGCCAATATGAGCAAGACCGACCTTGCAAAAGAATTGAGCCGAGCTCTCTCCAAAGAACATCCAGTCTTGATAATCGCCACGCCCTCTTGGCTTTTCCTACCTCGCAATGATTGGGGCACCCTCGTCATAGAAGAGGAGAGCAACCGCGGATGGCAAACGGTTGTGCAGCCATTCTTCGACCTACGCTTTTTTGCGGAAACCTTGGGCAAGCTACAAGCGGACCGCGTAATAATTGGTGATTCTGTCCTGAGTATCAATACTCTCTGGCGCCACAAGGAGAAAAGTTTATCCGAATTCGAAACCGTCAAATGGCGTTTAGCGAGCCGGGTAAAAACCGAAATAATTGATCTCCGAAAGAGCAAACCAGAAAGGTCCGAACCTGAAAAAAAGAAAGAGGAATGGAAAGCTCTCTCGCCCAGACTTTTAGAAATAATCGGGGAGTCGCTTGATATCGAAGGTAATGTTTTCGTTTTTGCTTCCAGAAAAGGTATCGCGCCCATAATAATTTGCCGAGATTGCGGTAACCGCATAATTTGCAACAACTGCGAATCACCCATGGTTCTCCATAGGGTCCACGAGCAAACCGTATTCAAATGTCATCAATGCGGCCAACTTCGAGATGCAAACGAGCTCTGCCCAATTTGTCAAAGCTGGAACTTGACAGCACTTGGCGCAGGGATCGACCGAGTAACCGATGAATTACGGGGAGCATTTCCAACAGTAGAAAAGCGGGGCAAAATATTTGAGCTTCATAGCGACACGGCTAGTACCGCCAAGCGAGCTCGTGGTATAGCCAGAGATTTTGAAACCGGCAGAGGCAATATTCTAGTCGGCACCGAAATGGCTTTTGCTTATCTACGCAAGAACGTCAATTTGTCGGTCATTGTATCCATGGATTCGATTTTCGCCATACCGGATTTCCAAATACGCGAAAGAATTTTCCGTATCATAACGGAAGTAAAAAACATGACCAAAGACACGCTCGTGATACAGAGTCGAAACATTGATGACCCGACAATCAATTTGGCCCTGACTGGCAATTTGGCAGATTTTTACCGAGAAGAAACGGGGGAACGCAAGAATCTGAGCTACCCGCCCTTTTCTATCTTTGTCAAAGTTACCGTGAGAGGCCATCGAGACTTCGTAGCCAAGGAAACGGCGAAGTTAAAAATGATCTTTAAGGATTGGGAGCCCGCGATCTTCTCTTCCATGCACGAAAAGAAAGGTAAGCAATCTGCCGTGAACGCGGTGCTAAAAATACGTCGAGAGGAGTTTCCTGACCCAGCCCTCTCGCGCCTACTCGCTTCTCTCCCCGCCCACTTCGAAATCAAAGTCAACCCCGAGAACCTTCTCTGATGTGTCTACAGATGGATTAGACCCAAGAAAGATGGTAAATTGGTAACATGAAAGAGAACGCAAAAAACGTCAAAAAAGTAGGTGCTATTATCCAAAAGGATCACCCTCTTCTGCGCGAAGTGGCCAAGCCCGTCCCCGTGGAAGAAATAAACAGCCGTAAAATCGACACCATCGTAAGACGGATGCAAAAGGCCCTAGACGCCGAGGAAGATGGGGTGGCGATCGCCGCTCCACAAATCGGCGAGGGCTTACAGATTTTCGTGGTATCAAAAAGAATTTTTGAAATCGAAAACAAGGACGCGGGTACAAGAAACACAATACCGAAGGACATGGTCTTCATCAATCCGGAAATACTGAGTGTTTCCAAAAAGAAACAAAAAGTCGAGGAAGGATGCCTTTCGGTCCGATGGCTTTATGGCAGAGTGGAGCGGGCCGAAAAGGTTAAGGTGCGGGCCTACAATGAAGAGGGTAAGGTCTTTACTTTCGGTGGATCGGGTCTTATGGCTCAAGTCTTTCAGCACGAGATCGATCATTTGAATGGCATACTTTTCATCGATAAAGCGGTCGGATTAAAGGAAATGCCACCTGACACTAAATTAACCTAATTACACTTTATGAGCTTCGCTTTTTTTGGATCATCCGAGTTTAGTACCTATGTGTTAGATGAACTCAAACTTCACGGACTTATTCCTTCTCTTATTATTACAACACCTGATCGGCCAGTCGGTCGTAAGCTCCTACTTACACCAAACGTGGTCAAAGTCTGGGCGATGGAAAACAATATTCAAACTATTGATCCAGCTTCTCTCAAGAAAGACAACGGAGAACTTATTGCTGATTTGAAATCAAGGAACTTTGACCTTTTTCTCGTAGCTTCTTATGGGAAAATGATTCCACAAGAAATTTTTGAAATACCACCTCGCAAGACACTGAACATCCACCCCTCACTACTTCCAAAGTATCGTGGGGCATCACCGATCCAGTCTCAGATTTTGAATGATGAAAGAGAAGTGGGTGTAAGTATCATGCAAATTGAGGAAACAATGGACACAGGGCCAGTACTAATCCAAAAGAAACTAGATTTTATGGAGGCCATCGGCCGTATCGAGCTCGAAAGAGTGCTCGCAGCCGAAGGTGCTCGCCTCTTCGCTCATATATTGCCCGAATGGATTGTGGGCGCGATCGACCCCGTCCTCCAGAACGAAGAGGAGGCCTCATATTGCACAAAGATAGAAAAGGAGGACGGAGAGCTCATGATAGATCCACAAGATTTACCACAGGGTGACGAAGCAAAAAAAGCATTCCTAAAAATCCTGGCTTTTGAGGGCTGGCCCGGCACTTATTTCACCCACCACAATAAGCGCGTGGTGATCAAAGAAGCACACCTAGAGAATGGTGTGCTTCAGCTGACAAAAGTCCTGCCTGAGGGCAAAAGAGAAATGTCTTTCTCTGATTTCCTCAGAGGACTTTCGCAATAGCTATTGCAAAACGGGTGCTTCTTTTTTCGATACACTGTCGGTGGTCGTCGCTTCTGTTGCAACTGCACTTTTAGCGTCTCTCAAACTCATCATAACAGAAGCGGCTTGCTCATAAGTCGCACCGGCCTCATCATAGACTACCGCCTGCTTCTCGGACGAGTAAGACATATAAACATTTGCCGTAAAGAGCGCGGCTGCGAGCAGTACCAAACCAGAAACCACTGGCCCAGCTTTTTGATCTTCGTTTTGCATTGATTTTGTTTACTAAAACTGTTTAATAATAAATTATTTTCTGAATCCTTTTATGAACTCCTTGATTTTCTGTCCGCCCTTTCTCAAAAGTCGAAGAGCTCGCTTTCTGCGCGACGTCATGTCGCGGACCAGCTCGTCTTTTACCTCATCGATCGCTGCGTACAAATCATCCTTTTCTACTGTAACATAAAATTCATTGCCCGGAACCTTCATGTGGATTTCTGCCCTAAACACATCACCCTGTTTATGATGCTTGGTGGTCTTGCCCACCTCCACACTAGCTAGGGCCTCCTCGCTATCGCTCACAAATTTCTCAATACCGAGAATCTTTTTATTGATGTATTCTTCGATCGCCGGAGTAAGCGCTATATTGGTCGACTTTATGTTTATATTTATCATATTTGTAATTATAACTTTGTAAGATCTAAGTAGCAAAATATCATCAGTCAAAAATAGTAATGAGGTAATTGTCGATGGTTCGCTGGTCTACGTCATAGAAATTCTCCTTCTCGTTATGTAGACGTAAGGCCAGCTTTTTGCCCACGAATCGCCAGTGCCATGGCTCATACTGGTAATATGAGTTGCCGGCCGGATAAGAAAGTATAAAGCCGTATTTATAAGCATTTTCCTGCATCCACCTGAAGGCCTCAGTATCTGCGAAGCTTGTGAAATTGGCACCCAGTTTGACAGTAGTGAGATCGACGGTTGTCCCAAGCTGATGTTCGGAATATCCTTGATCAGCAGAAAATTTATTGGCCCCTGATCCATAAGTGACAAGGTATCGACCTTTGAGGGACGATTGCTCCGCAAAAGACCGATAAGACGAAACCACACGGATAGGAGTTTCGTTCTTCTCGGCATCCTTTATCATTTCCTCAAGGTAAGGCAAAACCTTGGTGTGAATACGATTGATTCTCTCTTCCTCAAATACAATACTTGGGGTAATGGTGGCCAGAGATTCTGGCACGTAGTGTTCATTCAAGAAAAATACTCGGGAGTATTTTTGCAAAAGCTCTTTATCAGTTTTGGAAAGCTTGTCTAGAGTACCGACCGTACCTGCGATTTCCTTTATTTGGTTCTCGAATAAAGTGTTCTTGGCCTGCTCGGAAAGTAGATTCTCATAAATGTAGTTCCTCTCATCCTGCAGAGTAGCGAGTCGGGCTGAGGTCTCCTGCAATTCTTGACTCGTCATCATCAAATTTCTCTGCAAATCGCGATATTTAGATATACCAAAAGCAAGTCCGCCAAGAAGTAAGACTCCGGCTAGGATAAATATGTACTTTCGATATATGTGAAATCTTTGTTCTTTCACCTGAGAAATTATTTCTTCTTTCTCATCGCGATCTTGGCACTTTTGATCGCCAAGCGTTTCTTAGTTTTGCGGGAGCGCGACGCTTTATTGTTGCCCACACCGGTTGTCCTTTTTGCCATTATATTTTGGATTATTCTAATAGCATTATTGTACCAAAGTAACCCGCTCAAGGCGAGTACACTTATTCGAGATTAAAAGTTGTCGGGATTTTGAGTGAAGTCATAAACCATCCTCGATAGATCTCCGATTATTTGCTCAAGATCAGCAAAATTCGTACCCTTGGTCATAACACAAAGCAGATAGGGCTTGTCCGGAGCATACACTATGCCACAGTCATGAAGCTGTCGCTCCGCAACCTTTCCATCAGTTAATACGGTATGCTCTCCGAATTTGTGAGCCACTTTTATTGAGCTAGGTACACCACTTACGATACCTTTATCAAAACTCGTAAGAGTTAAAATTTTTAAGGCCTCCTCTGAATAGGATCGTCGCAAATAAGTTGCATTGTAGAGTGTGCGGAATAAGTAAGAGTAGGATTCAGCCGACATAAAATCATCAGACCCTTTAAGCAAGTCGGGTAGTCGCAAATCACTATAGATACCAACTACATTCTTTGATCTGAATGCGACAAGCAAGGACATCGAGGTATTGTCGGAATCAATAATCATGTATTGGAGCAATTCTTTGACAGAATGATACCCCTCCTCTATCTTCCTCGTCGGTTTATAAAATTCGCCATAGACATCCTTCCTTTGATACCAAATTTTTTCCTCAAGAATACCCGGATCGTTCTCAACAATTTTCAGGTAGCTCATCAGGATAGCAACCTTGAGCATGCTCGAAGGAGCGTAAAGATCGCGCTCGTTTATCCCGCCCCACCGCGAAGTATTTAGATCCCGAAAATAGACAGATACCTTGCTTGCATTTCCATTTTTAACTGACTCATCGATATAATCCCGCATTTGCTTTTCTAAGCGCTTGTACTCAGAAAAGTCCTCTTTGGAGTTATCAATAAAAAGAAGTGGATTTATATATTGAAATTCTGAAGAATTTTGTCTGATGGACACCGGAAGATCCTCTCGCCCCAACTTTGAACAGTAAGTGTAATTCGCAAGCCATCCTAGTACAAAAACGAGTGCCAGAATAAATATTTTTTTAGCATTGCCCTTCTCAGTTACAAAATTTTTCGCTTTGCTCCATAAATAACCCATGCCAATGATAATAACTCAAGCCATCGCAAATGGCGAGAAGTCAAGACACAGGACAGACTTCCCTTCCTTGCAAATAGCGTTATGCTAACCACAGAAAGGGGGTGATCTACGGACCCGTGGATCCCCGGACACTCAACGAGACATCACAGGAAACCTAAGAGTCTCGGTGGAGAGTCCTCGCCCGAAAATATCTCGATAGTTTTTCGGGGTAAGCACAGGGCATGGCACGCCCTGTTTGATAATTATTCTCCCCAGCAGATTGTTAACGAACTGGACTTCTATTTTGCCTTCTTCTGCGGAGAGAACGGCGATCGGCACCACCACGGATGGAGGTGGAACCGACGGCGCACCGAGCAAAAAGCTCTGCGCGCCTGGAATTGCCTCTTTCGAGGCATGACCGGCGTACAAATTGCGGAGGAAGTAAGTACGGTCTGGCTAGACCCTGCTTACAAGCTCGAATACGTGGGCGACAGGTTCTTGCTCTCGGTCCGATCGCGGACCGACCACAGAGCGTGGATCCGAGTCGCCTAACCCCAGGAGGCGTGGCTCGCAAGCCCGCCTCTTTCCCTTTTATATACTCGTTTATATACTCGCCCCTTTTCTCATATTGCGCAGAGGCGCCCATTTCTGCTAGAATACCCTCGTTCTTTGGACAAAAGAATAATCATTCCGCGGCACCTGCCCGAATGACCGAATCATTCGGTCGGGCGGGGCTCAGTAACTGAGCACACCACGGAATAAAATCATTCCGCGGTAGCTCAGTTGGTAGAGCGGCGAGCTGTTAACTCGTTGGTCGTAGGTTCGAATCCTACCCGCGGAGCCGTCAGCATAAATAGTCGTGATTTTTATCACGGCTATTTTGCTACCTACGGCTCCTGCGGGAGGAAGTGCTTTGAATAGCACTTCCGTTAGGATTCGAAAACCTTTTGAGCATAAAATTTGAGTTGACGAAAAATTTTATCCAAAAGGTCTACTGGTCATGTAATGACCGAAATTCCTACTTGTCCATCCGTAGCTTTAGCGAAGGAGGACCCGCATTTTTTATAGAGTGCTATAATATATACACAAGGTTTATGCGAAAGACCTTGCGGTAAAAATCGGATTACAAAGATAACACAAAACATATGGCAAACAGGAAAGCAAATGGTACATCGAGTGCTCTCAAGTACACGACGATCGGAGTAAGTTTGGCAAGCATCGCTGCGGGGGCATATTTTCTATTAGGATCAAAGGCCAAGCAACGCCAGAACCACGCCAAAGCTTGGGTGATTAAAATGAAAGGTGATGTCATCGAGAAGCTCGAGTCAGCCAAAGAGGTTACCGAACCGATCTACAATGCGATTATCGACACCGTCGCAAGCAACTACGCAAAGAAGATAAAGGATAGCGAAGGAGACCTGAGTATGATTGTAGGTGATCTCAAGAAGCAGTGGAAGACTTTGTCCAAAGCTCTCAAGCCGAAAAAGGTAGCCCGAAAGGCCACTTCTGCAAAAAAGAAAAAGTAGTTTATGCAAGCTAAAACCGGCAAAAAGAAAACGCTCGTCGCGAACAATCGCTTTCAAAAAAATTACCGCTACCAACTAAGCGAGCGAGCCGGTAAAAACTTTGATCCAGAATTTCGTCCTGACCTTACCCCGAAAGAAATGTTTCGTTTGGGTGTGTTTGGCGGTGCTTACTTCATCGGAGTAGATGGGCTAATCCCCAAAGACCTGCCCAAAGCATGGTTCCAAGGTGCCGTGCTTTCTAAGGACGGTAAGAAGCATTCGGAGCTCAATTATTACCAAGAGGAGGCGAGCCAGCCACTTTCGGTCTGGCGCAAAAAGGGCTGGATCTACAAAGACGACCCGCACGGCTGGTTCGAGTGGTACTGCCGATATTACCTCGGGAGACGGATTCCCGAGGAAGACAGGCGTCAGATCAAAAGATGGAAAATGATACAAAGGCACGTCGCACAAGTAGCCAAGAATTGTCGCACTCTAGACCAAAATTGCCGTCCTCGCCAAAGACAGGTCCTGCTCCATTGGGCGATTGATGCAAGGAAAATTTAGAAATGCACCGTTGTTTGATATAATATCGATAAATGCAAACAGCTCTTGATTTTGTCTTTCTCTCTATCACCTATTCGGCTGGGATTTTGGTCGTTTCTTTGGTTACCGCGCTTGCAGTACTCTCTTTCTATTACCACAAGCACCACTCTAGGATTATCCCCCTTCTTCTCAGTGTCGGCGGAAGCGCCGTGAGTGTTTGGATCGTCAAACACATCTTCAACATCCCGCGACCAGAAGGAGCGCTGTATCTCGAGACCTCGCCCTCTTTTCCGAGCGGACATTCCGCAGCTGCTATGGCACTTTATGGTTTTCTATTTTACGTCGTTTACAAGCACACCAAGCACCCGTTACAAAACAAAACACTAATCCTTCTCACCTTGCTTATACTACTTGTAGGTATAAGCCGGCTCTATCTTGGAGTGCATTATTTAAGTGATGTCTTGGTTGGCTACGCTATTGGCCTACTTTGGATTTTTCTTGCAAACGCAATATCAAACTCCTCGCTTCTTCGGGGTCGTGCGCGTCGCGGATAAGTATCTCTCGATTGTGACCGGCCGTTTGCACATGTAAGGTGCCAAATTTAAACATTGTTTCGACAAATCCTCGCGTCTCTACGGTTATATCTTGGATGTGGCCGTACATAAAGGTAGTAACCTCGCGATGAAAGAATCCTTTCTGCTCAACATCGATAATCCTGCGATCGGTGATAACCCAAAGATCGAGGTAGTAGTCTGTCCAGCTAACAAAGAAGAATATCCAGAGCAGAAGTAGCCAGACCGAGTAAGCAAAGGCCTTCCACTCTTCAAAAAAGCTCCTGACGAAGTCCTTGATATCGATATTCAAAGGAATGAAGCCAGATACCAATACTGCGTATATAGCAAGTGGAGCGATAGCGAGCAAAACGAGAGTAAATATTTCCGGCACCAAAACCAAATAATGCCTCCTGATCACTTTGATTATTTGCTCGCCCTCTTCAAACATTATCATTTTATTGTGCAGGAATATTAAAATACGCGGTGACCAAAAGCCAAACCGCCACGCCCAAATAGCCAAACTCGGCAAGGGCTAGAACTTTGCCACCCATGCCATACTTGCGCCAATGGAAAAAGAAAATCACAGACATCACACAGGTTACCAAAGCGATGAGAAAGAAAACCAAGAGCGCGAAATTGGCGCTCGAAAAGCTGACCTTACTTACGATACTAAACGGCAGATTCATCGAATCAATTATACCCCAAGTATTTTTCGAGTGCGAGAATAGCACTCTCGGCACTCTCCGCATTCATGAGCTCTTCTTTCAAATCGTGGACATCGGGTAGACCAGAAAGATAAGACTTGAAATGCTTCTTCATCACCGCAAAGCTTTTTACTTTACCGAGGTTTTGGTCAAAGAGTTTGATGTGGGCAAGAAGGGCCTTGAGTTTCAGTTGTGGATCGATATTATCCGACTTCGCTAAAAGCTTCGCCGGATGCTCAATTTGGCTACTCTGCTTTGCAGTGGCCAAATTGGCGAACAAAAAGGGGTTGCCAAATATCGCGCGGCCGAGCATCACCCCATCACAGCCAGTTGCTTCAGCTTTGGCATAGGCATCGGCCACACTGTCAACATCGCCATTGCCGAAGATCAAAGTAGCCCCTCCCCCTACCCCCTCCCCAAAAGGGAGGGTATTTCGAATCTCAACCGCTTCCTTGATCCTTTCCCACCGCGCCGGCACCTTGGACATCTCCTTGCGTGTGCGGGCATGGATGGTGATGACCGCTGGCTCTTCGGCCAAAAGCTCTGGTAACCACCCGCCCATAGTTCCATCTGGTCGGGCAGGCCCTTCTAGCTCATCTTTGTTGTAGCCAAGACGGGTTTTTACCGACACAGGTATCGCTTCTTTTCCCTGCTCCTTTGCATACTCTTCTACTCCCTCTTTGGCTGCACGTATCACTTCCCTTGCGAGCCGCGGATTTTTGATCATCGCCGCACCCGCGCCCTGCTTCTCGATACTTTTGTCCGGACAACCCATGTTGATATCGAGCCCATCGAACCCCAAGCTCGCGACGAGATACGCTGCCTTGCGCATATTCTCCGGTCGAGAACCGAAAAGCTGGGCCACGATCGGCCTCTCAATTTCGCTGTATTCCAAATCTTTGAGCAACTTTTTCTTGCCTTCCTCGTGCGCAAGCACCAACCCGTCGGCACTGACAAATTCCGTCCACGTGACATAACTATTAATACGTTCTCGAGATACTTCTCCGAGCGGGCCTTGCGCAGGCCGACTGGGCCGAGCAGAGGAATTTTCTAGCAAGAAAATATCCGTGCCAAGCGAGGAGAACGTATCGAGAGAATTATTAGAGCAACTCGCGATGACACGCCTGAAGGCCGAGTCGGTAACGTCGGCCATCGGTGCAAGACAAAGTATCGGCTTTTCTATTTTTGACCAAAATCCTAAATTAACCATTTTATAAATTATATAAAAAATTAACCCCGGCCACCTTCATCTAAACTAGAATCTGGTGGCCGGGGCGCTGTCGGGAGATGCCTTAGCCGGATAGGTTTTGGGCACCGTGTTGAGCCGCGGCCTCAAGGGCCACGGCGATGACATTGGCGTTGTGCACAGTGTTCATCGCCCTTTCAAAATAGCAAAACGCCACAATACTGTCAACAGCCGTCAGCCATTATGAGCTGGGGACAAGATCCCCAGCTTTTATTTCCACCTTACTGCCCGCTCCGATCTTGCCGGCCACGATCTGTCGAGCGATGTAGTCCTCGACCACACTCTTGATAACCCGATTGATCGAGCGCGCGCCAAATTGTGGGTCACTGCCCTTCGCCACCAAGAAATTCAAAAGATCGTCGGTGATCACAAGCTCCATCTCCTGCTCCTTGAGCCGGCGCGAGAGTTTTTGGAGCTCAAGGTTTGCTATCAGGCGAAGCTCAGAATTCTGCAGAGGGTGGAAGAGCACCACCGCATCGAAGCGGTTTATAAGTTCTGGTTTGAAAGTTCTTTCTTTGATGATGGTTTCGACTATTCGGCCCTGCTCTTGACTTAGGTCTTTGCCCTGCTTGATCGTCTCCCAGATGAGCTCACTGCCGGCGTTCGAGGTTGCGATCATTATGAGATTGCGACAGTTCACCCGCTTGCCCAAAGCATCGGTAAAGAGCCCTTCGTCCAAAATCTGCAGGAAGAGGTCGTGCACCTCAGGCGAGGCCTTCTCGAACTCATCGAGAAGTAATACTCCGTACGGTTTGTCGCGCACCTGCGAGGCGAGTAGCCCCGGCCGATTTTCCGCAAAGCTTCCTACCAGCTTGTGTAACGCATCTGGCCCGTTGTACTCAGACATATCAAGGCGAAGCATACTCGACTCGTTACCAAAGA
Source organism: uncultured Candidatus Saccharibacteria bacterium (assembly GCA_964489135.1). GTDB lineage: Bacteria > Patescibacteriota > Minisyncoccia > Phycocordibacterales > WO2-35-19 > JBBTQZ01. The sequence goes on from CAZAXK010000004.1 coordinate 18,348, forward strand.
AGCTTTCAGCCAAGGTCTTCGACACTTCGGTCTTACCGACACCGGTCGGCCCAAGGAATAGGAAAGAAGCAATCGGCCGATTGGGCGCGACAAGTCCTGAGCGCGAACGACGGATAGCACTAGCGACACTACTTACCGCAAGCTCCTGCCCCACCACCCGCTTATGCAAAGTCTCTTCGAGCTTTTCGATTTTCTCTGCTTCACCAAGCTTCATGGGTCCAGTCGCGACACCGGTCTTTTCGGATACGAAGGTGGCCACATCATTCTCTCTTACAATCTCAATCTTGTGACCGACGGCCCAAGGCGCGAGCTCCACCAGCATGTCGAGAGCTTTGCCTGGCATTTCGCCGACCGTAACATACCTTTCGGCCGAAACTGCAACCTCGTGGAGTGCCCCAAAAGCAAATTTGAGCGGATATTCTTTTTCAAGAAGAATTGCACGCTCAAAAATCGGTGGTAGCGAAGCGGCTGGACCGACTTCGTCGGGGATTATGCGTTCAAACCTTTCGAGCAAAGTAGCATTGGTTTCTATAAAAAAGTGGAAATCCGAATTGCCAGCATGAGCAATCACCTGCAAATTACTCGACTCGAGAAAGGGCGAAAGGACCGAGGGTAGATTTACTCCAGCCGACTTGAAGCCAGCAACCGTCCCAGGTAGATCGCGTATATAAAGTAAAATATTGCCAGCCGATACTGCTTGATTGAGAAGCTTCAACAGTTCGGCTTGCAGGTCAGCGGTCTGTTTGAAAGAAGCGAGAAGCGCACTTGTATCGAGCTCGATCAGGCACTTGTGCTCGAGCGACGGCAGAGCCACCCCGAGCTTCATACGTTTGAGTAAGCGAGTGACGATGTCGCGTACCACACTCTCATCATCATCGATAATTATGGCATTCGCCTCACTACGTCGTTCGAGAACACCTTCGAGCAAATCAAGCTCTTTCGCCCGATAACCGTTATCGATATCCACCGACACCAAATTGACCATACGGTCAAAGGCAACCCCGAAGTTACCGAGATCGCTTGAGACACCGTAGGCCCAGCTCGTGCCAATCGAGGGTATCGAGCCCAAATTCTCACGTCCCCAAAATCTTTCTTTGCGACTTTTCTTATCATAAAATTCACTAACCATTTTGGCACTACCGATCCATTCTTCGCGATTGACCCCATAGGCATTGAGGAATCCCTGGAGCGATTTGTCTGCGTCGTAAAGCACTTCCGCATAAGCAGGCAGTGAGTGAGCACTACCAAAACGCATGGCGCTCGCGATAAGCGGATTCCGCCCAGCTACGATGAATTTCCTCGCTTCACTCCTCAGAATTCCGGCCCGTTCAAATATTTCGAGACCAACTTTGGTTTCGCACAAGCTTCTGGTCGCATCTATTTCATCGGTTCGGTATAGAATCTGCGAGAGCGCGTATTCTAGGCGTTCTCCCTCCTCCAGAGTCCTTTCGCGAACACGCGAATGCAATCCCGAATACCGCATCGATCGATAGAAGCTCTCCAAAAAGCCGAATATAAGATAAAGCGAGATGCAAAGGAAGGATGCTCCGTCAGCAAAAGAAAAGTCGAGTGGTAAAGAGCCGAAAGAGGCAAAGAAGAAAAAAACGGCCCCAAAGGCGCAAAGTTTGCGCATTATTGATCGCAAAACCCTAGGCAGAAACCGATCAATTCGTATGGCATAGAAATGCGGTTCTGATATTCTTTTGATCTCATTCCATGTCATATTACAAAGAAGGTAGCTGATAGAATAATGCTGGCCATGAGTATGGCCGGGGCAAGAAGCCAAACCAGAAAGAGGCCACAGAAGAAGCCCAGCACAAACAAATAAGCGCAAAAGCCGATAATAAGCACCACTGTCCGACTAACGAAACCCACCGCCCGCATCAAGCTGTTGACTATAAAGGCGCTAGCGAAGTTACCTAGGTCGAAGCCCTCGCCATAGCTCTCTCCCATCCTCTTCCAAGGAGAAACCAAAGTCCGCAAAAGTAAACCAAAAGAAAAGAAGTGGGCTAAGAACCACAGGAAATTCTGTCCGACTCCCACAAGCTCGCGAACCCCCTGCGCATAATGCCATTTGAGGTAAGCCCAGATGATTGAATCCGTTCGGTAAATTTCGCTCATTGGGCTTAATTATAGCAACAAACTAGTTTATCTTGTAGAACATCTTGTTCATGAAGCGTGCATCGATGTACTCAAACCTGACTTCGCCATTCTTCTTCCTTTCTGTATCGACTAAGAGAAGAAGGTTCTCGGCGGTTTTGCCTGCGTCTCTTTCCTCAGGCAAAACTACGATGTCGCATAGCGAAGTCCGGAGAATTGTCTTGTCCGCTGACTCCAGAGTTATTTGCGAAGTTTCGATACCAGCACTACCGAGCTTCTCAACCAAAGCAAAGTAGTACCCCATCTCCTCTTCCCCCATTAGCTGTTTGCCGATCGGGTCGCCCCCGATCGCCCCTGAGAATACCACCTTCCCCGCCTTTTCACTCTCGCTTGCTCGTGCATAGACGACACCCCCATGATCCAAAAGAAAGCAATCCTCGGCCCGACACCACAAAGCCACGGCCGTTTTCTCCTTTATTTTGATTTTCAAATTGCCATCCGCATTTCGATCGATCTTGACGCTTTCTACTTTACCAAAAGTGCTCTTGATCGAATCCTCGAGCTTGTGAGTATCGGCAAACAGGATATTGCTTCGAGGAATGACTCCAAGATAAGCGCCAGAAATATACTCCGCCCCAATCGACTTGATCTGCTCCTGACTTAGAGTAACCGCACCAACTACTTCAATGTTCTGTATCTGAAACACGCTAAGTCGTAAGAAAAATACCAATCCCGCAAGGACGGCTATCGGCAAGGCGACAAACAAAGCAAGCTTAAAAGTTCTACGCCTCTTGTTGCGCTTGCTAATTTTGCTCGAAAAACCTGCTCGGCCCCTACTCTTCATTAGATTCTAGATTTCTGCTTCTCGATACGTTCTTTGCCGCCCATAAAAGTCCGCAGTACTTCTGGAATAATTATCGAGCCATCTTTTTGCTGATAATTTTCTATGATTGCTATCATAGTGCGCCCCATGGCGATTGCTGTTGCATCATTCATATGCACATGTTCGATCTTGCCGTCCGCTCTTTTGACCCGAGTGTTGAGCCGGCGAGCCTGAAATCCTTGCATTAGGTCTGAGGTATGAGTTTCGCGGTATTTGTTCTGACTCGGGATCCAACATTCTATGTCGATCTGGCGATGGTCGGGTCCGCCCATATCGCCGGTGCAGATAAGCACGACTTGGTGCGGGATTTTGAGCTTACGCAAAATATATTCTTGGATAGCGACCAAAAGATCTTGTTCTGCATAAGAATTTTCTGGTAAACAGAAAGTTTCCATCTCGGCTTTGTCGAATTGGTGTTGACGCAAGATACCTTTGGTATCTTTACCGTAGCTTCCGGCTTCGCGTCGCAGGGCGACCGAGTAGCCGATATAGCGACGAGGCAAATCCTTTTCCTCAAAGATTTCATCCATATGAAGCGGACCAAGGGTGTGTTCGGCGCTACCGATAAAAACCATGTCATCCTTCTCGAAGTAGTAGCGTTCATCGATCGGTTGAAGCCGGCCCATCTTGTTCATCACGGCAGATTTCATCATAATCGGAGGCAAGACCGGTATGAATGGCTTGGTGGAAACATTGAGACCAGCTTCGCTTGCGATCACCTTCAATTTATCTTCATTAGTCAGCGTATCAAAAAGAAAATTGAGTAGGGCGAATTGCAAAAGTGCCAAATCTCCCATAATGTAGTTGAACCTCGCTCCGGAAATGGCCCCCGCCTTCTCGGTATCGATAATGCCAAGCTCGCGGCCTATATCAGCGTGATCTTTGACTTCAAAATCGAACTTGGGAATTTCGCCCCATTGTCGAATAACCTTGTTACCACTTTCGTCGGGCCCAACCGGAGTATCTGGTGAAGGAATATTGGGCACCTTTATCATAAGGTCGAACCATTTCTTGGTTACCTCTTTGAGCACCTCCTCGTTTTTCTGCATCCCGGACTTTAGCTCCTGCATTTTACTAATCATCTCTTGTCGCTCTGAGTCGGAAGAGTTCGCAGATATTTTCTTGCTATATTCGTTTTGCTCGGCGCGATCACGCTCTACTTCCGTAATGAGCTTACGGCGCTCATCGTCTATCCTTACTAGCTCATCTATATCAACCTCAACGCGCTTTTTTTGAGCGGCATCCTTTACGATATCGGCATTTTCTCTGATGAATTTGATGTCCAACATGTAATGAATATTATCATTTGCTACAATAAAATCCAAGATGTCTTATAAAATAGAGACGCTAAATAAACCCGACTGGCCTCCTCTCCTCGCTCAAATACCTGATCCGCCAAAAAAGCTTTGCTTCGCGGGCCAAGTACCTGATTATGAAAGAAAATTTCTTTGCGTCGTCGGTTCGCGCAAATATTCTGGCTATGGCAAAGAAGCCACGAGTGCGCTTATCGCCGACCTGCGTGGATTCCCCATAACGATCGTGTCTGGGCTCGCACTCGGCATCGACTCAATCGCTCACCGTCTTGCGATACAAAACAACTTGCCTACGATCGCCGTGCCTGGGAGTGGGCTCTCACCAAACGTTCTCCACCCCGCAAGTCATGCACAACTCGCCGAAGAAATAGTCGAGAGCGGAGGCACTCTTCTCTCCGAATATGAGCCCGACTTCAAGGCGACCCAATGGAGCTTCCCTCAGCGCAACCGCATCATGGCCGGCATGTGCGACGCCACTCTTATAATAGAAGCTGAGCAAAAGTCGGGCACCATGATTACAGCCAAGCTCACCACCGAATACAACCGAGAATTGCTCTGCGTTCCCGGAAGCATATTCAACCCGATGTCGGAGGGGCCTAATATGTTCCTGCGACTCGGGGCGACATTGGTGCGAAGCGGAGATGATATTTTGGAAGCATTGGGAGTGGGGAAATTGGATTTCCCCACAACCCCACCCCTTACCCCTCCCCAAAGGGGAGGGGCTCAAGCCACCCACACCGACTGTTCGGAGAAAGAATTGCTAATCTTGCAATTGCTCGAGAGTCCAAAAGAAAAGAGCGAGTTGATAAGAGAAGCGAGCGCACAAAATCTTTCAATTTCCGAAATCCAGACCACCCTTACCCTCCTCGAACTCAAGGGGCATATCGAAGAAAAGCTTGGGCAGATACGACGCACATAAACCACCCCAGCCCTCCCTTACAGCAAGGGAGGTGGCCGGCCACGTCAATTCAAATTTGACAAGCGTTACCAATCGTGCTTAAATATAGGCGGATGGAACAACTACAACTTTCGATCCGGCTCTTCGCGGCCACGATGGCGGCGGTGTTCTTGTTCGCTATTTTCGTATCGCGATCGTTCCGCGATCACGAACGAAGCGCTACCGAGAGCGCACTCATGGTCGGTTTCGTCATGATGGCCACGTTGGCCATCATCCCCGAACTTTCCGGCACATTTGCACGCTTCATTTCCGAAGTAGGGAAATTATCTACCCTTCCGCACCCCGTCACCGTCCCGCGGTGACCAGCCTCAGCCCCCGCAGTCCTCACGAAGTATGTGAGACCAACTGCGGGGTTTTCGTTTGTTTATATAGTTGACATCCTCCCACACTTATGCTACAATATACCCCAGAGGAGCACCTATGACACGTTTTGCTTTCGTTTTTGTTGGTCTTTTTTTGGGCTTCGCCCCACTGAATGGCCAGCAGGAAGGATCGGTGGCGATAGCAGCCACCATCACCCCGACCACCGAGACAGTGGTAGACGATTTCGCGAACTGCGTTGCCAAATTGGTTGAACTAAAAATCCCACCAAACAAAGCAACCGACAACTGCAAGGAAGTAGCGAAGATTGCCTCAAAGCAGGCCCGCGGGCTTGCCAGTGAGGCATCGGGTGCGGCGAAAGCCAGTCGCCCGCAAGTCATCTTCGGCGGGCGCTACGGAAGGTACAATAGCGGAGCGGTTATCGTAGGGGGTGGTTATTATGCAAGCCCCCGCTACCGCACTCCGCGGACGATCCGCCCACCCCGCCATTATCGGAACCGGCCGTGAATAAAAAACGCTGGTTTCCGATCCGAGCGCCCGTGCAACCTAAGAGGTTCGCCGGGCGCTTTTTGTTTACTCGATTTTTTGTTTTTTCCCCTCTCCTTCGCAAGGAGAGGGTGCCGAGGCTTTACGAGGCGGGTGAGGTCGTTTTTGCTTTTTTCTACTTTATCTCTTATTCTTACTTCATTATCTTTTTATTCGTTGCTATTCGTAGCATTCGCATCATTCGTATATTTGTATCTTATGAAATTACTTATCGTCGAATCCCCAGCCAAAGCCAAAACTATAGGAAAGTATCTTGGCGATGACTACAAGGTCGTCGCCTCTATTGGCCATATTCGCGATCTGCCTAAGTCTAATAAGAAAGCCATCGACATCGAAGGCGGATTCATCCCCCACTACGAAATCAGCAAGGGCAAAGAAAAGGTGGTGGCCGAAATAAAGTCGCTCGCCAAAAAGGCCAAAGAAGTTTTGCTCGCGACCGACCCCGACCGCGAAGGCGAAGCAATCGCTTGGCACATTGCCGAAATCATAAAAGATGATTTCGCAAAATCAAATCTCAAATCTCATATCTCAAATATAAAAAGGGTTACTTACCATGAGATCACTAAGGAAGCGATCGAAGAAGCACTCATGCATCCGCGCAAAATAGACGAGCATCTGCGCGAAGCACAGGAAGCAAGAAGAGTCTTGGATCGATTGGTCGGCTACGACCTCTCTGGCCTTATTTGGAAAAAGGTGCGCTACGGTTTGTCCGCTGGTCGAGTACAATCACCTGCGCTCCGCATACTCATGGAGCGCGAACGCGAGATCCGTGCCTTCAAGCCAGAAACTTTTTATGTTATTGGCGTAAATCTAGAAACTAAAAATAAAGAAAAGTTTGGTGCACTCTCTGAAGTCGAGCCCAAAAACAAAGCAGAGGCGGAAAACATTCACAAAGAAGCCGAAAGAGCCGGTAAAGAAAAACTTTGGAAGGTGAAGGAAGTTCTAGAAACAGAAGTGAAGCGCTCTCCTCGTGCACCCTTCACTACTTCGACCTTGCAACAAACGGCATCGACCCGACTGGGCTTCTCTCCTAAGCGCACCATGATGGCCGCCCAGAAGCTTTATGAAGCCGGTCACATCACCTACATGCGTACCGATTCGACCACCATGGCCGGCATCGCCCTTGCTCAGATCAAAAATGTAGTGAGCAAAAAATATGGTGAGGGCATGCATCAAATCCGTCAATTCAAAACCAAATCCAAGAGCGCACAAGAAGCTCACGAGGCCATAAGACCCACCCACTTCGACAAAGAAAACGCTGGTACAACCGACGACCAGAAACTTCTTTACAAGCTCATCTGGCAGAGAGCAGTCGCAAGCCAAATGCAAGACGCGCTTGTCATGCGCACCAAAATAATCAGCACCACTGGAATAAAAGGCATTCCTGATTTTCATTCGAATGGTTCGAGAGTCTTACAAGACGGCTGGCTCCTCGCCGACCCAAGAGCCAAGGGCGAAGACGTCCTCCTGCCCCGTACCAAAGCAGGCGACCCTCTCGATTTGCTTTCGATCAATACCGAAGAAAAGCAAACAGAACCACCAAACAGATACAGCGAAGCAGGACTCATCAAGGAGCTCGAGAAGCGTGGCATCGGCCGACCTTCCACTTATGCTTCGATTATCAATACTATTATTGAACGTGGTTATGTCGACAAGGAAGGCAAGACCCTCAAACCGACCGACACCGGCGACGTCGTTTCTACCTTCCTCGAAGATAATTTCGAAAATTACATCAGCGACACCTTCACCGCCGAGATGGAAGATGAGCTCGACCAAATTGCGGAGGGCAAGCGCGAGTATGAACCAACTCTCCGCGAATTTTATGGGCCATTCCTCAAAGATGTGAAGTCCAAAGAAAAAACCGCCAAGCTCACTACACTTGGCGAGGCCGATCCGCGCTTCAAGTGCCCAACCTGCGGAAGTGATATGGTGGTAAAGCTCGGCAAGGGTGGTAAATTCCTCTCCTGCGAGAGATTCCCCGACTGCAAAGGTATGCGCAATATCGATGGGAGCGAAGTCAAAGAAGCCGAACCTATCGGAATCGACCCCGAAAGCGGGCTGCCAATACTCGTGATGGATGGGCGATTCGGGCCATATGTACAGCTCGGCAAGGGTGATGAAAATAAGGAAAAAGGAAAAAATGGAAAGCTAAAAAAAGTTAAGCCAAGAAGAGCAAGTATTCCGAAGGAGATCAATCCAAATACCATCACCGTCGAGCAAGCGCTCAAACTGCTCTCACTACCAAGAGAGCTCGGTCCTCACCCAGAAACAGGAGAGATGATCAGTGCCAACATCGGTCGCTTCGGTCCTTATGTTGTTCACCAGAAAGATTTTCGTTCACTCAAAACCGACGACGTATATAAAATCGGCTTGGAGCGAGCCATAGAAATATTCAAAGAACCCAAGAAGCCCAGATGGGGCCGTGGAAAAAAGAAGCAGAAAGAGTAGAATGGGCAGATGGACCAAAAGCTAGTAGAAAAAGCTAGAGAATTCGCGAGGAAAGTCCACGAAGGCCAAAAGAGGCAAAGTGGCGAACCGTATTTTGCTCACCTCGAGGCGACAGCAAAGACTCTCGCCGAACTCGGTATGAGCGCACCAACGATCGTGGCCGGCTACCTGCACGACGCGATCGAGGACGTGGGCGTCTCAGCCGAAGAAATAGAGAAAGAGTTTGGCCCCGACGTGCGCTTCATTGTCGAGGGTGTGACCAAGCTCGGCCACCTCAAGTATCGCGGCGCCGACCGACACAATGAAAGTTTGCGCAAACTCTTTGTCGCCATGTCGCAAGACATTCGAGTTTTAATCGTCAAACTCTGCGACCGACTCCACAATATGGAGACTCTTTCCTTTGTACCGAAAGAAAAGCAAGGCAGGATAGCAGGAGAAACTCTAGAGATCTATGCCCCGATCGCCTATCGACTCGGTATCCGCAAACTTTCCAAACGACTCGAGGATTTGGCCTTTCAATACTTGATGCCCGCCGAGTACAAAGAGATCACCGAGCTTCTCAAAGCCAAGCGCGAGAGCGAGTCGGATTCGCTCGAAAAGTTTAAGCGCGAGGTGACCAAGGAGCTAGCCAAGGATGGTGTAAAAAACTTCAAGACGGATTTTCGTATCAAGGGGACCTATAGTCTTTACAAAAAATATTTGAGGTGCAACAAAGATATCGACAAGATTTATGATATCGCCGCCATGCGCGTTTTGGTCGGCACAAGCGAAGATTGCTATCGAGTGCTCGGGATCATCCACTCACATTGGCAACCTCTGCCGGGCAAGATCAAAGACTTTATCGCCCATCCGAAACAAAACGGCTACCAAGGTCTACATACCACGGTCTTCACCGGACTCGGCACCGTCGTCGAGGTCCAGATCAAAACCGAAGAAATGCAACGCGAGGCCGAGTACGGTATCGCTTCACACATCGCCTACAAAGCTGGCGCTGGTTTGAAAAACTCCAGCATGGAATGGATCCGTAAAATCCTACCCTCTTTCATATCGAAAAATACCGAGGCCAAAGAGAGTGCCAGTCAAGATATTCCCAAGTGGATCAGAGAGCTTGTGAATTATCAGAACACCCACCACGATACCGACGAGCTTTTGGATGATATAAAAAGCGACTTTCTCAATACTCGAATATTTGTCTTCACCCCGCGAGGCGATGTGGTAGATTTGCCGAGCGGTTCGTCGGTTGTCGACTTTGCTTACTCGATCCACTCTGATATCGGCAACACCATGTCGGGTGCCAAGATCAACGGCAAGATGTCCTCCCTCGGCACCGTTCTGCAAAACGGTGACATCGTAGAAATAATTACCAAAAAGTCGTCCAAACCTTCTCGCAAGTGGCTTGAGTACGCCAAAACAACTTTTGCCAAAAAGCACATCAAACAGCTTACGTAAAAATAATAGGGGTCATTTCTTGCCCTATATACTGAAATTTTTGACTGAGTAGAGGTCGTCGTCGATTGGAGTATCTTCGGCCACTTTAATTTCTTCGGGAGTGCGGTCGTCCACCAGACCTTCTGGTGCTTCGGTTGAGTCTGGCTCGGCGACGGGATTGGTATTTTGCCTCTGGATCAACAGCAACAGATCTTCCAAGTCTTCGTTGGAGAAGAATTCGATCATGAGCTTGCCACCGTTCTCACGCTTCTCAATCTGCACCCGAGTACCGAGCGATTCGGTAAACTTTTCCTCAAGGTCCGAGAGCGCTGGATCAATGTCGGATTTTATCCTTCTCACCCGCTCGATCGCGATCTTGCGCGCGGCCGTCTCCGCTTCGCGCACATTCATTTTGCGGATCATGATGTCTTGGAAAAGGACTTTCTGTTCTTCTGGCCTCTCGGAGAGCATAAGTAGCGGGCGGGTATGACCTTCGTTGATCTTGCCTTCGGAAAGTGCGGTGAGCATTTCTTCGGGCAGATCCAAGATGCGCATGGTGTTGGTCACGTAGACTCGGCTCTTGCCGATCTTTTGAGCTATCTGGTGATGCTTGAAGCCGAATTCATCGGCAAGTTTCTTGAAGGCCCTTGCTCGTTCGACAGGATTGAGATCCTCACGCTGGACGTTTTCGATAATGGCAAGCTCAAGCTTCATGAGGTCATCATGGCTTCGGTCTTCTTCGCCGACACGGATAAGTACTGGTACCTGTGAGAGGCCGGCGATTTTGGAAGCGCGAAGCCGGCGTTCGCCGGCGATAAGCTCGTACTCGACAACTAGTCCGTCTTCTTTGACTATCTCTTTGCGGGTTACAACTAGCGCTTGAAGCACACCGTATTGCTTGATCGAGTCGGCGAGTGCCTGGAGAGCCACCGGATCAAACTCGCGCCGTGGTTGAAACGGATTGGGCTTGATCTTGTCGAGATCGACCCAAAAGATTGAGTTCTGATAAAAGTTCGAATTGCTATTCATTGCCAATATCTTACCACAAAAAATTTGTGCCGGAGGAGAGACTTGAACTCTCACCCCTTGCGAGACACGATTTTGAGTCGTGCGCGTCTACCATTCCGCCACTCCGGCTTTGTCCCGCCATAGCCTTTTTTGCGACGGCGGACATGTCCCGCCAAAGCTTTATGCGTAGGCGGACATAGTGTGGATTATATGGTAAATTAGCTAAAAATCAAAGTACTTGGTAGAAATTATAACCGATGCAAAAACCTAAAATCATTGTAATACTAGGGCCGACATCTAGCGGTAAAAGCGACTTGGCGGTAAAGCTCGCTCAAAAGTTTAACGGGGAAGTAATATCCGCTGACTCTAGGCAAGTATACAAGGGTCTCAATATTGGCACGGGCAAGATCACCAAAAAGGAAATGAAGGGGGTGAAGCATCATCTGCTCGATATCGCGAACCCACGCAAAAAATTTACCGTTTCCGATTTTGTGAAAGCGACAAATTCGACGGTCGTCAAAATTGTCGCCAGAGGTAAAATACCTATTCTCTGCGGAGGTACTGCATTTTATATCGACGCTCTGCTCGGCGATAGGCAGATCCCCGAGGTTCCGATAAATGAAAAGTTGCGGGCAAAGCTTGAAAGGAAAAGTGTCGAGGAACTTTTCGCTATACTTTCTGACCTCGATCCAGAGAGAGCTAAAAGCATCGATAGGCAAAATCCTAGGCGATTGGTGCGAGCTATTGAAATATGCAAAGCACTAGGAAGTGTCCCAAAACAAATCGCAAGTTCACAATCAGACTTTCGAAACAAATTCGAAATTCTCAAAATCGGAACTAAAATCGACGAGGCGGAATTAAGAAATCGGATTAACAAAAGATTAGAAAAGAGACTCAAACAAGGAATGATCGCCGAAGCCAAAGGGCTTCATGCGCGAGGACTCACCTATAAACGGATGCGTGAGCTAGGACTAGAGTACGGGGCTCTGGCTGATCTGCTAGAAAACAAAATAACCAAAGAGGAGATGGTCGCAAGATTGCAGAAAGAGATCTGGCACTACGCCAAGCGCCAGATGACTTGGTGGAAAAAAGACCAAGAAATTCTCTGGATCAAACCATCCCCCACCATCGCTTCCCAAATAATTAAAGAGTTTTTGCGAAGCTAACGAGAGCGGGCCCACGAGGATTCGGTCACGCATAATTTTCTGCTGAAAATTTGCTCGACCCCGGCTCGGCCCGTCGGCCTCCGCCTTTCTCATCCTCGTCAAACCACGCAATGATGCTTCGCGCAAATAGCTATTCAAAGCTATTTTTGCGAATCATTGCGGGCCCACGAGGATTCGAACCCCGGTCGCTCCTTTTGGAGAGGAGAATTCTACCACTGAACTATAGGCCCAATACGTAAAATATACACAAAAAAAATAGAATTGTCCTGTAAGCGAGCCTTGCGAGACTCGACGGAGCGAGCACGAGGAATTTTCTAGCAAGAAAATATCCGTGCGAGCGACAGGATAATTCTATTTTTTTGCTTCCTTAAACACCACTCGCTTGCGGAGCTTTTTGGAATACTTCTTGAGCTCGATTTTGCGCTCTACTTTGCGCTTATTCTTGCGTGTAAAATACACCTCGCCGGTGCCTTTATGAACCAATCTGATAAGTTGATCTTGGGACATGATTTTGAAATTAACCCCATATTTATAGCACACAAGCAAAAATGGTGCAATATCAAAAAAGTTACACCCGGAGGATCTGGTGAGGGATTTACCAGACCCTTCCGGGCGGAGCTACGACTCGGGGCCGACGAGGAGCTCACTTTTACTATAACATAATTTCCTGTTGGAAGGCAAGGGTGAGCTTTTTGGTCACTTCTCCCACCTTCCCGCCCCCGACCACTTCCCCATCAATATTTACGATCGGCACAATATCCTTGAAGGACGAGGTGATAAATATTTCATCAGCTGTTCTGATCTCATCTTCAGCCACTCGCCTGTGCTCTACGGGACAGCCGAGTTTTTCTGCAAGCTCAAGTACTACTTTGAGCGTTATCCCGCCGAGCACCTCCTCAGCCGGCGTGATTATGCTTCCGTCTTTGACCAAACAAATATTGCTCGTCGCACATTCAAAGATCTCTCCGTCATAGGTATAAAGTATCTCGACCGCCTTTTCTTCTTTGCGCCAGTTCTGTAGTTTGACTGCCGTAATATAGTTTATGGTCTTGTGCTCGGGCATCTCGCGTTTGTAGCGATATGTTAAGAGCTTTGCTCCATCCGTGTAATATTCTTCGGGCAATGGTTCCCACTTGTCGGCTGTAATATAGAAGGTTGGGTTATCAAAGTCATACTCTATGCCACCAAGAGTCGGGCCACCAGTGAGAATCATCCGTACATTAGCACGCTCGGTGAATCCTGATTTCTCGACGATTTCTTTAATCTTCTTTCGGCAACTATCTTCAGTAATGGGGACATTGAGACCAAGCGTATGCGCACCACTCAGGAATCTCGCGAAGTGGTCGGCAAAACGGAACGGCTCACCGCCGATCGTCGCAAGACCGTCATAAATACCGTACCCGCGCATGAGCCCGATATCCTCTACCCCGACTTTGGCTTCAGAGATCGGCATGATCTCCCCGTTCAAAAAGCAGTATTTTGTCATGATAATATTTTGTTAACAATAAGATTGAACTGCTCACCACGATCAAACTCGTTCTTAAACTTCTCAAAACTTTTGGCCCCTGGCGAGAATAAGATTACGTTCTTAGTACTACCCGATTCTCTAGCTTTGGCGACTGCCTCTGCCATACACTCTTCCAAAGTATCGTGTTCGTTGTAGCTATCGAAGCTGAGCTCTTTCTTCATCTTTTCGGTCGCACTTCCGGCAATCAAAATCAGATTTTCCGGTCTCACATATTTTCTGACGACATTCGCCCAAGCGCCGTATTCAAGATCGCGATCAGTTCCGCCAGCGATCAAAACTAGGTTTGTATATTGTCGGAAACGCTCGACCGCTACCATCGTTCCCTCAGGCGAAGTCGCTGAGGTATCATTGTATATTTCTAAACCATCTCGATCATAGATTTTTTCCTGCCTAAACTTTATCTGAGTCAAAGAACTGATTCGCTCTTTTATTAGTGATTCATCTATCCCTAATATTCTGGCGACCACGATACCAAAAAGTAGGTTCGTCAGATTGTGCTCACCCCAGTTGCGCGCAAATTCTTCTCCGTCCAAAAATTCATACTTATCTTCTTTGGAAACCAAGACTACTTGAGCTCTGGGGTTCTGCTTTAGAAAGAAGTCCGTCCATTCGTTTTCTTTGTTCAGGATCAAGAAGTCATTCTCGTTCTGAAATTTGAAGATGTTTGATTTCGCCTTCGCATAGCCCTCCATGGTCTTGTGGCGATTGAGATGGTCGCGATAGAGGTTGGTGATTACGGCTATGTGTGGAGAAAGTTTGTAGCCCTCATCCTCCACATACTCACCCAAAAGCTCGAGCTGAAATGAGGGCATCTCAAGTACGAGATTTTCATCTTGGGCCGACTCTACCCCCGAACCCAAAAATGGGTTCTCCGGCGAATTGCCTACAATGCGTGCCCACAATAGGTGCGCCGTCCAATTGGTCGTGGTGGTTTTGCCCCGAGTGCCAGTAATGCCGATCGTGTTCTCGCTTTTGCAGTTCTTGAAAAAGAGACTCAATTCGTTTTCTATTTTCTTCCCGTTCTCTCGAGCCAGTCGGACGAATTTGTTCTCAACCGGCACATCAGGATTGACGACGATGATTTCGTTATGCAAGAAGTCTTCCTCCTTATGCTCACCTAAAACAAATTTGATGTTTGGAAAATCCTGAAGTTTTTTTAAAGATGGCTCCAAGAATTCTCGGCTTTTCATGTCGGTCACGGTAAGGTCTGCTCCCTGCTTTGCCAAAAATCTGGCGGTAGCTACTCCTCCGCCCAGAATTCCAAGCCCCATCAACAACACTTTTTTATCCTTAAGCTCCATGATTTACAAATTATACACCGGTTATTTTCTCTATTCTCGCACCGATCGAGTTTAATCGTTCCACCACATCTTCATAACCGCGATTGATCGAGTAGACATTGCGTAGAATAGAAACACCCGACGCTTTGAGCATGGCAATAAGTATGATCATCGCTGGTCGCAGAGCCGGTGGGCAAACCAGCTGTGCTGGCTTGAGGCTGGTCGGGCCAGTCACAAAGACCCGATGTGGATCGGCCAGACTGATATTTGCCCCCAACCGATTGAGCTCGGTGAAGTATATGGCTCGATTCTCCCACATCCAGTCATGTATCAAAGTGGTGCCCTCGGCTTGAGTGGCGATCGGGACGAAGAATGGCAGGTTGTCCGAATTGAGCCCTGGGTAAGGCAAAGGATGGATCTTGTCTTTGGAAGCGACGAACTTGGAGGGGAAAACGGTTATGTCGACGAGCTTGGTCTGCCCGTTTTCGGCCAAATACTCTTTGGACATTTTGTATTTTAGTCCCATGGTCTTGAGCTTCTGCATCTCCACGGCCAAAAAATCGATGGGGCACTTTTTTACCGTCAATTTGGAATTGGTAGTGATACCGGCCGATAAGAACATCATCGACTCGATCGGGTCCTCGCTATTGTGGTATTCGACGTCAGTATCGATCCGCCCGACACCATGGACTCGCAAGTTGGTCGTGCCGACACCTTCGATTTTGACCCCGAGTTTTTGCAAAAAGAAACACACCTCCTGAACCTGGTAATTGGGCGGGGCAAACCGAATCTCAGTTACCCCGGGCACCAAAGCAGCCATCATGATTGCATTCTCGGCTGCCGTGTCGCTCGCTTCGTACATTATTATATCGGCCGGTTTGAGCTTACCCACTGAAACCTCATAGCGATTGCCGGTCGTCTTGATCGACACACCTAAATCAGCAAACGCATGCCGGTGCGCCACGATCGTCCTCTCACCCATCTTGCAACCTCCCGAGTGAAGCAGAGCAAACTTGCCCAAATTGTGAACCATTGCCGGCAAGAGCATAAGACTCGAGCGGACGTTTGCCACGGACGGGTGCAGTAATCCTTGCTTGTTGAATTTTTTTGGCGGAACAATCTCGAGCTTTTGTTTGTCGAGCCACCTGACCTTCACGCCGATTGCAGTGAGTATCTCCATCATACGGTTAACCTCTTCGATGCGCGGTATACCAAGGAGGGTAGTCTTGCCCTGATTGAGTAACGAGGCGCACAAGAGACCCATCGCACCATTTTTGGAAGGATTGGTTGTAATAGAGCCCGAGAGCTTCCGACCACCCTCGATGCGAAAGTCGATTGAATCAGTAAGCGAGACGATCTTATGCTCAAGTGCATCCCCGATCCGCAAAAGCTCGCTTGCCGTCAGGTTCTGCCGGCCCGCTTCGATGCGAGCAATCGTGCTTTGGGCGGTATTCAAGCGTAGGGCCAGCTCTTCTTGAGTAAGCAAGCGCTTTTCGCGCAACTTCTTTATAAACGCTCCGATCGCTTGTTGGTGGTCTGGTTTTTTCATCGATACAATATATCACATATGATATAATATTGGCATTATGCGTGTGGAAAGAAACCAGCTTGTGCCCAATTCCTTCGGTCTGCGATCCGTCGCCCCCCTTCTTGTCCACCTCGAGAAGAAAGCCGATATTCCCCAATCCCTTGAGCTCGCGCGTGAGAACGGCTTACCACTCTTGGTCCTCGGCTCGGGCACCAACGTTATACCGAGCGAACGATTGGAAGCAGTGGTAGCGCTGACCGAGGAGCGAAATATAGTAAGACGAGGAGAATTCTTAGAAGTGCAGGCCGGCGAGGATTGGGACCGAGTCGTAGAGTTTGCGGTAGAGCAAAACCTGACTGGACTCGAAGCGCTTTCTCTTATACCAGGCAAGGCCGGCTCGGCTCCGATACAAAACATCGGTGCTTACAGTAGTGAACTTGCAGATAACTTGATATCGGTCGAATGCTATGACACAAAGGTTGGAGAATTCATCAAAATGAGCAAGACCGACTGCGCCTTCGGCTACCGCGACAGTATTTTCAAACGTGAGCCCCAGCGTTTCATCGTGGCTTCCCTTCTTTTCAAACTTTCAGAAACAGAACCGGTAATGCCGGATTACAAAGATGTCTTGAGGTATTTTGCCGAAAGGGAAAATAATTCTCCAACCTTAAAACAGATCCGCGAAGCTATTATCAAGATACGGCAGGGCAAGTTGCCCGACTATAAAGAATTACCAAATTGCGGATCCTTCTTCAAAAATCCGATTATCGAAAACGACTTAGCTACAAAATTAAAATCAGAATTTCCCGACTTACCCGCCTTCCCCGCCGGATCCAAAACCAAGATCCCCGCTGGTTACCTGCTCGACCAAGCGGGACTAAAAGGCAAAACAATAAACAACATTGGAGTTTATGAGCGCAACGCTTTGGTACTAACGAACCCCAACCATGCTTCTTTCGCCGACCTCTTATCTGCAAAAGATCAAATCATCGATATCATTTTCCAAAAATTCGGTATCACTCTCGAACCGGAAGTAAATATTATTGAGTAAATTTTATATATAGAAAAAGGGAGCTCTCCGCCGAGCCCCCACCAATGCCTCAAACATCGAGACCGAATTCGCTCCGGAGAAACGCAATACCCTCCTGCTCTCCCGAGCAAAAAACCACAGTTTTTTCGCGGACGATCGCGCCCGCGATCACACCGGAGAAAAGTCCCTGAAAAGCCAGAAACACTTCGTCTGAGAAAAGAAGATCCTCCCGACAATTCAGGGGTTCTCCGTAGATGTTATGCCTAGAGACCGGATGGTCTCCAGGGTAGCAAAGTCCGGTCATGGACACCTCCTTTTTATTTTATACCATATATGAGATAATTTGTTAACTATGATTCTCGATAAGAATGGTTATCACTTCATCGGCATCGGTGGGATTGGGATCTCGGCAATTGCCCAAATGCTACTAAAGCAAGGCAAGAAAGTCAGCGGATCCGACCAAGCCCGTTCAGAAATTACCGACGACCTTGAGGAGCTCGGCGCCCAAATATTTATCGGCCACAAGGCCGAGAACTTGAATGATGATGTCGAGGTGATTATCTACACCATCGCCATCCCCGACTCCAATCCCGAGATGCAGGAGGCTCGCAAGCGCGAGCGAGAAGCAAAATCGGTTGCGGAGAGCGATTTCGTTGTCGCCTCATATCCCGAAGCACTCGGTGAACTTTCCAAACAGAAATACACAATCGCTATTTCCGGCACCCATGGCAAGACGACCACGACCGCGATGATCGGCCACATCCTGCGCGAAGCCGGCCTCGACCCGACTATCATCGTCGGCTCCAAGATGCTTTCTAATCAAAAGGAAGGGGGGAGCAATTTCTACGGGGGCACTAGCCAATACTTGGTTGTCGAAGCTTGCGAATACCGACGATCTTTCCTCAATCTTTCGCCCAAGATTCTGGTTATCACCAACATCGAAGCAGACCACCTCGATTATTACAAAGACCTCGATGATATAAAAAGCGCTTTTGCAGAACTCAAAGCCAAGGTGCCCGCAGATGGAAAGATCATTACTGAGCAAGAATATTCCGAAGTCGATATCCGAAAAGACGACCTACTGATACCGGGCGAGCACAATTTGAAGAACGCCCGCGCGGCGATCAAAGCCGTCGAAGCGATTGGTATAGAAGCTGAAAAGGCCAAGGGATATCTTGCGAGTTTTCGTGGCACTTGGCGCCGACTGGAATACAAAGGCACCTATGCTTGGGCAGGAGAAGATGAGATCGTTGTCTACGACGATTATGCTCACCACCCGAGCGAGATCAGAGCTTCCCTTTCGGCACTGCACGAAAAATACCCCGACTATAAATTAGTTGCCGTGTTTGAACCTCACCAGCAGAGCCGGACCAAATTGCTATTCGACGACTTCGTAAGCGCTCTCTCGATCGCCGATCAAGTATTCATCGCGCCCATCTACAAAGCACGCGAGGTTCTCGACCCCACTATTTCCAGCACGATTCTGGCCGAAGAGGTCAACAAAACCAAACCCTGTAGGGCGGTGGAGAATGTGGAGGAGTTGAAAGAAATAATCAAAGAGAGGGAGCAGAAAAAAATCTGTCTAGTTCTCATGGGTGCTGGCGATATCTACAAATGGACTGCCACAATTCTCAATTAACTGCTCCTTAAAGCAAATTTATACACTTTCCCGCGGCCGCGGGTTTTTGTATAATTTTTAAATTTTGAATTTTATATGAAATATAGAAAACAAATTGTGCGTGGCAGAAACAACTACCACGCACGTTTAGAAAGGGTTCACCTGTGTTCGCCCGCGGAGCCGATCCGCTAGGCGGGAAAAGAAGTATGGCACACCCATCACAAGGGCGTACCATACAATCGCGAAAACAATTTTGACTTTCATGATCTACTCCGCCGACCCCGGCGGTCGGCCAAAAAAGTGAAGAAGACACCGATGATCGCTAGCCACATAGCGCCACCGGAAACCAAAAAAAGATTCGATTTATTCATCTAAAAATATTATTCCATAGCCGACATAAAAAACAAAGGGGTGGTCGATGTTCTGACCCCCCTCCCTCTCTACTTACCGCCCGCTATTCAACCTCGCCAGCGTGGGACCCGAACGACTTGGGTCCCTACCCCGTTTTGTTTGGAACGACGCTTTCTCACGTGTCGCTCCGCCGCCCGGCTAAGCGCAGCCGGGTTTTTCCGACGGTTCTTCTTGGCCATAGGCCTCCTGCCAATAAAGTTAGCAAAATCAACACAGAAAGACAAGTGTGGAAAAAGTTAAAAGTTTTTGGTAGACTCTTACAAGCGCGTCGGTGGTGGAGTGGTCTATCACAACAGACTGTAAATCTGTCGCCCATTGGGCTTCGTTGGTTCGAATCCAACCCGACGCACACGAAAAAAACTGCTTTGGCAGTTTTTTTCGTTCTTTACTCCTGCTCCACCGGAGTATTGAGGACGCTCGCTTCGATGATTGCTCCGCGACGGCCCTTCTTGATGTCGAAGTTGAGTTCTGAATTTTTGAGCGAAATGTGGACGAATCCGCCTTTCATGATCGATTTGCTGATGATAAGCGACGCGATCGGATTGAGAATCTTGTTCTGGATCAAGCGCTTGAGCGGTCGTGCACCATACTGCGGATTGTAGCCCTCGCGCGCCAGATAATCGAGCGCCTCTTCGGTCAGATCGATCTCGATTTCCTTAAGTGAAAGTCGCTCGCGGACCAAGCCGATCTGAATCTTTACTATCTCTCTGATTGCCTCTCTAGATAGCACGTCAAAGACCACCACGTCGTCGAGACGGTTGAGAAATTCGGGACTAAAGTGATCCTTGAGCGCTTCAAGCACCTTGTCTTTGACGCTACTGTAAGACGAGCTTTCTGAGGTATCGCGCTCACCAAAGCCCATCTTCTCCATCTTCTCAATGTATTGAGCGCCGATGTTCGAGGTCATGATAATAATCGTGTTTTTGAAGTTGACTGTTCGGCCCTTTGAATCAGTAAGTCGGCCGTTGTCGAGTACCTGAAGTAGTACGTTGAATACTTCTGGGTGCGCCTTCTCTATCTCATCGAAAAGCACGATCGAATACGGTCGATGTCGGACTGATTCGGTAAGCCCGCCGGCATCGTCGAAGCCGACATAGCCAGGAGGTGCACCTATAAGCTTGGAAACACTGTGCTTCTCCATAAACTCCGACATATCGACGCGAATAAGCGCCTTCTCATCGTTGAACATAAACTCAGCAAGGGCTTTGGTAAGCTCGGTCTTGCCCACACCGGTGGGTCCTAGGAATATGAATGAGCCAATCGGCTTGTTCGGATCGCTAATACCAGCGCGCGAGCGTTTGATTGTATCAGATATTTTCTGGACCGCTTCATCCTGCCCGACAATTTTCTTCTTGAGCTCGTCTTCCATGCGGTTCAACTTCTCGGCTTCTTCTTCGAGCATGCGAGATACCGGTATGCCAGTCCACTTGGCGACAATCTCGGCGATGTCGTTCTCGGTTATTTCTTCGCGTAGAATCTGTCGCGAGGTCTGCAATTTCTTGAGCTTCTTGACTTGAGTGTCGAGATCCTTTTGCAACTCAGGAATCTTGCCATATCTTATTTCGGCGGCACGCGCCAAATCAGCGACCGCTTCGGCCGAATCGGCATTGAGGCGTTCTTGCTCCAACTCCTTTTTGATGCGCTTTATTTCGGTTACGGTTTCCTTTTCGTTCTTCCACTTCAAGTCGAGCTCGCTCGTCTTTTCGCGCAGATCAGCTATCTCCTTCTCTATTTCGGCAAGTCGCTTCTTGGCCTTGACGCTTCTGCCTTCGGCTTCCTTCTTGAGCGCTTCTTTCTCGATTTCTAATTTGATTATTTTTGAATTCGTTTCGGCCAAGGCTGGTGGCATATTCTCAAGTGAAATTTTGAGATGAGAAGACGCTTCGTCGATCAGGTCCACTGCCTTGTCGGGCAGAAATCGGTCGGTGATGTATCTCGAAGAAAGATTGACCGCCGACTTGATAGCATCATCGGTAATGTGCACGCCATGGTAGAGCTCGTATCGTTCTTTTAGACCGCGCAAAATAGTAACCGCATCATCTATCGACGGCTCGCTCACATAGACCGGCTGGAAGCGACGCGTAAGAGCTGGGTCCTTCTCGATGTGCTTTTGATACTCCTTGAGAGTAGTTGCCCCGATAGCTCGTAGCTCACCCCTCGCGAGAGCGGGCTTCAGCATATTGGACGCATCAAGCGATCCTTCGGCCGAGCCAGCACCAA
>CAZAXK010000005.1:0-39981 GCA_964489135.1 uncultured Candidatus Saccharibacteria bacterium
AACCTAGGACCTTACGCTTAAGAGGCGTCTGCTCTACCAGCTGAGCTATGGGCGGTATAGATAAAAATATACATCAAACTTCCTTTTTCCTCAATATGCGGATAATATATATCCATGCCTGGGTGGCGGAATTGGTATACGCGCACGACTTAAAATCGTGTCCCGCAAGGGATGTGGGTTCGATGCCCGCCCCAGGCACACACTGGATTTTTGCAATTTTTGTGATACAATATATTTAGGTTTTCGTTCCGAGTGATTACTGTCAGTTTTGTCCACTGAGAACAGTTGGATGGTCCGCCTTCGCTAAAAAAGCTTCGGCGGATGCTCAATTTTGCAACCGTTTTCAACGGGCAAAATTGGCAGAGGAAAGTCCGAACACAGCTCCAATCTCGATTGGAGAGATGAGTAGCGGGTAACGCCCGTCCGCCGCGAGGCGCGAGATGCGAACAGTGACGCCAAAGCCGAAAGGCCGAGGGTTCCTTAGTGGAATAATCCAGTGGCAACACTGGGGTGCAACGACTAAACTCTTACTTCTGTGCAAGGCCGTGTCATGTGCCGTATGGTACGTGAAGTGCTGCTTGAGCCCTAAAGCAATTTAGGGCCCAGATAAATTATCATTTAGAAACAGAATTCGGCTTACGAGAACAAAAACCTGAAGTATGCAAAAACCGTCCGCAAGGTCGGTTTTTGCTTGCATTTTTCATATTTTAGTGATATAATTGTGACAGGTGGTTATTTCACAAACGAGAGGAAACATACACAATGACTGCAAACCTAGTGTCTGCAATTGCTATTGCCGCCGTTGTCACGGCCGGCACACTCGTAGGTGGGGGCATCCTCGCCTACCTAATCGGGGAAGCCATCAAAAAACAGGGTGAGAAGCGAAAGTACTTCGCTACCCTGCCTCAGCAGGGACGCTTCTACTTCTGGATGGTCGGAGGGCGGTTGGAAGAGATCGTGGAGAACATGACCGATTGGAAGTTGGAGTGTATAAACGACCGCTGGCTATTCATCCGAACATCAGATCAAGAAGAGCTGGATTTTTGGGGTGAGTACCTCGGCGTAAAATGGATCGGCCTATATGGGTCGATCAAGGAGTTCGAGAACTTCCAATGGGTTGAGTTTCGTCAGAGACGTGACTCAGATGGGAATCTGTTACCGGAGTACGAGGCGGCTACGCGTGAGAAAAATTCTTTCGAGTTCCTTCGCCAGTTCACCTACTCGGTACCAATGTCAAAGATCGACTTGCTCGGCAACGAGCAAGCAAGTGCGAACGCCCTGGCCACTGTTTGGGTCTTGGACCCAGAAAAAGCATTCTTGGATAACAAGAATTGGGTGTCTGAGGTCAGCGGGGTCATTCAATCAACAATTCGAGGAATGGCGACAACTCGCACCTTTCAGGAGTTCAAGGAATTCTCGGCGGCTCCGAACCAATATTCGGAATTTTGTCGGCAAATGCTGAGCATCAACGGGCTCCACCTAAGTCCGAACGGCGACCCCGACTATGATCAAGTTACCCCCGGTGGACTTTTTCAAGTCTACGGAGTGGTAATTTGGAACGTTAACCTCCAAGACCTCGAGCCAACCGGAGAGTTGGCCGAGTCACTGCGCAAGAAAGAAAAGGAGCGACTGGATGGAGAGGCCAAGGTGACCAAAGAAGAGCTCGCCGCAAGAGCTCTGGTGGTCGCCGCCCAGGGCAGAATGGATGCGTCGGAGAGGGACGCGATCGCCCAGAGAAACATTCTGGAGCAAACCATTGGCTACGCAGGATCGGTCCCTGGTGGAGATAGGATGTATACTGCCCAACAGGTATCGCGAGAGGGTTCGTCGGTTTCGGTCTGGGTCGAGGGTGGAGCGGATATAAAACCCACACTCCCCCTTCCAGTCCCACCTCCGGCCCCACCAAAGCCGGAGAGGGTCGGACCCCCCAAGGACAACCCCCAACCTTAGCTTCGTTCCTCTCGTTTGTTCATTTTTGCAACCCCTCGGACTTGCTCCGCAGGGGTTGCTTTTTTGTATTGAATATGATATAATATTAGAGGATTCGTTGTTTGAAATCCAATCTAAAACAAAGAGAAAGGAGTTTGAATGACCTCACCCAAGAAAAAGGGATTGAAGGCGAGAGTGGTCGGGATGATTCCGGGAGGTGGTCTAGTTACGGGAATATTCAAGTTCCTGTGGACTATTTTCCGGAGTAAAGCATTTTGGGTTCTTGCCCTAATTGGCTTCGTGATCTTCTTGGCGCTCACGTTGGGAATAATGGCAACAGCCCCAGAAGTGCCGCCAGCGTCGCAAGACGGATTGCCCCAACCTCCCGAACTGCCTGCCGGCGAAAGCTGGGCAGCGTGGTTTGTGAGAGGATTGAGCATGGTATTACTCGTCTTCATCACAGCATTCTTGGTACGCATCGCGTATCAGGACTGCTTCACCACTCCCCCAAATCCGGATAAAAAAAATCCGGCACCAGCACCCTACTTCGACTGGACGAAAGCAAGGAGGAACAGCGTTCTAATTCTGGCCTTCGCGATCCCGGTCTTCAATATTTTCCTCGGCGCACTTGCGACGCAGACATGGATATGGTGGTTCAACCACTTTACCTTGTTCGTGTTTAGCAACCTCGGCGTCATTGTTGCCGGTCATTTTTATGACAAAGGCAACAAATTGAACCAAGGGGTCGCGTTCGTTATCCTCTTCCTCATCCTCGTTGGGTTCTTCGGAGCCCTTGCGAGCGACGTGCGGAAGAAGGCGTCCGAGGCGTACGCGAAAGCGTCGCTCGGACTCGGTGGCCTAACGCTACCCTCACTCCCCTCCTCACCTTTCGGATTCGGAAGTAGCGGCGGAGTGGCGACAGGGCTCACAGAAGACGAGGTGTCCTCCCTCCGGAAAGCTCTCGAAAAGGCTAGGCCGGATCAGAGGGTCATCCTCGGGTTGATCGCCTCCTGCGATCCGACCCATCCGCTTTTTGCAGTTCGCAACGGCGAACTGCCGGCGATCAAGGCCTATGCCCAGAAGGGTGTGGCGCCATGGAAAGAAACGCAGGACTGCTGGCTCCCCAAGCTAACAGGAGCTCGTCAGTCGTTTATCTTCGCCGTGGTGGATGCCACGGAGGAGTTTGAGGATTCGAAAGAGATAACAACGCCCCGAATCCTCGGGTACAGAGCAGTCTACTCCTGCCAGCCGGGGCAGGACTTTGTGAGAAGGTTGAACAAGAATGACGACCTCGTCTTTCGGCAAGACGAGCTGATTCCGACCGGAATCTACGTATACACGGTCGGATTCAAGTCGGTTAAGGGGACGGCCCGTGTAGTCGTATCCCTGAAGCCGAAAGGAGCGGGCCCGCAATGATTTGCGGGACCCGCTCCCTTTTTTTGTCTGATTTTTCAATCGCCGAAGTCGCTACGACGGACCGAAGAAAGAAGGCACTGGGATATCGAAGGTCATAAGAACTACTCGCAGAATCCCGTAGACGCTGAACATAATGAATAGCCCAATGACTCCGTAAAACACTGACTTCTTGTGCTCTTCAAGCTTCGCTTCGTCAGACTTCGCGATGAGTCCGATGATCCCATAAAAGAGTACGATGGTAGCGATCACAAACCCAAGTACTATGACCGGATTTATGATGTGAACCGCGATCTTACCCAATAACTCTTTGACGGCATCCATCGGTTATTTAGTTCGGAACCAAATCGTTTACATCGAAGCCAGGACCAGTACCAGTCTCTACATCCAGCGCGTTGCCGATGAATTGTACCAGACCCCAGACGGCTGCCATCACGAAGATAGCAACTACACCCCAGATCATGGTCTTCTTTGCCTTGTCCTTGTCGTGATCGGCACCAAAGATGTACATAGCCAAACCCCAGAAGAAGAAGAGCATTGCCAAAGCGAAGACAATTGGGATCAAGATGTTGATTATGTCACCAATTGAAGTAGCGATGTTCTCTACATTGTCGAGCTGGGCGAAAGCCACCATTGGCAAGGCCAGAGTTGCAAGTCCAGCAAAAATAACTTTTTTCATTATTTTATTTGTAATTTTTAATAACTATTATTAACTAAACGACCTGATAACCACATTTATAATAACATTTTTAGGGCTCACAATCAAAACATATCCCCAACACCTGTCTCTAACAGTCTTTAGTAATTAATCTTGGGCATATTGATAGTGTCTTGGCCACTTAGATCAAGCTCGTCGCGGATAAAGTATACCAAACCCCAAACAGACGAGATGACGAAGAGCGCTACAACACCCCAAATCATTATTTTCTTGCCTTCTGATTTACCCGAACCTTCAGATCGAACATACATGGCGACTCCCCAAAAGAAAAAGAAGAGTGCCAAAGTAAAGGCAATCGGTATAAGGTATGCTGCTACTATCTGGTCGATCTGACCGATTATTCCTTCCGTGGCCGTCAAATACTGTGCTCCGGCCAAAAGGGGCGAAGCGAGCAATGAAGCAAGGATTGAAAACTTCAAAAATTTCATGATTTTTCTATTAATTATTATTAATTTTTAAAAAATTATCGGGTTATCTGACATTGATCTCTGTCGGAACATTTTTGAGGCCGAGCTCTTTCCTGATGAAGGTTACAATACCCCAAACAGAGAAAGCGACGAACATTCCGACAACACCCCAGACCATTATCCTTCTGCCCTCTTCGGCGGCTTTGTCGCTCCCTGCTCCTTCTCGAATATATTTTGCCACACCCCAAAAGAAATACAACAAACAAAGTGAGAAAGCTAGAGGGATAAGGCCGTTATTCACTATTTTGAACGCACTATCTATAAGATCGCCTAATTTCATATCTGTAGAATTTTCAATTTATAATTTTCAATCTTAAAGATTTATTTGTGGTATGCCCAGAGTCCCTCCCCAGCCGAATTCGTTGCGCACGAAAATGAGTATGCCCCAGATTGTCGTCAGAATAAAAAGTCCGATGATCCCCCAGATCAGCAAGTTCTTGCGATCCTTCATTTCCTTCTCGTTGCCCGAGGAGCGAATAAACCTACCCACCCCATAAACGAAAACGAGGAAAGCGACCGCCCCAAGGAATGGGATCAGCTTGAGTCCCAGATCAATGAACATATTAAGTATATCTGCTAGAGTTCTCATTTTTTACTAGACTTTTAGCTCATTTACTGTCCCCTCAATCGCCCCCGCAATTACCCAAGCACCCAGGAGGATAGCTGCCCCGATCGCGCCATAAAGCAGAGCATCGTGGGCTTTGGAAATTTGGGCTGGGTTGCCCCGCGCGGTGACATACATAAAGCCGGCATACATGATCATAAGGACAGCAACTACACCCCCGATCGGAATTAGGATCTCGTTGATGATCGTCTTTATGAAGGAATACAAATCATTGCCTCCACTGAATGGGTTTTTGATTTTTATATCGAATCTTGCAGGCGGAGGAGCAAGGGGATCTTCAACTGGTGGTGGTACTGGGTCAGCCAAAGACGAGAGTGGAGCAAAGGCCATAATCATAAAGACGGTCAGTAAAATATTTTTGAGAAGAATTTTTTTCATATTTTATTTGTTTATTATATCAGTATATCCGGGAGCGAATAGCACCTTCACGATCGTATTCGTAATGAGCCAAGCTGAAAGCATGATCGCAAGACCGATCGCCACCTTCTTCATCATTGTTTTGGCCTCACCTCTTTGATCCACCACCCCAGTGGTCATGAGTTTAAACCCCGCCCAAGCAAAGACCGCCGCCGATATCGGTATCGCAATCATTATCAAGTAATCGATGATATTGTTGACGAGCATTACGAGGTCGTCGAAGCCACATTCTTTCTGGAGCTTGCCGGCATCATCTCTCTGTCCGCAAGGAGGAATTATTGGATCCGCAGCACTAACCAGAATAGGAGTAAGGAAAACCAAGATCATCAAAATCGGCACAAATTTTCTTAACTTTTTGTTTGCAAAGAAATTCTGCATTTTATTTGGACAAGAGCACATCAAGCTCTCGGCTGGCTTTGTTGATCGCCTCTGAAACTCGAGCTCGACCGCTTGTGATAGATTCTATCATATTGCGGAAAATGCTATTGCTGGTATTGGGTTCCGGATCAAGCCAAGCTCGCGACCTGATCGCACCATCATAGAAAACGGTTTTGAAGGCGTCGGTTTGCTTTTGAGCAAGCAAATTGCGCCTCACTGGAGGTAGGCGGACTTGCTCGCTCCAATTCTTGGCCCCTTCGAGCGAGAGTATGGAAGCCACGTTCCACGCTTCGCTTGCATGTTTGGAAGATTTGGTTATCGCAAGCCCGAGGAATTTGCCATAGACTGCAATATCGCCATCCTCACGAGAAGAAGGCACCTTGGCGACATCGAAGTTTAGGTTCGGATTGCGAAATTGAATACCGGCAAGCTCGCTTGCGAATCCAAAGTATAGAGCAAGATCTCCACCAAGAAAATAATTGTAGGAGGCGGGCAAGGAGCGATTCCAAGAATAGGTGGGCTTGGCCGGATTGCTGAATTCAGTATAGAAATTGATACCGGCTTCAGCTGGTATCGACGGCTTGTCGAACCGATAGTCGAATACGCTTCGAATGCTTCCGGATTGCCAAGCTGTAATCGGGGTACCGGCCTGCATAACCAAGGTTGAAATTATTTCTTTGGCATGTGAAATATTTGCAAATTCACCGAACGCTACCGCACTGCGCTGGATGTTGAGAGCGCCGTCCTTCTTGGAAATCTTGCTGGCAAGATCATAAAACTCATCCCAGTATTTGGGCGGTTCGGTAACGCCGGTCTGGTTGAATATGCTTCTATTCCAGTACATCACAAGCGGATCAACACTTAGGGGCATTGCGACAATCCCTTCTGGCAAAGCAAATATTTCGGCGCCTTCTATAAACACATCTTTGTATTCCCTTTCCGTAAATACCGAGTAAGGCACAATAAGCGCCTTGTTCTTATGTTTGACCAATTTGTCAGATGAGAGAAGAAAGAGATCCGGCCCCTCACCCGCAGCCAGAGCTTCGATAAAAGTCTGATCGAAATCGTCTTCGTTGATCTCTTTATATTCCACACCCAAGGTCTTGCTCTCTTTGAGCGAAGTCGAGTCGACGATATCCATAAATGTAGCCGAGGGCACGCTCCCCCAGACAGTAACCACCACCCTCTGGCCAGCACTGCCTCGATAAGCAGAGAAGATTAGCACACCAACCACTATAAAAATGCCGAATACTCCCGTAAGTATAAGTTGAAATTTACTCATTCAAAACATTATAACCGCAGTTTTGCCTGCATGCACTAAAAAAAGTGGAAATGTTATAGACAAATGAGGGAAGCGAGGGAGTCGCCATCGCGGAGCTTCATGATACGTACACCTTGGGTAGAGCGGCCAAGCGAAGGGATCTCCTTGAGCTCGAGACGGATGACTTGAGATTTCTTGGACATAGCGACGAGTTCTTCTTCAGCTTCGGTAACGACACTCGACGCCATTATTTCGCCGGTTTTAGCAGTAACACTCGCGGTCTTTATACCCGAGCCACCACGTTTCTGGATTTTGTATTCCGATATCTTGGTTTTCTTGCCATAGCCATTTGCACCCACTACAAGTATGGCCGATCCTTCTTCGCCCTTCTTGACTCGATGAGCACCAACTATTTTGTCGCCCTTACCTAGCTTCATAGCTCGCACCCCGCCAGCAGTCCTGCCCATCTCGCGTATATCACTTTCCTTGAATCGAATAGACTGACCCTTGGCGGTAACCAGAATGCATGAATCACCTTTTTCCACAATCGAAACAGAGACAAGTTTATCGCCATTTTGCAATTTGATCGCGATTATACCGTTCGCGCGGACGTCATGAAAACTTGAGGCACTCACCCGCTTGCCCACACCTTCGGAGGTGATCATGAGCAAGGACAGCTCTTTGATGTCCTTCAGGTTTTTCGGCATGGGCAAAATCGAAGTAACCTTCTCACCTTCCGAGAGCGCTAGGAAATTCATTATCGACTTTCCTCGGGTTGCACGCTTGCCTTCGGGAATATCATACATTTTTATTTGGTAGGCCTTGCCCCGATCGGTAAAGAAGAGCAGGTCGGAATGAGTGCTTGCGGTGAGGAAGTTGGTCACAAAGTCTTCTTCTTTGGTGTCGAGATCCACTACCCCTACCCCTCCGCGCTTTTGCTTGCGGTATTCGTCTGGATTGGTGCGCTTGATATACCCACCAGCCGTAAGCGTAAGGGTATTTTCCTCGTCGGCAATCAGGTCTTCTACCGAAAGGACTTTGACCCCACCTTTGACCACCTTGGTCCTACGGTTGTCGCCAAATTTTTCAGAAATATCGGAAAGCTCTTTCTTGATTATGGAAAGGATTTTCTTTGGATTAGCCAAGATGGATTTAAGCTCAGCGATGAGTGCTTGCACCGCATTGAGCTCGTCTTCGATTTTCTTTCGTTCTAGACCAGCAAGCTTCTGCAGGCGCATCTCCAAAATGGCGTTCGCTTGGATTTCGGAAAACTTAAATTCTTTCATCAAGTTTGCTCGAGCGGTCTCGACGTCTTTGGATTTCTTGATGAGCTTGATGATTTCGTCGATATGGTCAAGCGCCTTCTTGAGGCCGAGGAGAATATGCTCGCGTGCTTCAGCTTCCCTTAGATCAAACTCAGTTCGCCTGCGGACCACGATTTGGCGGTGTTTGATGAATTCTTCGATTATCCCTTTGAGCGAGAGCGTCTGAGGCACACCGTCGACAAGAGCAACCAAGTTGACATGGAAGGTGTCTTCGAGTTGGGTGTGTTTGTAGAGAGCGTTGAGAACCTTCTGAGGATGGCTGTTGCCTTTGAGATCGATGACCACCCGAATGTCTTTGGTCGATTCGTCGCGCATATCCTTGACCCCTTCGATCTTTTTGTCTCGATGGAGCTCGGCAATTTTCTGGATCAGCTCGGCTTTGTTGACTCTAAATGGAATGGAGGTGATAACAATCTGTGATCCAGACTTACCTTCGACTATTTCGGCCACGCCGCGGGTTACGATACCGCCTCGGCCGGTAGTATAAGCATGAGCGATGTCTTTGCTATTGAAAATCACACCCCCCAAAGGAAAATCTGGTCCTTGGATGAATTGCAAAAGCTCTTCAGTCGTCGCGTCTTTGTTGTCGATAAGATAAGCACAAGCGTCGCAAACTTCGCGCAGGTTGTGCGGAGGTACGTTGGTCGCCATACCGACTGCAATACCCAAAGTACCATTGAGCAAAAGCTGAGGAACTGCACTCGGCAAAACGAGTGGCTCCTGCTTGGTCGCATCATAATTTGGTTTCCAATCTACCGTCTCCTTATTTATATCGCGTAGAAGCTCGCCCGAAAGTCGGCTCATCTTGGCCTCGGTGTACCTCATGGCTGCTGGACTGTCGCCGTCGATCGAGCCGAAGTTGCCTTGGCCAATAACCAACGGGTAGCGGAAGGTAAAATCTTGAGCCATCTTAACCATCGCATCATAACAAGCGGTGTCGCCATGGGGATGGAAGTTACCCAGCACTTCGCCCACCACCGCAGCACTCTTTCTGGTCTTTGCACTCGCACCCAAATTCATCCCATGCATGGCGTAGAGTATTCTGCGATGCACGGGCTTCAATCCGTCACGAACGTCGGGCAAAGCACGGTCAGTGATCACCGACATAGCGTAGTCGATGAAGGATTCTTTCATTTCGCTCACTATGGAACGCGAAATTACGCCTGTCGGCGCAATTTGATCTTCGTTATTTTCCTGATTTTTGCTAGCCATTTGTCCACTCTATTATACCAAAACCTCCTTTATTTTCAAGACTTTCCGATCGACAGTACACTCCTTACTTACGCTCGTAAACCTCGATACCTGTTATGAAAGGTACAAAAACGCTCGCGACCGAATCCCTTATAGAAGCATACAGACCCCTGAGACCAGAAAGCCCCGATGTAAGCGATCGTTTCGAGCTTTCGATTGGGCTGAGTGGTTGCACCACCTTGCCAACTAGCCGGCTTTCGACTGGTCGCGGTGATTCGGCGATAGACGCCTGACCAAGCCAACCCTTCTGCCCCGCCCAGCCCAGAGAAATAACGAGGGTTAGCACAAGAGCCAAGCCCAAAGCCACTCCCTTTTTGTGAGTCTCGGGTTTTTGACGAATTTTTTCTAATAAAGCTCGCATTTATTGTTTATTGCTCGCCGAGTATAACTATTTCTCCCTGTTTGCCTTCGAGATCCTTTTTCTTGATAGTCAGTTTGTCTATTGATTTTAGATTGTCCGCTCCACCTTCTTTCAAAAAAGATTTTATGGACTTCTCATCAAAGTTCATAGGTATAATTATAGAAGGTTCGAGCGAAACAGCAAATTTGTATGCTTGGGCGGGACCTAGAGTGTTGACGGGAACGAAGAGTATGTCTATACCGTCGAGGGATTCCTGTGCATCGGCTGAAATTTTGGTATCGCTCAAAGCGCCGAGAAAGCAGATATTCATACCTTCAAGACTTACTCGGTATATAGTGTTGATTAGTTCCTCGCCGGCATAATTTGAGACACTTGCCCCCGCTTTGATAAATACTCCACTCACCTCATATTCACCAGGACCGTCTACAATAAACGCTCGCTTATCGCCACGACTCGCTTGGTCGCTGCCATTCATGTCGGGGTGGTTGAGAGAAACAAGGGCAATATCCGCACCGAAACTACCGGCTTTCAATTTGGAGTTTTTGGAAATCGGGTCGAAAGCAAGCACCGTGTCGCCAAACTGCACCCGAAAGCTCTGCATCCCTTGGTAAGTGATTATCATGGGCACAATATAGCACACAACACACCGGAAAGAAAAGATCGCTGGAGAGGTTAAATACCCTACACAAACCAGGCTCGACCTTGCTCTATTTCAAGCCGTTCCGCCCTTCTCTGCCTCGTCATAAATATCACGATCACAAGCAAAAGAGCAAGCCAAAAAGCCCAGCCAATTGGCGACAAATCTTCCTTCCAATTTGATTCAAATGCGATCGCTACCTGATTATTGGGTTTCGATTTTTCTGGGACATAATCATATTTCTCTATTGATGCAACCGAGGTGGTAGCAAGAACAGCCGACGACGAAGCTGGTGTACTGGCGATCGCCGACCTTGGTTCTACTGCAATCGGTTTGTGAAGAGAAACAGAAACCGGCGCTATAGGATATTCGATTGCCAGAGCTGAAGTGGAAGCACCCAGCACTTCCGGCAGGGGGCGCCGGTGTGAACCAGAAAGTCCACCCCCTCCCGAAGATGGCGCAGATGCGATTGGTGCTTGTACGGGATCAAAAACAAATGATACGCGCCCTTCTTTAAGCTCGAGTTTAAGCACAACCGCCTCTCCCGCAGCCATAGTGTCTGTGTGCTCGGTTAGATCCGTCCCGCCGTTGGTTAAGAAGCTTGCTGTTATATGGTACGGAATAGACCCCTCCTTTGGTTTTAGGATTACTTGATATACGCCGTCCGAAGCATCTGGCAAGGCAAGATATACGGATGCGGCGGTCGGCGCAGTGTAAAAGACACCTTGTATCTCACCATACTCGAGAGCCGTATCAAAGTTTTTGCCGGCCATCTTACCGTCTGGTCTTGAGACAGATAAATCCTGGGAATTTTTAAGCTCTAGGAGCAAAATATTTTTTGGTCGAGGCGCAGAAGCAACCGAATTTGCTTCTTTGAGAGTTAAAATATTAAATATCTTGCCAGCAGCCACGCTTGGCAAATCATCAGAATCCACATTTTCAAATTTTTCATCAACAATCGCTTCAACCAAGCCGGAACCCTCACCGTTTCCCAACAAATTAGCAATGCGTATTCCAGAATTTATTAGGAAAGGTAAACCATCATTCAGATTTTCTAAAAAATTGTTGTCGGGAGAATTTCCAATCGGTAGAACTTCTTCGATTGAGCTAACAGGTCTTGAGTGTATGTAATTCAATACATCCTCATAACCATCACTTTGTGCCTCAAAAATTAAAATCCTTTGGGCAAGTAAATCCTTAAGACCAGCCCCGAACTCCCCATTCTCCCAAACAAGATTCGCTTTTGCCGAGCCCCGATGCGGAGTATCGAGAAAAATAAGTTGGTCGATATCGTTTTCGTAAAAAGAAGATTCGACATAATATCGAGCAACCAAACCTCCCATAGAATGAGCAACAAGATCAACTTTGGAACAGTCAGTATCCTCCGGTTTAGTAGCGAGGCACTCAGTCTTTACCTGATCAATCCGCTCTTTGAGCTTGGTAGCTGTAAATATGTTTGAGTCGCGCCACTCATATGGAAAAGTAAAGAGGTTAGCATCCTTCACATAGCCGTTGGATTCAAGAGTGGATAAAAGATTGTCATAGACTTGGAGAACTGGGTCCATGATCCAAACACCATTCTTTTCCACACTACCCGCGATGTCAGGTATGACAATAACTGGATTGAGAGAAGCGAGTTTTTTGATACGGACTGGAGGAAAAGAATACGAACCAGGGCCAGGCGGATCGGAACGAGTATGGCGATTGGCCAAAGATGCATAGCTTTCCGCGGTAAGCTCCGGAATATCATAATGACGATTCTCCGCAGGAACGCCTGAGGAATTTGTCACGAGTACGGTATAACCAGTTGCATCAAACTGAATGGAATAGAAATACAAGTCTGTTTCGTTACCCGAACCATGATTCATCTGATAAAGCTGGTAAGTAGCACCGTATACACCGCCAAGCACAGGGATAGTTGGATCCTGCTGGGTTATGTAGATTATCGGCGGGAAGTTATCGAAACAACAGGAATGGTGAGTATAGGTGAAAGAAAAACGGGCAAACCCGTTTACATATTCCTGATTGTAATTCTCAAGACCGTAGTATGTTTTGTCTTTGTAGACTATTTCTACGCTATCACTCGCAACGACCTGTGATTTGGAGTCGGTGACGTAAGGAACAGAAATAAATGCAAAGGAAAGTTGCGGGATGATCAGAAAAAATAACAGGAAAATTTTCAAACACCACCAAGCTTTCATCTTTTGTAAGAATACTAGCATGCAAATTTATGCTCTCGGGCGTCCTCGGGGGGATAAACTGTTTATAAAAATTCACCGCTACCGGGAGTTTTGATCCTTACAGGATCTGTACACCTTTCGTATTGTACTAACGGGATTTGGTCACGCATAAAATTCTGCCGAATTTTTGCGCGACCCCGCCTCGCCCCGTCGGGCTCCGGCTTTCAAATCTCGCCATACTAGGCGATCATGTGGCACAAACAAAATACCCCAGCTGAACTGGGATATTTTGCTTATGCCATGACGCTACCGGGATTTGAACCCGGGTACCAAGCTTGAAAAGCTTGTGTCCTGACCAGGCTAGACGATAGCGCCCTTCGACAAGCTCGGGGTAAACCCCAAGATTTTTCAATATTCTATTTTAATTTCAGAAAGAAAATCAAAAAAGAAATTGAACCAATATAATAACATTTTTTGATAAAAACGCAAAAAGATGTTAAATTTCGTCTACCGGAAGATCGCCTTTGTTAAAACTTCGGCGAACCAGGGGAGGGTTGGCAGAGTGGTCTAATGCGCCGCACTCGAAACGCGGTTGGGGGCAACCCCTCACAGGTTCAAATCCTGTACCCTCCGCCTTCGGTCGCCAAAGCGACCTTCGGCGGACATAGTCCGCTTAAGAAGGTTGCAAAGGAGACCTTCGCGATATTTTATGGATATATGTATATATTAGGCATTGAGACAAGTTGCGATGAGACAGCGATAAGCGTTGTTAAGGCCGAAGGCGATCTGAATTCGCCATCTTTTGACGTGCTCGGGAGCGCGATCCAAAGCCAAATCGATATTCACAAAGAATACGGTGGTGTTTTCCCTGCCCTAGCCAAAAGAGAACACTTGAAAAACCTGCCCATAGTCTATGATGAGGCGCTCCAAAGGGCTGGGATAAAGGAATCCGAAATAGACATGATCGCAGTAACTGTCGGTCCGGGCCTTGAGCCAGCACTTTGGACCGGTATAAACTTCGCCGAAGAATTGGGGAAAAGATGTGGAAAACCTGTGATTCCAACCAATCATATGGTTGGTCACATTGCTTCTGTCTTATTAAACAAGCAAGTACCCTTTCCCGCTATCGCCTTGCTTATAAGCGGAGGGCACACCGAGCTTGTCCTGCTAAATAGCTGGACCGACAGGAGAAAGCTCGGCGAAACCCAGGACGATGCCGTCGGAGAAGCTTTCGACAAAGTCGCCCGCATGCTCGGCCTGCCCTACCCAGGAGGCCCAGAAATATCCAAGCTTGCAAAGGAGGCCAGAGCCCAAAATATCTTTTTGGACAAAAAGTTGCCTAGGCCAATGATCAATTCGGGTGATTTCAACTTCTCTTTTTCCGGCCTAAAGACCGCTGTTTTGTATTATCTCAAATCAAACCCGCACACGGATAAAATGGCCGTGGCTCGAGAATTCGAGGATTCGGTTATCGAAACCCTGCTTAGCAAAACAACAAAAGCCCTCGAGGAGCATCAACCCAAAAGTCTTGTGATCGGTGGCGGGGTTATCGCAAATGCAGCTTTGCGCGAAAGCTTTATGAAGCTACAAGAGAATTATCCGGAGCTCAGTATTTTTATACCTGAAAAGGAACTCACGACCGACAATGCGACCATGATTGCCATGGCCGGCTACTTAGAATATCTAAAAGATAAAACCAAAATACCCGACAAGCTCGAAGCTTGCGGGTATCTGGAAATATAAATCGCGCTTTAATTTAGTTTTGTTCGGCTTCCTCGATTATTATTTCTCCTTCAGGAATATCCATTCTCTGCTTAGTAGCAGGCATCGCTATAACCGGAGAGGATTCCTGCTTTGAAGCAAGACCGGCAGCAGCTAGAGCAGCGGCCACAGCACTTGCTTGCTTGCGCTTGCAAATTGCCGAGAAGATAAGAGACATGATCGCGAGCAAGATGAGGAACAAGAGACCGAGTACAATCGCCGTATCCTGAGGAGAGCTGAAGAGAGTAACAGCGGCGTTTCTCAAGAGCGAAGAATTGTCGTCGTTCTTTGACCCATTAGTATCCCCCGATTTTAGATCAACCACAATCTGCGATAGAAGCCCACCAGTCGAGGAAGCAATGCTCGAAGCAGTGCTGGTTCCAACGGCGACCCGGCCAGAAGAATTACCCCCATTTGCTCTTCCTACCGAAGACCCAAAGTCCATACCATCAACAGGTACTCCTTGTGACTTGAGAGTCTGGAGCAATGTGCGAAACGCATCTATCTCGGATTGCTCTGAAGCAGTGACCGGGAAGAGCGCATTGCAATATATTTCGTTAACTTTCTTCTTGGTCAAAATATAGACGAATCCAGTAGGAGCTGTGTGACCCCATGGTTCCAATATATCGCTGAAATATTTGTTCTGGAATCTAGAGACTGCATCGAAAGTAGCTTGATCGAAGTTGGTTGTATAAGACAGATTTTCTTTCTCAAAGACATTTAGGAATGTTTTGAGCTTGAGCATTTCGGTCGGATCATTGTTCCAGCCCATCTTGAGGTGATCACGCAGGTAGAAGCAAGTAGAAGCTCCGAGTATTTCGCCGACCGGATGTCGACGTCCACCTATTGAAGACCCACCACCACCGCCGCCGCCACCGCCACCAGTGTTAACCGTGACAGTAGTTGTGGCAGAAACTGTTCCGTAGTTGCCAGTACATGAGATTGAATAATCTGTAGTTGCACTTGGAGATACTGCTTGCGAGCCGCTTGTAGATGTCGCGCTTGTCCACGCTGCACTACAGCTAGTGACGTTTGCGGATGACCAAGAGAGTGTACTTGATTGTCCTTTATCAATTGTTGAAGGATTCGCAGTAAGAGTCACGCTCGGAGTCGGGTTTACATTTGGAGTAGTGACCGTGATTGTAGTCGTAGCTGTCGCACTTCCATTTGAACCAGTACATGTGATCGCGTACGCGGTCGTAGTAGCAGGAGCAACGATCATGTTTCCACTTGTACTTGTCGCACTTGTCCATGCCGCGCTACAAGAAGTGGT
Organism: uncultured Candidatus Saccharibacteria bacterium; assembly: GCA_964489135.1. Taxonomy (GTDB): domain Bacteria; phylum Patescibacteriota; class Minisyncoccia; order Phycocordibacterales; family WO2-35-19; genus JBBTQZ01. Next base: position 15,997 of record CAZAXK010000005.1, read on the forward strand.
ATTATTTGAAGCCCATGTAAGGGTTGAGGTAGCACCAGGATTAATAGTTGAAGGATTTGCGTTTAGAGTAACAGTTGGAGTAGGAGGCACTACTACTGGCTTTACAATAACTGTTCGAGTAGTAGAGGCACTTAGTCCACCTGAGTCAGTGACAGTGTAAGTAAGAGTGTAAGAGCCAGTTGTTGAAGCATTCACTGTTCCCTGCTTTACAATTGCAGATGTAAGGTTGCCGTCTTCTGCATCGTTTGCAGTAGCACCAGGATCTATGAATGGAGTATTCACCGTCATCTCAAAAGGATTTGCGCCAGTTAGAAGTATCGTTGGAGGAGTGTTTGTAGCACGGCCCACGCACTTTACGCTCACTGCATCTATGAGCATTCCTGCACCAATCGAAGTTGCTCGAGCATCAGTGAGTCCTACGAAGGACGCAGATGAAGTTGCAACAAAAGTATATTCTGCAGTTTTCCAGTTTGTAGTTGTGGCGTTTGAGCCGTCAGCGGTAAGAGTAGACAAGTTAACTCCGTTTACGCTAACAATTGTCCTGTTTTCAGCCACACCAAGATAAGGCCTTGCGGAATAAGCCAATTTAAGTTTGTAAGTATATCCTGGAGTTGTAGAAGCTCCGTTAAGGACAGTGAGAGCGCTAGTGCCATCAATTTCTGTCCATTGCGATCCTTCGTAAGAAGTCCAGCCGTTTAAGCCATTTCTCTGCATTTCAAATGCATATGCATTTACGCTTGGTTGCCATGAAAGACCTGGAGTGGTCCAAGGAAGCAGTGCCCATTTTTCTGTATTTGAAGCAATGCTTGGAGTTTCAAAACCTCCGTTTGCAAGTAATTCCTGGCTCGCATCGCAGATAGGAGGAACCGGGTTTGAGGTTACTGTTACCGTGGTTGTAGCGGTCGCGCTACCCCCATTTCCAGTACAAGTGATCGCATACTGAGTAGTTGTAGCTGGATAAAGGACAAAACTTCCAGAAGTGCTTGTCGCATTTGTCCATAATGCGGAGCATGCGGTTGTATTAGTCGAAGACCATGTGAGAGTTGTCGATGCACCATTTTGTATTGTGCTTGGATTGGCGTTCAAAGTAACAGTTGGAGTTGGGCTCTGTGGAGGGTTGCAACCATTTACCGTCATCTTTACGACAAGGTCATTGAAATCACGGTCGCTTGAACCGAAATCGATATCTTCGAAAGCCAGTAAGTAAACGTTTGAATCAAGCTCATAAACCACCACCTGATCGGTCAGGTTTTGGTTTTGGTTATTTTCTGAGCTGAACTTACTTCCGTCCGAGCCAAAGATCGCGAAAGCAAGGTTGGCATTTGCTCCTATAGTCGTAGAAGTCGAAGCGCCTACGCCTAACACGCTAGTACTTGCAAAACCGGCATAATTTTTGTCTTTAAACAAAGGCACAAAACTATTAAGATTACCGACGTTGTGATAACCAAAGGTATGAGCCAAATCAGCTACCGGTTTTGAACCGCCGATAATTTCAAAAGTTACACTTACAGGATTAGTACCAGCTTGCCATGCCTGATACTGCTTTTGGTCGTTTATTACATTCTTCTGTATACCGTTCTCATTAAATATATCTTGCAATGTTATATCGTCATTACCCTTCACAACTGGGTCAACCTGAGTATCACCCAAATAATTAGGCAAGAAACAAGAATGAGCAATTATTTTAGGGTTTACATTTACAACACGATTAACCGAAACAGTCGAACCCTTGGAATCCGACACAGTGTAAGTAAGAGTATATGAGCCAATTATGGAGGTATTAACGGAACCTGTTTTTATGATTGCCGAAGTTAGGTCACCATCCTCCATGTCGGTTGAAGTTGCTCCAGGATCTACAAACGAAGTGTCGACAACGACATTCATTGGATTATCGCCAAGTAAAGTCAGCACAGGAGGAGTATTGACTGGTTGCTGCGGGTTGCCCCCTTCATCCTTCACACACTTTACGCTTACACTATCAAGAAAGCTCCCGATTGAATCGGCAGTGCCTACATACTCAAAAGCGAGCGTGGTCTGGCTTGAAGTCGCTATTACATCGTAAGAATGATTTGTCCAGACAGTAGTTGTAGTTGATGTAACGTTTGAGGTCACGGTTGTAATAGGAGCGCCACTCTGTCCAAACCAAACAGCCGTCTTGTTGTCATCAGCATTAGTAGAATTTGGTCTAGCCGCATGAGCAAAAGAAATTTTGTATTTCTGATTTGGCACCGTGGTCAGCACTTGCGAAATTTTGGTAGCCGAAGGTTCAAGACCGCCAGTCCCTGTTGGTCCATCCCAATCAGAATCAAGCTCCACGTATTGAGAACCGGTGTTTGCTGACCAACCCGCAACGATGCCAGTCTTATGAAATTCAAGCTTGGCTTCACCACGGGTTCGAGATTCAAAAGAAGTTTGAGTAGATACCCACTCAACATTCCACCCTAAAGAGTTCAAGGTTGATGTGCCAAAGACATCCCAATTATCAGCGTGAGTCACAGCTGGAGATTCAAAGTCTCCATCTTGAACCAATTCGACATTCGGATCGCAAACCGGTGCGGCAACCAATGTCTGAGCCTGAGTCTGGGCATCAGTCTGTTGCGTATCCTGAGCAGAAGAACCCTCTTCGGCAAATACCGACAAAGGAGAAAACGCAAATGAAATTGCGAGAAGAATTACAGCCGAATTTTTTATTGTTTTTTTCATAACGATGACACTTATAAATGTTTATAAAGTTATTGTTTTTATTTGCTAAAATAAATCTTTACGAATCGAATGCTTTGTATACTATAATAATAATCTCGTTTTGTAAAGGGTACGAGAAAAAGAGCAACTTCCTATCAACCTTTATTTATAGCCATATTTCAGAAAAAAGCGAGTTTTCATCTTTTTTTGTCTTTTATAAAAGACGTAACGTCTTTTATAAGACAAGAAATTCCGTATAAATATGGTGTAATCTATAAAAGACAACTGCTCTCCGCTTAATCCCAAAAATCTGTCCTTTACTCCCCCCACCCAACCACACATTCCTCCTACTGAGAACGGCTAATATATGAAGAAATTGGAAAATCGGACCTTTTAATATAAGATATTGATGTATGAACGAGGAATTAAAGAAGCCCTACAACCCCGCCACAACCGAAGATCTCATCTATAAGGAATGGGATAATGGGGGTTACTTCAATCCAGATAAGTGTGTAGAGATGGGCTTTACGGAACCACAAGCGGAAACGTTTTCTATCGTCCTACCCCCACCCAACGCGACCGACAAACTTCACGTGGGCTCCGCCCTTATGCTCGCTATTGAGGACATCATGGTTCGATTTAACAGAATGCTCGGCAAGAAGACTCTCTGGCTCCCCGGCACCGATCACGCTGCCCTAGCAACACACAGCAAGGTTGAAAAGATTCTTTACAAAGAGGAGGGCAAAACTCGACACGAACTTGGTCGGGAAAATTTTGCAAAAAAAGTTGAAGAGTTTGTCGAGATCAATCGCGGACTAATGAAGAGCCAAATGCCGAAGCTCGGTGCCTCGCTCGATTGGTCGCGAGAGGCCTACACCTTGGATGCGAAACGATCGCAAGCAGTGATCGCTGCATTTAAGCAAATGTATGAGGAAGGGCTGATCTATCGTGGCTATAGAGTGGTAAATTGGGACCCCAAGGGACAAACCACCGTTTCTGATGAAGAAGTTGAGCACACTGCCGAGAAGAGTACTCTTTACACCTTCAAATACAGCAAAGACTTCCCCATCGCGATCTCAACAACCAGACCAGAAACCAAAGTCGGTGACAGCGCGGTTGCCGTCCACCCGGATGACGAGCGCTATAAAAAATACGTCGGACAGGTATTTGAGGTACCATTCGCTGACACCAAGCTCACCCTCAAGGTGATTGCTGACCCTGCCGTAGACCCTGGATTCGGTACCGGAGCACTCGGTGTAACTCCAGCCCACAGCTTAACAGACTTCGAAATGAGTCAGCGACATAATTTGGAAATTGTTCCAGTTATCAATGAGTACGCCAAAATGACCGAAGCGGCCGGACCACTCCTCGTGGGCAAAAAGACCAAAGAGGCACGGGCCATTATCGTAGAATGGCTGAGGAATTCGGGGCTCCTGCAAAAGGAAGAAGAAGTTGATATGAACCTTTCTGTTTCTGAAAGAACCGGCGGAGTGATCGAGCCCCTACCCAAACTTCAGTGGTTTGTCGATGTGCATAAACCTATAGCCAAAAGAGGCAACAAGTCTCTCAAAGAATTGATGCGCGAGGCGGTAGAAATAGACCATATCCAGATCCTACCCGAACAGTTTGAGCGGGTGTATCTGCATTGGGTCGGTAATCTGCGAGATTGGTGCATTTCGCGACAAATCTGGTACGGACACCGAATTCCCGTCTGGTACAAAGGTGAGGGTATTTTTATCGGAGAAAAACCAGACGGTGAAGGTTGGGAGCAAGATCCAGACACTTTGGACACTTGGTTCTCCTCCGCACTCTGGACCTTTACGACTTTGGGCTGGCCAGAACAAACTGATGATCTCAAAACTTATCACCCGACCACGGTCCTAGAAACTGGCTACGATATACTACCCTTCTGGGTTGTGCGGATGATACTTATGTCCAAGTTCCTGCTCGGGGAAATACCTTTCAAAACAGTCTACCTGCATGGATTGGTGCGAGATGAAAAGGGTAGAAAGATCAGCAAATCTCTCGGTAACAACATTGACCCAGTCGATCTCATAAATAAATTTGGGGCTGACGCTCTGCGTATGGCCCTGATCATAGGTGTCGGCCCCGGTAGAGATAGCAAGCTTGGCGAGGACAAGATAAAGGCCTATAAGCATTTTGCTAATAAGATTTGGAATGCTTCACGCTTTGTGACAGAGCAGACGGATAATCATGCAATATTAAGCCCTGACCAATTGACCGAAGCAGACAAACAAGTTATTTCTGAGTTTGATTCCTTAGTAGCCGATCTCACTCTCGATATGGAGAATTATCGCTTTTATCTAGCCGGAGAAAAGGCCTACCATTATTTCTGGCACACCTTCGCCGACAAGATCATCGAGGACTGCAAGACCCGCATCAAAAACGGCGAGGAGACAGACTCGGCTCGTTCGCTCCTCTTTATTTTGCTCGAAAACCAGCTGAAAATCCTTCACCCGTTTATGCCGTTTATTACCGAAAAAATATGGGGCATGCTCCCCAACCGTCGCAACATGCTCATAGTGGAGAAATGGCCAAAAAATTTGTTATAATCTTTAGGAAATGAATACCGGCCTTACCCTTTTTGTCTCTCTTATCGGTGGAATATTGCCAGTCCTTATTTGGCTCTGGTTTTGGCGCCAAGAAGACCGGCTCCACCCCGAACCGCGACGACAAATAACTTTGGTTTTTCTTTGTGGTATGCTCTCTGTTATTTTAGTACTGCCAGTCGAGAGAATTGTATTCTATCTTGCTGGCAACAGTATTACTCCGAGCACCATCGCACTTTGGGCACTCGCCGAAGAGCTCTTCAAATTTCTCGCTGTCTACCTTGCTGTCTTCAGAAGCCGAGATATGGACGAGCCGATTGATGCAAGTCTCTATATGATCACCGGCGCATTGGGATTTTCGGCACTAGAAAATACCTTTTTCCTCTGGAACTTGGTCGGTGACGGGCTTTTTATCCAGAGCATCATAACGAGCAATATGCGATTTCTTGGCGCGACCCTGCTCCACACCGCAAGCTCGGCCACCATCGGCATACTTTACGGACTCGCCTTTTATAAACGGGTTGGAATTAAAAAAGCCATGCTTGTGCTCGGACTTATTACCGCGGTCGCGTTGCATACAATTTTCAACTTGCTTATAATTAGTGCAGGAGAAGATATATTTTTCGTATTTGCAGGTATTTGGTTTATAGTCACCTTCCTCATAGTGGCGATGGAAAAGGTTAAAAAAGTCCACTCATAATTTTCGACAAAATAAAATGAATAAAAAAAGATCTTTTTTTGAACGGCTGACCGGCTCCATATCGCTTCCCGATGAAGTCGATATCGAAATCGAGACCAACCCAAAAACAAACAACTGGATTGCCGAAACCCCAGAAGAAGGCGAGCTCTCTGTCGATGTCTTTCAAAACCAAAATGAAATCGTTATCAAGACTATGGTCGCCGGAGTAAAACCCGAAGACCTCGATGTTGCCATTTCTCGCGATATGGTCACCGTCAAAGGCAAGCGCGAGAATGAGCGCACCGTAGCGGACGATGATTATTTTCACCGTGAGCTTTACTGGGGCACCTTTTCTCGAACAGTCGTCCTACCACAGGAGATCGATGTAGACGCAGCCGAAGCAATCGAAAAGCACGGCCTCCTCATAATAAAGCTCCCCAAGCTAGACAAAAATCGCCAAACCCGCCTCAAAGTCCGTGGGAATTAGGTTTTTTTCTATTTTTGTGTATAATTTTAACCTGCAAGCCGAGGTAGCTCAGTTGGTAGAGCGCTCCCCTGAAGAGGGATAGGTCGGCGGTTCGAGCCCGCCCCTCGGCACAGCATTTTACCGAAGTAGGTCGCCGAAGTTTCGGAAGTCGCCTTTTATGTTGCCATAGACACCGATGGCCTGATTGATATATGGATCGATGTAATAGTAAAGACCGATGGCAGCCCCGATAATTAGGACCCAATACACAATTCGGATGGTACGTCCGATCACCATCTGCCTTCGGATACTATGGAGCATCTTGTTGTTCTCCTGACTAAGCTCAAGAGTTTTATTGAGAATTGCTCTTTCTTCTTCGTTCATAGTTTTGAGATTATTGAATACCCAAAATGTCCGCGATCCGTTCCCTATCGAAACCCACGATTATATTGTTACCAATTTCTATAACCGGCACCCCCATTTGTCCTGATTTTTGCATCATTTCCTGCCGTTTTGGAATATTGGTGAGCACATCATAGTCTACAAAAGGAACATTGTTCTCGGAGAAAAAATCCTTGGCCAAGTGGCAGAAGTGGCAAGTTGGGGTTGAGTATATTGTGACCTGTTGCATAGGGGTAAATTAAAAGATTAATGATTGAAAATTAAAAGATTGGGAAAAAGAATAATAATTATTTTGCGAAATCAACTGTTACTGGTTTACGCGCGATCTCCTCTCCCGCTTCGAGCTCGAAGAATTCCATCTTAGCAAAACCAAATATTTTGGCGACTATACTCGAAGGGAATGTTTCGGTTGCGATATTTAGATCTCGCACATTGCCATTGTAAAATCGGCGTGACGCTTGAATTTTGTTCTCGGTATCGGCGAGTTCTCTTTGGAGTTCGAGGAAATTTTGATTGGCTTTGAGGTCTGGGTATGCTTCAGCGACTGCGAATACCGATTTGAGGGCACTAGTCAGCATGTTTTCTGCTTCCTTTTTCTCTTGCAAACCAGTCGCCCCAAGGGCCATAGCTCGTGCCTTGGTCACATTTTCGAAGGCAGTCGATTCGTGGCTCGCATAACCCTTGATAGTATTTACCAAATTGGGAATAAGATCATAACGACGCTTCATTTGTACTTCAATGTCGCTCCATGCTTCTTTGGCTCTGGTTATCAGTCGGACAAATCTGTTGTAAGACAGGACGAACCATGCTACGAGCAGACCGACGATGATTAGTATTATGGTAGAAATTTCCATAGGGTTTGAATTAGCGAATAATGGCTTTATCTAGCTCTAAATACTTACGACAACTCTCTCGATCGTAGAATGGGCAGGATACTTCGGTCTTCGAGTTTTCGTCTGAGTAGAGACGATTAGTATAATGCATTATCACAGTCGCACAAAGTGCGGTAAATGAGGCAAAGATAAGTACCCTCATGTAATGCATGGGTTGTATTATACCAAATTTGGTTTCTTTTTGCTTCTACGAATTACAAGTAGCCAGATTAGGTAAGCAAGAGCGAGAGCGCTATAGTTGATAACCATAAATGTCGGGTGTGCCCATGATATACCATGCCCGAATTTGTAGGGAGATATGGGGAATAAAAACGGTGTCTCGTAGAAATCCTTATGGGTTGGTATATCGATTAGTATATGAAGTAGCCAGCCAAACAGTGGGTAATAAATGGCACTTTGGTACATGCGATTCCCAAGTGCATTTTTCCGAAGCAAGCGCCAAATGTAGACGGCAAGAAGGATTGCACCGAAGATAACGATACTATGGGTGTAGTTGTAAGACTCGGAAGCAAATCTAACCGGCCAAGCAGTCGAGCCAACAAGCTCCATAAAACCTTTGCGTGCAAAGAAACCATATATGAAAACGGGAGCAAAGGACAAAAGATCAGGCAATACTCCGAAGAGTACCGCTACAAAGCGATTTATTTTGTCCAAGCGGTACTTTTTGTAGAACACAACATTCGTCCAAGCTGTGTGAGCAAAAATATCCATGCGCTTTATTTTAGCATAAAAAGCAAAGCCATCTTTGAAGATGGCTTGAATCAGAGAGAACTGAGAGGGCGGACGCAAGTGGTCCGGCGAAGCACTGAGGGGCGTCGTGTAGAAATCACCCCCTCCAATACCGGGCCTGGTGAGGCGCCTGGCCCTCTCTGCGCAGTATAATAGTACAACCGAAAACCCCTGTCAAGCACAAGAAAACACCAGAAGCGCTTTGCAGGTCTGGTGTTTTCCATTAACGTTTTAATGGTATACCACTTTTAATAATCCATCTCTTCCGGACCGTGAGGTTTCTTTTTTGGTTCGGGCTCATCGGCAATAGCCACCTCTGTAGTAAGAAGGATCGAAGCTGCCGAGGAAGCATTTTGCAGAGCCGTGCGAGTAACTTTGACCGGATCAATGATTCCATCTTTGATGAGATCGTCGCTAAACTCTTCGGCCATAGCATTGAATCCGGCATTTTCCTTTTCGGAGTTCATTATTTTTTCTACCGCGACCGACCCATCAGCATTGCCTGTGTTTAGCACGATTTGGCGCAACGGCTCTTCGAGCGCACGCAATATTATGTTGTAGCCCAGAGCAACTTCTGGGGTCGCGAAATTTTTAGATTTTTCACCCTTCATTTTCTTTGCCACTCTCACCAGAGCGCTTCCGCCTCCGGCGACTATCCCCTCCGCAATCGCCGCCTTTGTTGCTGCGACTGCATCTTCGATCTTGAGCTTCAGGTACTTCATTTCCGTTTCAGTCGCTGCCCCAACGCGAATCACCGCTACACCACCAGAAAGTTTGGCGATCCTTTCATCGATCTTTTCTTTGTCGTATTTCGATTCAGTTGTTTCTCTCTGCTTTTTGAGCGACTTAACTCGTGCCTCAATTTCGGCTTTTTTACCCTTACCACCGACGATAATCGTATGGTCCTTGGTAGCGACAATTTTTGTTGCTCTACCAAGCATATCTACAGTAGCTGATTCGAGCTTTAGCCCTAGGTCCTCTGATACCACCTTGGCCCCAACAGTGACCGCAATATCCTCAAGCATCTCCTTCTTCCTGTCGCCATAGCCCGGAGCTTTAACTACCAAGATAGAGAAACCGCCTCTAAGTTTATTTACGAGAAAAGTAGCCAGAGCTTCGCCGTCACAATCATCAGCGACGATAACCAACTCCTTTTTACCAGTCTGAGCCAAAGATTCTAGGAGCGGCAACACATCTTTGATGGCCGATATTTTGCGATCGGTGAGCAGAACAGGCACATCCTTGTATTCTGCCTCCATTCTTTCTGAGTTGGTGATCATATAAGGCGAAACGAACCCCTTATCAAACTCGAGCCCTTCTACCACTTCCGAATCTACTCCAAAGGTTTGGGACTCTTCTACCGTTACCACCCCATCTTTACCCACCTTCTCTATCGTTTCGGCAATAATAGACCCCATCTCTTCCGATTCGGCAGAAATGGTAGCAACCTGTCTTATTTCATCTTTGTTCTTTATCGGCTTTGCGATTTGACCAAGGATTGTTACCGCCTTGGCAGTCGCCTCTTCTATACCGTTGCGCAAACTCATTGCATTAACCCCCATAGAAGAATGTTTGAGTCCTTCATTAACGATCGCCTGAGCCAATATAAGAGAGGTGGTTGTGCCATCACCTGCGATTTCATTGGTCTTGTTGGCCACCTCCTTTACTATTTCGGCACCCATGTTCTCAAACTTATCTCGGAGGGAAATTTCTTTGGCAATCGAGACACCGTCATTCGTTATCGTTGGAGCACCATAACTTTTGTCGATAACAACATTCCTACCCCTTGGGCCAATGGTAACTTTGACCGTGTCGACGACCGCGTCGACACCCCTCTTCAAGGCCTTCCTCGCCTCTTCATTGAAAATTATTTGCTTTGCCATTTCTTTAAGTTAAATTTGAAATCTAAAAAATCAAACCTTAAGTTTTGAGATATAAGATTTTAGATTTGATTTAGCTAATAATTGCGAGAATATTTTCTTCTTTCAGAATGTAATATTCCTCATTCTCGTACTTGATTTCGTCATAGCCATAGCGCGAGAAGACTACCTTATCACCCACCTTGACCGAGGGCTTTATAAGAACCCCGTCGTCCCACCTCCCTTCACCTACAGCGATAACCTTGCCCTGTTCGGGCTTTTCTTTGCTTACAGTATCCGGAATTATGATTCCAAAGGCCGTAGTCTTGCCTGCCTCTTCCGCTGTCATGGGCTTGAGTAGCACTCTGTCACCCAAAGGCACTATCCTTGGGCCTTTATTTATCTTTTGACTCACAATTTTCGATTTATTTCCCACCGTTTTGGTAACCTTTTTTTTCATTGTCATATAGCTTTGGTTTTGGTTAGTTAGTAAATAAGAGCCCGATCCATTTGCGCGAGTCATTATATTATATTCTCCCGACCTTGCAAGAGTTTGCTTTTGTGCTAGAATGAGCGGACCGAATTGTTATGTTGTCCTACATTCAAATTTTGCTCGCCGTTGTATTGGGAGCTCTCGTCCTAATCCAGCAATCCGAAGGGAGCTTGGGCTCTGCCTTTGGAGGTGGCAACTTAGGTGAAAGCACCCACACTCGCAGAGGGCCAGAACTCTGGATCTTTCGATTCACCATCATTGTAGCGGTAGCATTTGTTGCCTCAACTCTTGCAAATCTGATATACTAAATTTTCTTTTCCCGACTTTTCTAATTGTCAGCAACTCTCAAAAAACTATTTAGGCACTAGGTTACAGTTTAACTAAATTTTTCAAATACATATAATGAACAGATTGGAAAAAATTTCATCTTTTTTTGATGCTCTATTTGTCCGTGAGCGTGGTACAAATCTCACCATGAGAGGCGAACAACTTATAAAAAACCTCAGACCAGCTGAGAAACTACTCTTTGTTGTTCTTACAATTATTGCGACCGTAAGTGCACTTTTGCTTTTGACCAGAATTCATCAGACTTTCTTGGTTGAGATACCAGCTGAAGGAGGGAGCTTTGTCGAAGGACTCATTGGCAATCCCCGATTTATAAACCCAATTCTTGCCATATCAGACACAGACAAAGACATCGGCGCCCTCGTCTATTCGGGCCTATTGCGAGCAATGCCTGACGGCACTTATAGAAATGATTTGGCCGAAAACCTAAGCGTCTCGGAAGATGGCCTAGTCTATGACATCACGATAAAAGAGAACGCCTTCTTTCATGACGGCACCCCTGTTACAAGTGATGACATAATTTTTACAATAGAAAAAAGTCTTGATCCGATTATCAAGAGCCCAAAACGCGCCAATTGGGAAGGAGTAACGATAGAAAAGATCGGTACAAAATCACTAAAATTCACACTAAAGAAGCCCTTTGCCCCGTTTATGGACGCTTTGACGATAGGTATATTACCCAAGCATATTTGGGAGAGCGCCTCCTCAGAAGAGTTCCCCTTTAGCGAGTGGAATGTGACCCCTATAGGATCCGGACCGTATAAAGTAAGTACTACCAAAAGAAATTCCGCAGGTATACCGAGCTCCATATCGCTTACTTCATGGGAAAAGCATAACGATGGCAAACCCTACATAAAATCCATCACCTTCAAATTTTTCCAGAACGAAAAGTCATTGCTTGACGCCTACGACGCAGGAGAAATTGATAGCATTGCCAGAATAAGCAAGGAAGCAGCTGCGACGATGTCACAAAAAAGAAATCTTTTGGTTTCTTCTATGCCAAGAGTTTTTGGTGCCTTCTTCAACCAAAATGTCGCACCCGTTTTCCTCAACAAGGAGGTTAGAAAATCCTTGAGTATACTCGCTCCAAAAGACAAAATCGTAAACGAGGTACTCCTTGGGTTTGGTTCAGTTGCGCTTGGTCCCACGCCTCTCCAAAAGAGAACCGCCGAAGAAAATGCACCCGACCGGCTAGAGGAAGCGAAGGAAATCCTCGCCAAAGCTGGATGGAAAATAGATGAAGCAGACGGGATACTTAAGAAAAAGACCAAATCTGAAACCACTTCTCTTTCTTTCACCATAAGCACTGCCGACACTCCTGAACTCAAGCAAACGGCCGAAATATTGAAAGAGGCATGGCAAAAACTTGGGGCCAGGATTGATATAAAAGTTTTCGAAGCAAGCGACCTGAACCAAAATGTCATCCGACCGAGGAAGTATGATGTTCTGCTTTTTGGCGAAGTCATAAAAAATGAGAACGATCTTTATTCTTTCTGGCACTCTTCAGAGCGCAACGACCCCGGCCTAAACATCCCCCTTTATGCAAACATAACAGCTGATAAATTACTCGAAGAAATGCGGTCAGAGCAAGACAAGGATAAAAGACGAGAAAAGCTTGGCCTGCTTACTGAAGAAATTGATGAGGACATTCCCGCAATATTCCTCTTTGTACCAAGCACCCTCTATTTGCCTTCTCCCAATATAAAGAATATTTCCTTACCGACCGTTGGGGGGCCAAGCGAAAGATTTGCCTCCATTCACGGCTGGTATATAGAGACCGACAAGGTCTGGAGAATGTTCGCAAAACAAACCGAGGATACAATCTAGATTTCTAAAATTAAAAGCAAAACCATGATACACCGAGAAAGAATAAGAAGTTACCACGCACCAAGCTCACCTAAAGTTGGCCAATCAAGAAGCCACGCTCCAAGGCGCACCTTTACCACAAGTCCACAAGCAGTTCCGAGTACGAAAACACCAAACAAGAGGAAACGTTTTGATAGTAGGCCACCAAAGAGACGCCCTTCTCCCCCACCAAACAGCACACACCGACAGACCTCCAAAAACCCAGAGACTTTGGGCCTGCCTTCTGTGGGCAACAACATTCGAATAATTCCACTTGGTGGTGTCGAGGAAATCGGACGCAACATGACCGCAATCGAGATCGGTGAGGATATAATAGTTATCGACGCTGGTTTTCAATTCAAGGACGAAGACTCCCCTGGTATCGACTACATCCTACCCAACACGAAATACCTTGAGGAAAGAAAGGATAGAATTAAAGGGCTATTCATCACCCACGGTCATCTCGACCACATAGGGGGTATCCCTTACATTATAGACCGCATTGGTTACCCAACGGTATATACCCGACAATTTGGAGCAATAATGGTACAAAAAAGACAAGAGGAATTCCCCCATCTAAAACCGATTGACCTAAAAGTAATCAGTGGAGACGAGAGCATAATGTGCGGAAAGATAAAAGTAAGCACCTTCCCGATTTCACACACCATTCCCGACTCTATGGGCCTTGTTATCCACACTGATTACGGCGAGATTGTTTTTATTGAAGACGTACGTGTCGACAACATAAAAGGCGTCCCGACCGAAGAAGAAGTCAAGCAATATGAGCGGTTCAAAAACATGAATGTGCTTTTGCTTACCATGGATTCCACTTCAATAGAGAAGCCAGGCTTCTCATTGTCGGAAAATGTGGTAGCCGAAAACATCGAACGCTTCATAAAGGAAACCAAGGCCAGATTAATTATCGGTACTTTCGCCAGCCAAGTAGAGCGTATCATCTCGATCGTCAAAACAGCAGAAAAATACGGCAAAAAGATCGCGGTTGAAGGGCGTAGTATGAAAACCAACCTCGAAATCATCAAGCTCTTGAAGCTTGCCGAGATTACCAACATTATTCCGATCGAAGAAATCGAAAACTACCCACCCGATAGAATTGTCATGCTCGTGACCGGAGCACAGGGTGAAGAATTTGCCGCCCTCATGCGAATAGCGAACAAGAGCCATAAATACGTCCGACTACGCAAAACAGACACCATACTTTTGTCATCCTCGATTATTCCAACCAACCACAAAGCTATTGTTAAGCTCAAAGACAATCTTTATCGCTCCGAGGCCAAAGTGGTTACTTATCTGGATTCAGATATTCATGCCTCGGGCCACGGCAACCGTGACGAACTGCGCTGGATCCACAACCAGATGAAATACCGTTTCTTCATGCCAGTACACGGCAACCACTATATGCTCTGCCAGCACGCCGAATTGTCTCAAATGGTTGGCACCCCACGCGAAAATATTGTTATCCCCGATAACGGATCAATAGTCGAAATTTACGATGAAGGCAAAAAAATAAAAATTCTCAAGGAGAAGGCTCCGAGCGATTTGGTCATGGTTGATGGCTTTGCCATAGGCGACATCCAAGAAGTCGTACTCCGCGATCGTCAAATGCTCGCTGAAGATGGCATGTTCGTAATCGTTGCTGTGATTAACCTCAAGACCGGCAAGCTGCGCAAATCACCAGACATCATCTCGCGTGGTTTCGTATATCTCAGAGAGTCGCAGGAGCTACTTAACCAAACCAGGTTGCTTATAAAGAAGACCATAGAAGACTCGACCCACAACACCAACCCAATCAATTTTGACTTCGTAAAATCGCAGGTGACGGATTCAGTCGCTCGATTTCTCTTCCAACAAACTGCCAAAAAACCGATAGTCATACCGGTAGTGCTGGGATTGTAGTAGAATAGACCCTTATGGCTTCGAATAAAAAAGTTTGGTTCTTATTCCTGGGTGCGCTTTTTCTGGCCTTCCATTATGCTTTGATTATCTACGTCAACTCTTCTTTTTTGAAGCAGTTTATGGATGAAAGGGTTATTGGCTATCTATATATGGCTGGCTCGATAGTGAGCGTCGCTCTATTTCTGAACGCCGGTAAGATTCTGCATTATCTTGGCAACCTTCGATCGTTTGGCTTATTCCTGCTACTCGAGCTTGTATCTACAGTGGGTATATTTTTTAGTACCGGTCCATTACTCGCCTCCCTCGCTTTTATTCTTCACCAAGCGGTAATTTCTTTCGTGTTCTACAACCTCGATATATTCCTTGAACGTGAACAGCTTCAGGAAGAAAACACGGGCAACCGCCGAGGCGCATTTCTAACCTTTCAAAATATCGCTTGGATCTGTGCCCCACTCCTCTCCGGAATTATCATAAACCAGTTCGGGATAGAAGCTGTTTATATCATTGCCTCTTTCCTTATTATCCCACCAGCTATAATTATCGGACAAACCTTCACTCGCGGATTACACAAGCCCCAAAAAGTCCTGGACACTAAAGGTATATATACCTTCCTCAAAGACAAAGGCGACCTGAAGAGAATTCTTCTATCGAACATATTGCTTCAATTCTTTTACGCAACGATGGTAATATTTTTACCCATTCTACTTACTCGTGACCTCGGGTTTGATTGGCAAAGCACGGGAATAATTTTTGCAATAATGCTTCTGCCTTTCCTGATTCTTGAGTGGCCTCTTGGCTATATAGCCGACCGCAAACTTGGCGAAAGAGAAATTCTAGGGTTTGGTTTTGCGGTAATATCGGTCTCTACCGCTCTTATTCCCCTTGTATCGCAAGTGAGTATTTTAATCTGGGCCGGCATTCTTTTTGCGACTCGTATAGGGGCAAGCGCGGTCGAGATTGGTAACGAGACCTATTTCTTCCGGCAAGTCAAAGAGCGGGATGCGGCTATCATAGGAATCTTTCGCACCACAAGACCACTCGCCTATATTATCGCCCCGCTTTTTGCGTCGATCGTCCTGAACTTTACGGGAAATCGCGGACTCTTTGCCGTCTTGGCACTTCTTACACTTCTCGGACTTTTCTTTATACCCAAACGAGATACCAAATAGAAACTTTATGGTTCAAGTATACCTATAGTCCCACCATTGATAGATATAACTACTTTGTCTATATCAGGCAGTGCAACGAGTGTATTTTCAATTTGTGAGCGGATTGCCACAACAGTGCATGAACCAGCAACACCCTGAGCAAGGTCATCGCTAAAGTCGACATAAGCCACTCCATTTGTAATCTCAAATTTTTGGATGAGGGTCTTTGGATTTATGGCCGAAAAGTACTTATTGGCCTCTTCCCCCTTCGGGCCTTCTATTAGTGCCGCCAAGGCACTTGGACCCAAGGTTTCGGCGTTTGGCACAATCCTTTTGACTTCTGCAGTGGCAACACAACTCGAATCTTCTGCCTTAACTGAGTCAACAAAATAGACCGAGACTGACTTTTCCCACTCAAAGGCGCTAGCGACCACAGGCCCTTGTTTCGAGCCCATAAAAGTCTTTGCAATGAATAAAAAGACCAGGGCGCAGGCGACGACATATGCAATATATTTTATAGCTTTGCGCATAAAAAACTTATACTACTTTCTTCCCCCGTCTCACTTTAGGCTTGCCGACATGCGAGAGCAGCAGGGCAAAAACAGTTCTGACAAAGCCAGCAGTTTCGCCCGAAAGCTCGGTGCCTAAAATGCTAGCCCCTTTGGCAAAACTCTTCGCTAAAAACTCAACCTCTCTGCGTGCAAGCATTGACAGCTTTCTTACATCGCGAAGAATAGCCAGGAAGTAAAAAAGTGCGGCTAGCAGAGCACCAAAAACAGCGATGGTGGCAACACTCGCTATAGCGAAATAAATTTGCATAAAAGAAAGATCCTCCATGAACTTATTTTACACGATAAAGGGGCGCGTTATGCACCCCTGCTGTGTATTACTCGCCCGAGCCAGCTAGTTGGACTTGGCGTCGGTTATAGCCTTCTTTATAATTGCGCGAAATTCTTCTACAGAACTTGGGTTTTGGATCTGAACACCATTTACAAAGAAACTCGGTGTACCCTGCAATCCCGCTTTGAGGGCGTGAACTCTCTGGGCTGATACGAAATCTTTTACTTCCTTTGATCGCCAATCAGTATTAAACTTTTCGAGATCCAAACCAAGCAACTCCGCGTAGCCGTCGAAAACTTTGGTTATGTCTGCGACCTTTTCCCACTCTGCCTGCTTTTCGAATAATAGGTCGTGCATCTCCCAAAACTTACCCTGACGACCAGCCGCCTCGGCTGCTCTCGCTGCAAATTCGGCATTGGCATGAATGGTGGTCAAAGGAAAATGACGGTAGACAAATGCGACATCACCCCCAAACTCAGTTGTAAGCTGTCGCACTACCGGATAGTAAGCTCGGCAGGCCGGGCACTGGAAGTCACTGTATTCCATAAGAACGACTTTGGCCTCCTTGTTGCCTTTTACATTGTCGAGTGGGTGCAAAACCCCTTTCTCAAAGGGTGGGTCGATCGTGGGTGTGCCACCCGAGCTTAAAAGGAAAATCCCACCTAGCAGAACGACGATTCCAATAATCCAATATATAGCTTTCATCTGACTATTATAGCACAAAAAAAAGACTAAGTATCCTGAATCTGAAAATAAGGAAAGCTACTTTTTCTTATCTTCTTTCTTTTTTGAACGGTCCTTATTTTGCCCATCCACATAAGAATCAACTTCGAAAGCTTTGTTTTTTGCCTTCTCCAAATCCTCTATCCTTTTCTCGATTTGCTCTTTGATTTTTTCTGATTCTTTTTTCTGATTTTCCATTTGAACTGAATCCTTTTCCTCCTCAATCTGCCTCTCGATCTTTTTCTCGGCCTCCTCCTTGAATGTTTGGGTGTGCTCTTCAAACAAAGCTTCTATTTGCTCTTTTTTTTGCTCGTCTAGCTTATCACGATCTATAAGGATTTCGGCCTCTTCTATTCTTCTGCCAGCTTTTTCGGCCTGCCATTCAATTTTCTCATCTGGCAGAGTTTTTATAAAACCACGAATTGGTTCATTCACGTCGATCTTGAGTGGGTACAAAATATTACCGGGCACGGCCCGTTCGGATGCAAAAGTCGCGCCACCACCCACCAGAATAAGTAGAAGAATAGCAAAAGAAACAACATGACGCCTAACAAAAGTTAACTGCCCAAACAACCACGTACTTCGAATAACCGGAGATGGTAACTCACCCAACACCCTTGAGAGCAAAGTTTGCTTTTCCTCCCTTGAAAGACGGATCTCCTTCAAATCTCTTATTCCTTTTTCCCAATCATTTTCATTCATCGTGTTTTATTTCTATTCCAAGCTCTTTTCTCATTTTTTGTAAAGCTTGATTCAGTCTGAGTGACACAGCATTCGGAGTGACCCCAAGAACCTCAGCAATTTCTTGGGGCGCAAGACCCGAGACAAACCGCATCATTACGACTTCTCTGTAATGAGTGGGCAATCTTTCGATCGCTCTTAGCGCCCACTTTGCTTCAACCGACATGGTAAGTTCATGCAGCGCACTTTCCTCTATGGGTTGCAGGTATGGGCTTTCATCATCCTTTTCTTGTGTCAATTCGTCCAGAGACTCGGTCCTCTTCTTTCGATACCAGTCTATGACCTTATTGCGAGCAATGGTAAAAAGCAGTGCCCTTGGGCTTATTATTTCGCCTTGTTGCAAAAGAACGTGCCAGAACTTTAAGAAGACCTCGCCCGTCAGATCGAGAGCATCTTCCCGGTTAGAAACCCTCAATAAAACAAAGCGGAAGATATTGTCCGATTCATTATCATAGACCAGCTTAAAGTGTTCCTGCTTCTCTTTCATAAGGTGATGACGACCGAGCAAACACTTTCTTTCACTCAGCTTTGTAATTCAAGAGTACAACAGAAATTCTATCTTGTCCACGAAAGAAGACGAGGTTTGTTGCGTCTATACCGATATTACAGAGACGGAAGTTAAAAAATTATTGGTAACCAAAAATTTATATGAAGAATATATTGCGTAACACTATATTATCACTTGTTATAGGGTCCTTCGTTGTCCTACCGGCATACGCTTCAGCTGACAGCGATAAAGGGAAGAAAGAAAAGGGGCGGACCAAAATCGAGGCCCGCTTGACCAAAGAACATGAAAAGAACGACAAATCTGGAAGTGAGAATAAAGAAAAAAATGAAAAAAGAAGCAATCAATGTATTAGAGCTTGGGGACATCTGATCGCTTTTGGTTGGCTTAGAAAAAACGTTTCGGTGGATGTAGATCTGGACAATTGCTACCTACCCTTTGGAATCAGCAAGAAACTGCAACAAAACAATGGTAGCACCACCCCAGCCGACATCACCGCTCCAACAATCTCAAACGTACGAGTATTCACTGGTCACACAAATGCAATTATCGCTTGGGAGACCGACGAAAACACTTCTGGTAAAGTATATTTTAGTTTAACCTCGCCTGTAAGCACCTCGACTGCAACGTCCACAGCAAGTACCAAAGGTTTGCAAGGTAAGAGCCATTTCGTCGCGCTAAGTAAACTGGGAACAAGCACGACTTATTATTTCATTATTGAGGCCCGTGATAAAGCCGGTAACACAAAGACATCAAACCAATCAAGCTTTGCAACCAAACCCGCCTCTATTCCAGTAGACACCACGGCCCCAATAATTAATGGCATAACAGTACTACCAGCTTCTACCACTATCACGGTAAGTTGGTCCACAAACGAACCTTCTACTTCTAAGGTTTACATTTCGAGCTCGACTCCAATAAACACTCTACTTTCTCCGTTTGTGTTAAGCGGGCTCATGGTAACAAACCACAGCGTTAAAATTGAAGGTTTATCCTCAAGTACATCCTATTACCTTGTGGTTGAATCAAAAAACTCTGCCAACCTTACAACTTCATCAACTCAATTCTCAACAAACACCACCGCTCAATAAACTTATATCACTGTTTTTGACACTGAGTTATCAAAACACCCCACTCCCGGGGTGATTTTGATTCGTAAAAAAATCGTAGGGTTGTAGAGACCCACAGTTTAGGATATTTAGTGATAAACAAAACGAGTGCTACCTGTGCGGACATCCCGCCCAACAGCAAGGCCGTCGCTTACCGGCGAGCAAATCCTCTCGAGTGCGCTTGATGCGGTGGGTGCGTGTCTCTGGCTTTTTAGCCTCCTCTATCCAACAGATCCACTCATTGCGCGCGAGCACCGTTATATCCTCCCACGCCTCAAGCAAACGCCCCGAAGAAACAAGCACCTTTCTCAGATCAACGGGCACTTTATGCACCACCCCATTGGAGATTTTAATTCCAGACATAAAAATATAATACTTAAACGAATGTATTTACAATACCCAATCTCGAAGCGAGGTGGTAAGTAAGAAGCAAAAGAGAACCCCACCAAAATAGATCAGAGAAGATAAGACTTATCATGATCTTGGTTTGCCACGACTGAGGTAATAGATCCGCCTGCCTCCCCTCTTTCTCACGCTGCAGCATATATGGACTCACCGAGAAAGACAAAAATATTCCGTTGATGATCATCACGAGAGCGGCAATACTGAGATAAAAAGGGAGTCCTTCATACGGATAAGATCGGAAAAAAATAACACCCCCGATTATAGCAAGAGTCGTACCCACCCAGATCATCGGCTTGGTCACTTTGTGAGTACGAGTAGTAGCTTCTGTCCAATAGGAAGATTTGCGACCCAAAAATCCATGTAGATCGATCACCGTCACCGCTCCAAGCCCGATCACATACCCTACCATGAGCAAAAACAAACCGACAAAATCTAAATTTATATTTTGCATTTTTATTTTAGATAACTGTCAAAAAATACAGCATGACAAGTGTAACCGCTCGGATTCTTTTGAAGATAATCCTGGTGGTACTCTTCTGCTGGCCAAAACTTGGTGAACGGCTCAAGCGTGGTGACCACCCTCTCCGGCCAGCGCTTCGACTCGTCCACTATCTTTATAAAATCCTCAGCGATTTTTTTCTCCTCATCGTTTTGATAAAAAATTGCCGAACGATATGAGTCGCCAATATCATTGCCTTGTCTGTTGAGCGTAGTCGGATTGTGTACTCGGAAGAAAAAGTCGAGCAGGTTCTTAAAGCTCGTCTGCGTATCGTCATACACAATCTCAAGCGCTTCTGCGTGGCCCGGGTGAAATTCGTAAGTTGGAGCTTGTGGTAAGCCAGTCGAATCCATCCTCTCCTTTCCGCCTGTGTATCCTGCTGTGATATCGAGCACGCCCTCCTCCTTCCTCATAAGCTCCTCAAGTCCCCAAAAGCACCCCCCGGCTAAATAAGCTTTTTTTCTCATTTGGTTATTTTGGTTAGCAAGTGAATTTATATAAAAAAGTATAAAGCAAAATACAAAACAATCATCAGCGAATTAAACCAGATGCAATCTTTTGAATACAATTCGCTTTGTCTATTTTTTAGAATCGTAATAGAGGAATTAATCAGTGCAGGTAGATGCGCAATAACTGCAATAATTAAAAATATTGTGCGATTCGGTTTCCAAAACATTCCAAGAGCTATAACCAAAAATCCCATAGAGCAAACAAACCATATCGCGTGATTTTCATTTCTGAAATATCCCTTTCTTACTAAATATCCAATCATCTTAGAATGATTAACGGTTAGATTCACCTTCAAAATTTGGTACGACCACACCCCAACGCGAGTCACTACCAATCTTTAAATAAACACTTTTGCCAACTGACGGACTTGCAGACATCGGCTCTCCCTGAGCGCGATCAGCAAAGTTGAATACCACTACATTTTTATGTTTTGGGTTTGTGCTTAGATTTGTCGACTGTGGTGCTATACGGTCACCCAGCAAATACGCATCAGAGCCCACGTACCCTTCAGGCTTATTGAGTGCCGCCACAGCATAGTAAAAGACACCCGAGCCCCCACTCTCTTGTGTAATGATAAAAGCAACATCCTCGCGGCCGTCTCCATCGAGATCAGCCTTGAGCTCGTTGCCAAAATATTTGGTGATAGTTTTTGAAGCTGATCCTGGTGCGACTTCGGTTTCTGCATATCCATTTACCAGTTTTACCGGCCGGTTATCAATAACATAAGTAGCATTTTTAGGATCATTGGCCTCAGTGCCAACTCCGCCCTTTTGCTGGTAAAACCAAACAGCTCCCCCAACGACCAGAAGTATTATTATTCCAATAGAAATTTTTTTCATATTTTAACTATATAGTAAACAACAAGTAAAATGGCCGGCCACATTATTTAAAATTTAAGTATGTAATAGTTATTTGCAAAACGGTAGCAAAACTCACCCACAAGAGATACGGGATATTTAGTAACGCAACCCACCTCATATACGGATACACAGCTACGATTGCCCATATTAAAGTAGCGAGCACCAGTAGAATATCAACCGAAGCAAGAAGGTTGTTCTTCAGACCAAACTGAATGGGAGTAAAAGCGAAATTGAATATCAGGTTCAGAGCAAAAGGTAGAGCTACAATCCAAGGTATCTCTTTGCTAACAGTCTTGTAAAAGACCGTGCCGAAAGTGATAGCGATAATTGCATAAAGCACACTCCAAACTGGTCCAAATACCCATGAGGGTGGAGCCCAAGAAGGTCTAATTATGGTCTGATACCAATCGTAAGTCTTTTGCACTAATTTATTATACCACCAAAACAAAGCATGCTACTTCAACCTCAATCGGGTTGCGGGACTAGGAATTTTGCTCCTTACCCTCCTCCACAGAGTTACGGGCGGGCAAGCAGGAGCAGTACCCCAGCTACGCCGTCCCGCAGCAAGCGTATCGCTACGCTCTGCGCTTGCTGGCCTCCTCGGTCTCGGAAATTATACCGTTAAGCCCCGCAATGGTTTCCTAATGACTTTTCTAGATTCATTTCGACGCTCCTCGGAACGTGCTTACCTACAATCTAGTAAGAACACACTCATCGATACCCAAACCGTGTCCCCAAATCTCTGAAAACGGGAATTTACCCACAATCTGCACCCTCTTCCCCTTCAACAGAAGGAGTTGTTTTTCGTTTTCTTCGCTTGCTTCTTGTTGACAAGTGACTGTTTGACCGACCACTTTTAAATCTACAAGAAATCCACCTGCACCTGAACGGCTCACCTCACTAACAGTACCTTGTGCGAAAACAGTGCTCCCAATATATTTCTGTAGAAAATCCTGTCTTTCTACTACTGTCTCTAAGTCCAGGGCTTTAGATAAAATATCAGCTAAGGACATCGTGCTGGTCGCTATAGTCTCGGTTGTAGAAGTCGGAGTGGAGTGGATATTAATGGGGATTGGAAGATAGCCGAAATAATCAGCCAGGTACATTAACCCAGTGATAATACCTATGAACGTTCCTACTGTTCCAAACCAAAACCAAAAAGGGTGTTTTTCTTTCAGGGGGTTTATTTTTGTCTCAATAAAATTATTTCCTTGGCCGGCAATCTCCATACCACCGTGAATTTGAGAATTTATAAAAACGTTATTCCGTGCCGATTCAGTCATCTTTACTGCAACGTGCCCGCGACCGGAATCTTCAATGCCAATCCTCGTAATCTCAATTTCACTTTTGTATTTTTGTCTCAAATCATCCTCAGCTTTATTACGCATACCAGAAAATGCGAGACCCCGTCGAGCAAAATCTTCCCGTAGCTTTTCGAGCTCTATTTCATAGTCTCTCCGTCTTTGTTTCTGCCAAACCTCAAATTGTTTTTTGTTCATATTTTATGCTCTTCGGAATCCGAACCTATCTCAAACTAGCTGCAGGACTAGGAATTTCGCTCCTTACAGGAGCAGTACCCCAATTGGATTTTTGTTTCGTACTCGTCCGCCCTCGTACTCACAAAAATCTCAATCGGGCTTCGAATCCGCGTTACGCTTTGCAAGGAAGCAAAGCTACGCCGTCCCGCAGCAAGCGTATCGCTACGCTCTGCGCTTGCTGTGTCTCCTGAACAAAATCCGAACTTTTTTCCAAAACAATCCTGATTCAG
>CAZAXK010000006.1:0-32797 GCA_964489135.1 uncultured Candidatus Saccharibacteria bacterium
TACACCCATAATATATGTATTTATTGACCGTCCCATCCTTCAGCTTTTTAAACTTTTCATCTGCTGTTATCCCTGATCCACATTTACCGCATTTGAGTAATTTAGTGAAGGCAAATTCTTTGCTCTCGTATTTTAGCTCTTCTTCACTACTCAATACTTTCTTGGCGTTCATATATAACTCTTTGGTAATTATCGGCTCATGGATACCTTTGTACCAAGTACCGCTTTTGAGAGGATACTCAAATTCTCCATAATAGAAGGGGGTATTGAATATTTTGTAGACATTGCTTAACCATATTTTCTTTCCGTTGGGAGTTCTGAATCCAATCTCTTGAAGCCACTTGAAAACTTTTCTGCCACTGCATTTTTCATTGGCCACTTTTTCAAACATTTGTCGTATTATAGGTGCTCTGTTTGGGTCAACCATGACATAACCTTTTCTGTCGGTCCTTCTCTCATTCAGATATCCAGTCGGGGCAGGTGCTGGCCACAAGCCCATCTCGCATTTGGCTCTGAGCCCTCGTTTTACGTTTAGACCTTTCTGATCATTTTCGAGCTTGCCCTGAGCACCAAGAATCATAAGGAGAAACTTCTCATTTGGGTTATTAGTGAATCTCTGACTGAATGTCCGTATTTCTACGATTATTTTTTGATCCAGGAAATCCACCAGTATTCCTAAGTCTCCTGCGTTCCTGCTTAACCTATCCGGTGCCCAAGTTAAAATTGCGTTGAATCTGCCCATCCGCAATTCATCGATCATTTTGTTGAACTCCGGTCTCTGACCTGTTGCTTTAGCCGAATGGGCCTCTCTTTTTATCTCCACTACCTTAATACCCTCACGCTCTGCCACTTGGAGCATTTCTTTAACCTGACTTTCAATGCTCATGGCTTGCTTTTCGTCCGACTCGGTACTTTTCCTTGCATAGAGGCAGTACCTTAAAGCCTCTTGTGGTTTGTTGTTTTCCATATACCACAAGGAATGACAGAGCCCATCTTGGGAGTCTAGGAGGGGTGTTGGTAACTATTTTTTCTTCTCCTCTGCACTCTCTCTAAAATCTCTAACCGCCGCATCCCACTTCTTCTGGTTAAAGATCATAACGTTACGCGGTGAAGCCTTGAACTTCTTGAGCAGAGCCTCATTGGTATCGACAACACCTTGGAGTCCAACACGTCTCATAGCTTGAGCCATTTCCAGTATTTGCTCTTTAGACAAAGGCTGCGTTGTCTTCATCTCAATTGCAATCCTTGGATTAAAATCTTGATCATTGTGCTTCAGCCAGAAAATACAGGCAGTGATATTGCCTTGTTGTATCTTCTTTATGATCTGTGACTTAGCCAATTCGTTAATCGATACCTTGCCGTCAGTTATAGCCCCATCTGTTAAGGAGAGAAAAGCTGAGTCAGTTTTTCTCCACTTATAGTATGTCGCCTTGGGTACTCCTGCTTTGCTATACGCAAATTTAGCTATGGGCACTTCACCAAGGAAATCAACGATGTGTTTTTTAAGGATTTTGGTCGCTACTTTAGATATTTTCTCTGTTTCAGTCTCTGATTCGGAAAGTTTGGCAACTTTCTTTTTCATGGCGGTTAGTTAATCTTCTTTGCCATTTTGCCTGTATGTAATTGCCACCTGCGGAGTATCACTTCTGTATATACCGGAGACTTCTCCATGATGTAGCATCTGCGACCCAGCTTAAGAGAAGCAACGAGCGTACTGCCTGATCCGCCGAAGGGTTCCAAGACCAAATCATTTCTTTGGGTTAATACCTTGATGTATGGGATGAGGAGGGGTAATGGTTTTGTCCCGAAGATAATATCTTGTCCTGATGATTTCTTGTCAGCCGCTATATGCTCAATGAAATCAGTTGGACAGATCTTCTTCCCTGATTCATACTTCTCCCAGTGTGGTTTACCACTTGTAGCAAATATGGCATTTTCATATTCACTCTGAAAAAGTTCATCTTCCTCTTCTTCAAGATTGAGAGAGACTTTACCTCCGGTACCCACTAGAGCAATATCATGCTTGTTAAAGAATTTATATTTGGCACTAAACCCTTGCATTCTATTCGTCACATGCCATACTATCGTATTTCTATACTTCCAATGTTTCTCTAACTCATTCCAGATGGTTCGTAAATTTTTAGGATGCTCAAATACAATGATGGAGAAATCTGGTTTAGCTACCTTCGCTACGTTACTCATCCATAGTTCTGTAAAGTTATCCGGCAAGCTTTCGGTCTCCAAATATCTTCTGTTTTTCTTGGCGCCGAATCCTACTGTCACTCCATCTTTTTGTTTGGTTTTTCCCTTGAGGTAGTCGAGAATATATGGCGGGTCAGTGCAAACCATGGACGTGGTATCTCCATTCATCAGCTTCAACATATCTGCCTCTATGGTTGAATCTCCGCACAGCAATCTCGATCCATCAATTTCATAGATGTCTCCCTTTTTAACTCTCACTTCCTTGATATCCATTTTCTCTAGCTCCTTCGCTAGGTCAAACTGTTCTGGATCTGAATCTGCTTCAAATACTTCATCTAGCTCTTCACTGGAGAAGCCAATCTCTGAGAGAAATGAATCATCAAATTTGGCCAGAAGTTCCAGGTCAAACTCTCCTTGGTTTTTGTGTAATCGGAGATTGAGTTCCTTCTCCTTGTTTATGTCAGGGATATTTACATACACCACTGGTACTTCCTTGTGTCCCAATTCCTTCACTATCTTTAATCTGGCATGACCTCCGATTAATATGTTTTTTCTGGATTTGGCTGAATTCAGTATTAATGGATCTACCATACCGAAGGAGACAATGCTCTCCTTCAGAGCTTCCATCATCTCTTTGCTAAATTTCTTGGGGTTATACTCGTTTGGTTTGATATCACTTACAGGTACATACTCAACTTTGAGTTGAGGGTTTAAATTAGACATAGTTTTTAGCCTTAATTTTTAAGACTGTTTCTGTCGCTGTTTTGGTATAACTATGTGGTATGAAAAATCCCGCCAAAGAGAAGGTTGAGATTTCAAATGACCGACCAAATCTCAAACTTTTACTGGTACGGGAACTGGTGAGGTATCAAAACTATGTGGTTGTTAGTTAGAGTATACACCGAAGAGAAATCTGGGGAAGAAGGGGGTGGGGATAACAGGATTTATGCTAAATGTAAATAGTGTAAACGGTGGTAATAAAATTTAAGGGAGACCTTTCGATCTCCCTTCCGTGACGAGCTGCAGCTAAACATACAGAACCGGACTCCGCCGATGATAACCTCGCTGCAACGAGTTTGCTTCTATGAAGCCGAAAAAAGAACAAATCATGAGTGCTGGTGTTCCGATGTTTCCATCGGAACAACCCCATACCAGAGCTGAGTCAGGATGACTGTGCCGAGCGTTTCTGTGCTCGAGACGAGTTAACCTAACTTTGTTTGCTTTTATGAAGCCAACTTATATTAAAAAACAAATGATTGCTGACACCTCAATTTTCATCAAGGTGTCCCGCGGTGAACTTCTACGGCACTTTACTGCGCAGTGGTTAGCTGGAGCGCATGGAAATTCAAGAGTATTATAACAAAATAGCGGGAGCTTTGTCAAGCCCCCGCTCCGTACACTGTTCTACCAGAGATCGCGGTACTACTGCGAACTCCACCTAGCACAAATGCTTCTGTATTCTGTATGAAGCCGAATAAAAATTTTATGATTCCATGGCGGGAGATTTCTCTCCCAGCCCCTTACTTAGGAAATCAGCGCCCAAGGTGACTACAGGAAACTGCAGGTTACCAAACGTCACCTATCCATATCTACTTTTATTATAACAAATAACGGCGACTTTTGCAAGTCGCCGTTCCGTAGGTTGGCGAACCTAAGTCGAGATAACTCAACCTGGGGTTGCTTAGCCAAACACAGTTATGAAGCCGTATGAATGAAAGAACTTTATTTTTGGTAGGGGCGATTTTACTCGCCCCCAACCCCACAGCGAACTGAAGATTAGACTGGCGTGCACTGGCGTACCATGCTGCAGCCTGCCATGCCGGAGACTGCCGGACACTACGATAAAGCCGATATAAATAGTGGGGACCCTTTCGAGCCCCCACACCATAGACAAGAAGACTTTGGTTAGCAGCTGGATACTGAACTGATCAGCAGCTAGCCGTATTGCGAACTACTTCTTGCCGTTCCCGTTCGCGACCGCCTCGAATTTCACCACCTTGAATCGGCCGAAAGGCCCGTTCTTGGAGGGACGGAAGTCGCACAAGCCGGCGTTCCGACCGGCCTCGACGAAGAGCGCCTTCACGGTTTCCGGTTTGCTCAGACTCTCGTCCAAGTTCACCTTGACGGTGAATCCCCAATGGTCGAAACGCGGGCGCACGATGCAGACAGCCACTTGGCTCGCGCCATTCTTCATCACGCCGCGACGCTTGTCGGGTCGCCACGAGATTTCCCCGTTTTCGTCTGCGCCGTCAAAGTAGATGAACTCGTCCGGGAATTCCAGGAACGAGAACAGGGTCGTGGTCGTCGCCGTCGAGATGGCCTTCTTGCCATGCTTGACGGCCCGACCGGCGTGCTTCAACGCGCCGATGAGATTGATCATAGGGATCGCCATCTTGCCTTGGTCATCGCGATAGATCCGATCCTTCGCGATGTCCTCGGGCAAGCGATCCTTGTCAACGCGGGCCCGATTGCCAGTGAGCAACTCGTCCAGAGTCTTTTCCGACATCGGGTTCATCAGCATGGGGGAGAGCCCCTCGATTCCAACAGTGATTTCAGTCACGTTTTTCTCCTTGGTTGATTGTGTAAACGAGCACAGCGGGTAAAACCACTTTTTGTCGTTCCGTTGTCTATATTAGCATACTATTATTACCTTGTCAAGAATTGACACCTGTTAAATAAAATTACATTGACAAATAAAGATAAATTTGTTATTATGGCAGTCAGGTAGTACCATCACAATTTAGGAGAAAAAACTTGCCTACAGCAACATCAGACCGGCTCGTTCAAATCGAGCCTGCACCAACAAAGAGGACTGCGACTGGGATCACTTCGTTTTTCCCGTGGCATATCCACGACGAATTGCTTCCCGGCCAAACAGATGCCTTCAGAATTCTTGAGAAAGAAAAATCAATTATTCTCGAGGCTCCAACTGGTTCTGGAAAGACAGGAACCGGATACACTTTCCTGAAATGGCTTGAAAGCCAGATTCCGGAAGGTGGTCTCCGCTATATCGTGCCGAACAAAACCTTGGTTGAACAGGTCAAGAAAATGTATCCGGACATCGGTGTGGCTTATGGCCGTAACGAACACAACTGTCTCTATTACGAGGATCGGCCCAAAGCCGACTCCATCCCTTGTTCCATGCTCGAAGACTGCGGTCATCGAGTTGATCAGGAAACGGGAGAGACAAAAATCGGCGGAGCAACTCCATGTCCGTATCTTCTACAGAAGTATCTGTTCAAGAAGAACCGGATCGGTGTCTGCACCATGGCCTTCGAACTCTATACGGGTTCAGCCTTTTCGGACCAACGCGAACGACCTGCAGGACTGGTAATCGACGAGGCTCAAAATCTCGCCGACGTCGTCAGACGATCGCTGTCATACAGCATCACTGATCGGCATCTCGAACAGGTCATCGGTATGCTCGAGGACATCAATGCTTACGAAGAAGTCACGGTCATCACTCGCTTTTACAAAGCGATGGTAAAGATCGTAAAGCGGCGTGCTCGCGGTAAAGCAACTCTCTTGGAAGATAATGAGGTCGAAGAGCTCATCGGCACACTCGACAACGTTAATGCCAAGGAGATGAAGAAAAAAATCGCCGAGGCCGTTAGGCAGCAAAAGATCGACACGATTGCTCGTCGAGAAATTCTGAAGAGGGTGGAAACACTCACTCGGGATCTCCGGCGTTATCTCAAGTCGCTCGAGTATTCTCTTCCGCAAGGAAAGAGGAGACCAACCAACTACGTCTATGCCTACTACACACAAGAACGGGCTGACGACGACGTGAGCAAGATGCAGTATCGCCTTGTCATTCAAGCCTACTCCGTAGGCGGAGTGATCCGGCGAATGATTTCGGATCGAACACTCACAATGTCAGCTACCATTGGTGATCCTGATACGTTTGAATTTGAAACAGGGATTAACCACCCATTCTATCCGCTCAGCTCGGAGTTTCCGGCTGAGAATACGCGCATCTTCATCCCGAGCGATACCCCTGATCTTTCGGTTAAACACCGGAGCAAGGGGGAACCGACTAAGTCGCTTCGGCGAATCGCCCAAACATGCAAGACTTTCAACCGACGCGGTCACCGATGTTTGGTGGTTGTCGTTTCCAATCTAGAGCGAGAGAAATTCTTGAAGCTTTGCGGAGAAGAAAAGGTTGACGTGTTGAGTTATGGTGATGGGGTTAAACCCAAAGAAGCCGCAGAACGTTTCAAGAACGGCGAGGGTGATGTCCTTGTCGGTACTGAAGCCAACTACGGTGAAGGTGTCGATCTTCGCGATCAACTCGCGCCGATCATCTTTGCGCTTCGACCTGCAAATGCTCCACCAGACGATCCTCAAACTCAATTCGAGGATAGGAGATTTTCTGGAGGACGAGTATGGGGCGTTCGGAATGCACGTGTCATGAAGCGGGCTCTTCAGCTCCGCGGCCGAAATATCCGTAGCAAGGATTGTGTCGGCGTAACCATCTTCTGGTCTCAGCAGTTCCGGCGTTTCGTCTTCAGTTCTCTTCCGAAGTATCTTCAGCCGTCTTATCGGTCGGAGATTACTGTGGAGCAGTGTGTGAAGGAGACGCTCAAGTTGTTGAAGTAATCTTAAGTTTGCAGACTTTGTAGTAGAGTACAGCAAAGTCTCGTAGGCTCAGGTACGGTAGACTGCAGTTAACTGTGGGATGGTGATAGGAGAAATCTTATCACCATCAGTAATCATAATAAGTTTTGTAAAAGTTATACCCTTGTGTGACCAAAGCCAACGTGGCGTGGACTTCGCTTGGCTTCTGTGTGGGGTTGGCGAGGAGAGAAATCTCCTCGCTACCAAATTTCTCTAAATTGTAGAAAACGAGCGACTTGACAAGAGTCGCTTTTTCTGTAGTATTAAAAATGGAAAAAATTGGGTTGAGCATCGCTAGTCAACGTGGGCTTTTCTGCGTTCAAGTTCGGGACTGCTCCAGAGCAATCTGGAGCGTCAGCAATCATACATGTCTTCCTTGTTAAGTAAGGCTCACATTTGTATCGTAGCCTTCTCTAGAGTGAACTAGACTGAGGGGTTGGTGGAGAGATTTCTCTCCACCACCGGCAATCATAATTTATAAAATTTTGGGCAATGCTTAGTTTGGTGCAGTTTTGCAAACTATTGCATCGTAGCCTTCGGTCCGGTATGGGGTTGGTGGGGAGAATAATCTCCCCGCTACCAAATTTCTCTAAATTGTAGAAAAACGAGCGACTTGACAAAAGTCGTTTTTTGTTTATTATGAATATGTCAACTAAAGTGCAGTTAACTCGGGCTACCTCTGGAGCGCCATAGCTGACTCTAGTACGGGGTGCTTTGGATTTTTTCGAAGCACCAGCAATCATAAGTTCCTTTTAGTTTATACAATGTTGTTCAGCCAAGTGTGGTCCGGTTCGCTACTCAAACGCCAGCCACGCTTTTGTGTTCCCCGGGGTAGGGCTCTGTCACAAGAGTCCTACCAAAAAGCAATCCTAAATTTTGGAGCTAAGCTGGGCAGTCTCAGCTATAGCAGTCTAGCCTACCAGTAGAGTACGGTGGACCACGGAAGGGAGATCGAAAGGTCTCCCTTAAGTTTTTTATACGATACCTTGACATATTTATATATTATTGTTATCATAAAACCAGTCATAGTTAGGCCTGCTCGAGTTAACAATAGTTCGCTCCCGTCAACTCCGCACCGCCACTGTTGACCAGTCCTTGGGATGCTCTGGAGAAATCTAGGGCATCAGCAATTATACGTTCTTTTAATTTTAAATGTTTGGGTAGTGTTCAGTGGAGTTTTGTTGACTAAACTTGACCTATCCGCAGTACGGGGTGCTTCAGAGAAATTTGAAGCACCAGCACTCATAAATTTTCTTCCTCTGCTGAGTCCGGTTCAGCTCGGTAGTCTATGCTCGAGTTGGCTATACCTGTCTCGGCTATGGTGGACTGCGGGGTGGGGATCTAAAAAATCCCCACCAAATAATTTGCTCTTTCATAACTCGGCTTCATAACAGAAGTACCCGGTAAACAATAGCTAACTGCAGTAGAGTGGAGCAACCCACGCTATTGTATACCCCTCTGCGGAAGGGAGACCCAAAAGGTCTCCCTTTAAATTTTTATAAAGACATTGGTTGATACGCGCTTCGCAAACCCCCAACACTAAGCTAAGATGCCAGACGGTAGCAAAAATGCTATCATTAGATTGACAATTTAATAACAGCTTCGGAAAGAAGCCAACCTAACCCCTAAATTCTTAGGATATGGTTGAACAACCCCACCACAGGTGTAAAAACCTCCTAGTCAGGAGTACCTGTGGTGGGTCCTATCGGGAAACCGGTAGTGGGTAGCTAAGCTACCGCCTGGCTAGGAGATTTTTGCAATTTCTCTAGCTAGTAAAAACCCACCACAGAAATATGAATTTCGAATACCCCGAAGATCGGGAATTTTTCGCACAACTTCTCTGTAATGGAGATGTCGAAAAACTAGATAAAAATTTCAAAGAATACTTTGATTTTAGACATCCGGCTATTAAGAGGTGGGAGTTTAATAAAACGAGGAAAAAAGTATTAAAAGAACTTATTGAAAAATATGGAGAAAACTGTCAGTT
Source organism: uncultured Candidatus Saccharibacteria bacterium (assembly GCA_964489135.1). GTDB lineage: Bacteria > Patescibacteriota > Minisyncoccia > Phycocordibacterales > WO2-35-19 > JBBTQZ01. The sequence goes on from CAZAXK010000006.1 coordinate 8,807, forward strand.
AAAAATCCACCCTGAATGCAGTAAAGTTAAAAAGTTTGAACCTGATCACATAATTCCTCTTTCTACCAATGAGCTGAATAAAAAGTTCCGACATATGGAACGAACTTCTACCGAAAAAGTCCCAGCTCAAAGCTTTGGCTCCAACCATTCAAAAAATTTGATACTAGCTTGTAGTAGGTGCAATGCGTATAAAAAGCATAGGTTTTTGGAGAGCGGGATTTTAAAGCGAATTTTGCCTTTTTAAGTTTTTCCGAAAGAGTTATAATTTATACTAATTATGAACATCAAATCCTCAACAGTACTGGGTTATTTTGAGGGGCTTAAAACCTCTCAAGACTGGTCTTTTTCAGAATTTCAGAGGGTTGAAACGACAAAATTAAGCCATAGCTACCACAGATACCCTGCAAAATTCATCCCCCAACTTGTAGATAAACTAGTATCTAAATATACCAAGAAAGGAGAGATTGTTTGTGATCCCTTTGGTGGATGCGGCACAACACTCGTTCAATCAAAGGTTGATGGCAGAAAAAGTATTGGATTTGATATAAATCCTGTAGCTAAATTAATTACAGATACAAAAACTAGGGCTATTAACCCTAAAAAACTTGAGGTATCAAAAATACTTTTTAACAAAAAATATAAACTATTCAAAAACCATAATTTCAATAAATCTCACAATGAAAGGATTTATTATTGGTTTGATAAAACCATCATCAAAAAGCTAGACGCGATTTATATCAGCATCTTAAAAATAGAAGACAGCGAATCAAAAAGATTTTTTCTCTGTGCATTTTCACACATTCTAAAAAATTGCTCTCGTTGGTTGATGAAAAGTATTAAGCCAACCATAGATCCAAATAAAAAATATCCAGAGCCGATTACCATTTTCCTACAGCACCTAGAATCAATGATCAGAAAAAATGAAGTTTATTATTTTTTACTTAAAGAATCTGGTCGTCTGAATATTCCGGCAAAAATGAAGTTATGGAGTTCGACTAAAAAATTACCGTTAAAAAATAACAGCATTGACCTTATTGTAACTTCGCCTCCATATGTCACTTCGTACGAGTATGCCGATTTGCACCAGTTATCACTACTTTGGTTTGGGGGCGATAATAAACATTTTAAAAATTGGGACAGATTTATAAATCATTATTTTGATTTCAGAATGCAGTTTATCGGTAGTAGCTATAAATCATTGACTACTAGGGAATTTAAGAGTAAAGTCGCGGAAGATATAGTCTTTAAACTTAGCCTACAAAGCAGAAGTTTATCAGAAAGTGTTGCTAGTTATTTTTCTGATATGAGATTGGCTTTTACAGAAATGCATAGGATCTTAAAACCGGGTAAAAAGGTCTGCATAATTATAGGTAATACAGAGTTAAAAGGGGTCCCCATACTAAATGCTCAGGTGGCTACTGAACAAATGCTGAATATTGGGTTCCGCAAATTTGACCTAATTAAGAGAGAAATCTCAAGCAAGATGATTACTCCTTGGAGGGATAAAAAAACAGGAAAGTTTACAAGTAAATCAAACCCTAGCAAAAAAAGAGCTTATGAGTACGAGTATGTAATAGTGATGCAAAAATAAATATGTTTAACATCAGCGAACTCAAAAATAAAACCAGCAAACACACTCGTTATAGACGGCAACTTGAGCGTATTACAGCAAAAAATGGTTTTACCCAAAATATAGAGCAGGCAGTAGAGGGTGCTGTAAAAAATATAAATAACAGTTGCAGATCTTTCGTAATATATGGCGAACCACAAAGCGGAAAAACAGAGATGATGATAACCTTAACTGCTCGTTTACTAGATGAAAATTTTAAAATAGTAGTTGTTCTACTCAATGATAGTGTTCAGTTGTTAAACCAAAACCTTGAGCGATTCAGAAGATCAGGAATTGATCCCGCACCAAAAAATTTTAGTGAAATTCTTGATCCTGTGGTAACGATTGGAGAAAGTGAGTGGGTTTTATTTTGCAAAAAGAATTCAAAAGACCTGCAAAAATTGATACATAAAATAGGTGGCGTTGGGAATAAGGTAATTATTGATGACGAAGCAGATTATGCCACTCCAAATTCTAAAGTTAACAAAGGAGAAAAGACAAAAATTAACGCATTAATAGAGGAGTTAATCGGCAAGGATGGTATTTATATAGGCGTAACTGCTACTCCGGCTAGATTAGATTTAAACAATACTTTTAGAAATGAAAATGAAAAATGGGTGGATTTTCCTCCACATCCACTTTATAAAGGTCAGAGTACCTTCTTTCCAACATCCCTAGATAATGGTTCTATAGAATTTAATCTCAACCTTCTACCTGATACGGATGATACACCAAAATACTTACGAGAGGCCATTTTTGGATTTTTAGTGAATGTATCGCACCTAAATCTGACAATTAATTTAGATGGTGAGAAAAATTATTCTATTCTTATACACACCAGCGGTAAAATGGCTGATCATAGTAATGATTATAAGGAAGTGGTGAAGCTATTTACTATTCTCAACAATGAAGGAGACGATAAATTTGAAAAATACTACAAACGAATATGGGAAATCGCTAAAGAACGGCATCCTGGTGAGGAAGATGAAATTACAAAATACATACTTGATAATAGAAACAGGAATACCATAGTGGTTATGAATAGCGACACAGATAAAAATGTTGTTGATTATAACAGTGCCACAAACCCATCAACTCTATTTACTGTCGCAATCGGTGGAAACATTGTCTCCAGAGGGGTAACCTTTGATAATCTGCTTTCAATGTTTTTTACTCGAGATGTAAAGCATAAAATTCAGCAGGATACATATATACAGAGAGCTCGTATGTTTGGATCTCGTGGTAGATATTTACCTTTTTTTGAATTGCATATTCCAGAAAAATTATATGTTGATTGGCATAAGTGTTTTGTATTTCATAAACTTTCACTAGATTCAATCAGATCCGGGAATGGTTCTCCTGTGTGGTTGGAAGATACCAGGGTGTCTGCTGTTGCAAGCGGAAGTATAGATAAAACGACCGTTTCTTTTGATAGTGGCGAAATGAGTTTTGAACTGTTTGATTATGATGAAAGCATTGAGAAAATTGTCACTGGCAATCAAATAGGTAGTGAGAAATTAAGCACATTAGCCCAACTACTAGGAAAAAGAAAATTGCCAGATTTTCTTTTGAACTATATAAATCATTTTAGCCCAAACGGCGATGAATCCATTGCTGTGCATCCATCAAAAACAAGTGCTGGGTATAAAGATGCTGACCAAGATAAAATCGAACGCGCCCGAGGATTTATTGGCAACTTTGATTTGAAGCGCGATAAATATCCAAACGCTATCCACCATATAATGATCTTGTTTAATAACCAAGGTAAAGGTCGTATTTTCTACAAATACGATGGAAATATAAAATTCTTGAAAAATCTCAAGAAAAAATAAAATGATCAAGGAATTTGAGTTTTTTCATGGCATTGTTTTTGCACGAATACTCCATGGAACTAATAAGGAGGTTAAAATAAAACCGTATCCTTCTCACGACAATGCTTCTTACGTCATAAATGATAGGGTTGGTATTTATATAAAATATTCTTCGAAGAGACTTACTCCTTGGAGATTTACCTTCAAAAAAGAACATCAGGATGAAATAGAGTTAATGCAGAAGGATTTAAAAGAAGTATTTTTATTGCTCATCTGTAATGATGACGGAATCGTTTGCCTAAGCTCGGCAGAGCTAAAACAGATACTAGATGATCAGCATGATCCAATAGAGTGGATTACAGCCAAAAGGCATAAAAGAGAGATGTATTCTGTAAAAGGATCCAATGGTAAATTAGGTTTTAAAATTGGCCCAAATGATTTTCCACATAAAATATTTGATGTAAACCACCCAAAAGGCATCCTGAGTTTCTTTAGATAACAATTATGTCTAAAACTAAAGAAGAAATTTTGGAATACAGAGCTGAATTGGAAGCAGATATCAACGAGCTTTTAGAGGAAGCTGGTAGCGATTTTACACTGGATGATGTAAAAGAAATTATCTACAACGAAAAAGATACTGGCGATATGCAGAAAATCATAGCTATGTTTGATACTGGAGAGACAGGTGCTCCAGAAATCGGCGAAGTGCTTGAGTTGGTTACCGACGCTTGGAACTATTTTCCTCACAAACTTCTTAACGGTCTTTCTCCAGCAGAAATGTCTTTGGAAAAATAATGAAGCCGCTCTACAAAAAACTATTATACGGAGGTCTTGGGTTACTGGCTGTTTTCTATACAATCGGTTCTTTTTCAAATTCTGAAATTCCTCAAGCTAAAGAAAAAGTTGCAAATGTAATTGAGCCTGTATTAACTGAAGTACAAGAGGAAAAAGAGTCAGTTCAGCTATTCTCAGTAATCAAAGTTGTTGATGGCGATACTCTAAATATCGACATGGATGGAAAATCTCAAACAATACGACTCATTGGTCTTAATACTCCAGAAACGGTTGACCCTCGGAAGCCGGTAGAATGTTTTGGAAAAGAAGCATCCAAGAAAGCTTCTGAATTTTTAGCTGGTAAAAAAGTATCTATTGAAAAAGACCCGAGCCAAGGAGATTATGATAAATACCAAAGACTTCTTGCGTATGTATTTCTTGAAGACGGAACAAATTTTAATAAATGGATGATTGAGAACGGTTATGGATATGAGTATACCTATGATTTACCATATAAATATCAAGGTGAGTTTAAGCTAGTTGAAAGTCAGGCAAAATCTCAGAAGAAAGGATTGTGGGCTGATGGCGCATGCCAAGCTGAAAAACCAGCTCAAACTACCACACCTACCCCTAAACCAACTACTACAATTGTTCCTACTCCAACTCAACCTAAAACAGAAAGTAAACCAGTTCAGAATAGCAGTTATGTCTGCTCGTATAACACCTACAACTGTCCAGATTTTGCTACTCACGCTGAAGCTCAAGAAGTATTCGAAGCTTGTGGTGGAACGAGCAATGATGTCCATCGTCTAGATCAAGACAAGGACGGACTGGCTTGCGAGACATTGCCATAGACTTTAGTAGACTCTTTTTTATAGTGTCTACTTTGTCTACTTTTACCCCTACCAAGACGGGTCAATTAAGAGGTGGAAGGAATCTTCAAAAACACTTATACTGTCTACATCCAGCAAGTTCTGGACTATTCATGCCAGCCAACTCGTGCGGCGCTCGAAGAGCGTCGACGCAACGCTTTTTAAAGTCTGCATAGAGCGAAATTATGATCCCAGTTCAAAACCCGAAACATAAAATTATTATCGCGATTTCTCTAATCGGGTTAATAATGATTGGTATTGTAATTTGGTATATAAATCGACCTCTGACATCAGATCGAGTGCGCGAGTTAACAACAGAAGAAATAAATGCGAATTTGGAAGCAAACTCTCGAGCTATGGCATCCAGCTCTTCAGATTTTGCCCGAAGAATGGCTGTAGCAGAGCTACCAGGAATTGATGGCAGTAATTACAGAAAAGATGAAAACCACGTATATTACGGCACTGATGAGATTCCTAATTCAGATCCAAATACTTTTGAAATAATAGATGAAAAATTTACCAGAGATAAAGCCCAGGTATACTCAGGGGGAAAGATCATTGATGACGCTGACCCTGTCACTTTTGTAAGACTCGGAACTAGCGGATATGCAAAAGACTCAAAGAATGTTTTTGCCGAAGTGGGCTGCGGAGGTAGCGGATACTCCATTGTATTCTGCTTTAGAAAAGTTGAAGGGGCTGATCCACGGACATTTAGATTCAATTCCATCAATATGCCCGTAGACAAGAATCATGTTTTCTATGGTGACAAGATCATACCCGAGGCTGATCCGATAACTTTTGCTGTGCATGATGGTGGTAAATACGGCTACACCTACGGGTATGATAAAAGCAATATTTATATCAGAGGAGAAAATAGAATCGGAGTAATAAAAGAAAAATGTAATGAAGTTGATAATAAAGCAACTTATTATTTGGGTGGGTACTACCTACGGTGTGACAACAAGATATACTATTTCGACACTTGGCTCACAGGCGCTGACCTTAAGACATTTAGGACCATAGGGGCTACGAATAATTACGCCTTGGATTCAGAAACGGTTTACTTCGATGGGGAAGTCGTTGTCGGAGCCGATGCCACCACCTTTGATATCGGAGACGGTATAAATGCTAGGGACAAAAATTATACCTACCGATTTGGAAAGCGGGTAGAATAAATATGGAATACGATTACCCTTTGTTAAATAAGGTTTTTGCTCACTATAAAAAAAGTGGGAAGGAAGTTGATGACATTTACCTTGTTTGTTGCCAGCATCTGCTTGAACCACAGTTGAAAATGTTCGAACTTTTTATTGATTTTGGTTTTAAACCAGATCATATACCTGTCCTAGGTAAAATATATTCAGCAAATTCTAGTGTGATTGATGAATTGATAGATCTTGGCATAAAGGTATCGTTACCACCTTTTTCAGGTAAACCATTCGACGAGGAACATTCTTATAATTGCAAAGTCGTAGCAGCGAGTATCCCCTTGGATAAAAAGGTCATTATTCTCGATGACGGCGCAGAAATGATAAGGGCCTTTATCGACTCCAAACACCAAGTTCTGTTTGCGGTTGAGCAAACATCTTCTGGTTTTCGTAAATTGGAAAATATAAATGCGCCATTTGCAATAATAAACGTCGCAAGGTCTGCGACCAAACTTACCCAAGAAAGCCCCATAATAGCCCGCCTGTGTTACGAGAGAATTACTACTTACATACAGAGCAGGGATATTAGTAACCCCTCAATTTTGATCGTTGGCTTGGGGCCCATAGGTGAAGGAGTGTATGAAATATTTGGACAAAATAATTTTATTGTTGAAGGTTTTGATATTAAACTCGGCCATAAGGACCTACTCTCCATAATTCATAAATCAAAACCAGATATTATTGTAGGAGCCACCGGTGCATCTATTCTGTCCGTCGATGAAATTGAGAAAATGCCGAGTGATAAAACTTTCCACCTCATTAGTGTTTCCTCTTCAGACAGAGAATTTCCTGTGGCCAACTTTCGTAACCATAAGGACAACGCCGGTACCTATGCTGATGTACAGTATAAAAATATAGTTTTCGTAAACAACGGATTCCCAATTACTTTTAAAGGTAACCGCAACGAACTTGTGCCTATAGAAATAGAAAAAACCGTTTGCCTTTTGGGTGGAGCGGTTCTCGATGGTGTTATAAACAGGGCCGAGAAAACAGGTTTAGTAAATGTTTCCGAGGGTTTAGAACAGCTAATCAATCAATGACATGAAAGAAGTAGAAGTAAAAGCGCGGTTGAGAGACGAAGGTGAAGTAATAGGGAAGCTCACGGGCCTTGGGTGTATTCTGTCGGAGCCAGTCAGACAAGTTGATACAGTCTACACCCGATTCCCAGCCAAAAACGTCGAGGAATATATGGCAAATGATCATTTCGTACGGATAAGAGAGAAGAGTGATGGTAAATTTATTTTTACTGTGAAGAAACCCCTTTCCAAAGATGTGCTAACCAAAGCTGAGCACGAGACGGAAATCTTGGACGCTCGAGAATTGGTGCAGGCACTTTTGCTAATGGGCTACCAAGTAGCCACCAAGGTTACCAAAACGAGGCGCACGACCCACTATCAAGATTTTGAGATCTGTATCGACGAAGTCGAAGGTATGGGAACATTCATAGAAGTTGAGAAAATTTCTGACCGCAATGTGGACGACGTGAGGAAAGAGCTCAATAAATTTGTCGAATTGCTCGGCATCTCAGCAGACGACCAAGTACACAAAGGATACGACATCTTGGCCATTGAAAATCAGTAGCCAATACCTCCAAGACAACCAAGCTGCGTTGGTGTAGTATTGAGCCAAGTAAAATTAATTATAAATTAAATAATATTATGTCAGTAAAAATCACATATTTTGTCCATGGCACCACGACGGATAATGAGAAGCATATTTCTTCCGGATGGAAAGACGTAGAATTGTCCGACTTGGGAATTCAGCAATCCAAGGATTTGACCGACAAGACCAAGGACCAGAAGTTCGATGTCGTATTCTGCTCAGACCTAAAGCGAGCTCACGACTCGGCCAAGCTCAGCTGGGAAGGGGTATACGAAATCATCCCCGACGCAAGACTACGCGAATGTAATTATGGCGACCTGAATGGGGCCTCTTCGGATATTGTCGAACCAATGCAGGAAGAAGAGTGCATCGAGAAGCCATTCCCAAACGGAGAAAGCTACGAAGATGTGAAGACCCGAGTCGCTGATTTCCTTCAATTTCTAAAAGAAAATTATGATGGCAAACATATTGCGATCGTTGCCCATAAAGCTCCGCAAATTTCCTTGGAGGTACTACTCCATAACAAAACATGGAAGCAGGCCTTGGCCGAAGATTGGCGGAAGACCAAATCTTGGCAACCCGGCTGGGAATATGAATTGAGTTAGACTAACGAGCGAACACCTGAGTTACATAATGGGCGGGGAAAGAGATTTTATGACCAAGCATAATTACGAATTTACTCTACAAGTCAAACTATTGAAAAAACCTATAAAAATGATACCGTGATGATAGACAGGTTAACTGGTGTTAACCCTGTACTTTACAAAGAGAGGTCTTATGGAAGCGACAAAAACCGCTACCCATTCCGATCCGAAGTCGGATCAAACCAAAACCGTTCCACCGAGACAGTCGGTCGTTGTGAAGGCTGGCACCGCCAGCCTGCGCTTTGGGCCTATTGTGACCGGCCAAGTCGCTCTCGGGAAGGACGCCTGCGGATACTAGACAAGGGGGTCTCCTTAACCGGAGACCCTTCACTGTAGATGAGGATTCTTACATGTACAAGGTAAGTGCTTTTACCGTCACGGCATCCATCTCGGGGTCCGTGATCCTCAAAAATACTAAGACGGGAGCAGTCGTTATTTTGGCGAACGACCAACACCGTTCTCTACAAGCATGGCTTAACTCTCAGGCCGAACCTGCTCCAGATTTCGTTCCAGACCTCGCAGGTCAAAACGAGATTCTGGTGGATGCGGACTTTGACGAGTTCTCCGACTGGAAAGATGGATTGCTGGACATTCGAAACAATCATGCACGGATATTTTCACTGCATGTTGAACCGACGATCCAATGCCAATTAGAGTGCTCCTATTGCTTCGAGAACGGGACCGATCGTGGCTCGGGTATGAGTAACCAAGTATTCGAGAGGTCGGTCCACTGGCTTCGCGAATACTGCACTCATCATTCAGAAGTGCAAGTGCTTCGAGTGATCTACTTCGGTGGCGAACCGCTCTTGCGGAAAGACATCATCAGGAAATCGCTTGAAGCATATTCCAGTCTCGCAACTTCCTGTGGGCTGGAGTACATGACCGAGATCGTCACAAACGGCGAGCTGCTTACTGAAGAAGTGGCCAAGCTTCTTTCTGAGTACAATTGGAAGCGTGTCCAAATCACCCTCGACGGGCCAGAAGAAGTCCACGACAGCAGGCGACACGGCAAGAACAAGCGGCCAACATTTCAGCGAATTTGGGAGAACATTCTCATGCTCGCTCGGTCTGAATACGTTCCGGCCATTGACGTTCGCCTATCGCTCGATCACTCCAACGCTAGACACATTCCAAGACTCATCGAGTTCATGGCTGAAGCCGGCATTCAAGATCGCATCCGACTTAGTATTGGATTCATCGAGTCATCGTTCTTCGTCCACATCAACGGAACCGAGGAGAACTGGCAAGCGGAACAAGCGGCGAAGGTATGGGAATGCGCGCGCGATCACGGATTCAAAATCCCTGACGAATACACATCCGGACCTCTTTGTGTAGCACAAGCAAAGCATTCTGCGGTCCTTCAGCCAGATGGGAACCTCCAGAAATGCTTTTGCACCAGCGGACAGAACCAACACGCGTTCGGCACCATCTTTGGTGAACCCCAAGGGTACACCCGGGACGCCAAGTACGAGAATTTTAAGCGTCTTGATGATTGCATTGAAGAGCGGTGCGCTTATCTGCCAATCTGCGGTGGGGGATGTACTTATCACGCAGCCGTCGAAGGTGGAGGTGGCGCAGGGAGCTTCTCGAAGCGTCACTGCAAGAAAGACCTATTGCACAATCTGAACGAAAGCCTGCTAAGGTTATCGTACGGATAAACAAGACCGAACCGAGGAGGGGTGGACATAAATCCACCTCTTCATTTTTTATGAAAATTTTGTATTGTTTATACACCAATGACATACCGTCAACATATTCCATTTTACATACATAAATTTCGTGATTACCCTTGGAAAACTTACGAATCCAAGCATTATATTTTCAATGTCGAAGAAGGCTCCCTTGCCGACAAGGAAATCGAGCTAATAAAATCCAGACAAGAAGAAGCTTTTGGTAAGATTATACACATTTTAGATTTAAAAGAGCCTAGTCAAAAAATTATTTACTATTTTTATTCTTCTCGGGCAAAAAAGGCAGAGCTCATGGGCGACGGCTGGTATGGCCAGTCGATTTACGACGAGTTTACTATCCACGGGGTTTACAACGAGGATGACAAAGTGGTGGGTGAGCACGAAGACACACACTTGCTGACCTTACAGCTAGGATATCCGGTAAGCTTTCTGCAAGAAGGCATTGCTGAAGCCATGGTCGGCAAAAGCATGTTTGGCAATGATCATGATCAATTGGCACAAGACGGATTAAGGAGGGGTTTGCAGGTAAATTTCGAAGACTTAATTGCCACGCAACAAGCTTGGCTCGATACTCCCGAAGAGGAAGCCGAGTTTTATTATTCTGTATCTGGGTCATTCATCAAGTATCTTTTAGAAACATTTGGGTTTGAAAAATTCAAGAAGCTGTATGAACTGAACTCGCGAGATAATACCAGAGAGGCAAATTTAGAGATTTTTAAGCAGGTTTATGGTAAGCAAATAGAGGCACTCGCCGAAGATTGGCGGAAGACCAAATCTTGGCAAGCCGGCTGGGAATATGAGGTGAGTTAAACAAGGAGTATATAAATATCTTGATAGTATGGAGATCAAATCTCAATTTGAATACTTTGGTAAGACCTACCAAGCTCACTGGGTCGAGGATGACCCTCTGAAGGATTTTGAAGTAGGGGGAAAATTGGATGGGGTACATTCATTTTGTTTCTGTGGCGACAAAATGGTAGTAGTGCTAAATAAAAAAGGAATGTGGACACCCCCCGGAGGAGCAATAGAAAAGGGAGAGAGTTACGAGGACGCCTCGATACGGGAAATTTTTGAGGAGACCAATATGAAAGTTATTTATCAGAAATGCTTGGGATATCAAGATGTTACTGGTGAGGATATAAAGAAGGTGAGGCAGGTCAGAATGTTTTGTATTGTCGAACCGTATGGCGACTTTGTGAGTGACCCCGATGGAGACATTTCGGAAATAAAATTGATTGACCCCAAAGATTTTAGTGAAACCGTCGGCTGGGGAGAAATTGGAGACAGGATTCTAGAATTGTCACTGCAAGAAAAAAATAACTATCAAAAAACTAAGTTTTGAAAATCTGCTATAATATTTAGTATGAAGAAATCAAAACAAAACACTTATGTAGATGGGTTTGTATTTCCTGTGCCAAAGAAAAATCGAACAGCTTATAAAAAAATGGCCACTGAAGCGAGAGAAGTCTGGAGAAAATTCGGCGCGCTAGATTACAAGGAATGCCGAGCAAACGATATAACTCCGAAACATATCGTCTTTACTTTTCCCAAGATGACCAAGGCGAAGCCGGATGAGGAAGTATGGTTCTCCTTCATCACCTACAAATCGAAGGCAGATCGCAACAGGGTTAATAAGCAGGTGATGAAGCATTTCAGCGAGAAATATACTGGCAAAGGGGCGGAGATGAAGATGCCCTTCGACATGAAGCGTATGGCGATGGGCGGGTTCAATGTAGAGGTAGAATAGACTGATTTATCAGATCAGATATCCAAACACTACTATGACAACAAAAAACACAGTTTGCCTTTGGTATGACAAGAGTGCAGAAGAAGCCGCCAACTTTTATGCAGCGACTTTTCCGGACAGTGAAGTAATAAACGTATTTCGCGCACCGAGCGACTTCCCAGGCGGCAAGAAGGGCGATGCCCTCACCGTCGAGTTTACTGTGTGTGGCATACACTGCATTGGACTCAATGGCGGGCCGACCTTCAAGCACAGCGAGGCATTTTCTTTCCAGATAGCGACCGAAGATCAGGAAGAGACCGATAAATATTGGAACGCGATAGTGGGGAACGGCGGTCAAGAGAGCGATTGTGGCTGGTGCAAGGATAAGTGGGGACTCTCGTGGCAGATCACCCCTCGCACACTCACCGATGCTCTCGCTGCCGGAGGCGACGAAGCCAAGCGCGCCTTCGACGCTATGATGACAATGAAAAAGATCGACGTTGCCGCAATCGACGCAGCTCGTCGGGCGGAGTAACCCGAAAACCTTTCGATTAGTAACCCACATTATTTTCTACGATCGTAGGGAATGGTGTATGTTGACATTCACTCAAATCTTTCGTATTTTTTATTTCGGAGGTGTAGTATGGGGAAGATTCTCCCCTTCAAAAAGGGTGCGCCACCAGAAATGGCTCCGCAAGACAACGAGTTACAAGCCCAGGTCGCTCGCGTACACGAGGCAGTGACCAATTTGTTTCCTGTAATCGAGCGGACTTTCGAAAAAATGGGGTTCGAACTGGATCCGACGCTCAAGATCGAGCTCCATCTCTCGAGCTTGATCGGAGCCATATCGATGAGCGCAGTCGCAACTGCCCGCATGGGTCTGCGTGAGGTGGACAAAGACGTGCTGCTCGCGATCGCGAGGACCACCAACCATCACCAATGGACGGCGAGGCCTGGGTATTTCCAGGCGCTCGTCGAGGAAATTCGCTCGCGCTAATGTTAGTACGAGCAACCAACAACCCACCAGACAGGAACTCACCGTCGGTGGGTTTTCTGTTTTATTTATCTCTAGCATAACCCTAATCCCCGGGACAAATTGACCAAAGGGGTCAAATCCGGTAAAATATTTTAGGTTAGTAGCTCATTTGAACAACATGATGTACGAATTGTATGACAACCACGGTAGTTGGGGTGGAGTGTGTTTTGCGATAGGAGAGCTAAGCGACCGACAAAAAAATAAACGTAAGAAAATAACCCTTTAATTCCATGAAGCGCGACTTGTTGAGTATCCTCAAGGTTGTGTCTGTTTGGCTTTCCGGTATAGCGATAGCCGTTTTAATCTGCTTCTACTCTTTTGGGCTCACAGAGGTCTTGTCTTACCGCTTGGTTGTAATATTCCTTTGTATGATCTTTGTTTCCAATTTGGGAGCGAAGCTTTGGCTCGCTTATTTCGAGAACCGAATTTGAAAATCAAACCAATATGGCAACCTTCAGAAAATATCTCATCTATATCCTGCTCTATATCGTAACAATCGGTATTATTCTGTCGGTCTTCCTTCTCACACCACGCGGGGATGAAAACGATTTTCTCGTGGTGCGACTTGTCATAATCATGTTTGCCACTGTCCTTCTCGTCAAATACTTCATTTATATGTTCATCAGTCCTTGGCATGATGTCATCGTCGCTTACAAGAAATTCCGCAAGCGAAATCGTCGGACATACAGAGAATACACCCCAGAGTCACAGTCTTGGTACCGGCGTGGAACGAGGAGGTCGGTATCATCACGACGCTCAACACCCTAATCCGCAATACCTATCGCAATATGGAAATTATAGTGATCGACAATGCGTCTACTGACAGCACCGCGCGCAATGTCAAGCAGTTCATAAACAAGCACCGAGATCGCAAGATACTGTACCTACTAGAAAAACGACAGGGCAAGGGTTACGCACTTAATCGCGGTATCGAAGCCGGACATGGAGAGATCTTTATAACGATCGATGCTGATTGCTCGATCCCACCCCATACGATCAGAAACTTCGTCTCACATTTTCGCGACCCGAAGATAATGGCCGCAGTGGGAAACGTGAAGATCGGCAACACCCGCACCCTTCTCGGTGTCATCCAATATTTGGAATTTCTATTTTCCTTTTATTTCAAGAAGAGTGACTCCATGCTCGGCTCGATTTATATAATCGGTGGAGCTGCCGGCGCTTTCCGCAGAGAGGTCTTCGAGCAGCTCGGCGGATACAGTGTTTCAAATATCACCGAGGACATCGACCTCTCGATGCGAATTCAGCACGCCGGAATGAAGATCGTCTACGCCGATGATGCAGTAGTCTATACCGAAGGCGCATCAGACGTGTCGGGCCTCATCAAGCAGAGGTTGCGCTGGAAGCGGGGACGATTCGAAACATTCCTCGACTATCGGCACCTCTTTTTTAGTGCCGAGAAGCGACACAACAAAATTCTAAGCTGGTTCATATTACCCCTCAGTATATTCGGCGACATGCAACTCTTCTTCGAGCTCTTCTTTATCGTATTTCTATATATATTTTCCTATCTCACTAGCGACTACTCGCCATTTATTTCCGGTGTGATCGTAGTGAGCTCAATGTTCTTTGTACAAATTATTTTCGATAAGCAACCGAAGAGCCGTGGCAACCTCATCTTTCTCGCACCGATCGGTTGGTTGCTTCTATATCTAAGCACTTTCATCGAGTTCAACGCCCTACTCAAGACTTTGGTCGGACACCTGCGGGGCGAAAAGGTAGAATGGCAGAGTTGGAAAAGAAAAGGGGTCTTTGTTCAAGATAATTAATCAAAAAATATGCTCAAACCATTCTTCATTTCATCGGCTGTGTTTGCCGTCATCGTTCTCGCTCTATATATGAATGATAGGCCTTCATTAACTGAGCCCGCAGTCACCCCCCAAGCAAGCAACGCCACTACTACTCCCGAGATCCCAAAGCAAACCGTGCCAATACAAAATCCAAAAGCAGAAATCAAAACCGCTGGACATAGCGTAGAGGTAATGGCGTGGATCTACCCAGGCAGTCCGGCTTGTGGGGCGGTCCAAGAACTCAAGGACGGACGAAAGATCGATGTGCTAAAACCAGAGTATTTCATGCTGGGCGAAGAAGGAGAGCTCTTGCTACTTACCGAGAAAGATGGATGCAACGGATACTCAGCCGGGAACGTGGCCACGCTGAAGAAATTTTCTAAGGAACAATATGCTACCATTTCTTCTTCTTATGCCGTCAGTATGGATAAATTTCTGACTGAGGCCCTGAACGGTAACGACAGTATCGACAGGTTGGTATCCTTTGTTGTCGATAACAAAATGACTGGTATCGAGATTGATTTTGAAGACTTCGGTGGCTGGTCGGCAGAATCGTATGCAAGGTATAAACAGTTCGTCAGTGTGCTGGGTAAGGCACTACACGGCAAGGGCAAGAAGCTCATGATCGACGGTCCGGCAACCTCTAATCAAGAAGAGGAGAACTGGTTTGTCTGGCGCTATGCCGACTTTGAAAATCTGCCGGTTGACCGCATTGTTGTGATGATTTACGACTATCAGTATGACCAAGGAGTGGGCGAGCCGATTTCGCCCCTGACATGGATCCAAAGTACCATAACATGGACCTTGAAGCGCTTCCCCCACAAGGACAGACTCACGGTTGGTATTCCATCTTATGGTTACCGAGGTACGGTGGGCACTCCAAAGTTTGCACTACTCACATTCGACCAAATTAGGAGGGAACCCGGCTTTAGCACTGCCGAGCGCGATCCGGTATCCTTCGAAATGACTTGGCGCAACGGTAACAATGTTTATTTCTACCAAGACAAGCAAAGCATCGACAAAAAGATCGCGACTGCAAAGTCTTTCGGTATTTCTTCGGTTTCGATCTGGCACCTCGGAGGCAATCCTTGGTTCTCACAAGACTAAAGAGCTTTTACCCATTTTGGTGTATATTGAATATAGACGGAGGGCAGGATATGGAATACGGAAAAAGGGTAGAGCTTCTAGGAAAAGCTCTACCGATGATAAAGCACTATGTCGGAGTAGAGATGCGGAGAAGGTGCCTCAGGGCCCACATCGAGTATGACGATCTCTGGAGCGAAGCGTGCATAAGAATATGGCAGAAGATTGCGAGATACAATGGCAAGGAAGCCACTCTCTCGATACTTTCGTCCGGTACCACGTGCGGAAAGCAATGACCGAATACGTTCGGTTCTGGGTAGCAAAAAACCGCACGACGGGCCGGAGCCCAAAAATCAGATCCCTTACCGGAGCAAAGTCAGACAATGATCAGGGCAAGGAGGCCACTGTTGATATCGTGGACCTACACCTCGATCCCGAAACCGCCTACATTCAGGCACACGATCTGGCTCGGTTCATCCGGATATGTTGCACCGGAATGCCGAAGCGATACCCACAAATTTTGTGGATGTACTACGGCTTTGAACACGAAGTCAATGAGATAGGTCGTGCGCTCGGAGTAACGAGCGGGCGAGTCTCACAGATGAAAAAGGAAGCGGTGAGAAAGTTCTTGGTGAAAGCTCAAAACCTTCACATCGTAAGTATCACGTGCTTCTACCCACGACACTGACCAACAAAGCCCGCCTTCGATAATCTCGAGGCGGGCTTAACGTTTATATAACCCTAAAATTGCTTATCCTTGCTTTTTTCAATAAATATGGTTGGATATATGACAGATGGCCGCAAAAAACGATTGCCTGCAGAATTTCCGCTCCAGTAGGGAGCTACGCGACAAGATCCGTCTAGCCGCGAAAGAACAAGGTCTCAAGTCCAGCGCATATCTTCGATATATGTCGGACACATTTTCAACCCTCGAGTTGTTTGGCGAGGTCTTCACGTATGAAGATCTCATTGCGGTGGCACGTGTCGCGAAAATGAGAGGGGGCAAGCTCGGCATTCTGGAGGTCCTCGACCTCCTCAGCAAAAAGAAAATCCAGTGACGAGTATCGGCTCGTCACAAAACCCGCTAACATAACCGAAGATCCGCGGTTACAATCAGCGGGTTTTCGTTTGGCCAGAATTCAGAGTAGAATTGAATTCGCTATCCGTTATCTCCACTTGATGGACTCAATGAGGTCGTCGAGATAGTAAAAGTTTGCCGGAGTACCAGTAATCGAAAACTTGAGATAGAAATCCTTGTCGCTAGGGAGAGCTATGAAGTATATTTTCTGCTCAGAACCGTCGTTGTAATATAAGTGCTCGATTCGGTAAGTTTTCTTATTGATACGCACCGTTTCCGTATTACGGTCTTTTTCCATCTCTGTTTTTATACTTTTATCATCTTTGGAAATTGAGGCAATAATCGTATTTGATTCTGTCGTTGTGCCAAATACACGATCGTATTCTGCCTCAAATATCCCCTCGAAAGAATCTCCAAGATCATTTTTCAGAACCTTAAAATCAAAAGGGTAGGCGAAATCGAGACCCACCGCATCATTGGAATACAGATTGAGCCGGCTTGGGGGTCGCCTGTCTTGACTCGCTTCAGAAGTATCTTTCGAGGAACTACGGTCAAAACGCAGACCCACTACCTCAAGCGAGCCGAGAAGTAGGAGTAGCGCCACTGTGATGATAATGAGTTTTTTGGTAGACATAATATTATATTGTACTCATTTTACTCATAAGGTTACTACTTATCCACACCCGACTTGACTAATACCCCCTAGGGGGTATTATTAGCTCATATTAATATAGATAAATAACAGTATGAACAAGAGTAATAAAACAAGCAAAGAAGCCCTTACGAGACGACTTCGAATTATAGAGGGTCAAGTGCGTGGACTTCGCGAAATGGTAGAGGGTGGCAAGTATTGTATCGACGTCATAACTCAGAGCTCGGCCATCAAGCAAGGTCTTTCAAATATCGAAGACTTGCTCATGGAGCACCATTTGGGTCACTGCGTCGTAGACCAGATCAAAAAAGGTGAGTCTCACAAGGCAACCGAAGAAATTATCAAAGTGTATCGATTAAAAAGAAAATAATTTATAAAAATGAAATCATCAATATATTTGGCTTCAGGATTCGCGATAGTAGGTTTACTTATAGGCACGGCGTTCGGATATTATCTTACTCCGGAATATAAATCGACTATGTATGCTGAGGACATGTCTCTGGGTAACCCAGGGCGAAGTTTCGATCTAAGATATATAAATGCAATGATCGCTCACCATCGCGGTGCCATGCTCCTTGCCGAAGATCTTCAGGCCAACACGTCTCGTGCTGAGATGAAAGCATTGGCTACAAACATATTAGCAGACGAGCCGAAAGCGATAGACGAGTTATATACTTGGAAGAAATCTTGGTACGGAGATACCAGACAGGTAAAGGATCCGGAGGTGCCGAATCTGGGGGGCGCGGATACAAACTTCGACTTACGTTTTCTAAACGCCATCATTGCTCATCATGAAGCGGGTATAGAAATGACAAAAGAAGCAAGGTCTAAATCGACGCGATCGCAAGTTTTGGATAACGCCAATGCAGTAGAAGCATTTTTAACTGAGGGCCTCGAGGCACTCAAAGGCCTGAGACTAAATTGGTATAATATCTAACACCATGGGCACACACATATACAAAGTAAAAGGCATGCATTGCGCAAGTTGCGCCACAATCATCACCAAAAAGCTTTCTCAAATGCCAAATGTAAATTCAGTCAATGTAAACTTTGCGAGTGAGAAAGCCAAGATCGAACACGACGAGCACGAAACTCCTTTAAGCAAACTGAACAGCGAAATTGAAAAGGTTGGCTACACCTTGGAACCAAACGAGTCAAACCCGCAAGATATTCATCGCAACCACGCCAAAACCAGTGACTCCGAGCTCTTGTCTTTGCGCAACAAAACTCATTTTATCCTACCCGTCACCCTGGCCATCTTTGCTTTGATGATCTGGGATATACTGGCTCGTATCACGTCGTGGATGCCGAACTTACCGATATCTATGCAACTTTTTAATACCTTCTCAATGGTTATCGCAAGCATATCCCTTTTTTGGGTGGGTAAACGGTATCTGGAAGGTGTCAGCCGTTTTCTGCGCTACGGTATTGCAAATATGGATACTCTCATCGGTATCGGCACTCTCTTTGCCTATACTTACAGCATTCTCATCACTCTCTTCCCGCCCATTGCATCTCTTCTGAACGCGCCTGAATTTACTTACTTCGATGTCACAATAGTAGTCATCGGCTTCATCACCTTCGGTAAATATTTGGAAGCAAATTCCAAAAAGCGCACTGGAGCGGCGATTGAAAAGCTTTTGGGTCTGCAAGCAAAAACAGCGATAATACTTCGCGACGGCAAAGAAGTAGAAATACCACAAACAGAAGTCATGCGCGGTGATCTTGTGGTCATAAAACCTGGAAGCAAAATACCTGTAGATGGTGTAGTTACCGAGGGTCACTCATATATAGATGAGTCCATGATATCAGGCGAGCCAATACCGGTAGAAAAGAAGGCGGGCGACTCGGTAGTCGCCGGGACGATCAATACCACAGGATCGTTTGTATTTGAAGCGACAAAAGTAGGAAGCGAGACTCTACTTTCGCATATCATAAAGATGGTAGAAGAAGCGCAGGGTAGCAAGGCGCCGATCGAAGCACTCGCAGATAAAATCTCTGCAAGGTTTGTGCCTGTAGTACTTGTGGTAGCATTCTTGTCCCTCATACTCTGGCTTACCGTCGGCACTTCATATTTAGGATTTTCGAGCGCACTTTCATTTGGAATACTTTCATTTGTGAGCGTGCTTGTGATCGCTTGCCCTTGTGCACTCGGCCTTGCAACTCCGACCGCTATCATCGTCGGTGTGGGTAAAGGTGCCCAAAACGGCATTTTGGTCAAGGACGCAGCGACTCTCGAGAAGCTACACAAGGTAGACACAGTAGTCGTAGACAAAACAGGTACCATAACGGTCGGCAAGCCAACACTCGTCGATATGATAAACAAAGGATCACTCTCTGACACCGAAATGATCCAGATATTGGCAAGTATGGAAGCAAAATCCGAGCACCCGATTGCGCACGCTATAACAGCGAAAGCAAGAGAACTGAAAATCGATCTTTTGGAAGTAAGTAATTTCGAAGTCATCCAAGGCAAGGGGGTGAGCGCCGAGATATCAGGCAAGAAATATTTTGCCGGTAGTCCTACATTTGCCAAAGACCTAACCCTCAGTATAGACGAGAGGGAAATTGCAAAATTCACCAGCGAAGGCAAAACGCCAGTCGTGCTAATGAACGAAAGGGAAGTGCTCGGCGAAGTCTTTGTCTCAGACACATTGAAAAGCGAATCCAAAGTAGCAATTGCCGGGCTGCACAAACTAGGAATCAAAGTAGTGATGCTAACGGGCGATGACGAAAGAGCTGCACAGTATATTGCCGGACAGGTAGGAATAGACGAGGTGATAGCGCACGTTTTACCGGCCGATAAGCTCGCTAAAATAAAGTCGCTACAGGAGCAGGGAAGGATTGTTGCAATGGCGGGAGACGGAGTAAACGATGCACCAGCGCTTGCTCAGGCCGATGTCGGTATCGCCATGGGCACAGGGACTGACGTAGCTATCGAATCAGCCGGTATCACACTTCTTCATGGTGATATATCAAAACTGGTAAAAGCTATCCGACTTTCAAAATTAACGATGCGAGGTATCAAGCAAAATCTCTTTTGGGCGTTTGCTTACAATGTGGTGGGTATACCGCTCGCAGCTGGAGCATTTTATCCGATCTTTGGCTTGTTGCTCAACCCGATCTTCGCAGGATTTGCCATGGCGATGTCGAGCGTCTCGGTAGTTACCAACTCACTTCGGATTAAAACTAAAAAAATATAATGGACAAAAAATATATCTTTCATGTACACGGTATGCATTGCGCGTCTTGTGTACTACTGACGGAAAGTGAAATTAGGGAAGTTGCGGGCGTCGTACGGGCCAAAGCCGATCTCAAAACTCACACAATGGAGGTAATAGGTAATTTCGGTGATCTGACAGAGGCTCAAGTTGCAGAGTTTCTATCGGCGCCGATCCGACCTCACGGTTATCACCTCGCTATCGAAAAGCAACAGAAAACTCGCAACTTACACGAATTCAAAATTGCGGTACCGATCGCACTTATCTTTATCGGTCTCTTTGTTCTTCTGCAGAAAATCGGTATCGTGAATCTAGTCGGTGGACAAAATGTTGGGCTCACGACGGCACTTATAATCGGTGTAATCGCCTCCCTTTCAACTTGTATGGCAGTGGTGGGCGGTCTTTTGCTATCGATGTCGGCCACCTTTGCCAAGGGAGGTGAGAGGACCAAACCGCAAGTACTTTTTCATTTGGGTCGACTGGTGGCCTTCTTCGTTCTGGGCGGAACAATCGGTGCAATCGGCTCGGCCTTCACACTCGGATCGACTGGCACCTTCATAACCGGCGCCATCATCGGACTCGTCATGCTTATATTGGGAGTAAACCTGCTCGACGTTTTCGATTGGGCCAAAAATCTCCAACCGAGAATGCCGAAGTTTTTGTCGCGTCGCGCTCACAATGTTTCCAAGATGAGCTATTCGCTCACACCACTTTTAGTCGGCGTCGCCACCTTTTTCCTGCCCTGTGGCTTTACCCAGTCGATGCAACTTTACACCTTGACTGCCGGTAGCTTTTGGAACGGTGCTCTCACGATGTTTTCTTTTGCACTCGGCACGTTGCCCGTCTTGGCACTCATGAGCTTTAGCCAGGCCGCTATCAAGAACAGCACAAAATCGGGAGTATTCTTCAAGACCGCTGGTTTGGTCGTCATTGCTTTCGCACTCTTCAATATCCTAAATAGTCTGGCGGTGGCTGGCATTATAAGACCGGTTTTCAGTTTCTAACATAACCAAAATATCAAAATGAAGTGGACAATCATATCTATAATAATCGCTCTCGCACTCATCGGTGGCACCATCGCTTTATCCCGATCACCAAGAGACACGCGTTCGACAAGCAAGTCGAATGATGCAAACAATGTCAGCATGGAAGGCGACACCCAAGTGATCGAGATCACCGCAAGGGGAGGATACCAACCCCGACGAAGTGTCGCGAAAGCCGGAGTGCCAACCATTGTTAGATTCAAGACTAACAACACCTTCGACTGTTCATCTTCAGTCAGAATCGCAAGTGCAAATATCTCCAAATCGCTCCCACTGACCGGCACGACCGACATCGACCTTGGATCTCCCACGGTCGGACTCTTAAACGGCTCCTGCGGAATGGGTATGTACTCCTTCGACATCGATTTCCAATAGCGAACAAAGGGCCAATGGCCCTTTGTTCGAGTACTTCACACGAGTAGTAAATATAATCTGATCGTTATTTATCCTCCGAATCTGCATCTGCCTCGAGTCGCGCCTGCTTAGCTCTTTCCTTTGCGCTCTCGGCTTCTGCTTCAGCTGCCTCTGCGCGCTTTTTGCGCGCCAGTCTTTCATATTCCTCGGCCTCCTTTGCTCTATCCTTTGCTTGTTCTGAATTTGTCATGTTTTTTGGGTTAGCGGATAATCATCTGCGAACGGCATCTTGAATGCCTCTACCGACTGCAAGTCCCCAAACCAGAGTAACCACGAAGAGAACTACGAAGATGAAGAACAGGGTCTTCGCAATCCCAATCGATGCACCAGCGATGGTGGTAAAACCAAGCATCGCTGCCACGATGGCTACGATAAAAAACGTGAGACTCCATTTGAGCATATATTTGTTAGTTAATTTTTGATAAAATTACTAATAAATACGGTCAAGAGCTCTGTTATAATTTTATCAAACCCATAAGCAAGGTCAACATGAAAAACTTTATATTAGCCATAGTTGTAATATTGATAGGAATAGGACTTTGGTACAAAACCGCTGACAAAAGACCCGACGTCATACCCGAGGAGCAAGCGGTTTTCTATACAAATGCAAGTAGTGACAACATAGTTGTGGAATTACCTTTCCCTGGCGCGGTTACCGGCAAAGAATTTTCGGTCATCGGCAAAGCCAGAGGGAATTGGTTCTTCGAAGCCAGTTTCCCCATAGAGCTATGGGACAAGGATGGCAAAATTATCGCGACTGGTGTCGCACAGGCAGAAAGCGAATGGATGACTACCGAATTTGTGCCATTCAAAGCGGAAATAAAGGCGCCGACTAGCTATATCGGACCAGCCACTCTGGTATTGAAAAAAGACAACCCTTCCGGATTGCCAGAAAATGACGCTTCCATGGCCTTCGGTATTACGGTCGAATACTAATTCGACCACACCATCGACACCTCTCCCTTTTGGTCGAGATAGAAAGAGAACCGCTTGATTACGGGCTCTGAGCTCTTAAACGCCCAACGCAAAACTCTCTCTACGATATTTGGTTTTAAGTTAACAATCACGTCAAAAAGCAGAAAATCTTCGCCCTTCACATGGTCGGGAGCAATGGTGACAGCATTTACATCACCGAGCTCAAAGAGCCACTCCGGATTTTCCTTGCGCAAGAGATCAATCGCTTTGAGAGAGTAGAGAGCAACCAGTTCTCGACTAAAATCCTTACCGCTCAAATCCTGAATCACAGTGTCGAGAGCAAATTCACCATCTACCTGAAGCGTGCCTTCCTTGACCATCTGATTCATTTTTTTGACGAATCCAAAACTCTCTTGAAGTTCAGTCCTTTCGGCCATTGGCACAGCGGGCATTGGCCTTTTTATTGTCTCTGACTTGGGAGAATCATGATCTTTTCTGAGTAAATTTCGCTCGTATCTTTCTATCGCCTGCGCTTCTTTTTCACTTATACCCAAATCTCGTATCGCATCAAGCTCCTCAGTTTTGGCGGCCAAGTCTTCGATCGATGCAAGAGCCTTGTCCATCTCTGCTTGGTTGAAGGAGGGAGCGGGGTCGCCGTTAGGTTTACTGTCAAACGATTCTGGTGAATTCATAGCTAAAATATGAGCTTTCTCCGCTGTAAGTCAACAGTGGGTGAGGATAACTTTTCTGGAGTGCTTTACGCAAAGAGTGATATAATACACCAATGACAAACAAATATATTGG
>CAZAXK010000007.1:0-25430 GCA_964489135.1 uncultured Candidatus Saccharibacteria bacterium
AGCGCCCCGGTATTGTGCATCGGCTCGATCGCGAGACGAGCGGGGTGATACTGGTGGCCAAAACTCCGGAATCATTTGAGTTTCTCAAGAATCAGTTCAAAGACAGAAAAGTAGAGAAGATTTATCACGCGGTGGTGTGGGGCAACTTTTCTCCGGACAAAATGAGTGGGGTGATAAACAAGCCAATCGGAAGAAGCTCTTCTGATTTTCGCAAATGGTCAGCCGAGTATGGAGCAAAGGGTGAATTGCGCGAGGCGACGACAGAATATCGGGTATTGGGTGAACCCCACCCCCTGACCCCCTCCCCAAAGGAGAGTGGGAACATAAACCAAGATTCTACTTTTTCCTATCTTGAGGTACGGCCCAAAACTGGTCGGACTCACCAGATCCGAGTACATCTCAAAGCAATCGGTCATCCGGTGGTGGGTGACAAGTTGTATGGTAATAAAAATCTAAAATCTAAAATCTCAAATCTCAAATTTGAAGACCGACTAATGTTGCATGCCAAATCGATCAGTATTGGGTTGCCCAACGGCACTTTTGTGAATATCGAATCCTCTTTGCCGAAAGAATTCCAAACCGCTAAAAGTCTTTTGAAAAAGGAAGAGAAATCGGATAAGATGGGGGAATGACGGAAGAGCAAAAAAAGACCAAATCCGACACCGCCTTGCGTGAGGAGGAGGTGTTGAAATTCTGGAAAGACAACAAAATTTTTGAGAAGTCTCTAGAAAAGGAAAGCCCAAAAGGCAACTTTGTTTTTTATGATGGACCACCTTTTGCGACCGGCTTACCACACTATGGGCATATTCTTGCTGGCACGATAAAAGACGTTATCCCGCGTTACAAAACGATGCAGGGTCACTATGTCCGTCGAGTTTGGGGGTGGGATTGTCATGGTCTACCAATTGAAAATATGATCGAGAAGGAGCTGGGTCTTGGGACCAAGAAGGACATCGAGAATTTCGGCATAGAAAAGTTCAATAAAGCGGCAAGGGAAAGCGTATTACGCTACGAAGAGGAGTGGAAAAAAGTTATTCCCCGAGTAGGACGTTGGGTAGACATGGACCATGCGTATAAAACCATGGACACAAGCTACACCGAGTCCGTCTGGACTTCATTCAAAAATCTTTTTGATAAGAATTTGGTTTATGAAGGGTTTAAGTCCATGCATCTCTGTCCACGATGTGGTACTACTCTTTCTAATTTTGAAGTAAATCAGGGCTACAAAGACATCACCGATATTTCAGTCTATGTGAAATTCGAGCTAAGCGATGAATCGAATACATATTTACTCGCGTGGACGACGACACCGTGGACATTGCCTGGCAATGTCGCTTTGGCGGTAAATCCCAAAGAACGGTATATAAAAATAAAAATAAAGGAGGAAATTCTTGTTTTGGCAAAGACACGACTTGCTGTATTGAAAGAAGACTACGAGGTAGTAGAAGAAATAGACGGTAAAGATTTGGTAGGACTCAAGTACAAACCAGTTTTTAACTATTACGAAAACGCCGTTCTTGATAATAAGGAAAATGCATGGAAAGTTTATGGTGCCGAGTTTGTCACCATGGAAGATGGCACTGGCATAGTACACATAGCGCCGATGTTTGGAGAAGATGATCTAAATCTTGCCAAAGAGCAAAGGTTGCCCCTCATACAACACGTAAACCAAAGCGGAGAATTTAATCCCGAAGTTACGGATTTTGCAGGACAGTTGGTCAAGCCCAAAGATGACCCCGCAAATCCTTCTGGACAAGCTCACCAAAAGGCCGATGTCGAAATAATAAAATATTTGGCCCATAAAAATCTCCTATTTGCTAAAGAAAAAATAGTTCACTCATATCCACATTGTTGGCGGTGTGATACTCCGCTCCTCAACTACGCGACCTCCTCGTGGTTTGTGAAGGTGGTAGATCTGAAGGACAGAATGGTTGCCTTGAATAACAAGGTTAGATGGGTGCCGGAGGAAATAGGGAAGAATAGGTTTGGCAGGTGGCTCGAGGGAGCGCGCGATTGGGCGGTCTCACGCTCGAGATATTGGGGGGCACCCCTGCCGGTATGGCGCTCTAAAAATGGAGACACCCATGTGTTTGGAAGCATAGAAGAGCTCAAGACAAAAATTAAGAACTCGCGCAACAAGTATTTCGCCGTTCGCCACGGAGAAGGGGAACACACCGTTCTAGATATTGTAAGTAACGACCCAAACTTAGGGCACCATCTTACAGAAAAGGGTAAAGGACAGGCCAAGGAGGCCGGAGAGAAACTCAAGAAAGAAAAGATCGATGCGATCTATTGTTCGCCATATGTTCGTACCAAAGAAACAGCCGAGATAATTGCCGAAGTGACCGGTTTCCCCAAAGAAAAAATAGTTTATGATGATCGAATTCAAGAACTCGGTTTCGGTGACTTCCATCTGAAGCCATTCAGTGACTTTCTAGCATACGAAGAAAGCTCGATGAAGAATTTTAACGATAAATTGCCAAATGGCGAGAGTTACCAAGATGCAAAGAATCGTGTAGGGGATTTTCTTTATGATATTGACGGCAAACACCAGAACCAAAATATTCTAATCGTGACGCATGGAATATTTCTTGAGGTTTTTCCGGCGGTTATTAAAGGGGCAGACGCAAAGGAATCAAAAAATTTGGTCAACACGGTCGAAACCGAACTCGGCAAAGTATATGAATATAGCTTTGTACCTATTCCGCACAATGAAAACTATGAGCTTGATCTACACAGGCCATATATCGACGAGGTGGAACTTTCGGATGAAAACGGTGGCAGGTTAGAAAGGGTCAAAGAAGTCTTCGATACTTGGTATGATTCTGGCTCAATGCCCTATGCTCAGATACATTATCCGTTTGAAAATAAAGAGGAATTTGAAGCCCAAAATAGCTCGCTTTTCCCGGCAGATTTTATTGCTGAGGGCTTAGATCAAACTCGTGGGTGGTTCTACACGCTTCTGGTCCTTGGGACTGGTCTTTTCAACAAGTCTCCTTTCGGACACGTGATAGTGAATGGGATTGTTTTGGCTGAAGATGGCCAAAAGATGTCCAAACGTCTAAAAAACTATCCTGACCCGATGTATGTGGTAGAGAGATATGGCGCTGATACGCTTCGTTACTATCTACTCTCATCGTCGGTGGTGCGAGCAGAGGACCTTGCCTTTTCAGAGAGAGGTTTGGATGAGGTGCACAAGAAGCTTATTTTGAGACTTGGCAATGTCTTAGATTTTTACAAAATGTATAAAGCCGAAGGAGTTGACTGTAGCGACTCTTCAAAAAATATTTTAGATAAATGGATAATCTCGAGGACTAAAGAACTCGGTGCCCAAATCACTGATTCACTAGAGAAGTATGAGCTTGATCGTGCGGCGCGCCCGATCTTGGACTTTGTTGATGACCTTTCTACATGGTATATACGTCGCTCTAGAGATCGATTTAAGTCCGACGATGTAGAAGATAAAAATAATGCACTCTCTACTACTAAGTTTGTGCTTTTGGAGCTGGCTAAGTATATAGCACCGTTCACTCCATTTTTTGCAGAAAGCATTTACTTAGTGTTGAAAACAGAAAAAGACCCGGAAAGTGTTCATCTTTGTGAATGGCCCCAAAAGCGGGAGACAGACGAAAAGCTCTTAGAAGATATGAGTTTGGTCAGAAGTATTGTTTCTGATGTTCTTATGATTAGGAACAAAGAAAATATCAAGGTGCGTCAACCTCTCGGCAAGCTCACCATTCAAGATGAACGGTTAAAAGACAGAAAAGATTTAGTGGAATTAATAAAAGATGAGATAAACGTGAAAGAAGTGGTGTTCGATAAAAATTTGGCGGAGAGCTTTAATTTGGATGTGGTTATAACCCAAGATCTTAAGAGAGAAGGAAATATGAGAGAGTTGGTACGTGCCGTACAGGACTTGAGGAAGCAGGAAGCGTTGCATCCGAGCGATCTTATCAAACTTTCCATTGATACCGACGAAGCGGGGAAGGTCTTTGTAGAGTCGGTCATAAATCATATAAAGAAGCCGACCAACGTGGTCGAAATAAAATTTGAGAGTAATCAAGGTGATGAGAAAAGGATTGGTGAATTTGTATTCAAACTTTCTTTAATTAAATCTAACGACTAAACACTAATATCTAATCGGTAGAGATGTATCACAAACACCATACCAAGGGTATCGTTATTTACAGCTTGAGCGAAGGTTTGAGCAACCGGCGAATCGGCCTACTCACCGAAAACTTGGGACTCATCTGGGCCAAAGCTCAGTCGGCGAGGAGTGGCAACTCAAAGTTGCGCGCGGGGTGCCAAGATTTTTCTATAGGCGAATTCTCTCTGGTTTTGGGTAAATCAGGTTGGCGAGTGGTCGGGGCGAGAGCAGAAAGCAATCTTTTTGAGATCTTTAAGGCAGATTCTCAGAAGCTTCATACGCTTGCCAACCTGTTTGCTTTGGTAAGAAAACTGGTAACAGGTGAGGATCGGGTAAGTGATATCTTTTTGACTGTTTCTAAATTCCTTGATTTTTTGCTCTTGGCCAAGCCCGAGGAGGTGGCACCGGCCGAATGGCTCACGCTTTGCCGAATCCTGCGGACACTTGGCTTTCTCCGTGAGGATCCGGAGGTAAGCCCGTATCTTGTTGCGAGTGATATTGGTATGGATGAGCTGGAGCGGATTACACCTATGAAAAATAAAATCATCCGTCTTATCAACGAGTCTTTGTCAGTCGCGAGTGCCGGATGATATAATTGAAATATGGAAAAAAGTAAGCTAGATCGTTTGGAGAAGAAGCTCTATTCACGCCGTGCTCCCGAGGTCATTGATCCTGGTCGATCAAACCTTGAACCAGAAACCTTCGACAACGATATCCAAAAGACCAACGATGGCTGGCAAAGTGACGGCCAAAACCGATTTGACACACTAACTTCCAAGGTCTATCAAACGGCTATGAAAAAAAGCAGTTTTGTAAAAAAGTTTTTTGTGGTAGCGGCGGTGTTATTTCTCTTGTCTGCTGGTACTGCTGCATTCGTTTTTTTTGGGGGCGTTAATCTCATATCTTCCGAAAATGTGGACATAAAGGTTGTTGGTCCTACAAGTATTGGCGGAGGACAAGAATCTTCCTTTGAGGTGACTGTGGTGAACGGCAACAACACCCCACTCAATTCTGCCTCGCTCTTGATTGAATACCCGGAAGGTACTCGTTCGCCGTCTGATCTTACCAAGGACTTGGAAAGAGAAAGACTGAACATTGGCGATATTAGGAACGGGGAGAGCCATACGCAAACTATTTCTGGTGTCTTCTTTGGTGAAAAGGAATCTGTCAAAAAAATCAAGATATCACTTGAATATAGAGTAGAAAACTCAAGCGCTACCTTCTTTAAAGAGAAGGAATACGAAGTTGTGATTAGTTCAGCTCCGGTTATTCTTTCGCCAACCTATCCGAAAGAGGTGAATTCAAACCAGCAGATGAGCTTCAATATCGAGGTTGCTTCCAATTCGCAAGACAAACTCGACAACCTGATTCTAAAGATTGATTATCCATTTGGTTTTGTTTTCTCGAGTGCCTCGGTAGAACCTTTTGCCGGCGACAATACATGGAAAATCGGGAGTTTGGCTAAAGGAGAAAAAAGGACCATTGCAATCAAGGGGACTATCATCGGTCAAGATAACGAAGAAAAAATATTTAAAGTCTCTGCTGGTACCGCGAGCCCCGATGACGATCGGGTTGTGGGTGTGGTTATTGCAAATCTTACCGAGTCAGTTCTCATCAAGAAGCCATTTATTGGGCTAGGAGTCTCGATCAACGGCAAAGATAGCGACTACTCGGCGAGTGGTGGCTCAACGGTAGACGCGAATATTAATATTATGAACAATTTACCAACCAGACTTTTTAACAGCCAAGTAGAAGTAAGTTTCTCTGGTGGAGCATTTAATGAGCTTGGCGTATCGGCTGGACAAGGTGGATTTTTTAGATCTACAGACGATACTATTTTGTGGGATAGTCGCTCGGTCGCCGAACTTTCTGATCTAGGTCCGGGCTCCCAAACACGACTATCATTTCGGCTAACACCATTGCAATATAGTTCTGTGCCTCGAAACCAGCGTCCGGAAATTCTCATCACGGTTAAAGCGAGAGGTGAAAGGGTTCTTGAGTCTGGTTCGGTAGAGCAGGTCTCTGCAACGGAAACCAGAAAGGTGGTACTTTCTACTGATATAGGTATTACCTCGAAAACTGTACGATCAGAAGGTAATTTCGAAAATTCCGGCCCTATTCCACCGAAAGCAAATGTTCCGACCACTTATACGGTGGTTTGGAGTATATCGAATTCCTTCAATCAAGTCGGAAACGTTGAAGTCAGAGCGACCCTGCCTCCCTATGTGAAGTGGACTGGCCTGTTCTCTCCTAATAGCGAAAAGGTTGCCTTCAACCCCACAACGAATGAGATCGTTTGGAATGTTGGTACCATTTTGCCAAATACTGGATTTGGTTCATCCCCCAAAAACCTATATTTCCAAGTCGAAATAACTCCAAGTACTAGCCAAATTGGTACAGATCCAGTAATCGTAGGGGAGGCGACCTTGATCGGAACTGACCGTGCAACCAACTCTCAAATAGGGGTAAGTAGTTTGCCAGCAACCACCAATTTCTCGAACGACAGCACTTTCCGGATGGGGGACGATAAGGTGGTGCACTAATAATGTAGTATGGTATAAGTAGAGGTATTATGGCTGAAGAAAACAAAATGGAAAAAATAGTCTCTCTATGTAAAAGACGCGGCTTTGTATTTCAAGGCTCCGAAATTTATGGGGGTATGGCAGGTCTCTACGACTTTGGTCCATACGGAGTAGAGCTATTAAACAACCTCAAAAAAGAGTGGTGGAAAGCTCATGTGCAAATGCGCGATGACTATGTCGGTATTGATTCGGCAATGTTTAAAGATCCTCGAGTTTGGGAGGCGTCAGGGCACACTACTGGATTTTCGGACCCACTCTCTGAGTGTCGCAAGTGTAATACTCGCATTCGTGTAGACAAGGAGCTCAAAAACATAGGGGTAAATGCGGATGAAAAAATGCCCGAAGAAGAACTTGCAGCACTTTTCGAAGAAAATAAAAATAAGATTTCTTGTCCTTCTTGTGGATCGCACGACTTCACTAAAGCTCGAGCTTTCAACCTGCTCGTGAAGTCAAACCTCGGCGACTTTACCGGAGAAGGCAAAAATCCGGTTTATCTCCCTGGCGAAGCTTGTCAGGGTATTTATCTTAACTTCAAAAATGTAGTCAACTCGACTCGTATGCAAGTACCATTTGGTATTGCACAAATCGGTAAAGCTTTTAGGAACGAAATTTCTCCGCGCAACTTCCTTTTTAGAACACGCGAGATGGAGCAGGCTGATACCCAATACTTCGTCAAACCAAACGAAAATAAGGAAGAATATGAAAGAATAAAACAAAACAGATATGACTGGTATGTTGGGCTTGGTATCAAACCTGAAAATTTAAGATTCGCACAGCACGAAAATTTGGTATTTTATGCTAAGGATGCGTGGGATATTGAATACAATTTCCCAACAGGTTTTGATGAGCTTGAAGGTATCCATGATAGATCTGACTATGACCTCACTCAACATATGAAGCACTCGGGGACAGACCTCAATTACACCGATCCGCACACGGGTGAAAAATACATCCCTTGGATCTTAGAAACTTCTGTTGGAATGGGAAGAATGTTTTTGGCATTTATTTCAGATGCGTATAGTGAAGACGAGATCGATGGGGAAGTAAGGACGGTTTTGAAATTGTCGCCAAAACTTTCTCCGATCAAAGTCGCTGTATTTCCACTTTTGAAAAACAAACCTCAGTTGGTGGAAAGGGCAGAGCAAATATATAAGGAGTTGAAAATGCATTTTATGGCCGAGTTTGATGATAATGGAAACATTGGCAAGAGATATCGAAGGCAGGATGAAATCGGCACTCCATATTGTGTGACTGTCGACTTCGATACGATCGAAAAGGATGGCACTGTCACACTGCGAGATCGTGACACTGGCAAGCAAGAGCGTGTAGACGGCAAGCATCTGGTGGAGTATATCTCGGGAAGAATTGCTTAATGCTCGGTTTAATCCACATACGTCCTATGATAGCCTGGCTCAACGCTGTAAGCTTAATCTAAACAATGACTAAACTTTCTGAAGAAAAGGTGATTCAAATAAGTGCGGGGACAATCTTCAAGACACTCTTGATCGTCTTGGGGTTTGTGGGGGTCTTTGTTTTGCGCGATATAATATTGGTTGTGATACTTGCGGTAATAATCGCTTCAGCTGTAGAACCGGGGACCAAGTGGTTCTTGCGTCGGGGGGTGCCAAGGATTATCTCGGTACTTTTCATATATTCTCTGCTTGCGGTGCTTCTGGTGGGCTCGTTCTATTTTCTATTCCTTCCTTTGCTCAACGAATCGGCCTCTCTGCTATCGAGTCTGCCGGGTTACCTTGGTGAACTGCAGGTTTGGAATCCACTCCAGAGTGATAGTTGGTTATCCAATAATCCCGCTTTGGGCAATATTTCCGCAAGCTTTTCTTTGTCGGAAATAGTCGAACAAATAGATACTGCCATATCGAACATTTCTCACGGATTCTTCTCGACCGCGAGCGTAGTCTTTGGAGGAGTATTATCCTTCTTGTTGGTCATTGTCCTCTCTTTCTACTTGTCCACCGAATCGGACGGGGTTACCAATTTTTTGCGCATTGTTACTCCTGCAAAGCAGGAAGACTACGTTATCGGATTGTGGAAGCGATCTCAACACAAAATCGGTCTTTGGATGCAGGGTCAGATTGTGCTCGCGATTATTGTAGCTATGATGGTCTTCTTGGGGCTTACCCTTTTGCGGGTAGAGAATGCTCTGCTCCTTGCCGTGCTTGCGGGTATCTTTGAGATAATTCCGCTTTTTGGACCGATACTTGCGGCTATTCCGGCTGTCTCCATTGCTCTTATTACTAACGGCATGACGAGTGCTCTTTTGGTTGTTGGGCTCTATATCATCATTCAACAGTTTGAAAATCAGCTCATCTATCCTTTGGTGGTGCGCAAGATCGTCGGTGTTCCGCCAATTGTTTCTATCCTTGCGCTTATCATAGGAGGAAAGCTCGCTGGTTTCGTTGGACTTATTATCTCTGTCCCGCTTGCTTCGATGCTCATGGAATATCTCTCAGATATCGAGAAGGACAAGGCCGAAGCGAGGGCTCTTGCTGAAAGAGGTGCTTCCAAGTAGGATTAGGGAATGGCAAAAAGTTTTTATCTTACAACTACCATACCTTATGTTAATTCGGATCCGCATATTGGGTTTGCCCTAGAACTGGTCCAATCCGATGTCATCGCTAGATACAATCGACTCATTGGCAACGAAGTATTTTTTAGTACTGGGACTGATGAATACGGTCAGAAAATTTGGGAAGCCAGTCAAGTTGCAAATATACCCGTACAAAAATATGTAGATAATTATGCTCAGAAATTTATTGATCTCTCAAAGACCCTTCATATTTCTGTAGATAATTTTATCCGGACGACTAGTGAGGATAATATTGTGGCCTCCCAAGAGGTGTGGAGATTGTGTGAGGAGAACGGTGATATATACAAGAAGAAGTATAAGGGGATGTATTGTGTTGGGTGTGAAAAATTTCTTCAAGAGAAGGATATTGTTGACGGTAAATGTCCACTGCACCCAAACAAAGAGCTAGAATTTGTGGAAGAAGAAAATTATTTCTTTCGATTAACAAAGTATAAGGAAAAAATAGTCGAGTATCTTTCTAATCCAAAATCGGTTGTACCTGAATGGCGAAGGACAGAAGCCCTCGGTATCGCCCAATCGCTAGAGGATTTTTCGGTCTCAAGAGACAAGAAAAGATTTTCTTGGGGTATTGCTATTCCTGGAGATGATACGCAAGTTATGTATGTATGGTTTGGTGCCTTTGTAAATTATATTTCGACATTAGGTTGGCCACGGGATAAGGAAAAATATCGAAAATTTTGGGTAGAAGGTAGGAATGTTCAAACCGCGGGCAAGGACATGGTGAAGTTTCAGTCGATAATGTGGCAAGGGATGCTTTTGTCGGCTGGGCTCAAGCAGACTGAGAGCGTGGTATACCACGGGTTTGTTACCGGAGAAGGCGGAATAAAGATGTCGAAATCACTAGGTAATGTAGTGAATCCGTTGAGTATTGTTGATGAATATGGAGTTGATGCCTTACGTTATTTCCTTACCAGAGAGGTCTCGTCTTTTGAAGATAGCCCATTTACACTCGAGCGCTTTAAGGAGGCCTATAATGCCAATTTGGCCAATGGGCTCGGCAACCTCGTCTCGCGCATCATGAAAATGGCCGAGGACAATCTGGTTGGACCAGTGGCTTTGCCTGAGCACGAAGATTTCAGCGAATACTTTAGTTTGTATGAGAAGTTTGAGGTTGGGAAGGCGGCGGATTTTGTATGGCAAAAAATAGGAGAGATGGACAGGTTTATTCAAGAAAATCAGCCGTTCAAGATTGTTAAAGAAGACAAAGAAAGAGGGGAGCGCATGATTTCTGATTTGGTCGTCAAGCTTTATTCGGTTGCAAGGATGCTCAACCCAATCTTGCCGGAGACCTCAGAAAAGATAAAGAGATTGGTCAAAGACAACAAGAAACCGGATCAGCCACTCTTTATCAGAAAGGATTAGGTAGAATGCTTTTATGAAATACATCGACATACATTGCCATCTGGATTTTTCGGACTATGGAAGTGAATTGCCAAGTGTTTTGGGCAGAATGAAAGAAAGAGAAGTGGGGGCGATAACAATAGGCACCGACCTCGCCAGTTCCGAGAGAGCCGTTGCGATTGCGGAACAAAATGAGAACATTTGGGCCTGTATTGGCGTACATCCAGTAGATAATGAAAAAGGGGAACGAGTTTCCTTTTCTGAAAACGATTTCGAAAAGCTCATTTCAAATCCTAAAGTGGTAGCCATAGGTGAGTGTGGGCTGGACTGGTTTAGGATTCCCGCAGAATTGCTTGGTCAAGAGAAAGAAAGGCAAACCGAAGTATTTAAACAGCAAATAGAATTTGCCCTAAAGCACAACAAACCGCTCATGCTCCACTGCAGGGAGAGTTATGATGATGCGCTCGAAATACTCACTGCATATAAAAAGCAGGTTGGAGAAAAATTAAGAGGCAACGCACATTTTTTCGCTGGTAATATGGATCAGGCCAGAAAATTCTTGGATCTGGGGTTTTCCATGTCATTTACAGGCGTCGTAACCTTTACTCACGATTACGATGAGGTAATCAAATACCTTCCAATCGATTCGATTATGTCTGAAACTGATGCCCCGTTTGTGGCGCCCGTGCCTTATCGTGGTAAGCGCAACGAACCTTCTTATGTAGTTGAAGTGGCAAAAAAAATAGCAGAGATAAGAGGAGAGAGGGAAGATGTGGTTTGTGCTCAGGTACTCAGAAATGCCCAAAAGATGTTCGGGTTGTCATTCTAGAATTTTGTGATATTATTTGGCTTATTCGAGTCCGGAGCTACTTTTATAATAATCGGCTCCTGCCCTGTAGAACATTGGTCTCTGGCCAGTCTTCGAAGGGGACCCGCTTGAATTAAATTATGCAAGAAACAGAAAGAGACGATCTGCAGGTATATGAGGTGGGCTTTCATATTTTGCCCACTGTCGCCGAGGGCGATTTGTCTGGCGAAGTCGTGAAGGTTCGCGATCTTATCAGCTCAGTAAAGGGCTCGGTTATTTCGGAGGGTTTCCCTGAAATGACCAACCTTTCATATGAGATAGCTAAGAGAATCGATGGCAAATATGTCGACTTCAATCGTGCCTATTTCGGTTGGATCAAGTTTGACCTAGATCGAACCGAGATAGAAAAAGTGGATTCTGCACTCAAAGCCAATCCTCAGATCTTGAGATATATAATTATAAAGACAGTGAAAGAGAATACACTCTACGTTCCCAAAATTTCTGCAGTGAAAAAGAGTACTGATGGGGAATTGGATGGGGTGCTTGTAAGCGAAATGACTCCAAAGGAGTATGTAGCTCCGGTTTCTGAGGAAGAAATGGATAAGAGCATAGACGATTTGGTTATTGAAAATTGAAAATTATAAATTGAAAATTCAATAACATGTATATCAACAAAGCAATTATCTACGGCAACATAACTCGCGATCCAGAGCTCAAAAGCTTGCCTTCCGGTGTCCCTGTTTGTGAGCTTGGTATTGCTACCAACCGAGTGTGGAAGGATAAAAATGGAGCCAAGCAAGAATCAACCGATTATCACAATGTAGTGGTCTTCGGTCGTCAGGCCGATTTGGTCAAGCAATACCTCTCGAAAGGCAATGGGGTATTTGTGGAAGGTCGGATTCAGACCCGAAGCTGGGATGCACAGGATGGTACCAAGAGATACAAGACCGAAATAGTGGCCGACCGAATCCAGTTTGGACCCAAGGGCGGATCATCAGGTGGGTCTTACAACAAAAATGAATCTGGAAGTCTACAATCGGACGGAGGATCCAAGGAAAAAGCTCCCGCAATCGAATATCCGGAGGAAGAGATAAATGCCGAGGATATACCATTCTAAACTTTATAAACTTTTTACTTTCAAACTTTAAACTAAACTTATGACCAACAATACACAGTGCTTCTTCAAGCAAAATGGCATCAAGCATGTCGATTACAAAGACACAAACCTTCTAAAGAAGTTTGTTAACCCGCACTCTCGCATTCTTGGCAAGAAAAGGACGGGTGTCTCGAGCGAATACCAGCGCAAACTAGCTCTCGCTATCAAACGGGCACGATTTATGGCTCTCTTGCCTTACGTAAGTCGATAATTGGATGAGTTATACTCTCGAAACATAATCACCGGTCTCGGTGTTTATGACGATCACATCTCCTTCATTAATGAAAAGGGGAGTGTTGACCGAGGCGCCGGTCTCTACCTTTACTACTTTGTTGCCACCTTGGGCGGTGTTGCCTTTGGTTGAAGGTGGGGCCTCAACGACTTTCAATTCCATCTTTATTGGCATCTTTACGCCGATTATTCGTTCATCGAACAAAATAGCTTTTGCCAAAGTGTCCTTCTTCAGGAATTTCACGCCGTTGCCGATTTGTTCCTCCGTGAGAGCGAAGCGCTTGGCTTGATCCTTGGCCTCGTGGAACCAGTATTCATTTTTGGCAGGATTTGAATAGATAAATTTGATCTCCTTGTTTTCGAGCTCGGCTTCCTCGGCTTTGTCAGAAACGTGGAAGGAGTACTCGGTCACTCGTCCGGTGATCAGGTTTTTGAGCTTGGTCGCATTGACCGGCTTGCGCTGTTGCTTGCGGAAGACGTGCGCCTCCAATACTTCCCAAGGTTCGTCCTGAAAGATGATGAACTTTCCGACTGTAATTTCGTTATATTCCAACATAGATGTTAGTCGTTAGATTTTAGAGTTAGTAAATTGTAATTTATCGGGAAAATAAAAACACCAAAACTGGCTTCAAGATGATACCTCAATTGTGGCTCTATTTCAAGTTCTTTACTCCTCGGAGTTTTCGCTTGATTCTGAGACCGGAGTTATTGAACCGCCGTTGTCGTGGAGACGCTTGCGGATTTCCTTCAAAATTTCGGCCGACAGCTTCTTGTCTTGTTTGAGGAATTGGCGAGTAGCATCGTAGCCCCGTCCGAGGGGGAGCTCGCCATATTTGTACGACGCACCAGATTTGCTGATGAGACCCATGCGCTCACCGAGAGCTAGCATTTCTCCTTCTTTGGAAATGCCCTCGTTATACATAAGGTCGAACTCGGTCTGTTTGAAGGGTGCTGCCACCTTGTTTTTGACGACCTTGACCCTTACTCGTCCACCCATTATTTCTTCACCCTTCTTTATTTGGGCGATTCTTCTTATATCCAGTCTGACCGAAGTGTAGAATTTCAAGGCCTTACCGCCTGGGGTGGTTTCTGGGTTGCCGAACATAACTCCGATTTGCATACGGATTTGGTTGATGAAGATAACAATAGTTTTGGACTTGGCGGATATGGCAGTAAGTTTGCGCAAGGCCTGACTCATGAGTCGTGCTTGCTTGCCCACATGGTGAGCGCCCATGTCGCCCTCGATCTCGTCTTTGGGGGTGAGGGCTGCAACCGAGTCGACAACGATGACATCAATCTTGTTTGATCGGACAAGCGAATCAACGATTTCCAGTGCTTGCTCTCCCGTATCGGGCTGAGATATCAAAAGCTCGTTTATCTTGACCCCGATCCTTTTGGCATATTCCGGATCAAGAGCATGCTCTGCGTCAATGAAGGCGCAGATACCACCTTGTTTTTGGGCTTCGGCTACGACGTGCAAGGCAAGAGTGGTTTTGCCGCTAGATTCAGGTCCAAAGATTTCTATAATTCTACCTCTTGGCATACCGCCGACTCCTAGAGCGGCGTCGAGCCCGATTGAGCCAGTCGGCACAACGCCTACATCTACCTTGGGCGCCTCACCGAGTGTCATTATGCTATCATCGCCAAACTTGGTCTTTATTTCTTTTATCGCGTCCTGTACTCTCGATTCCTTGTCTTTTTCCTTGTTGTCAGAGGCCTTTTCTGCTTTGGCTTGCTTGTCTTTTTTTGCCATATTATTCGGTTATTTCTTGTAAATTATCTTGCTTAAAGTATACCTTTATTTCCTCGACCGTGTCCTGTTTGAACCGGTCTCTGCCGTAGAGTCTGATTATATTAGAGCCGGGGTTTAGTAGCAATTTCTCTTTGAAGTTGCCCTCTGTGTCGATGAATATGGGTCGGTCATTGAGACTAAGAAAAACTACATTTTTGGCCCTTCCTTGGACCAAAATGAAATTTTCGGACACCTCTTTGCCGGCAGAAGGGGAGAAGATACTGATTTCTGGTCCTATAAGAAGGTTGCGGGCGTTGAAAAGCCCGTACCCTATAAGTAGAGCAAACCCAACAATGATTACGATTTTTTTTATGTTAAACCCGCTATTTTCACATTTATAGGGATGCATTTTCTGGTTCGTCTCTTTCGGAGGTATCGGCTTCGTAGCCACCCTCTGGTTTTATTAGTACTTCACGGGGCTTTGCCCCATCACCGGGGCCGATTACTTGTTTTTCTTCCAATATATCGATAAGGCGAGCTGCTCTTGCATAACCGATCCTGAGTTTTCTCTGAAGGAAAGAGGTCGAGGCCTTGCCAGTAGATACAACCGTCTCTCTTGCTTCCTCGTAGAGATCATCGTCAACATCTTCGTCGTTACTGTCAAACAAGACGTTCCGGCTTTCTACACCACCCGCTCCGGTTGAGCTACTCTCGAAACTTATTTCGCTCGGCAGATCATCCTGTGCCTGTTTGCCCAAGTATTCGGCCACCTTCTTTACCTCGGTTTCGGATATAAAAGGGGATTGAAGGCGAATCGGTTTGGACATTTCTCCCGAGAGGTAGAGCATATCACCTGCGCCAAGGAGCTTTTCGGCACCGGCGCTATCGAGGATTGTGCGCGAATCGAATTGTGATGCGACCTGAAGAGCGATCCGGGCTGGGATGTTGGCCTTGATGAGACCGGTGATGACGTTCACGCTCGGTCTTTGGGTCGAAAGAATCAGATGGATACCCACGGCTCGGCTCATTTGGGCCAGACGGACTATGGCGGATTCTAGTTCGCGTGGATAGGCCTGCATAATGTCGGCCAGTTCGTCGATGACCACTACAATATAAGGCATTGTATCAGGGAGCTCGGTCGTATTTTCGTTACCCTTTTTCTTGGCTTGGTCTATGGCCGGAGTAAGCACGTTCTTGTGATATGACTCGATATCACGAACCTTGTTGGTCTCAAGTATTTGGTAGCGGCGTTCCATTTCTTTGGCTGCCCACTTGAGAGCCATGATGGCTTTCTTGGGATCGGTTATGACTGGGGTCAGCAGGTGGGGGATTTTGTTGTAGAGGGTAAGCTCGACTCGCTTCGGGTCTATCATAATAAATTTCAAATTTTCGGGCGGATTGCGAAACAGAATTGAATTTATAATTACATGGATAGTAACTGACTTTCCGCTACCGGTTGCTCCTGCAATAAGTAGGTGAGGCATTTTTGCAAGATTAGCAAACTGGGCTACGCCGGATATGCCTTTGCCCAGTGCAACCATAAGGGGTTTGGGAGAGTCAGTATAATCACTTTGTGATAGAAGGGAGGCGAGGCCGACGGTTGTTTTGACGCTGTTCGGTATCTCAATACCGACGAGCGATTTACCGGGGATTGGAGCTTCTATGCGCACCGGATGGGCTGCAAGGGCGAGCTCGAGATTGTTCTGGAGGCCAAGAATTTTGGAGAGCTTCACACCCTCAGCAGGTTTCAGAGCATATCTGGTAACTGATGGACCAATCGAAATCTCGTCCATTTCGACGATAATGCCGAAATTCTGCAAAGTCCGCTTGATTATATTTGCGTTCGCTTTTATGTCGCCAACTTCTGGCTTACCCCGATCCCTTTCGAGCATTGAAATAGGGGGCGGTGTCCACTCCCTAAACAGTGAACCTCGGCCGAGCTTAAACTCCTCGGTTTCTCCCGCTGATTCTTTTGGCTTCTGAATATTTGGAGCTGGCTGGACCACCTTTGCTTCTACAGGTTTAGGCGCATCGTTTATTTCGGCGCCAGATATTTTTATATTTTTGTCGATGGCCCCCTCTTCGTCCTCCTCCACCTTCGTTCTCCCAAACAAAAACCCAAAACTGAGCGGGGTATCTAGCACTATAAGGATGCTAACGACTGCGAGAGCGACCAAGATGATAGCGGAAGCGTAAACCTCGAAAAGTTTAACGAGGGGCTTGTAAATAACATTGCCAACTATACCACCGCGGTTGTCGAAAGCGAGACCGATTAAGGCGAGAAGTGAGAGGAACAAGAGCCCACTCCCCAAAGCTCTGGTCCAGCCAAATTCGTGTTGAGTCGACTTTACAAATGCTATAGAAAGCAAAAGACAGATCAGTGGTATCAAGAAGTACCCTATACCGAAAAGAGTCGAGAGGATCACGTAGGCCTTGTCGCCGACTAGGCCTGCTTTCTCAAAGGACGCTAGCATAAAGAAAGAAAACAAAACAAAAAAGCCGATCGATGACACCCACGCGAGAGTCTCGTTTTTCAGACTCCCTGAATTTGGAGTCTCAGTTTGTTTTTCTGCCTTCTTTTTTCTACCCATTGCATTCAAATAATACCACGAATTTATTTCAGCTATTTGTGGAAAGTGTACTCGGTGTGTGCGCAATTCCAGATGGTGGTCGCCGAGAGTTTAGGAACCCTGATTTGACATGCTCTAAAAGACGCAATAAGCTTCTATAAAGGACCAAAATTTAGCACTTGCATTATTATGTCTGATAGGGTATAATTAAAAGGACAAAGAAAAAAAGGTTATAAATAAAGGACATTTTATGGAATCAGAACTGTCTTTGAAGGTGAATAATGTGGAATCTGATAAGAGCTTCATCCAGCTCTACAACAGAACAAACCGGCTCATATCCGCGGTTTTTTTGGTTGTTAATGTGGTAGAAAATAATGACCAACTGAAGAATCGTATAAAGGAACTTTCCATGCGACTAATGTCTGTTTGTGTGGAATTAAAGGACGAAAAGGACTCAACGTTGCGCGCACTCCTATCACAGGTTCAGAAGATTGTTCTGGAGCTTTTGTCTCTTTTGGAAATTTCGTCTGTCTCGGGCCTCGTGTCAGAAATGAATGCTTCGGTTCTCAAGCAAGAATTTGAATCTTTCCTAAAATCTATTTCGGAATTCTCCATCAATACTGTACAAGCTGAATCTGACCGAATGAAGGAGATTATCGCGGGGAATGATTTTATCGACGGTGCAGTTGTAACCACTCGTGCAAAAGAGGGCAATTCTCCCAAAGCCACTTCTGAGGCCGCGCTCAAAACCCAATCCGCACCGTTGGTTATAAAGGACGAAAATAAAGGACAGAATCGTAAAAACTCACGACAAATCGCTATTCTGGAGTTTGTTAGAAACCACCCCAATGCCAATATCAAGGATATAGCTCCTAATATAAGAGGATGTGGAGAAAAGACGATTCAAAGAGAGCTTGTGGAGCTGGTAAAGATGGGGAAAGTTGGCCGGATTGGGGAAAGACGCTGGAGTAGGTATTCAGTTGCTTAAAAAGCAAGGATATGAGATACTCTAAAAACCCTTTGTTATCCACACTTCCGTCTTTGCGGGAGGGGATTCGGGGCGTTAGAATAGCTTAGAGCTTTGCGCTTCTTGTCGATATTAGAAGCAAAAAGCATCGGCAAAATTAATTTATTAATTATTAGAAAGCCGGTACGACGCGCCAAACCTTTTACAAATAATTTTGGGGCGTTATACAATCGGCAAATTAGAAAAAATGTTAAAATCAAAATCAGTTAAATTGTTTGCGGGCGTGCTGGGTGCCGCTATGGTTTTGGGCGTTGTTGCAGTTCCTGCATCAGCTCAACAGACCACAGCTGAACTTACAGCGATGATCAACTCATTGCTCGCTCAGATTGAGCAACTTAAGGCTCAGATGGGCACAAGTGGTGCAGTTGGAACAACCTTTACTCAAGACCTTACAATTGGCTCAACAGGAGCACAGGTCTCTGCTCTTCAGCAGTGGCTTGTTTCGAAGGGTTACTTGGTTATGCCTCAGGGCGTAGCTATGGGCTACTTCGGCTCATTGACCAAATCAGCTCTTGCTAAATACCAAGCTGAAGCTGGTATTTCTCCAGCCGCTGGCTACTTCGGTCCTATAACAAGGGCTAAGGTTAATGCTATGGCTGGTGGTACTACAACTGGTGGCACAACTACTGGTGGTACTACAACTGGCGGCATCACTACTCCTGGCGCAGAAGGTACTCTTACAGTAACTTCAAACAACGCAGGTCTAGTTTCCACAGTTTACGAAGGTGACGACATGGCACCTATCTATGGATTCAATGTTGAAGCTAAGAACTCTGACATTGCGATTCAGAGAATTAAGGTAAACCTTGGCACCGACAGCAAGATCTACACAAAGGGTTACTCAAAGTTGTATGTTACCGATGGTAGCAGCGTACTTGCTTCAATCGACCTCAACTCTTCAACAGTTGTTAAGGAAAGCAGTACTTACTACGTAACCATCACAGGTTTCAACCTTGTAGTTCCTAAGGGTGGCAAGAAGCAGATTGTTCTTAAGGCAGATGTTATGCCTTCTATCGAATCAACCGACAGAACAACTTTGACTTCAATCAGCATTTCTGTTCCTTCTAACGGAGTTCGAGGCGTAGACGGTGCAGGTATCGATCAGTACAGTCCTACATCTGCTTTGTCTGGCCGAACAACAACCTTCAGTGCAGAATTGTCAGAAACAGCTACCTTGAATATGTCTCTTAACTCATCTTCTCCTAAGAAGAATGATGTGTTTGCTACAGCTGGCGCAAGCGAGAATGAAGCAGACAAACTTACTTTGGCCGTCATTGATTTGAAGGCCGAGAAGGATGATGTGAAGATCACAGACATGGGTGTAAACGTTACTAAGACTGGATCTGGCGCCGCTAACGCTTCAACTACTGTTTACCTCTTCGAAGGTTCTACAGAGCTTGACAGCGCAAGCTTGGTTGGATCAGGTGCAGCTGGCAGCTTCTTCAACTTTAGTGACTTTGACTATGTAGTTCCTAAGGACACTACAAAGACTTTGACCATCAAAGCTGACATCCGAAGCGCCAACGGCACAGTTGCAACATTCACAGCTTCTGCTTCAACTACTGGTGCAAACGCAATCGTTACAGAAAACACCAATGGTGACTCTGTAACAGAAAGCGGTTCTGCTACTGGTTATGGCATCGGAGTTCGAAATCAGGGTCTTGAAGTATCGCTTGTATCTAAGAGTGTCACAACAAGTGGCGTTCCTCAGACCAGCGGTTCAAACAACCCATCAACATCAACCATCACTGCAAACTTCACCTTCAAGGTTAAGGCTGTCGGTGCTGCTCAGATGCTTGGTTTGACCCAGTCAACTTCCAGCCCATTCGTATCGAGCACAACTTCGTTCGATATCTACAGAAACGGCTCTGTTGTAACAGATGTTGGAAGCAACTCGACTTCAACTGCATTCACAGTTGACTCGATCTGCACCACTTCTGGATACACCAACAGCTGTTCATTGGCTGAAGGTACGGAAGTTACAATCCCTGTTTCCTTCCAGTTGCAAGGACGCAACTCTACAGGTTCAGGTTTGAACATCGGTCTTTACTCCTTCGGTATCAACGCTCTATATGCTAGTGGCAACACCATTAACTTCATGGACGGTGAAAACGATTGGAGGACAGCTGATGTAAGCTT
The DNA here is from genome assembly GCA_964489135.1 of uncultured Candidatus Saccharibacteria bacterium. Lineage (GTDB taxonomy): Bacteria > Patescibacteriota > Minisyncoccia > Phycocordibacterales > WO2-35-19 > JBBTQZ01. The sequence continues at coordinate 20,342 of CAZAXK010000007.1, forward strand.
CCCTTAATCCGAACCTAAGAGCACTTGTGATTCTCAAAAGCTACGGCTAGCGAGAATGCTCACAAAAACCCGCCGAAAGGCGGGTTTTTGTTTTTATACCTTATCCACACCATGCATAATTGAGGTCGTGATAACATTATGTCTAATAGAGAGCATGAAATATTTCAACAGGAGCTTCTTTCGATTTGTGGTGGGTTTTTTGATAATCCTCGCTGTCAGTCTGTTTCTTATTGTCGCAACATCCTCCTATGCTTCCGGCGTCGAAAGAATTGTGTTTGTCACCGAAGCTCAGGCCATAAAGCCCAATGTGGTATCAGAACCAATAAAAGTTGAGTTCCAGGATATCTCTCACAACCCGCAGTCTTTTGGCCAAACATCAAAACTTGTTCTCAAATCATCGTCCCCAACAGGGACTTTTGTCAGCGAATCAGGAAATCCCATTTCTGCTACCATAAATTCAAACTGGACCAGCCGAACGTTTTATTATAAAGATTCGAGTGAGGGCACTTTCATTATCAGCGCTGGTGTTGAAGGTACTTCGCTTGAAGCGGAGCAGAAAATATCGGTAACCTCCGGAGCGGTTTTGGGAGCGTCTACCGAAGTAAGTTCCGGTTCGGTATCTGCTTCTACCAACAAAAGCTTCTCTGTCGCCGGTTCAATTTATGAACCTAGTAATTCGGATCTTCAAATCGATATCGTAGGTGAAAGCTCGTTACCTCTTGGAAGTGTTGGGTATTTTAGAGCAGCGATAAAAAAGAATACAGGCAAGGGTAAAGTGGACCTAAATTGGTCGTTTGGTGATGGTTATGTAGGAGACGGAGTATCGACAGAACATACATATAAATATGCGGGTAAATACGCAGTTGTCCTTCGGGCTAGATCCGGGGAAGCAAGATCGATGAGCCGGTTTGATGTCGAGGTTCTGAAGCCGGATCTGAGAGTTGCCGAAACTCCGGAATATATAGAAATTTATAATGATAGCTCGAAAGAAATCGATCTATTTAGGTGGAAGTTAACTCAGGGTTACCTGAGTTTTATTTTTCAGCCATATACGATTCTTTTGCCCAGATCATCCCTTAAAGTGGAACGGGGTTTGCTCAATCTCAAGTCGTCACGGTATTACGAGCTTGCACTTTTTGATGCAAATGACCATTTGATAATCAGCCAGCCGGCGGTTGGGGAAGGGCTGGCAAAAAATGTTGCGATGAGTCTCGAAAAAGTCAATTTACCCACCGCGGTAAACCAAGAGACCGAAACTGAAAGCGCAAGCATGTCTGCATCTGGGCAAGAGCAGTTGAGGAGAGAGGGTTCCGAGCAAAAGGGGGTCGTACTATACGAATCGACTTCGCGGGGCGACTTTTTTAGTCGAGCTTGGCAGTTTTTCAAGAGTGTGGTAGATTAGGGGCAACGGCTTCCAAGACCACTGGTTTACCCTGAGAGAGCGTAGCGAATCGATGGGTAGTAAATAATTTCCGGTGCAGGAGTTAATCTCACTTTGTCGGCCGTTTGGTCGATTTTATTTTTAATTCGCATAAGGTGCGGATAAAATGATTACAAAAAAACAAAAAGAAGAAGTAGTAAGCGAGCTTCAAGGGATGCTCAAAGATTCTGGATCTGTGGTCTTTGCCAACTTTCACGGTCTTACGGTGGCGGATTCTTCCGCTGTACGGAGAGCTCTCAGAGCCGAGGGTGTGGGCTATAAGGTCGCAAAAAAGACTCTGATAAAAAGAGCTTTGGATTCTCTAACAGTAAAAGGCGAAAGGCCCGAACTTGTAGGAGAACTGGCTATTGCTATCGGTAGCGATCCTATTGCTCCGGCTAGAATGGTCTTTGATTTCCAAAAGAAGCTCGACAAAAAGATCTCTATTCTTGGAGGTATCTTCGAAGGCGAGTACAAGACCAAAGAAGAGATGACAAGTATTGCAATGATTCCTTCACTGCAAACTTTGCGTGGCATGTTTGTCAACATCATCAATTCTCCAATTCAGAGATTTGCTATCGCGCTCAATCAGATAGCAGAAAAGAAATCATAAATATTTATCAATCAATAAATTAACAAAAATTATGTCAGAAGAAACAAATGCAGTTGCAGAAACCAAGGAGGAAGTTATGGTGCCTGCTAAGTTTGCAAAGATAGTAGAAGAGATCGAAAAGATGTCAGTGCTTGACCTCAATGAACTTGTAAAGGTTTTTGAGAATAAGTTTGGTGTTTCAGCTAGTGCTGTTGCGGTAGCTGGTCCGGCTGCGGCTGGGGCAGGTGATGCAGGAGAAGAAAAATCAACCTTTAACGTCGAGCTAACTGATGGTGGTGCTCAGAAAATCGCTGTCATCAAGGTTATCAAGGAGGCTCTAAACCTTGGTCTCAAGGATGCTAAGGACAAGGTTGACGGCGCTCCGGCTGTAATCGCTGAAGGTATGAAGAAGGAAGAAGCGGAAAGCTTGAAGAAGCAGATCGAGGAAGCCGGAGGAAAAGTAACTTTGAAATAAGCAGAGCTCGTTTCAAATTACTTTTCCGGAGGTGCCGAATTTGGCTCACTAGGCCAAATTCGGCTGGAGGAAAAGTCATAAAAAAACAGGTCGCTTCATTTGGAGCGACTTTGTTTTTTGTAAAAAAAATTCGGACGGAGGCACTAGGGCTCTCCGTCCGAGAATTCAGCAATCATAGCAGTTCCAAGACTTCCGAAAATTCACCCAAAACGGTGGCTTTGTACACCGTTCCGCAACGCCTCTTTTTAAAAGAGGTGAAGTTCTCGCGGTCCTGTTCGTACCCCCTCAATTTGAGCAACATTTGGATCTCCTCAAACGTTGCGAAAGGGTCACTGAGTCCTTGGTAGTGTACTGTGCCAGTAATGGCACTGCTGAGTTCGAGAAAAATGTGACGGTTCATGGTTTGCTCTAACAGGATCAAAACACAATTGGACTTCAAAATCAACTGTTTGGAAATAAGGGAGCCATAGGGTAAAATGCCAAAGCGATGGAGATATTAGAAAGAATTTTTGGGAGTCTCGCCAAGGTGAAAGCCATCAAGCTTTTTCTTTTCAATCCGGAAACCGCTTATGACAGTGCCGAAGTGGCTTTGCGTACGCAGGTTTCTATCGGCACGGCCCGAAAGGAAATAAACAATCTTTTCCGAATCGGCTTTATCAAACAGAAGTCGTATTCGAAGGAGATCAGAAAGCAGAAGAACCGGAAGGTGACAATAATCCGCAAGCGATCAAACGGCTGGACTCTTGATCCTAAGTTCCCTTATATCGAAGCACTTTCATTGTTTCTCTCGAACATCAATCCTTTTAGGCACAAAGATATTATCGACAAGCTCAGTCGGGCGGGTAAGATCCAGCTCCTGGTTATATCGGGCATTTTTATAAAAGATCCGGATTCGCGAGTCGACCTACTGGTAGTCGGAGATGGTCTGCGAGAGGGTACGATGGAAAACATTATAAAGACTATCGAATCCGAGATTGGCAAGGAAATTCGCTACGCCTTCTTTGAGACTAGTGAGTTTAAATACCGACATTCGATGTTTGATAAGCTGGTTCGGGACATTTTGGACTATCCGCACGAGAAAATAATCAACAAATTGGGTATTTAGCCCCCCCGCCGATATTGAGGACTATCCACAAAACCTTGTTGCACCCTTTGGTGCTACATATATATTTATGGTGTAGTTACAAGTTAATTTTAAAAGCATGATAATAGGAACATGGGGTGATGTGCTCGCTATTTCCTTCCGCAGTTTGTGGCTTGGGGTGGTCAATTTCGTCCCTAGTCTCATAATGGCTCTTGTTGTTGTCCTTGTAGGTTGGGGAATAGGGGCTCTCTTTGGAAGAGTGGTCTCCCAGATTATAAAAGCCCTAAGAATTGATGAAGGTCTACACAGGGCTGGAGTCGAAGATTTTCTAAACAGGGGAGGATTGTCGCTCAACTCAGGTGCTTTTTTGGGCGGATTGGTACGATGGTTCATAATCGTAGTCTTCTTGATAGGAGCATTTGAAATCTTGGGCTTGTCTCAGGTTACCAGCTTCCTCAGGGATATTCTGAGTTACTTGCCTCAGGTAATAGTCGCAGTACTCATTCTGATTGCGGCAGGGCTTGTCGCTGACGCCATGAAAAGCATCGTGCTCTCTTCTGCCAAGAGTGCCGAAATAAGATCGGCCGGATTTTTGGGAGCAGTAACCAAGTGGGTTATTTGGGTGTTTGCCATTTTGGTCGCTCTCTCACAACTTGGTATTGCGGCTGGGTTTATTCAGACTATCTTTACCGGTTTGGTGGTAGCCCTTTCGCTCGGACTTGGACTCGCTTTTGGCCTCGGAGGTCAAGAAGCAGCTGGCAGGGTAATTGAGAAGGTAAGCAGGGAAATTGGGGGCAGTAAATAGGCCATTTTTGCTTATCCACATATAGTTCACACAATGAGAAACGGCTGTTTGACAGCCGTTTCTCATTGTGTATAATAGCCAGTACTCAAGCCGTATGTTAAGCAGAATAAATTTAGGAGAAGTGAAAAGGTGCCATAAGAGATCGGCACATTCTTGGTTTGAGCTCACTTCTCCTCCGCAAAAAAGCGGAGGTTTTTTGACAACAAAATTCCATCACAACATCGCTTTTTGACAGACTTTGTTCTCGAGGGTTTACCCTGAGCGAGCGAAGCGAGTCGAAGGGGTCTTTGTTTGTTGTAGGTGGGTAGGTAAAATTGTCGCACGGACCATTGTTCCATGCGACAGGAAAAACTTCTTGCACAACCTCAATAGCTTGTGCAGGATAATGCGGTTTTTGAATTTCCTAATAGGAAATTCAAGGGCGTATGGTGGATGCCTTGGCTAGAAATAGCGATGAAGGACGTGGCGTGGCTGCGATATGCTTCGGGGAGGTGCCTAGCAACCTTTGATCCGGAGATTTCCGAATGAGGAAACTCCCGTGCTCAGCACGGACGTGCTTCGCACAGAAATCTCAAAAATAAAATCTCAAATCTCAAAATGCAAAAAAGATTTGAGATACTAGATATGAGATTTGAGATATTTGTGCGGAGCGCGAGCGCACCCTGGGAAGTAAAACATTTCAGTACCAGGAGGAAAATAAACTAAAAAGCATT
>CAZAXK010000008.1:0-2073 GCA_964489135.1 uncultured Candidatus Saccharibacteria bacterium
CGGATCCCGCTGACCATAGGCGCGCAAATTCACCGAAGAGCGCAAATAGTCCATCTCTTCCAGATGATCTACCCAGAACATATCGTGCACTTGAAGCTTGACCTGCTTCTTCTGTGGATCGGGCTCATTCATAAGTATGTCCCTTCGTCTTTCATAAAATATCTTGCGCTGATAGTTGAGCACATCATCGTACTCAAGCACGTGCTTACGGGCATCGAAGTTGAGCCCCTCTATCCGACTCTGTGCGCTCTCGAGCGAGCGAGTAATAAGCCTGTTTTCTATCGCCTCATCCTCAGCAATCCCCAATCGCCCCATCATATTTTTGACCGTATCGGCAGCGAATACCCGCATAATGTGGTCCTCCATCGAAACGAAGAACTGGGTCTCACCCGGATCTCCTTGGCGACCTGATCTACCGCGGAGCTGGTTGTCTATTCTTCTTGCATCGTGACGTTCGGTACCAAGCACAAACAATCCGCCTAAGGATTTGACCTTCTCATAAGCACTCTCCGGTGCCGGATTGCCTCCCAGCTTGATGTCGACACCTCGTCCGGCCATGTTGGTCGCGACAGTTACCGCACCCTCGCGGCCGGCTTGAGCGACTATTTCGCCTTCTCTTTCGTGATTTTTGGCATTGAGCATCTCAAAGCGCACCCCTTCGCGCTTGAGATATTCACCGAGTAGCTCGTTCTTTTCGATCGAGATGGTGCCGATAAGCACCGGTTGGCCTTTGGTTTGCAATTCTTTCACTTTGCGGGCAATAGCTCGCATCTTGCCATTCTCGGTTTGGAATATGAGGTCGTTATTGTCCTTTCTTTGAGGAATTTTGTTGGTAGGCACCGCAACAGTATTGAGACCATATACCTTATAGAATTCCTCGCTCGAGGTCATGGCCGTTCCGGTCATACCAGAGAGCTTGCGGTACATTCTAAAATAATTCTGGTAAGTGATCGAGGCAAAGGTCTTGCTCTCCTTTTGGATGTTTACCCCTTCTTTGGCTTCAATGGCTTGATGCAATCCTTCCGACCACCTGCGGCCCGGCTGCATACGGCCGGTATAAGGATCGACGATGATCACTTCGTTATCTCTCACCACATATTCCTTGTCTTTGTCGTATAAGGCCTTGGCTTTGAGCGCCGTTTCCAGATGGTGAACAAGCTTTACACCACCTTCGGTGTAAATATTCGATAGTCCCAAGATCTTTTCCGCCTCACTGATACCTTCATCGGTTATCATCACCGCGTGCAACTTTTCGTCCTTGGTATAATGCTCGTCCTCTTTCAGTTTCTGCGCCACACTCGCGAACTTTTTATAAAGGTCGTCCGAATCAGCTGAGGGTGCGGAAATAATGAGAGGGGTGCGTGCTTCATCTATAAGTATAGAGTCGATTTCGTCAACAATCGCAAAGTTATGGTCCTTTTGGCGCACCTTGGTCCATTCATACTCCAAATTATCGCGCAAATAATCAAATCCAAACTCGCTGTTGGTGCCATAAGTTATATCGGCCTCATATGCTTCCACACGAGAAACAGGCCTCAAAAATTCGTGCACGATATGAAAGCTTCCTTTCTCGTCTCTTTCTTTATCTTCGGCTTCTTCTCCAGCAACCGCTTCGTCATACATAAAACTCGAATCATGAGCAATGACTGCAACTGATAAACCGAGAGCGTTGTAAATCTCACCCATCCATGCCGCATCACGACGAGAAAGATAGTCGTTTACCGTAACCACATGCACCTTGCCGGCAAGAGCATTGAGATAGGCCGGTAGAGTCGCGACCAGCGTCTTACCTTCTCCGGTACGCATTTCGGCAATGCCTCCACGGTGCATCACTACGCCACCAATCAACTGAACATCAAAATGTCTCTGACCCAAAGTTCTTTTTGATGCTTCTCTCACACAAGCAAAGGCCTCGGGCAATAGGTCATCCAACTTCTCGCCCCCCTGCAACCTTTGGCGGAATTCGGTGGTTTTCAGTTTAAGACTCTCTGAGGAAAGCCCAGCAAAATCTTGTTCTAGGGCGTTTATTTTGTCCACCAAAGGCCTGATCTCCTTTACAGATCGGCTGCTCGC
>CAZAXK010000008.1:2173-18589 GCA_964489135.1 uncultured Candidatus Saccharibacteria bacterium
TGAGTAGCAAGAAGCTATCTCCAAAACAAATGTCTATGAGTGCGAACTTGCTACTCGCCCGACAAAACACTTCCCTAATAATACCCCCTCGGGATGAAAAATTCCAGACAACGAAAAACCCCTATTGCTAGGGGATTTTCGCAGACATTCATTTGCACGAAGATATGCTTAAATCACTTCTTCGCACTCATTTGACTAGTATATCACACTATTCCAAATCAGGCAAGAATGGCTGTGGACTACGGATTCCGACCGGCTTCGATCTCCTTTATATAGTATTCGCCTTGTTCTTTAAACGATGGGTTTTCTTTTATGATTTCCCGAATCACAGTAACCGCTTCCGCTCTTCTATTCGCCTGAAGGTAAGCGGCGGCGAGCGTCAGCTTGTGTTGTGGGTTCTGCGGATCAAGATTGATTCGAGTTTTGGCTATCTGGATTATGTCATCCATCCGACCCGCCATGAGCAAAACTGATATCAGTCGATCATCGAAGATTACTTTCTCAGTTGGTATATCAGCAAGAATCTGATTGGCGACACCGTCCTCTCCGGCAGCAATCGCAGTGAGTGCATAAATAAATTTGGCCTCAAAGAAACTTGGCTCGAGCTCATAAGCAAGCTTGGCATAAGGAAGTGCTTCCTTGGCTTTGCCCTCAGCAATGAGCGCGCCTGCCATTTCGAAATAGATGGATTGCTTGCGAGGCGAAAGCTCGATCGCCTTCCCAAAGGCCTGCTCGGCTTCCTTTTGCTTGCCGAACGAAATAAGGAAAGAACCATAAAACAGATGGTATCTGGCGTCCTTCGGGGAAACCGAGAGTTGCTTCTGGTACGAATTGTTGATCAGAGTATAGAGCTCGGATTTCAGTTCGGCCGGAGCTTGTGGGTTCGCATTGACGACCATAGCAGCTCGAGAAAGATGCTCGACCGCTTCAGAAAAGCCAAGAGAATTTTTGGCCAAAGGTTTCCGATAATCCTCGATCGTTCCAGTCTGACCTTGGCTATTTAGCAAAAGCACATTCATTAGCTGTTTGTTCTGAATATAGGGCGCAATGACTACGAAATACAGGACGGCGACTCCCACTAAAACGGCGATCGATTCATAAATCGGTCTACTATTCTCTCGATCCATATATATAGACAACTTATGGGTCAACTTGTTCCAAATTCCGTTACCCTCTCCAATAGAGTGGGCATGAGCATAAGCAAGAATGGTGAAGAATAGAATATAACTTGAGGTCTGATCGAAAACAAAGATGTTGTGGAAGAGATAAGCAGATAGAAGGCCCCACATAATCGCTTTGTCGCCTTTGGTCAAAAACTCCGTATTCGCCTTCTTTATGGTTACCCCCAAAGCAATCAGGACCGACAAGTACGACAGAAGGCCCAAGAACCCACCGGCAATCAACCAATCAAGAAAGACATCGTGCGTGCGGTCGAACCAAGCTTCCTGACCATACATCTTGGGGTTGTAATATTTGTTGAAAACGTAGTTGAAGCCCTCCTGCCCCCAACCCAATACCGGACGTTCCAGTGCACCTTGCCAAGCCATCGGCCACACAAAGTAACGTCCTTGGGTTTTTACTTCCGACAAAGAGAGTGAAGAGAACCGACTCAAAACTGGACTTTGTTTTACAAGACTCGTATTTCTCAGAGCAAAGAAGAGCCCGACCAAGACGAGCACAGCCACTACCCCACCCATGGCCACCTTTCTTATGCGATCACCTTTTTCTGACTTTAGGGTGAGATAAGCAAAGGAAATAAATGCGCCGCCAATAAGACCGAGAATCGAGCCCCTAGTTGCGGTGAAGTAGAGAACGACGAGATTAGCAATACCGATAATCGCGAGCAGAACTCTTTGCCACACCAATCGGTAACGCATAAATAGCAGAGCGGCAAAGAAAATATGAAAGACCATATATATACCGAGGTAAGAGGCGTTGCCCAAAGTGCCGTCTACTCTTACCCCACCTTGGTTGATGGTGATCTTGCCGGCAATCTGAAGAAAAGAATACACGGCCATGATGGCACTCGCCCCGAGCGAAGTTACTAGGAGTCGATTCCAAACATCTTGAGTCTTTGCGACCGTACCCAGTATCAAGAAATAGGCAGAGAAATACAGGAGACCGAGAAATCCTTCCATGCGCTCGAAATTGCTCCAAAAGGCCTTGAAGGAATTCTCGGCAAAGACGGTGGCAAGATCCATAACAAGAAGGAATATCGAAAGTGCACCCAGAATGTGAGAATATTTGGGACGATACTCTTTCTCCCTGACAGCAAGAGCAACGAAAGCGACTCCTATAATTGTGATAATGAATCTAAAGGCAAGCGCCTTCCCCACTATAAAGGGGAAAAAGAGGGACTTTGCTACCACAAGTGGTACAAAAGGTATCAAGAACAATCCTACTAATATTATGTATCTCAATGTTTTGTTTGACATAGGGGGAGTATAGCAAAAACCGAAAATTCTTGCTATTATTGCCTCATTCGCTTTTTCGTTACTTCGTATATTTATGTTGGTTATTCGCCCTCAAAAAACCTTTAGCTTACGAGATATAAAAGAGCTCTGGATATATAGGGAGCTTCTTTATTTTTTCTCTTGGCGCGATCTCAAGGTACGCTACAAGCAGACCGCGATCGGTATCCTTTGGGCCGTACTTCAGCCCTTCGTAACAATGGTTGTTTTCAGTGTGTTCTTCGGCAAACTAGCCGGATTGCCTTCAGACGGAGTACCCTACCCCATTTTTGTTTATACCGGACTGCTTTTCTGGCAATTTTTCTCGAGCGCCCTGTCCGACACCGCCACCTCCCTCATAAGTAACCAGTCGATTATCACCAAGGTCTACTTCCCTCGTTTGCTTTTGCCCATTTCTTCGGTGCTCACCAAGTTCTTGGACTTTTTGCTCTCTGGCCTAATACTCATCGCGATGATGGTCTATTACGGCTACAGCCCACATTTGCAAGGCCTGCTCATTTTACCTCTACTACTCATCATTACCTTTATGGCTTCGAGTGGGCTCGGGCTCTTCCTCTCAGCGGTCAATGTCAAATATCGTGATGTACGCTATGCCCTACCCTTCTTCATTCAAATCCTGCTTTTTATCACGCCGGTTATTTACCCCGCTTCGATCGCCGGAAAATACTCCTGGATCCTTGCTCTAAACCCCATGACCGGTGTTATTCAGACAGCGAGGGCTACCCTCCTTGGAGCAACAGCTATTAACTGGTCTCTCCTTCTAATCTCGTTCGGCATTTGTGCAGGCCTACTCATAATCGGAGTGGTGTACTTCAAAAGAGTCGAGAAATATTTTGCCGACATAATTTAGATACGAAAATCATGCGAAACGATACGAAAAACAACGAAAATACAAAGCCGATCATCGAAGTGCGGAGCATTGGCAAAAAATACGACATTGCTCATATGCGAGGTGGCTATGTGGCCCTCCGCGATGTTATCGCCAATGTCTTGCGAAGCCCATTTTCTTTTCTCAAAGATAAAGCCGAGAAAGCCGTCGGTATAAAAAAGAAAGAAGAGTTTTGGGCTCTTAGGGATGTGTCTTTCAAAGTCGAGCGCGGCGAAGTGGTCGGCATAATCGGTAGCAACGGCGCGGGCAAATCCACCTTGCTCAAAATTCTTTCGCAGATCACTCCACCGACCGAAGGCGAAATAGTCTTGCGCGGGAGAGTGGGTTCGCTCCTCGAAGTCGGTACCGGCTTCCACCCCGAGCTCACCGGCCGAGAAAATATTTTCCTCAACGGCGCGATTTTGGGTATGAAGAAAAAGGAGATCGAAAAAAAGTTTGACGAAATTGTCGAGTTTGCCGGTATCGGCAAATTCCTCGATACACCGGTCAAGCGCTATTCGAGCGGTATGTATGTCCGGCTCGCCTTTGCCGTCGCCGCTCATATGGACCCAGACATTTTGCTAGTCGATGAAGTGCTTGCGGTCGGTGACGCCGAATTCCAAAAGAAATGCCTCGGCAAAATGGACGAAATAACCAAAAAGGAAGGTCGCACCATCCTCTTTGTGAGCCATAATTTAAGCGCAATTCAACAGCTTTGTACAAAAACCATTGTTCTACAGAACGGGAAGGTCGCCTACGAAGGTTCGACAAAAAATGCCATCGAATACTACACTCAAAACCAGAACAACCAGCCCATGGTCGACCTCAACAAAACAATCAATCGAAAAGGCAACGGATTATTGAAACTGACAGAATTTTATATTGAAGACAACGATGGCAACATGGTCAGAAATCTAAAAAATGGAGACGCCGCAAGTTTTGTTTTTTCTTATGACTGCCCCAACCCACAAGATGTGGGGGAGGTCGACATAGGTTTTTCGCTGGAAAAAAATTCCAGCTTAGTGAGTGTTATTTACAGCTCCTACTTGAATCAAAAATTTCACAAAATAGAAAAGGTGGGAAAAATAAGATTTAGCACCAAAAATATACCCTTAGCCCCCGGTACATACAACGTGGGGGTTAGAGTTTTGGTCGATAAAATAGAAGCTGATAGACCTATGCAAAATATTGGCTCATTTGAAGTACTACCCTCTGATGAATACACCCAAAAGGGGTACAAAACGGATCAGTTTTCAGCTGTGATAATTGAGGGCGAGTGGTCATAAAAAAATGAAAAGCAGAGTAGCAAGACTAGTCGAAATAGGAAAAATAGAAATTTTTACTGAAGAATTACCCTCTTTACAGCAGGACGAGGTTTTGGTTGCTATAAAATCTGTCGGGATTTGTGGTTCTGACATTCATTATTTTCTCGAGGGGGGTTTAGGATCTTTCAAACAAAAACTACCAATGGAAATGGGACACGAACCTTCAGGAGTCGTAGAATTATCGACCGTGCCGGAATTCAAAAAGGGAGACAGGGTTACTGTCGAGCCCGGTAGAGCATGCTTTGTCTGTGAGTGGTGTACAAAGGGAAAGCAGAATTTGTGTACGAATGTTAAATTCATGGGTGCCAATTCGTCAGGTGCTCTTGCAGATTATGTAGTAGTGCACAAAAGCCAAGTTGCAAAGGTGCCAGACCAGATGTCATTTAAAATGGCGGCGCTACTCGAACCTCTTGGCATAGGCCTGCATGCTTATAATTTGATCCACCCGAAAAATACTGAAAGCGTGACGATAATCGGTTCAGGACCAATTGGTCTTTGCCTCATGATGATTTTAAGAAAAGCCGGTATACAAGAAATTTACACGGTGGACAAACTCCCCTATCGCGTGGAATTTGCCAAAAATATGGGCGCTTCGCAGTCCTTTAGCTCTGAATGCGCAGTAGAAGAAATTAAAAAAATTACCGACAATAAGGGCACGAATTACACTTTCGACACTGCCGGGACTCAGGACTCTATAACGGCCTGCGGCGAATTAGTAAGCGTAGGAGGAACAATCGGCTTAATTGGTATTCCAACCGAAGACCATATCAAGTACAATCCCCACAGATTAAGGACCAAAGAGGTACGCATACAAAACGTAAGGAGATCAAACCAAACTATGCACGATTGCGTTAAACTGTTTGCAAACGATTTCAATCTTGAAAAAATAATTACCCACTCCTTTGATTTGAAGGACGTTCAAAAGGGGTTTGATCTAGTAAGTGCGTTCAAGGATAATGTCATCAAATGTGTTATAACCAATGAGTAAAAATTCAGATTATGCCTACCTCAAATAAATACAATCCGTCACGCGCGTACCAAATGCTTTATCTTACCCGTCGCGCCGATGAGGTAATAGGAGAGCTATTGAAAAAGGGTGACATCCCTCTTCCCGTTCACCTATCAATAGGACAGGAGGCAATTTCGGTCGGAGCCTGTCTAGCATTAAAGCCAGAGGATGTTGTGTTTGGCACTTACAGAGGGCACGCCCTTTACTTAGCCAAGGGTGGTAACCTCAAAAAAATGTTCGCCGAGCTGTACGGTAAGGCAACTGGCAGTTCTAAAGGTAAAGGTGGTTCGATGCACTTGATTGACATGGACGCGGGGGTTATGGGCACATCTGCGATTGTTGGCACAGGGATAGCAACCGCGACAGGTTACGCATTAGGAATGCAGTACCAAAACAAGAAGAGTATTGTTGTTAATTTTTTTGGCGACGGCGCAACAGAAGAAGGGGTCTTCCACGAAAGTTTAAATTTTGCTTCTATAAAAAAGCTTCCGATTATTTATATATGTGAGAACAATAGATACGCTATCAGTACACATCAATCAGTCCGCCAACCATCATCGAATATAGCAAAACGAGTAGAATCCTACGGCATTAAGTCAAAGGTGCTTAAAGAAAATGACACCGCCACAATATACAACGAGCTCAGGAAGGCCAGAATCGACATATTGGAAAATTCTTCGGGTCCGTTCTTTTTCGAATGTCCTACTTATAGGTGGAGGCAACACTTAGGCCCCAATGAAGATTTTGGACCTGGGGGTAGAGACCGAAGAGAAGCCGAGTACTGGTTTAACAATGACGAGCTTTTTCGTATAGGTAAATTAATTCCTGAAAAGACTAGACATAAAATAGAATCAAAGATCGAATCAGAAATAAAGGATGCAATTCAGTTTGCGGAAAATAGCCCGTACCCCACAGCAAAAGATCTTTGGACGGATGTATTCGCACCATAAAAATATGAATCGCATCATTTCTTACACTGAAGCAATACTCGAAGCAACGAATCAGGAGATGGATCGTGATCCTAATGTTTTCTTATTAGGGCAGGGCGTTGACTACAATCGAGGATTACTAGGAACAACAAAAGGGTTGGTAGATAAATTCGGAGCCAAAAGGGTTTTTGACACACCTCTCTCAGAAGACGGAATGACTGGTATTTCAATTGGCGCAGCCCTCTTCGGACTAAGACCGATACACACACATGTGCGCATGGATTTTCTAACACTTACAATGAACCAGCTTGTAAATATTGCCGCAAAAAGTAGGTATATGTTTGGCGGAAAATTAAATGTACCCCTAGTAATTCGTACACTAATAGGAGACGGCTGGGGCGCCCAACATTCCCAAGGATTGCATTCCCAATTTGCGAACATCCCTGGCCTCAAAATTGTGGCACCTTCTACACCCTACGAAGCAAAGGGTTGCTTAATCCAAGCCATACGTGATAATAACCCTGTTATATTTATCGAACACTTCAAGCTTTATTCTGAAATGGGTCAGGTACCCGAAAAACCTTACGCTATTCCTTTCGGAAAATCTGTCATAAGAAAAAGCGGAAGAGATATAACCATTGTCGGCATTTCTTGGATGAGCGTTGAATGCCAGAATGCTGCCTCCTACCTAGCAAAGATGGGGGTGGATGCTGAGATCATAGACCCGATTTCGATCGTTCCTCTTGATATCAATTCCATTATCAAGTCAGTAAAGAAGACTAAAAAGCTTTTAGTGGTGGACGCTGCATGGACATCGTGTGGCATGTCGGCTGAAATTGTCGCCAGCATTGCCGAGCACTTTGGCGGAAAAGATAAAATTGAAATGAAACGAATTGGCTTTGCACCTGTCCCCTCTCCAAACAGTATCGCTCTTGAAAAGCATTTTTATCCAAACGCCGAAAGCATTACAAGAACGGCAATGAAGATGTTGAACAAAAAGATTCCAAAATCGCTATTTGTCAACGGCGGTAAAAAAAATACCGGTTTGGAAGAAAAAGTATAACCATGATAGTATAGTAACCTGCTATGAAGCTTGCAATTATTTCTACAACTATATACGGCGAGAAGGGGTACTTGGCATACGACCGCCTTGCCAAAAAAAGTAAGTTTGATAACGTAAAATTTTTTATAGCTGGTGATAAAAAATCTCCCCCCTTTGATTCATCCAAATTCCTATGCGATGTGGAATACATTCCTGCACAAGCACAGGGTCGTTATGCCTCGAGTGAAGCGATAGGGTGGAACAAACCAGCTCGTCGTAACATAGCGCTTCTGAGAGCAATTGAAACAGACCCAGACTTTATATTAACAATAGACGATGACAATATTCCAAGTAAAGACTACTTCGACCTATGGTACAAAGTTATAACCAGCCCGGCCAAGAAACAAGTCGTTCCCACAAAGAAAGTTGAGCCAGCTCATTGGCATAATTATTTGGCTGCTACCGACGCAGAAATAGAGCTTTATACCCGAGGTTTTCCTATCCCCTTTCGATATAAAAATTCTACTAAAGTAAAAAAACTACTTCGACCTGTCTCCGCACAAAAAATTGGAGTCTTCCAAGGAATTTCACTTGGAGACCCTGACATAGACGCAAAGACCAGAATTGTGTACCCAAAATCAATGCCCCTCAAAGAGGTATACGAAAAAAATTATGTTCTGCAAAATGTATGGTCTCCATATAACTCCCAGAACACCATGTTTGCGAAAAAACTCTTTCCGCTTGCTTTTATGTGGTCTACAGCGGGCCGATCCGAGGACATATACGCATCTTATGTTTGGCAGAAATTCTTATTCAACAACGGTATGTATGCACACGTTGGTGATGCGGTAAATTTTCAAGACCGTGGGAAAAGAAATGATCTTCGTGACTTAAACCTGGAAACCGAGACATACCTAAGATCACATGAGGTGTGGGAAGAAATCAACAAGATCGGAGAGAAAGACCCTCTGCTTTTCATCCAAGCACTCATCCATTCTCATCATGACATAATCGCTCGAGAAAAAATGTTTATGCATGCGTTCCACAACGATTTGGAACATATTTTGTTCAAACCATCAGTACTCACAACTAAATATGACGAGCTACATCAGCAAGTATTGCATCTAGATCGTCATAGGGCTCCCAACCAAGAATCTGCTTCGTCTCAGAAGCGTCGGTAGTTAGTGAAAAAGCCTGAATTGTTTTCGGTATGTAAACAACTTTGCCTCCGAATTTTTTAATTACTTTTTCCGCCAAATCTCGCATAGATATTCGATTACCTGAAAGGAAAAACGGATGATAGCCTTGTTGGGCTTTTTTACCCCAATCGATCGCTTTCCATATACCACGGGCTACATCGCCGACAGAAACAAATTCACGTTCGTGCAAACCTTCGCCGAAAATTTTTATCTCCTTACCACTTAGAATGTCCCGTACGAATGAAATCGCCGGAAGGTCAGGGTTTGTTCCCTTCCCAATCACCATGGGCGGTCTAAGTGTTATTACCACGACATCCCCCTTTTCTTTGGCAAATTGTTCTAGAGAATATTCCGCGGCGGCCTTAGAAGCGCTGTATGGATGTTTGGGGCCAAATTTAGAAAAACGGCCATAGTGCTCGCCTTTTTTATTTTCTCCATGCACTACTGTGGAGCTAATATAAATGTACCTCCTCGCACCTGCTTCATAAGCAGTATGGGCAAGATCCAGAGCCCCCATTGTATTTGTCTCAAACATTTCCTTCACTGAGAGGGTTGATATTAGTGTCCCAACTCGAGCCGCCATATTTACCACGACATCAGGCTGAATTACATTCAGTTTTTCTCGGTAAGTTTCTAGTTTTCGTATATCAAATTCAGGACGATTAAACGCAAAAATTTTATGTCCTTCTGGAACAATTTTTACAAATTCTTTACCTATAAATCCTCTTTCCCCAAATACAGCTACTCTCATAGGTTAAACATTACCACGTTCTATTCGTGGTCGCCAAAGATTACGATTAGCACCTATTTTTGATATACTTCCGACATTATGGCTAAAAAAATTATAGTTTCTATGACTTTTAGAAGTTTTGACGGGTCAACCAACGACAAAATCCAGAAAATGTTCCTCCAAAGTGTCAAAAGCCAAACACATCAAAATTTTATATTGGCTATAACAGTATTTGGCGAAACCGGCGTACCAGAAGCGCTCAAAGAAGCAGGTCTCCCATACATTTTGAATTATGCTGAGCCCGGCGATTACAAAAAGTTCTCATTGACCAAAGTTCTACTTAACGGTATTAAGGTTTCAAAGGAGCAAAGTGAGGAATGTATTTTGCTATGGATCAACGCCGATAACATGCTTGATCCAGATTATTTTGATAGAATAGCCAATTTGCCTGGTGAGAAAATTGGCGGTATCTCATACCCACATACTTCTTTTCGTACAATAGAAAAATATAGGAATAAAACAGACGCTGAATACGGTTGGTATGGTCTTGATTCGGCCTTTTTTAGCTCTGACGTTCTTGATGCCTCGTTCATTAATGTGGTCGAAAAGTATCCAAACCATGATTATCTATATTTTGAAGCATTTATGGTAGGGATCGGCACGGTATTCTGTAACACTCGCATAAACTTATGTCCGGCCGGGTACAGCACCATTACCAACGACTATAAGGCCAACAACCAAACAGCCGCGATTGCAAAAGCATTTGGAATTAAAAACATGGCCACATTAAAGCAGTTTATGCATGATTTTGGCTTACCAAACAAAGACTGGTATTACTTAATACTAAATTACAAGTTAAAAGGTGATCATTTGCTTCAAGGTTGGTGGGTGGGTATACTCATATATGTTCGCGTAAAATATGCAGGCTCATATGTTCGTCGCGCCATGCCAAAAATACAGAGATTAATTGGAGTTTTAAAATAAATGCCAGACAGATTTAAAAAAAAATTATTAAGTTTGCTTTTCCCTAACGCTGATATTGCATATTCTCAAAGTGGGGAGGACATGCTGCTTTGTAACCACATATTCAACAATCAAAAATCGGGGTTTTATGTCGATGTTGGGGCTCATCACCCTCGCAGATTTTCTAATACCTACTTACTTTACAAGAAAGGTTGGAGCGGTATAAATATTGATCCCGTACCAAACATGCAACAACTCTTTAAAGAAAGAGTTAGGGACATAAATATTAGCGTCGGAATATCCAACAAAAGAGGTTTTATGCAATATTATACCTTTAGTAAAAGTCCTTTAAATACTTTTGAACCTGAAGTGGCTAGACAACAAGAGCAGAAATACGGCAACCCAAAAGAAATTGAAACCGAAGTATTTACTCTTCGAGAAATTCTGGATAATTATGCCAACAATAAAAAGATTGACTTTATGAACATAGATGTCGAGGGTCATGAAATTGAGGTTTTAAGTTCTAACGATTGGGAGAAATACTCTCCCAGAGTCATCGCTTTAGAAGACCAAAACCTAGATATCAACCACCCTGAAAAATCAGAATCTTTTTTGTTTCTAAAATCAAAAGGGTACGATCTCAAAAACAAACTAAATTACACTTCTTTTTACCATAAATCATGAATGCTCCGCTCCTATTTTTAGTCTTTAATCGACCAGCACAAACCGCTAAAGTTTTTGATGAGATACGAAAAGCTAAACCTGAAAAGCTCTTCATCGCCGGTGATGGGCCTAGACCAAATCATCCCGGCGACATGGAGAAATGCAAAAAAGTTAGAGAAATTGTTTCTAACATCGATTGGCCGTGCCAAGTCAAAACACTTTTCCAAGATAGAAACCTCGGCTGTAAGATAGGGGCTACAACCGGAATTACTTGGTTTTTTGATAACGTCGAAGAAGGTATCGTGCTCGAAGATGATTGCCTACCCGATCAATCTTTTTTCCCATTTTGCACTGAACTATTGGAGCGCTTCAGAAATAATGAGAACATATCAATGATCTGTGGATGTAACGAGAGTCAGATGACTTCATCCCCATATTCGTATATCTATTCAAAATACGGTCATTTATGGGGTTGGGCCTCCTGGCGCAGAGTCTGGAAGCAATACGACGTAAGCATGAAAGTTTGGGCAGATCCACGAAACAGACAGGCCATAAAAAGGGCCATGAACGATAGTGAGATGTGGAATTCTCGAGCTTGGAGTTATATTCAAACTTACAAAGGCATCAAAGATACGTGGGATTTCCAATGGGAGGCTTACCGACTCCTAAAAGGTCAGTATGCTGTCATACCCACCGTAAATATGATAGAGAATTTGGGGTTTGGCAAAGACGCGACCCACACCACACAAACAATCTCCCATCTGATTATGCCACGACAACAGATGAGCTTTCCGCTTAAACATAACCCAGAGCTCAAACCAAATGATCTATACGACCACACACTCCGACCCAAGCAAAAAGCGATCCCCCTCGAAATTCAAATTATGAAATCGTACGTCAAAAGCATATTGGCGAGCATTTTACCAAAACCCGTATATAATAAAATATTATCGCTCAAAAAATAATGGAAATATATTCACCCGTCTTGCTTGTTGTGTCGCAGAATACAGAGCCCACTTTGCGCAATTTTGAAGTTATTAGAGAGTTAAAGCCATTAGAATTTTATATATCAGGTCCAGAAAAAGAGCTGGCCGAAATCGTAAAACAGATCGACTGGACCTGCAAATTAGAAATAAACAAGGACAAACTAGCTCTTCCTTGGTTTTTCTCAATGGCAGAAGAAGGGATTGTTGTTCAAGACACTAGTCTCCCTGATAGCTCATTCTTCTTTTTTGCCCAAGCAATGCTTGAGCGTTACCGAGCAAAGAAAGAGATTATTGTAATCAACGGGGCAAACCCAGAAGCAATATCCAAATCAAAGTTTTCATACTTTTTTTCTCACATTTGCATTGGTGGAGCTTGGGCCACTTGGAAAAGAGCTTGGCTATCCTACCAAGAAGAATTGGAGTCTGTCTTAAGCGAAGGATTTTACCGATCAGAAGGAGAGATTATGAGTCTGGTGCCAAAAAATAACTTGATTGAGTTTCAAAAAATTCAGGGTAGCACGCCAGTTACCCCAATCCCCTTTCCCCTAAACCATCAAATTATCTTTGATATCGAATCTCGATATGATGAATTGGTGGGTAAAAAAGTAAAGTTATGAAAACCCACATAATGTTTTCGTTTGACAAAAACTATGTCGTCCGTGCCCTGGACACATACAATTCATTGCATCCAACGCCCTACCCTGTTTCGTTTTGGTTCCTTTGTTTGGACCCAGAGGCCAAAAAAATGATAGAGAAACTAAATTTGCCGGACGCTACAGCTATCGCCATCGAGGAAATTGGCAACGAGGCACTGATGAGAACTCGTCCTGCCAGAAGCAATGTTGAGTTTGCTATGAGTAGTAAGTCCGCATTTATGTCCTATTTACTGAGTAGTGGTAAAGTCAAGGATGGAGAAGCCCTCATACTCTCTGATGTCGACATTCATTTCTTCCCTGGTGCATGGGATTATATCGATAGTATGCATAGGGCAAAGGAATATTCGATATTTATGACACCGCATAACTTCCCGCCGGCAAAAAAGTACCTGATCCCCGAGGTCGGATATTACAATGGTGGTTTTATATATTTTAGGATTAACAAAGAGAGCAAGCACTGTATCCACAGCTATGCAAAGGAGGCCACTGAATGGACTTACCTTTGGCACGACTACGACAATGACAGGCATTCTGACCAAAAGTTCATGGATAAGTGGGGCAAATTATATAAAGGACTTCATGAAGTCACACACAAAGGTGTAAATGTGGGGACATGGAATATAGATAACTACAAAATAACTCAGGATAAAAGTGGAAAGTTTTTTGTCGATGAATGCCCTCTGGTTTGCTATCACTACCACGGTCTAAAGCTATACTTTAACCGCAACGGCCAGATCCGCCCATACCCGGTGTGTGTCTACAACAAAAAAATATATGATCTGTATATAAACTCTCTACAAAAAGCCCACCAACAACTTTTATCAGTAGACCCTAATTGGAGATATTCTATGTCACCCAACCCTGGTATTTTAAGAATTATTAAGCAGATAATTTGGAGAAAGTTGGGAATTTGAGCGTCTGGAAAAAGAGACACCCCCGACTTCACTTGGAAGCGAGGGTGCCGGCGCTTGCGCGCAAAATATTTGGAGGTAGAGGCCCTTGGCCCATCGAGTGTTCGTAGCGCAGAGATGGAGCGCCCACGTCATACGGGATGCCGAGCTCCTTACGCACTTCTCGCTCAACCTCGCCACGAACAGCAACAAGCGCGTCGCGGCAGAGCCCCTCGGTGAAGACGTAGGCTTTGTAGCCACCGTCCGGGTCCCCCTTGTAGTAGTCGGCGACTTGGGTAAAGTCGAGATCTACCTGATATAGCGAATCCTTCGTCTTCTGGTATGTGTACCGCCAGATCGCAGGGTCACTGGTCGGCTCCGCCTCATCATAATAAGGCGTGCCCGGATAACACGTGATGATCGTAAGATCAAACGCCTCGGGTTTGACCTGTAGGAGCCAATCTCTTGTCTCCCAAACGGTCTGGATAGTTTCCCCTGGATGCCCGATGGACATGAGCGCCTTCACTTTGAGTCCACACTTGTGTGCAATTTGCATGCACCTAGTATTGTCCTCGCGAGTGGCTTTTTTGTTGATGTTGTCTAGAATTCGGGCCGATCCTGATTCAAACCCCACAAGTATCCAGCGAAAGCCAGCCCGATACATCGCCTCGGCCTGAGTCTCGGTAAAGAGCTCGGCCTTGACGAAGCCCCGTAGGCGCCACTCGACACCCAACCTACGTTGGGCATCTGCGATCATGTTCATGAGCTCGACGACTTTTTTGTTCACGTTGAGTTCGTCGTCGTAGAACATAAAGCCGTTGCAACCAAGGGTCTTATGCATGTGTAGCATTTCTGCCACAATGCTCTCTGATGTGCGCGTCCGAATCTTGCGAAGCATGGGCGAAGCCCTCCCTCCGCAAAAACCGCATTCGAACGGACAACCAAGTTGAGCGATTAGCGAGTATGCACGCCGTCCATCAATTTGGTAATGATAGCTCCCAGCGTCCACCAGATGTCGAGCTGGAAACGGCAGCTCATTCAGATGGGCGTTGGTTAAAAACAGCGCCGACTTGGGATCGTCGGCGTCGACCAAATTCGGTGCGTCCGGTTTGCAGGCATGAAAAATTGCCTCCTCTCCATCACCGGCGACCAAAACGTCAAACTTCTCTTCGAGAATCCGCATCGCGCTCGTAGCCCGACCAAGTTTCCCATGAAGTTTTTCCTTTTTGAAAGCCGCGTTCACCAAAGTGACATGCGGTCCTCCAAGAATGACTCGCGCATCCGGTCTAACCGAGCGAACCGTTGCCGCCAAATCCGTTGCTGCAGGAAGCTGTGGTGTTGTTGCAGTTAGCCCGAAGACGTTCGCCTTCGAAACGATGGCGTGGTCTCTCATTGCTTCGATGTAATTGCTAATACCCGAAAGATCGAGTACCTCAACTTCAATACCAGCACGTTCAAGCACCCCTGCGATCCGGAGCACCCCGAGTGTCATGAACACTCTCTCGTCCAGAAGAAAAACCGACGGAGGAATGATGAGGCAGACAGGCCCCATATTGCCCCCATTTATTGGCAAAGATATGTGTGTGAGGTCCATTAGACTCACCTCCTTTGTGTAGAGAACGATTCTGGGTCAATAATACCTTTGATTTGAGTCAAGTGTTATTGACTTATTTAGAAAAATATTTTTTAATTCGATATCCGTAGATACCGACTGCCCTCTGGGCAAGACTGAACACAACGGATGTAATTGGGTCAAAATCCTTTTTACCGAAAAAGCGTACTATTTTTTTAGCGGTCGTTGACTCCGTGGTATCGAGCCATTTTATGAAGTAGAACACCGAGCGCCATTTACTAGCAGCAAAGTGAAGAAAACTATTATCATCATACATCTTTAAGATCGAAGAAAGACTATGGCCATATTTTTTTATATACATTGATACAAGTGTATTGAATTCAGAGGACAAAATTATTCCTCTGTTTTCGTTCAGTAAAAAATAATTTAGTGGGCCAGACTCATATCCTCTTGATTCTTTTTCTGAGTATTCTTCGTATACTTTAGCCAAATCTTCCTGGTAAGACCTTGATATCACATACATTCCGCAATTACAAGCAAACGCTGGCCTATTTTCCTTTGGACAATCATTGTAATAATAAAGATCTGTTATCGCATATTCAGGTAAATTATACGCATTATTAGGTGCTATACCCCAAGGCTTATCACCCACCGCATCAAAAATATTTTTTGCATGTTTGGTAATGTAAATATCTGCATCAACCATAAGCACCTTATCATACTTGGCAATTTCCGGATTTTCAAACATAAGAAGCCGTTGCCAAAAAGTATGCTTGCTGGATGGTCGTATAAAATCACCAATCACTATGAACTCCTTGTTAATTTTTTGGGCATATCGTTCCAAACTGGGACGAAAAGTCTTGCTGAAATTCTTTTGATACTCCTTTCCAGTGGCAAAAGTTACTACAGCAAACTGCCCCTTGTTCGTTTCCATATACGTTGATTCTAGATCTAAGTCCGAAATTAAGCAATTAATTTATACGACTTGAAAATAACCCTAAACACTAATATTCTGTATACTATGAACCCCTTGCGCAAACTCTTCCAAAAGACAGGATTTGACCTGCATCGATATCACCCGCCGGTCAACAGAGGCAAAATTTGGCGCAACT
>CAZAXK010000009.1:0-18525 GCA_964489135.1 uncultured Candidatus Saccharibacteria bacterium
ACTACGATAAAGAAGTTCTTGGTCATGATACTTGTCGACTCGGTGAAATTTTTTATGAAGCCGATATATTGCTCAATTTGGATCTTCATCAGGTCGTTCGTTTGCTGTTTGTAGCGGTCTTCTAGGAGGGCTATGTAGGGCCGGATGTCGAGGCGACGTGATTGGACCACAATCTGGACCGAAAAGTCTAAAGAGTTAAGAAAATCCTGAAATTGATAAAGAATGGCTTGTCGCTCATCATCGCTCTTGAGAGAAAAGTTGACCGAAGAAGCCATGAGCACCCCTCTCATCCCGCCGTCTTTAAGTATGACGAAGCCATCGCGAATATCCTCGATCGGCACAAAATCTTGTGTGGCGCTTTTGCTCATATAATTTTCCTTGTAGACATTATATCAAATCTTTTTCTCCCTCTTTTTTCTTTACATCCAATTCCCAGTTCATGTCCTTGAGCTTGCTACCTGAGAGGGTGGGTACGATGAGTGATGCGTGTCCCTTTTCTTCTGGCTCTTTTCTTACGTCATCTTCTGGCTTTTTCCAAACATAGAGTTTATTAGCGGACATGTATTTGAAACCAGCTTCTAGGATGTCAATAAATGGGCGGTTGTTGATTCGGTAAAAGGCTAACGCCAAGGCGAGGATTACTATTGGCGAGGAGATCAAAAGCCCCCAGAACACACCAAAAAAGGTGATGCAAGCAATCGCGACCGCCCCCCCACCAGCAAGGTAGACAAATTGCTTGATGGTGAAGGGCCCGAAAATCTTGTCTTCCACATCTATAAACTGCGGTACCTGAAATCTCATGTGCTTATTTTAACACAACTACTCGATTGGTTCTCTGTATGGGTCTTGGCCCGAAGTGTAATCATGTGGTTTAGGAGACTCGCTTTTCTGGACAGGTAAGTTGTCGGGGGCGACTGCAGGTCGCATGGCCTTGGCTTGGTTTAGGATGGCATCTTCGAAGTCTACCGGAGTAGCTCGGATGCGTGGTTTGGGTAGTGGAGCGGGTGTATTCTCTCCTGCTTCCTGTCCAAGCCCTTTTAATTCTTGGGATACCGAGCTTAGGATCGCTCCGTTTACATAATCGTTCATTTGTCTTGCGTTCTCTTCGGTCATCGTTACCTCTGATTTGAGATTTGCCACTAGATTTTCTTTGGGTTCTAGGCCCATGAGCACAAACACCACTTCGTTTTCTAGAAAAGCTTTCTGGTCTTCCGTTAGTCCGAAACTCTGGGCCTTTTCTCCGAGAGAGTTGCGCCAAATAGGGTTAATAAGCGCACCCTGCAACTTCGGAGGTAGCTTACTGAATCGGTCTTTCAAAATTTGTTCGAGTTCATCCATGGTTTAGGTTGTGGCCGGTGGGTTAGCTTCTTTGGCCTTATCCTCTTCCTGCATTTTGGCTAACGCGTCAAGCATCTTCTTGGTGCTCTTGTTTTCTTTGGCGTTGGCTCGTAGGGCTAGGACAACTTCTTTGTTCCTACCAAACGCTCTGTTGTAGAGGCTTGTCCTCTCCGCCTCTTCATAATCTTTTGCTCGATCGGTTACTTTATCTCCGATCTTTTTGGCAGCGTCCTTGGCACTTGTAGCTGTCGCCATCTCGGCGTCGTACTTTGTCTTCTGTTCCCTAATTGCATTCTCAATTTCGGTTATCTGATTTCTATACTGACCCTGTTCGTACATAGGTCTATTTGCCATTTCTGCTCTGAGATTCTTTGCGCGATCTTCTTGGGCCTTAATGTCCTTATTGATCTTCTCGGCTCTCTCCGTTGCATCTGTTGCGATCTTCTCTTGCGCCTGCTGTTCGTAACTTTCTTGAGGTGTGGCTCCAATGAATTTCTTCTGGAATTCTTTTTCTTCCTCGCCCTTTAGGGTCTGTGCGTAGCCGCCCTTAGCAGATTTCCTTGCCTCACCAAGATCCTTGAAGGCGCCACCACCGACACTCTGGAATGTTTTGGACCCACGGACGTCATAGGTTGCTTCGCCGGCCTTGGCTCCGGCCTCTAATGTTCTCTTGGCAAAGAAGCCAGTAACTCCACCTGATGCAGCAGCGTTGCGTAGGGTTGTAGACTGGGCAATTCTCGTGCCAGCTCTACCTAGGGTTTGTCTACCCACCCAACCAGCCGAACCAAGTGTTGAACCACCAAAAGCTCCGGTGGCTGCACCGGTAATTGCTCCGAAGGCGGCCGAGGTGGCTCCCTGCGAGGCGATTTTCTTGGATAGTACCAAGGCCGCGATTGATAGACCAATGATGATAATGAAGTTGATTACCAAACCAGTTGCACCTTTGGGGTCTGAAGGCAGGCTTGCCCATGGTACCTTTAGCCAGCCAGCATTTTCTGTAACTTTGATAAAGGAAGAGCCAACTTTGAACACTACCCAAGTGAGCCCGAAAAATATGGGGGCAAAAAATGCTTGGTTGATAAGAGAAGTCCACCATTCTTTGAATTTACCACTGAGCCCTGGGATGATGTACGCAACGAAGGCGAGTGGTGACAGGATCATTAGCAGAATGAGTATGACGAATCTGGCCGCAAGCATAATCGCGGCCATCATAAGTATGATGGTAGCCACAAACAAGAATATTGAGCTTAGCATGCCTATAATCAAAATACTGGAGGGCCCCTGGACATTAACGTTTGTTAAGATATCGGCGCTGTACCACGTCTGTAGACCCAAAAGTCTCATGTATCCACCTGAAATTCCTTTGTAATTATGAGTACTTCCTGTAAATGGCGTGTCTTTTAAAGAACTAGTAAGTGATATTTCGTTTGTTTGTGAGATGGCGCGATAGAATCCGTCCGAAACGATATTAGACGCATCGATGACGACTTTGGTGAAGAAGAGACTGAAATTAATCAGGATGGCTATTATCACGATATTCAGGATCGACTTGCCGATATTGCCATATTCAGACATGAACATGGTGCGGAAGGCCGTGTAGAGAAGAATGAAGATGAATGCGATGTTGGCTATATCGCGGATCGTCGCCCATGCTTCAGTGATGCTGAGGCCTATTCCGTTTGTAGTGCCGATTGTTTCTGACATCTTTACTACGGTAAGGTCGACAACACCGTCGAAAACCCAGCCGGAAATAGTCAGAAGGAAGGAAGAAAAAGTCATCAGGGCATAACCGATTCCCGTGAAAAATATTGTCAAGCCAGCATTGGCGGCTGGAGCCACAGTATACTTCGCTAGCTGATAAGCGGGTATGTAGTCAGTGATGCTCCAAGAACCTGTTGTGTCAGCGGCGTTTGCTACAAAAGGAGTAAGTAGAGATGATAGAGAGATAAACACGAACAAAGCTACTATAAGCGTTTTGGTCTTTGATTTTGTTGCTAAGTCCTTGAGCATCTGTTTGTGTTCCGCCCACTACTATCCCCTGCCCAACTTTTTAGTATACCTTTACTTCACAAGTTGCTGTCTGTCCTACGCCGGAGACACTGATTTTGTAAGTGCCAGCAGTGGTGTAAGAGGTACCGAAGTTCCATCCTGCGCCTGATTCTTTGGTTGAGCCCGGAGCCGACCAGCTATAAATTGCTGTCCAATCGAAATTAGGGTTTGAGCTGTCAGCTACTGTAAGGTAAGCGACCGAGTATTTACCAACCATCTGTGTACTTGGTGAGCAGATCAAGGGATGTAGAGGCGAGCTCTGTTTCCCAGAAGTTGAAGTCGTTGTCGCAGTACTTCCGACCGTTGTTGAGGTCTTGGTTTGAGTAGTTCCCGGATCGTTTTGCGAGTTGTTCTGTGTATAAGCACCATAAGCACCTCTTGCTTGCTCTAGCATTCGGTTGAGTAAGCTGATCATGTTTTGGATCTGGAGACCTAGTGCTGTGGTTGGAATTACACTCGACGTTTTAAGTTGAGATGAGGCAGAAGTGCCACCAGTACTTGAGCCGGTTCGTTTGGCAATAGCGGTATCTACTCGCCAAGTGCTTGGGTTTGATGAGCCAAAGTACTGCTGTGCGCCCTTGGTGCAGGTCACTGCCCCTTGGAGTACGCCTGACTTGCCCGCTGCAGCATCCGCCATATCACAAGGGAGTGCGTACCACCCTGAGTTTACGTTGTATCCTGCACCGTATGCTTGGGTGGTGCCGAGGAAGTTGTCGTATAGAGTCACTCCAGTGCCACTACCTTTGTACCCCACAAGTGATACCGGGTCATACCCATCAGGGCTGCCGTTGATACGACAGGTGGCAAAGTAGGCATCACGCTCCCCTATTGGCACCGCGTTTTGGGCCAGAACATCGGTCCTTTTTTCGGTGGTACATGTAATATCATAACCAAGCTCTCGCCCCTGTTTTTCAGCGAGGGCCGCGCATGCCTGCGTTGCTTGTAGGTCAACGCGAAGGTTGCCAGTACACTTTTCTGAAAGGTTTGCGGTTGAAAGATCAGCCGGGGCCTGCCCTGTGGAGCCGGTTGTTGTTTGGGTTGTTGCAACCCCGCCCATACTTGTTCGGCTACAAAGAGCGGTGTCGTTTACACAGGTGCCGTTGTTGCACATGTATGGTGCGAGAGTCGGACAGCTGTTGGTCTGTGCTTGGGCCGAAAGTGCTCCAAAAGCAAACAAGGCAATGGGTAGTATCGAGGCGAATATAACTTTATTTTTCATTTTCATAATTTTATTTTAATTGTAAAAAGTAGCAGGTCTATCTACGCTCGCAATCCAAATTGAGAATTGCCTCTTCATATGATACACCAGAATTGCTTGATAACTGCATAGCCCAGTTAGCAATTTCTGAGTCTGAGTAGGCAGAACAATCCGGATCGCGCGGTCTTACCGGCAGACCACTTGAGGATGAACCCGTGCCTATCGAACATC
The DNA here is from genome assembly GCA_964489135.1 of uncultured Candidatus Saccharibacteria bacterium. Taxonomy (GTDB): domain Bacteria; phylum Patescibacteriota; class Minisyncoccia; order Phycocordibacterales; family WO2-35-19; genus JBBTQZ01. The sequence continues at coordinate 4,817 of CAZAXK010000009.1, forward strand.
CAGGCGCTTGAGGATTGGATATACAAATACTTGGGTCAAAAACTGTCGTATTTGACGAAGTCTGCACATTATTCTGAGAATCCGAAAAATACTTATTAAGCGCTTGGTCTTGAGCATCAGATCGACTCTGGTCTACATACGAAGCGGACCCGTCCGAACCACGTTGTGTCAATCCTCTCAATCCTCCTAATGCTTTGTTTGCCAGTTGGGTCAATAGTGCCCCAACAATTTCATTTATTTCATCTGCCGCCTCAAGCCTTCGGCCTCCGGAACCAAGCGCATCGTTCAAGCGCGACTCGATAACTGTGCCTGGGGTTTCGGTCGATTCTTGGACACAGGTATCAGGTATCACTTCTTTTCGGTTGCCAAAAGAACCGTCTGGGTTTTGGGTCGGCACATCGATGGTTCGTTGGGCTTCGGGGATGCCGGCGTATCGTGCACAGCTCTTGAAAGACATAAACCCTTTACCCCAGTTTAGATCCTGTTGCTTTACTCCAACCTTGGAAGCGACTTGAGAGTAAAGTTCGTTTTCGGCCATGATGTAGGCACCTATCGGGCTGTTTTGTTGTTTCTGACTTATTTCAAAGAATTTGTCCCATCCGCCTCGGTCGAAGTCGTCTAGAAAGTTTTCCATATTGCCTACTGCGTCAGTAAGCGTACATTGCCAAAGGTTATTGTTCGGAGCATAACTATTAACCAGTGCTATCTTGATTCTGTTTTGGATTGGCGAACAGAGAAAGTTGAGTCGCGGATCCTTTTCGATAAAGGCCCCGACGGTCTGGTCGGCAGTTTTTTTCAGAAATCCTTCTGGGTCTGTGACAAAAGCTGGACTACCTTTAAAACCGCTGTTGATCCACTGGACGGTGTTAGCGGCTATTCTTTGGATGGCATAGTTCATAAATCCGAAAGCCAGAGCGTCAAAGAGTTGCTCCTTAAAGCTCATGGTGGTGGAATTTACAGCCGTGGTGACGTTTGCGACACCGGATGGGCCTATCTCAACTACGGGGACAGGGATACCGAACTGGGCGTGGGCTACCTGTGCAGGTAAAATCGGCAAGAATATCAGGTTGAAAACTAGCGCGACACCGAAGACTTTACGAAAATTCTGAGCTTTCATTTTGATTTATTATATCCCGTAGAGGAGGTAGTAGCCACCACTTCCCTGTTTATAAAAGATGTTTTGCTTATATATATAGGCGCGTGTTGCTAGATAAGCATTCTGGAACAAATCGATGTTTTCTCGGTATGCTTTGACACTCACTAGACTTTTTATTGGGTCACTTGCCACCCCCTTCATCTCCTTTAGGCCGGCAACGATGCCGCGTAACCCTTTGATCATGTCGTAATGCGATCTCACAAAGGTGGCGGGGACGGAGATCTTGGTCAGGTCTACCTCGATTTGGTTGTAGACCGACAAAATCTCGTCTATTTCGGCCAATTTCTCTGTCGAGCCCGAATTTGCGACTGCGGTGAGTATCTGAATCTCATTTTTGGGCTGAGCAGGGGTATTTGCTTTGAAAACCCTCCCAAGGTCTTCACCATAAGTTTGGATTGACTGCTTGCCATTGTCGCTTGTGGTCGTAAAGCTTGGGTCTTTGACCGGTAGGTTATACGAGGAATCGAAATATTGCAGACTGCTGTCAAGCAAGTTCTGGGCTTTTTGTGAGTCGAAAGTGCCACTCTGCTTCATACTCAGGTAGTTGGACATGAGAGAAACAGAAATGTTGTCCGTGAGAGTCCCCGAGCTTTCGGCGGGCGAGGTACCTATCGGTTGTATGTCTTCTGTGACGCCATCTATTTCGTTTTGCCAATTGGGGTTTGGGGCAATTTGGATTTTATCCCCTGCGGTGAGCATCCCTACCTTGCTCTCGGTAAGGGATGTCGCCTTGTCGTTGAACAAAAATATAATAGCGACGACAAAGCCGACAGCAAGGACAAGCATGCTCAGTATTTTTCTGCTCGGTAAATAATTCACATACGAATTTTACCTTCTATCCGCACTTCTCACTAGCGATTTTGGGGATGCTCTGCAATATGCATCCAGTTTTGCACAGTCAAATTTTCGGCTCTGGCTCTTTCGTTAATTCCAAAATCTGCCAAAAATTGCGGGCTCACCCCCAAATTACTACAGAGAAGCTTTCTTTTGTGCGAAAATCCACGTTTCAGTATCTCAAAAAACCTTTTTTCTCTTATTTTTCCGAATCTGGCTCTCGATATCTCCCTTACTGCTATAATTGCCGAATCCACCTGTGGTTTAGGTGCGAAGCTTCCAGCTTTGATTATCCCGCCGTATTCGGGTGTGCCATACGCTTTGATCGAAATACTCAAAATACTTTCTTTGCCATCGCGGGCCATAATTCTTTCGGCTACTTCCCTCTGGATAACAAAAGTCATAGACTCTGGCTGCCTATCTATTTCTAGAAATTTCCGAAATATCTCTCCGGTGATGTAGTAAGGAATGTTACCAACCAATTTGTACTTTGCACTATGTGTTATGGGGTCGGCGATTTCTAAAATGTCACCGGCGATTATCGTTAACCTTCTTTCCCTTATCTCCTCGGCGAATTTGGTCTGCAATGCTTCGGCGAGTTGTTCATCCTTTTCAACTGCAACGACTAAGTGGGCTTTCTCCAATAGTAGTTTGGTCAAAGCCCCCTCTCCGGGCCCGATCTCGAGCACGGTGTCTCCCCTATCGATATGAGCAAAATCAGCAATCTTTTGGAGAATTTTCGGATCATGTAAGAAATTTTGTCCTAAACTTTTCTTAGCTTGCATAGAAGCAATATAGCATTATTGCACCCGATATTATAGGATTTAAGGAATGGCATTTGAATTTTTCAGACCAAAAATAAAAGTGGCGACCCACAGTGGGAGCTTTCACCCTGACGATGTTTTTGCTTGCGCCACCCTGTCTTTGTGGGCAGAAAAGCAGGGGCAGGCAATCACTATTACTCGGACGCGCGACAAAGATGTGATAGAAAGGGCGGACATTGTCGTTGATGTGGGAATGGTTTATGATCCCGACAAAAACCGCTTCGACCACCATCAAGTGGGAGGCGCCGGTAGGCGCGAGAACTCTGTCGCTTACGCTTCTTTTGGTTTAGTTTGGAAAAAATTCGGCAAGGAAGTATGTGGTGAGAGCGAGATCGCAGACATTGTGGAGCGAGAATTGGTGGTTGCGATAGATGCGAAAGACAATGGTGTGAACATCTCTACCCCTGCAATCGAAGGGGTCTCTGATTATGGTATCGACAAAATGATCGGTAGCTTCAACCCGACTTGGCTTGAAGGGGGCGAGTCCATTGATCCAATTTTCCGCAAAATGGTTTCGCTTGGCAAGGAAGTAATAATGAGAAATATTGCTCTAGCTCGCGCTGCAGTGTTGGGGGCCGAAATGGTAAGAGAAGAAGTGGTGAAGCAAGGCGACTCACCTATCCTAATACTCGAGCGTTATGTAGACTGGGAGAAAGAAGTGTCCAAACACCAACATATAAAATTTGTGGTTTATAAACATCGCAATGGGTCCGACTGGGCTATCCAAGTCGGTCGCAATAATCCCGAAGACTACAACTCCGATCGCGCCAGCTTCCCCAAAAGTTGGCAAGGGTTGCGCGACGGCGAGCTTTCTAAAGTTATTGGCATAGAAGACGCGATTTTCTGCGCCAACGGTGGCTGGTATGCAGTTGCCCGTTCCAAAGATTCAGCCATTCGCATGGCCCAAATGGCTTTAGCTCAATCCTAGACCTGCGCTTTGGGGCGGTAGGAGATGGCTTCAAGGATGTGGTCGCGAGAGATTTCTGAAGCTCCATCAAGGTCGGCAATGGTCCGTCCAAGCTTGATAAGTTTGTGGTAAGAGCGGGCCGAAAGGTCGAGCGAGCGTGCTGAGCGGTTCAGAATATCTTTGACCTCATCGGATATTTGGAGAATCGAAATGATATCTCGTGCGTTCATCTCGGCGTTGGTACTTATTTTGCGACCCGCTTTTCTGAAGCGCTCCTCTTGTATTCGGCGGGCTTGGTTTATTCTTTTTCTCATCGGCTCACTTTCGCTCTCCCCCGCTTTCTCTGTAAGCTTGTCGTGGTCTACTTTAGAAACCTCGGTCCAGATATCAATACGATCAATGATCGGTCCAGAAATCTTTCTACGATATCTTTCGATCTGCAGGGCGCTACAAATACAGGGCTTGCCTTTGATGCCGAAGTTGCCACAGGGGCACGGATTCATGGCGGCGACCAAAATAAAATGCGCTGGAAACTTTACCGTACCTTTGGCTCTCGACACCGAAACAACTCTTTCCTCAAGTGGTTCGCGGAGTCCCTCGATGGTTTTGTTGTCGAACTCGGGGAATTCGTCGAGAAAAAGCACACCTTTGTGTGCAAGGGTTATCTCGCCGGGGCGCGGGTTCGCTCCACCACCTATGAGAGATACATAGGAAGATGTATGGTGAGGTGAACGAAAAGGTCGTTCAAAGACCAATTCTTCATGCAGGGCGCCGGCGATCGAGTGGATTTCGGTTACTTCCATCAGCTCGTCGAAGGAAAGTGGGGGCAGTATACCAGCAAGAGCTTTGGCGAGCATGGTCTTGCCCGTTCCGGGTGGCCCATAAAGACAGATGTTGTGTCCGCCCGCTGCCGCAATTTGGAGCGCTCTTTTGGCGCCTTCCTGCCCTTTTATGTCAGCGAGATCCAAATTGATGGTGTGGCTGGTTTTTATTTCTTGCTTGTTTTCCTTTTTGATTTTGTATGACGACTCAGTCATGGAAAGATGGTCTACTATCTCTCGGAGATGTGATGCGCCGTATATCGCTATGCCGTCGATAAGCGATGCCTCCATAGCGTTTTCTTTCGGTAAAAATATTTCGCGAAATCCGGCTTGCTTGGCCTTGCGAGCGAAGGCAAGCGCCCCCCTCACTTTGCGTATACTGCCGTCGAGCGAAAGCTCGCCTAAAAACATTATTTTTTCTGGATCAAAGGCCACATCTCCGTTCGCCAAAAGATAAGCCAAGGCCATAGCGACGTCGAGTCCTGCCCCTTCCTTTTTTATTTCAGCTGGAGCAAGCGAGATAACAACTTTGTGGTTCTGAGATTTGGGCGACTCAAAACCAGAATTTTTGATAGCTGCACTTATCCTGTCTTTTGCTTCCTCGACGGCTTTGTCGGGTAGACCGACGATTGAAAAAGCATAAAGACCTCGTGAGAGGTCTGCTTCAACATCGACTATGTAGGGCTTTAAGAGAAAAGTCTGAGCACTGTAGACTTTGGCATAGCTCATTTTATTCCATGTGCTTCTTGCAGGTTGTGGCGGAAGGATTGGCTTCTAGTCGGTCGAGTTCGATTGGTTCGTCCCCTACCTCGCATATCCCATAAGTACCCTGTTCAATTTTATCGAGTGCCTTCTTTATGTCGGCGAGCTTGCTTTCGAGTTCGCTTACAATAGCGGTATTTTCCTCGAGCTCCTCTATTTTGTCGGCGGTTTCGTTCGAATCGGCGCTGTCGGGAAAATCAGAAGAATTGCCCTCCCAATCGTCCTTTCTTTGAGGGTTTCTTTGACCGATTCTATCCAGCTCCTCTCGTACTTGAGCAAGCTCCTGCTCAAGCTTTGACCGAAAAATGTTTGTGTCTAATTCTCGCTCCATAACCCCTACAGTATAGCACAAAAGCTCAGCGGGCAACAGCTCTAGAAGCATAAAGGGAGGAGATATCCGCCAAAGCCTTCGCTGTGTCGGTTATGAGAATTGTGTTTTTGTCCATAAATGTATAGCCCATTACGAAATCATCTTGATTTTCCGTATTGGTAAGAGCTCTCACGTCTTTGTTTTTGATTATCAAATCCTTCCAAACATAAGTCGCTCCACTCGATCGCCTTTCAAAGAATGGTAAGTCCGTTTCCATCCTTTTTTCCCATTCGAGTAAACCCGAAAAAGCCAAACCAAACTCCTGTGTTTTTAGCAAAAGAAATGTCGAGCGACTTGATTCGGAGAAATAAACTCCGAGCGAAAAAATCCCAAGATTTCGCACGAACCCATTGGGCAATTCTGCTTGCGTTAGTTTCAGGAAATCCTCAGCATTCTCCAGACGCTTGCCGTCGAGTGTCTCGATATTTGCAGTGACTATACCAGTGCCGTTAATCTTTTGGAGTTCGCTTTTAAGGTTATCTCTGGTGGCGCCCGAGATGGTAATTTGATTGTTCGCAGAAATTATTTCTTCGGTGGAAATTGGCTTGACGTCAGGATTGCTTTGTATGGCCCTAAATACGAAGAGTAAAGCAAAAGCGCTTCCGGCCAAGAGAATTATTCCAAGGAAAACGCTCACCATGCTGACTGGTAAGTTTGACGGCTCGGGGAGTTTGACTGGTTTGTCTTCTTCCTTTTTGACCTTCTCTTTTATGGCGATCGTCGCTACTGATTCGTTTTGGCTCTTTATTGCCTCTGCTACATCGCCTTGATAGGTGCGCAAAGACTGGAGAGGCCTATCTTTGTGCAAAAGATCGGCGGAGCTTTGCTCGTTCTTTTGTCTGTCGTTCTCTTCCATCACCTGTATTTTATCACACAGAAAAATTATTTTTTCTGGAAAAAGTTTGGATCGGCTTCTTTGATCGATAGCTTGAGTCGTCCTTTCTCATCAACATCCTTTACTACTACGGGCACTTGTAGGCCTACTCGGGCGTAGCTTTCAACTCTATCGATTCGGAAACTGGCCATTTCAGAGACGTGTACCAAGCCATCTACTTTGGGCCCAAGCTTGACGATTACTCCAAAGTCGGCGACACGGACTATTTCACCCACCATTCTATCCCCTACCTTAAATTCTTTGACTATTGATTCGATAGCGAGCTTGGCTTTCTCGGCGCCAACCGCTTCACCAGTTATGAAGATGGTGCCGTCCTCTTCGATATCAATTTCGACTCCGGTTGTGTCTTTTATTTCGTTTATAACTTTGCCACCGGTGCCAATCACCATTCCAATCTGATCCGGCCTGATTTGCATAGTAAATATTCTTGGTGCGCGGGGGCTGAGCTCTGACCTTGGTTGAGATATTTCATTTTCTATAACACTCAGTATTTTGAGCCGAGCTTGTCGAGCTTTCTCAAACGCTTCTGCCAAAACCGGCAAGCTGATCCCATCAACTTTTACATCCATTTGGACCGCGGTTACCCCGTCTTTGGTGCCGGCCACCTTGAAGTCCATATCACCATGCTCATCCTCCGGTCCTTGGATGTCAGTCAGGACCTTATATTTGTCCCCTTTCGACATCAGCCCCGAAGCAATACCTGCTACTGGTTTGCTAATTGGTACGCCAGCATCCATTAGGGCGAGCGTAGAAGCGCAGACCGAACCCATCGAGGTAGAGCCATTGCTCGATAAAGCTTCTGAAACGATGCGAACCGTGTAAGGGAAGGATTCCTTCTTAGGGATTATTGGTAGGAGTGCTTTTTCGGCCAAGGCCCCGTGGCCGACCATTCGGCGGTTTGTTCCGCCTATTCTTCCAGTTTCCCCCACTGAAAATGGTGGGAAGTTGTAGTGGTGCATAAAGCGTTTGCTCTGCTGTGTTTCCATACCGTCGATAACTTGAGAATCACTGGGGGCTCCAAGTGTCAGGGCAGAAAAGATATGTGTCCCGCCGCGATAAAATATTCCCGAGCCATGAAGGACGGGAGAAATACCACCCGCTTTGGCATAAAGTGGGCGAAGCTCGTCGAAGCCTCTCCCATCAACACGCTTGTTATCCTCGAGACTAACTTTATGAACAAATTCGTTTATGGCTTCATGGAACATGTACCGTGCGGTTCGAGAATTTGCTTCCGGCAACTTTTCTGCCAAAACCTTGAACCACTCGTCTTCCAATTCATAAATCTTCTTCTTGCCCGGCTCACCGATTATGGTGCTAAGTTTGGGTCCGACTTCCTCGTTAAAGAGTTTTTGCAGATCTTCCGGAATTCCAATATCTTTTACTTCGATCTTGGTTTTGCCGATATCTCTGATTATATCTTCTTGGAATTTTTGGATTTTTATGAGCTCTGCATTGGCCTTTTCGAGCGCTTTCATCAAAGTTTCTTCCTTTGCTTCATTACCCCCGACCTCGATCATGTTTATGGTGCCGTCTCGGCCACAAGCGACCAAGTCAAACTCGTAATTCTCATCCTCACGTTCTTTATAGGTTGGGTTTATTATAAATTCTTCACTTCCCTTCATCTTGCCAATGCGGACAGCGCCGACTGGTCCATTCCAAGGAATATGCGAAGTTGCGAGAGCAAGTGAGGATGCGATAACCCCGAGGATGTCTGGGTCATGTTCGTCGAGAGACAGGATGGTTACAACGACTTGCACCTCGTTGCGCATGTTTTGGTTAAAGAGTGGACGAATGGTTCTGTCAGTAATTCGGCCAGAAAGAATGGCTTCATCACTCGGCCTACCCTCCCTTCTGATAAATCGGCTACCCAAAATTTGTCCGGAAGCGTAAAAGCGTTCCTCGTATTCCACTGAGAGTGGGAAATAATCCGACTCCTTTTCGCCTTTCGACATAACCGCGGTCGCAAAGACGGTGGTGTTGCCATAGCGCAATAGGACAGAGCCGTGCGCATTTTCGGCCAAGTCGGTAAATTCGGCAATGAGTTTGTTGCCGTTTAGTTCGAGCTCATATTTCTTTGTTTGCATTTCCTTTTTAATTACACGTACACGAGATCAATTCTTGAAGCTACTGGCTTGCCCTCAAGCCACCAAGTTCAAAAATTGATAATCTCGCTCTGCTTCTAATGTGCCCATCATATCAAAAATTGATGAGAAGGAAAGTGGCATTTCGCAAACAATCTGGATTGACACCAGTATAGCAAATTTGCTATACTGTGGCCAGTTGTTGTTTTGTTGTAGAATAACGGAATGGAAAACATATTTGAGATATGTTTGTTTAAAAAAGTAGAGGAATTTATTTTGTCACTAAATCCTCAAGTGCAGTCTAAAATTTCTGGCTCCTTAAGTGCATTGGGAAGTAAAAAATTTGATGCAATTTATGTGAAGCTGTTGAAAGGAGAAATAAAGGAATTGAGGGTAAAAAAATACAGACTTATATTTTTTATTTATCGAAATACCGTTTTTGTTTCGGGGATTTTTTACAAACAAAGCAACAAGACTCCGAAAAAGGTAATAGAAATGGCAGAAAAATATTACAAAATAATAACAAACCAATGAAAACAATAAATGGAATCAAAACAGTTTCTTTTGGAGAAATGCTCAAGAAACAAATGAAAATTAAAGGGTTCAAAGAAGATTACCAAAAGGAAGTAGCTAGATTAGATATGATTCACCAAATCAAACAAGCGAGACTAAAAAAGAGAATGACCCAAGAAGGGTTGGCCAAAAAAGCCGGAATGCCTCAGTCAGTCATAGCCCGACTCGAAAGTGGTCGCCAAGGTCTTTCCTTTGCTACCATAAGCCAAATTGCAACCGCTCTCGGCAAAAAGATCGAGCTTGTCTAGACCCCCCTATTTGAGCTATTTTCAGCTTGTTTTTTGTGTGAAAAGTGTTATAATTAAAAGAATGAAGTTCCTTAGAAGTTTAACTAAGGATCCCCAGGTCGTCCTGGGGGTCTTACTGGGGGCACTGGCACTCATCGGCATAGTCGTTGTAGTGTCAGTCACGAGATGATGATCCACAACACCGCCGAGCACTTGAATGAGTGCTCGGCGGCTAAACTTTTATAAAATTAAATTTATTTTCTAGCTTCAACAATAGTCTGCGCTACGTTTGGAGGTACAATTGCGTAGTGATCAAATTCGATGTTGGCTGATCCGCGACCTTCTGTCATCGAGCGGAGAGTTGTTACATAACCAAACAATTCAGCGAGAGGCACTTTGGCACGCACCACCTTGAGTCCGGCGCGGTCATCCATACCTTCGATTGCTCCACGTTTAGAAGAAAGGTAACCGGTTATATCACCCATGAATTGTTCTGGCACCACCACCTCAACTTTCATAACTGGCTCGAGTATGACGGGTTTGGCTTTCTTGGCGGCTTCTTGGAAGGCCTGAGAAGCGGCGATCTTGTAGGCGATTTCGGATGAGTCCACATCGTGGTAAGAACCGAAGGTTAGTTCGCAAGATACGTCGGTCATCTTGTAACCAGCGACTACTCCGCGTTCCATGGCTTCTTTAACACCCTTCTCTACTGCAGGGATAAATTCAGCTGGGATAACACCGCCCTTGATAGAATCAATAAATTCGAAACCTTCTTCTCGGTGAACGTTTTTAGCTTTCTTCTTACCATCCTCAACCTCTGGTTCGAGTGGTTTGATCTTGATTTTGACGTGACCGTACTGACCTTTACCACCGGTCTGCTTGATGTATTTATTTTCTACCTCGGCCTCACCGGTAATCGTTTCTTTATATGCTACTTGTGGTGCGCCAACGTTGGCTTCTACGTTGAATTCGCGCTTCATGCGGTCAACAATGATATCGAGGTGAAGCTCACCCATGCCCATGATCACGGTCTCACCTGTTTCTGTGTCTGATTTTATTCTAAATGTTGGGTCTTCGTCGGCAAGGCGCCTTAGTGCGGTGCCCATCTTCTCTTGGTCGGCCTTGGTCTTTGGTTCGATACGCAACGAAATAACCGGTTCGGGGAAGACGATGGTTTCGAGCACGATTGGGTTTGCCTCATCGCAGAAAGTATGCGAAGTTTTGGCGTCCTTGAGACCTACTGCAGCTGCAATTTCACCGGCAAAAACCTTTTTCACCTCTTCTCTTTTGTCGGCTTGCAGGCGCACGATACGTCCAAGGCGCTCTTTGTCTCCGGTGGAAGCGTTGTAAATATAAGACCCAGCTTCAATAGTTCCCGAATAAACTCTGAAGAATGTAAGCTGTCCTACGAATGGATCCGCTTGAAGTTTGAAGGCCAGTGCGGAAAATGGCTCTTCGTCGGATGGATGTCTCTCTGTTTCTTCGCCAGTTCTTGGGTCGATGCCTTTGATCGAAGGTATATCGAGAGGGCTTGGCAAATAATCTACCACAGCGTCCAGAACGAGCTGAACACCCTTGTTCTTTAGGGCTGAACCGCAGAATACTGGGAAAACTTTGTTCTCAATCACAGCTTTTCGCAAAAGTTTCTTGAGATCGCTTACCTCGATTTTTTCTCCTGCAAGGTATCGGTTCATCATATCCTCATCGTTTTCGACGATTCGCTCTACCAATTCTGCGTGATATTTTTCTACGTCGGCTTTGAGGTGTTCTGGCATAGCGACTTCTATAACGTTGTCGCCAAGTTTGCCCTCGAAGTCGAAGGCCTTCATAGTCAAAAGATCAACAACCCCTTCGTGTTTATCTTCTTCCCCTATTGGGATCTGCATACGGACCGCTTTCTTGGAAAGGCGGGCAAGGATCGAAGCATAAGATTTTTCAAAATTAGCACCAGTTCGGTCGAGTTTGTTGACAAAACAAAGTCTTGGCACGTTTGCTTCCTCGGCGTAGCGCCAGTTTGTTTCTGATTGTGGTTCTACTCCGGCGACTCCGTCGAAAACACAGACCGCACCGTCGAGTACGCGCATTGAGCGCTTCACTTCCACAGTAAAGTCGATGTGTCCCGGGGTGTCGATGATATTAAAACGATTTTTGTTCTCTTTCTTGTTTCTTTCCTCGGCTGAAAGATAGGTTGGTGCCCAGAAACAGGTTACAGCCGCAGCTGTGATGGTGATGCCTCTTTCGCGTTCCTGCTCCATCCAGTCGGTAGTGGTCTCGCCTTGGTGTACCTCCCCTATTTTGTGCTGGCTACCGGTGTAGTACAAAATTCTTTCTGAAGTTGTGGTCTTGCCCGCATCGATGTGGGCGATGATGCCGAAGTTTCTAACTCTGTCTAGGGGGTAATCTCTGTTCATAATATACGAAATAAGTCGCGAGAATCGTAACGATAGTTACTGATAAGCGAATAAATTAATAATTTATAACCAAACGAACATACTATACTACAAATTGCGAAGAAACAGGAAAACTACCAAGCAAAGTGAGCGAAGGCCTTGTTGGCCTCGGCCATCTTGTGGACGTTCTCTCTTTTCTTGACCGCTTCACCCTCATTTTTGCTTGCGAGTACTATTTCTTCGGCCAACTTTTCATGCATCGGCTTGCCCTTTTTCGATCGAGCGGCGTCAATGATCCACTTCATAGAAAGATAGCTCTTTCTTTCTGGTCGAACCTCTCTTGGAACTTGATAGTTTGCACCTCCAACACGGCGAGATCTGACTTCAACTGAAGGACCGGTGTTTTTGAGCGCGGTCTCGAAGAGATCAAGAGGATTCTCGATCTTCTCCTTCTCCTTGAGCAGGTCAAATGCTTGGTAGACTATTGCTCGAGCGGTGTTTTTCTTGCCCTCTTGCATGCAATAGTTGATGAACTTCTCAACCTTTGTCGAGTTGAATTTTATATCCGGACCAACTTTATTTCTATTTTTGACTTTTCTGCGCATTTATTTATTTTATTTCTTTGGGCGCTTTACTCCGTAAGATGATCTTGAGGTCATTCGTTTGTCGACACCTGATGCGTCGAGTCGGCCTCTGACTATGGTGTAGCGCACGCCGATGTCCTTTACTCTACCGCCTCGCAAAGTGACACGTGAGTGCTCCTGAAGATTGTGGCCAATACCAGGAATGTAGGCGGTAACCTCCATACCGTTAGTTAGGCGAACCCTTGCAATCTTTCGGATAGCTGAGTTTGGCTTCCTTGGGGTCTTGGTTGTGACCTTGGTGCAAACACCGGATTTAAAAGGTGATGGGTACAAGACCGGCTGGTTTTTCAATGTATTGAAACCACGAGCCAAAGCCACCGCCTTGGACTTCTTGCGGATGTTCTTCCTCTTTCTTTTTACCAACTGGTTGATTGTTGCCATATAAAACCGCTATCCGCGGTTAGGGGTAAATTTAATACAAAGCGGGTTAAAACGCAAGTCCGGTGATCAGTCCATAGGTCTTGAACACCATGGGGCTCAAAAATTGCCAGAGAAAGAATACAAAAAATAAGGCAAAAAACACTCCGAATCTTTCGAGCGCGATTCTTAATCCCTGCATCCTGAGAGGAAGAAAGGCGAACAAAATCTTTGATCCGTCGAGAGGTGGAATGGGTACGAGGTTAAAAAGAGCGAGTGTGAGGTTGATAATCACAATAATTCCCAAAATACTCAAGGAAGCGGTGCCCAAATAATTCTCTGGTGATCCGAATCGGATAAAAAGGCCAAAAATGAGGGCCAAAAAAATATTTGAAAGTGGTCCGGCTATAGCTACCAGTGCTTCGCCCCAGCGCGAATTCCTCAAGTTGTAAGGGTTGAAGGGGACCGGCTTTGCCCAACCGATAATAAAACCGCCAAGCAGATAACCCAAGAGTGGGACAAAAAACGATCCAACTGGGTCGAGGTGAGAAATGGGGTTTAGGGTGAGCCGGCCTTGGTGCTTGGCTGTGGGGTCGCCCAAGGCGAGCGCCATAAAGCCATGGGCTACCTCGTGGATCACCACCGACATTATTAGGATCGCAACTATAAATATGAATTCCATTTTTTTATCTCAAATCTCCTATCTTGGCATTTGACTTCTCCAATACTTACATGTTAGCATGGTTCCCATTATGGCTAAAGTATGCGCAATAACAGGAAAGTCCTCGCTTGTAGGCAGAGGATACTCCAACCGGACTCGTGCCACCCAGTTTAATGACACTGGGCTTAGAAGGCGCTACGCCAATAT
>CAZAXK010000010.1:0-16867 GCA_964489135.1 uncultured Candidatus Saccharibacteria bacterium
TCCAACCAAATCAAGTAGCCACTTTTCTTTACCCTGAGGAAGGTCGAAGGGTTGACCGTTTTTTGAAAACGTTCGTCTTTTTTTCAAAATTGCTTCTATGAGTTTCCATGCAACACCAGTTCCGCAGAGTATTTGCTCGGGATATTTCGATGATTTTAATTTCGGGTTAATGATGGCGAACGCTTTAGGTAGTTCGTCGCCGGGTTCGTGATGGTCAGTCACTATTGTTTTTATGCCAAGTTTTTTTGCGTGCTCGATCTCTTTGCAGTCGCGTATGCCACAGTCGACTGTGATGAGCACCTCTACTCCCTCCTCCCCTAACTCATTGATACCCTCCTGATTTAGACCGTAACCCTCCTCGTGTCGGTTGGGTATGTAGTTCACGAAATTGGTGTAGCCAATGAGTTTGAAAAAATCGTGCAGGAGTGCTCCACCGGGGATACCGTCTGCATCATAGTCGCTCCAGATGCCGATCTTTTGATTTTTCTCTATTGTTTTTAGTATGAGCTCGACTGCTTTCTGCATATCTGGCAAAAGGAAAGGATCGTGTAAGTGGGACTCAAAATCAGGGTTAAGAAAATTTTCCTTTTCTGTGCTGGTTTTTATATTGCGATTATGCAAAAGCTGTTCTACCAGATCGTCAGAAACTTTTGGCCTCACGGAATATTTTTTGGACATAGGGGTATGATACCACTTGCGACGGATAAAATAATAGACGGCGAGAGGGGGTGAGTTATGATAAAATAAACTCATGAATGACTGCATTTTTTGCAAAATAGTAAAAGGTGAAGTGCCGTCTTACAAAATATATGAAAATGATAGTTTTCTGGCATTTTTAGATATCAATCCGGAGTCTCCGGGTCACGCCCTTGTGATACCAAAAGATCATTATCGTTGGGTCTGGGACGTGCCAAATATCGGAGAGTATTTCGAAATTGTTCAAAAGGTGGCTAAAGCCCAACAAAAAGCATTTGGTACGGACTGGATAATTTCAAAAATAGTGGGTGAAGAAGTCCCTCACGCTCATATTTGGGTTTTTCCCAACCGCGAAGTCCTTGGTGATAAGAGAGATTTTGAGCAAAACCAAAAGAAAATTGCCGAAGCTTTAAGTTCTGTTTAGTGCCTCAATCCCTGGCAAGGTTCGCTTGGCTAGAAAGTCGAGCATGGCTCCGCCAGCAAGCGAAACCCAACTGAATTTATCTTTGATATTCAAGACATCGATCACTTCTTCGGTGTCGCCCCCACCCACGATCTTTTCTGCATTAGATAGAGCGATCATTAGGGCGAGAGTTTTTGTGCCCTTGTCGTAACCATCCTCGTATTTACCCAAGGGGCCGTTCCAGAGGATAAATCTAGCCGAATTTATTTTCCCCCTAAGCATCTCAAGGGTTTCTTCTCCAGCATCAAGCGCGTCTAGCTCACCAAGCGGGAAGATGATCTTTGGATTATCGCCAAGCTCTGTAGCTTTGGCTGGTTTGGCGAGTGCTCCACCAATAAAAATATTATCAGCAACGCTTAGGAATTCTTTAACGAGCGGTATTTTCGTTTCTAGTTTGGCTCCGCCTAGGATAAAAAGAAAGGGATGCTCTGGGTTGAACGCTCTGGATAAATTTGTAACCTCTTTCATAAAATGAAAGCCGGCGAAACTCGGTAGGATTTTGGGTACGCTCACGATCGAAGCATGACTGCGATGTGAGGCCGAAAATGCTTCATTAACATAAATCTCTCCCAAGCTGGCCAAATCCTTTGCAAATTGTTCAGTATTCTCTTCCTCACCTTGCCATTTGCGAAGATTTTCTACTAGGGCCACTCCCCCAACTTTTAGATTGGTAAGTCTGGCACGGCCTTCTTCAGAAAATGGGTCAGCAATGAACTCGACTGGCAGTATTTCTGCCAAGAGATTTGCCAAATCCATCATTGACTCACCTTCTCGGCCAAAGTGAGAAATGACAACAACAATTCCTCCGCGACTTGAAATATAACGGATTGTTTCTAAGGTTACATCGATGCGTGAAGTATCCAAAATCTTGTGTCTATCATGCGGTACATTCCAATCAGTCCTGACCACAACTTTCTTGCCTTCGAAATCTTGTATTTCCGATACTAAGTGCATGATGGGTGGTGTGGGTTATTTTATATCTCCAACTTTCAAAATCTCAGCAAATTCTGAGGCAGAGAGCGAGGCATGGCCTACAAGGAATCCTCTTACTTCACCGTACCGCACGATCGCCTCTGCATTTTCTTTCTCTACCGAACCGCCATAAAGAACTTGAGCACTCTGGCCTATATCACGGCCATATATCTCACCAATTGATTTTTTTATAAAAAGACTCATTTCGTGGATATCTGTTGGGCTCATCGACTCCTTATAAGATTTGCCGATAGCCCAGAGCGGTTCATAGGCAATTATGACTCCGACCAAATCCTTTTTCTGTACATCGGCCAATCCCGATCTAAGTTGTTCTTTGATAAATGATAAGTAGGACGCATCCTTATCGCGTTCCCTTTCACCCACACAGAGTATGGGTAAGAGGCCAGAGTCGAAACTCAAGAGCATTTTCTGGTTAATGACTTTGTCTGTTTCTGCTAGGCCGAAGAGCGTACTTCTTCTTTCGGAATGGCCGACTATTACATACTTTGCGCCCACATTTTTTGCCATTTCGGCGCTTATCTCTCCGGTAAAGGCCCCTTTTCTTTCGCTGAATATATTTTGTGCGCCAAAACTCAGATTTTTTGGTCCGCTAAGTTTGGCGAGATTTTCTAGAAATACTGCCGGTGGGCAGATCACGACATCCGTATTTTTGAGCAAAGCAACAGATTTTCTGGTGGAATAAAAGAGCTTTTTGGCTTCAGCAGGTGAAGTGGGAGACATCTTCCAATTGGCCACAATCAAATTACGCTTCTTTTGCATAGGTTTATGGTAGCGTAATAATTTTGAATTTACAATTCGATCAAATTCAAATTTCTTGCCAAGAGAGAATTTCGTATTGGTCAGAAGTTAGAGGGAAGCTTGGTGGTGGGCCATAAAGCAAGTTTGCGTCGTAATTTATGTTTCTGGTGCAATAACCACCTCCTATGTTGCCAATGCCGTTACCGCAATTATAGGTACTGCCAGTGTAGGCAAACCCATAGCGGTCATAGGTGGCGATCATGCCATAAAGCGTTATCGATGAACGTACATAATTGACCCCGCAGGCCGAAGCGTAGTAGTACCTCCCTACCCTCCCGTTTTGGGCGACCAAGGCTCCATCTATCTGTAAGTTGTTGGCCGAATAAAGGCCGATGTTGATATTGCCTTGCGATATCAAGGCCAAAACATCCGAGCCATCGTAGTCGGTGTATCGGAGATTGTTATTGATCGTGATGCTTGGTCGGTTTTGGGGGTTGTCGGGGAATCTTCCGGCTGCCACAGTTGCTCGGCTATTGTTTATTTGCCCCTCTACCCAGACGTTGTCTTCGACAAAGATCAGTCCGTTTGCCGGTACGGTGTAATTACCGATGAAAGTTTTTCCGTTTATGCTCCATGTGCCCCAACCGCTCTGACTTTGCGAATTTGTACAGGATCCCCCAGGGTTTACTTGAGAGTTTACTCTATATAAATCAAAGGTGTTGTTGGTTTGAAAGATGATCTGATATCCTTGGCGACCGGATTGAGCAAAATATCTGCCTTCGGTTTGGGCACTAGCCTTCATGGACGAAAGGTCGTTGGTTAATCCTTGGAAATCTATTTGGGGTACTGGGAACTGTCGCCCTACCTCAAAAACGTCTGGGCGACTGGGTACTGAAGCGGGTGGTCGCGGGTCACTTGGGCTAAGACAGGTATGTACTCCGAAGGAGCTATTGTTGTTGCAATCATCCGAGTCTGGATCATTGTAGGAAGGAACAGCGCTCGTCACAATGTTGTGGGTGAGGCCATCAAATCGGATGCCGGAGTTGGAGTGAATGGGGCCGAACACTTCAGTACCTTCTCCGAAGCGCATCACACTATTCGCGGCGACTGCGTACTTGGCAAGTGAAGGTATCGCCATCTCTACTCTGATGGTCCGCTCTACACTGGAGCCAGTAGGTCTGCCAGTTGATTCAATGGATACTTTAGTTGATCCCATCGGTGGAGGCGTGATGCTTAATTCAAATTCACCAATGACATTACCATCTTTGTCCAAAACTGAGTGAAGGTAGGGCCCAACGTTCCCTGTACCGTCTTTGTAATCAGTGGGAGCGTGCGCGAGGTGCCACCTATAGTAGTCTATTCCTGACTCGGCAAAATAAACGGCCTTCTCTCTTACAAGCATCTCTCGATTGGCTTGTATGGTTATTTTGGTCCAATTCATGATTCCGCCTGTGATAAGAATAGCTATAGCAGAAAAAATCATTATCGGTATGAGAAGCTGGCCACGCTGGTTTTGGAATATATTTATTCGCATTTTATAAATTGTCTTTGAGGTTTCTAAGTGTGACTTGGCTCGTGACGTTTATTATCCCGCCTTCTTTGTTTGGATCGCTGTCCAGTATTAAATTTATTTTTATCAGTCTAACGCTGGTTGCTTGGACCGGTTCCGGCAATGAGGATGAGGTGCCGTTATAGCTCTGGTCGAAATATTCAAAGATGGCGGTGTTGCCGTTTACTACCCCTCTGATTATTGGGGTGATATTCTCGTTCGCTGGGTTGTAAGTAAGCGGATTGCCAGATGGAACGATTACTCCCCTTCTCACTTCATTGCCTTGCAAGAAGTATCTAATACGTTCTTTTATTCCATCAGCATTTGCGTCAGTAAAGAAAATCAAACTGGACGTCGCTGTTTGGTTGAGAGGATAAGAACCGACACTTGAGGGAGAAACGCTTCTAAGCTCTTTGATCATTGTTTTGATCACTCTCCTGCCTTCTGACTGGGCGGTGAGATTTGAACCCGCTGTTGAATTGAAGTTGAATATTTCTGCTCCGAAATTCCAAACCGCGATCGATATTACAGAAAAAATAGCGACCACTACGACCATCTCGACCAACCCGACACCCTTGTTTGTTATTGAGTATCTCATTTTATTCGGGCAGCATATTAGTTTCTATGCTTTGCCAATCATCGTTGGTGATTATGTTCACATCGTATTCTTGGGTCTGATAACCTGTTTTCTCTAGCAGTAAACGATGGTTACCCGATGACAAACCGGGGAAAAGAGACTGGCCAGGAGGGATGCAGTCAGACGTATAGGTAACAGCGACGTTTGCAACATTGGGAGTTTTGTTTGAAGCGGTTGTTCTTAGAAATATTTTGTATCGGAAATATCGGCCCCCGTTGTGAACTGGGCTTACGTTGTTGTTGCCAATGGTGTAATAAGTTGAGGCGGTGCCGTCCGGTCCGAAGTACTCCCAAGTGGTTGTAGCTGTGTTATCAGGAGAAGTGGCGAGCTGAAGTCGAACACTGTCTGAACCGGTTTGGGGTGGTTGGTCTGTCGGTGACCATAAGATATTTGAGAAGTTTGAAGATGTGCCAGTATCAAAAACCGATGAGATCAAGAAGCCCGAACCGACATAGTTGCCTAATACTTTCTTCAATTTCAATTCTCCATTGGGAGAGGATGTTTCTATGTTGCCGTCATCGGAGTAATACATGGTGTCATTGGTATAAGTGCTTTGGCCAGCGCCTCCTGACCAATCGGTTTGTTCCATGTATCCTCGGCCGGTTACTTTTTCGGCAGTGAAGACGCCTTGAGTTAGGGTGAGGTGGACACCAGAGAGAGGCAAGCCGGTCGCGCTATCCTTTGCGGTCACGAGTAGGTTATTAGGTATTCCCTCACCGAAAATCATATCAACATTTTGGACTGAATCCGGTAGTACCGAAAAAGGCGAGGCGGGGTTTATACCGATGAGGTTGCCTACTCCTCCTGGAGTTAGGGTGAAGGTGTCCCATTCGATATTGGACAAGCTCTTAATGCCGGCCGAATCAGTAGAGAAGCTTCCGCTATACTTCACAATATTTGGATTGGTACCGATGAGTTTTGCACCGGAAATATTGAATGATACGTTTGGAACGATGGCGCATTGCAAGTCTCGGGAGCGGACATTTATAACACTCACCTTGTCGATAATGAAAGAAATCTGAGTAACTTGTTGCAACACTACAGTGGCGTCGGGTTTGACTGGGTTGGGGTTACTGATCGAGGGAGCATAGGTACGGTCGGTGGTATAACCACTTTTGGTTACGATTATGCGATAAGCGTTGACACCTGGTGGGGCGTCGACTATTTGCAGACCGCCGTTATTGTCGGTGGTCTCTAATATATAAATACCAGCACTGCTATTGGTTATTTCTACTCTGGCTTGAGGTACTGGGTTGCCGTTCGCGTCGAAAACTCTAATGAAAAGTGCACCGTTATTCGAGGCGGTCTCCAGATTTTTCGGTGCAAAATATGATGAAGCCTTCATCTCGGAGAAATTTCTGCAAGCACTACAATTTAGTGCGATCTCTACCAATTTATAGTCGGCTGGTGACAAATCATTTGGGCTACCACCGAGTGTGCCGTCAAAAGGGTTGTCGATATTTCTTACCGTTCTCGTTACACTGAATGTTCGTCCGTCTCGAACAATGGTCGAAGTTGCTGGTAGTACACCCGTGGGGATACCCTGTATCAAGCCAATGCTCACATACGGTATGTTGCGGACAATTTCAAACTGCTCGTTTAGGAGGTCGATACCAATAACCTTGTCTCTTGAAGCCGATATTAATCTGTTTAGGTTTGCGTATCCACTGTAGACTGAGATTGCGATTATGGTGAATATTGTCGCGCTAAAAATCACTTCGACCAAAGAAAAGCCCCGACTGGTTTGTTTGTTATTGGATAGCATCGACGAGTGAGTAGGTCGGTAGAAGCATGGCGATCGCGAAGGCACCGACCGCAATACCGATAAGTATCATGAGAAATGGCTCGATGATTGTAGAAAGATCTTTGGTCTTCTGGTCGAGCTCACTTTCATAGTAGGTGGCAACATTGTTCAGCATGTCAGTCATCTTGCCGGTCTCTTCGCCGACGGAGAGCATCTCGCCTACGAATATTGGGTATAATTTGTCAGACAAAGATGTTGAGAGTAGTTCCCCCACTTCTACTCGTTTAGCAGATTCAGCGACAATTTCTTTAAAATAAGAATTTTGGATAACATTGCCGGTTATTCGTAGGGCTTCAACAATCTCTACACCTGAGGAGACCAAAGAAGAAAGTGTCCGCGTGGTCCTTGCCGCGTTCAATTCTTTGGACATATTCCCAAATATAGGCATGTGCAGAATCACCCAATCCGAAAGACGTCCTCCCCTACTTGTTTTCAAGAAGGTGATCGCGCCTACGACGAGCATGATTAGGCCAAGGAGAACAAGGATAATATTTTCTCTTAGAAAATCGCTAATTGCGATTATTATTCGCGTCGGTAAAGGCAATTCTATGTTTAGACCTAAGAATGTTGCCGTAAGAGTCGGCACCATGTAGACCATGAGGACGATACCGATAACTACCATAAGACAGATGATTACAGTCGGGTAGATCATCGCACCTTTAATTTTCTTGGTCAGAGCGTATGATTTTTCGAGTTGGGCCGCAATTGTTTTGAGGGAATAAGAAAGTTTACCCGATTCTTCGCCAGCTGCGACCATGGAAATGAAGATGTTGGAGAAGATGTCGCTATGTTTCTCTAGGGCGTGTGACAAGGTTTCGCCTTGGTTTATGGAAGCGCTCACATCCTCTAGAACCGCAATGAAACGCTTATTCTTGGCCTGCTTTATCATAATAGACAGTGCGCGTGATACGGAAAGACCCGCCTCAGTCATGACGGCCAAGTTGTTGGCGAAGTTTATGAGGTCGGTGGATTTTATTTTGCGCGCAAATGAAAAGAACTTCAGCTTGCTCTTTTTGCCATCTGTTTCTTCGGCGGAAACAATCGATTCTCCCATTTTCCGGACGTAAGCATAGAGTGCGCCTTTATCGGTGAATTCTTTGATAGTTTCAATCTCTTTACCTTCGCTATTTGTAGTTTTGTATTTATAGAGAGGCATGTGATGATACGAAAATTAGGCGAAAGTTACGAAATAATAACGAAAACTATTTATCAAATTATACCAACCTTTCAATAAGTTGGTAAAAAATATGTTTATAAAATAGAAATTATTCTGAAACAACTCG
The DNA here is from genome assembly GCA_964489135.1 of uncultured Candidatus Saccharibacteria bacterium. Lineage (GTDB taxonomy): Bacteria > Patescibacteriota > Minisyncoccia > Phycocordibacterales > WO2-35-19 > JBBTQZ01. The sequence continues at coordinate 8,164 of CAZAXK010000010.1, forward strand.
CAAGACTTCTTCGATGGTTGTCATTCCCTGCGCTGCTTTGAATATTCCGTCTTCGAGCATCGTTAGCATCCCTTCTTTTTTGGCTTGCAATTCGATATCTTCGGTGGTGCCACCTTTTATGATTATATCTTTGACTGCGGATGAGACATTGAGGACTTCGTAAATACCTATTCGCCCCTTAAATCCTTCTTCCCCCGCGTCTTTTAGTGGTCGGTAGAATTCTATGTCTTCCCAGTTGCTGTTCTTGTCGATAACTTTCTCTTCTTTCAAAGATTGGAGCACGACATCGAGATTAACCGCCTTTGATATGGAATCGATCTCGGCCTTAGATAATTTGTATTTTTCTCTTTTATCGGAAAGTTTGCGTACCAGTCGTTGGCCGATAATTGCATCGAGAGTCGAAATAAGTAGAAACGGCTCCACCTTCATATCGATGAGGCGAGGTATGGCTCCGGCCGCTGAGTTTGTGTGCAAGGTCGAAAGGACTAAGTGGCCTGTTAGCGAAGCGTTGATCGCAAGGGACGCCGTCTCGCCATCGCGGATTTCCCCTACCATTATTATGTCTGGGTCTTGGCGGACGAGCGTGCGCAGACCGTTTGCGAAAGTAAGACCAATTTCCGGTTTGACCTGAGTTTGGTTGATCCTTTTCATCTGGTATTCGACTGGATCTTCGATAGTAGAAATATTTACGTCAGCGGTGTTCAGAATATCAAGCATGGTGTAGAGCGTGGTGGACTTACCGCTACCAGTTGGGCCGGTCGTCAGGATCATGCCGGTGGTGTGTTGCAGGGCTTTATGCAAAATATCGAGTCCGGCGCCATGGAAGCCGAGTGATTCCAACGTGAAGCCGGAAACCGATTCTCGCAAGAGGCGCATCACAGTCTTCTCACCATAATAGATCGGCAAGGTTGAAACACGGAAAGATACGCGCTCGCCGTTCATATCGATCTTGAAGCGACCGTCTTGGGGTAGCCGTTTTTCATCGAGTTTGAGACTGGACAAAACCTTTATGCGGGCGGTAAGCGAGGGCCCGATATGTTTAGGCAAGACCATCGCATCGTGCAACAATCCGTCGACTCGATAACGAATAACTATCTGGTCTTCGAGTGGCTCTATGTGAATATCTGAGGCATTTTGGATGATCGCGTGCTTCAGTAGAGTATCGACAATCCTGACAACCGGTAATTCCTCGGCCAACTTTTTCAAGTCGCTCTCGGACGCTTCCTCACCGGGCATTTGCTCGGCGATGGCTTTTATTTCGGCTGAGTCTGTTTTTATAAGGTCGCCGAACTCGTCTTGCAAGTTTTTCTGATATTGAAGGAGCGCATAGCGCATTGATTCCGAATCAGTAAGACGTGGCAAGATCTTACCGCCCACCTTTTTCTTTATTGAATTAAGTGCTTGTAGGTCGTCAGTATCGAGCATGGCGACCTCGAGCGAATCATCTTTCTTTTCAAAGGCGATTATATTGTGCTTTCTTGCGATCGGTTCGGGGATCAAGGTCAGAATTTCGTGATCGAGCTTTTGGCCCTTGAGATTCACGAAAGGTATGCCAAGGATATACGCTTGCATTCGGCGCAAATCGTCTTCGGAGAACTTGCCTTTCGATACCAGTGTTTCGCCGAGCGGGCGTTTCTTTTGACCCGCCTCCTTCTCTGCTTCTTCGATCTCGGCGCGCGAAGCCAGTCCAGCATCAATAATGAAATCTCTAATTTGTGAATCTTCTACGTGCATAAATTTGCAGTTGAAGATTTATTATAGCAGATAAAAATAAACAACTATAAAGAATTGTTTCTTGGTCGTGAGTTACCGAGCAAATATTTGCGCGGGTTGTGGTCGAGATCGAGAAAATCGTCCGACGCTTCGATGAGTCGCGCTGAGGTAGATTTGCCGAAGGAAACAACTTCCACTTGGCAACCTTGATTGGTTTGTAAATATTCTATGAGCGGGACAAAGTCGCCATCTCCGGAGATTATGATTATTGCATCGAGCTTGGGCGCCATCTTTATCGCGTCGACCGCGAGTCCGACATCCCAATCCCCTTTCTTTGCGCCACCGGCAAAGATCTGCAAGTCCTTGGTTTTGGTTTCGATACCGAGTTTACCCAAGGCATCGAAAAATCCCCTTTCCTCGCCACCCTCTGTGGTGATTACATAGGCGATTGCTCTGATGAGTACTCGGTCGCCGAGTGCATCCTTCAAGACGTTGCCGAAGTTGACGCGGGCTTTATAAATATTTTTTGCACTGTGATACAAATTTTGCGTATCTATGAAAATTCCGACTCTTTGTTCGGAGTGTTTTATTACTGACATGTTAAAAATTAATACTAAATAGCTTACCTTAGAAAACTCTGCTCTGTATTCTAGAACAAATCAGAGCGAAAATGAAATGATAGACGTTATAAAAACGAGGACAAAATTATTTTTTGAGACCTAGCTTCTTGATGAGAGCGTTGTATCTCTTGGTATCCTTCTTTTCCAAGTATTTCAAATGGGCTTTTCGATCTGCGACGAGCCCCAAAAGACCTCGGCGAGAGTGCTTGTCTTTCTTGTTTTTCTTCAAATGTTCGGCTAGATCGTCTATTCGGCGCGACAAAACAGCGACCTGTACTTCCGGACTGCCGGTATCGGTGTCGTGTATCTTGACCTCCTTTATAATTCTTTGCTTCTTGTTCTTGGTAAGCATGGCGCCATATTAGCACAAACCTTTCCCTTTTGCAATAACAAACCAAAATAGGTCTTTTTGGCCGTTTTATCCCCTCGTCGTGGTAAAATAGGACCATGTCACAGACCCTAAGTGAGCTCAAGCGCCAATTTTTGGAGTATATCGAGATCGAAAAGGGCCGTTCCCTCAATACTATAGAGAATTATGACCGCTATTTGAGCCGGTTTCTTACTTTTATCAAGGATCAAAGTCCAGAAGCCATTACCGACACCACGGTCAGAGAGTACCGGCTCTGGCTCAATCGCCAAGTCTCGGGCAATAACAAGAAGACTGGCGAATCTCTCTCTCGTAAAACCCAGAATTACTATCTCATAGCTCTACGCGCCTTTTTGAAATATTTAGCAAGGCAGGAGGTCAAAACCCTGCCCGCCGAAAGGATAGAGCTTGCCAAAACACCCGAGCGCTCCCTCGACCTCATTACTTCCGAAGAGCTCGATGCACTTCTCGAGGCCCCAAAAGGCGGAGAGCTCAAATCAATGCGAGATCGAGCCATCCTTCACCTACTCTTCTCTACCGGACTGCGTGTATCCGAGCTCTGTGCCCTTACTCGAGACATCAACCTGCGAGCTGATGAGCTCTCGGTAAGGGGTAAAGGTGGCAAGGTGCGAGTGGTTTTCCTCTCTGACACGGCCAAAAAGATGGTCAAGGAGTATCTCGACAAGAGAAAGGACCTCGACGACGCTCTTTTTGTCCAGCTCGATGTCGAGAACAAGTCCAACCGTGGCAAAATCGGCCCACTTACTAAGCGCTCGGTCGAAAGGATTGTGAAGCATTATGCGATCAAGGCCGGTATTTCCAAAAAGGTCACCCCGCACGTCATCCGTCACTGTTTCGCGACTGATCTCTTGGGTAATGGCGCTGATTTGCGCTCTGTGCAAGCCCTGCTTGGCCATGCAAACATCGGCACGACCCAAATCTATACCCACGTCACCGACCGCCACCTCCGGGACATCCACAAAAAATTCCATAACAAAAAGTGATATCATGATTTTAATGAAAATTATTTCATGGAATGTAAATGGCATACGAGCAGTTCATCGAAAGGGGTTATTTTTGCCTTTTGTAGAGAAATACCAGCCGGATATTATTTGCTTGCAGGAAACCAAGGCGGAAAAGGGCCAAGCCGAGATTGATTTGCCTGAATATGAGGAATATTGGAACAGTGCGAGTAAGAAAGGATATTCCGGTACGGCAATTTTTACTAAAACAAAGCCCCTTTCGGTATCCTTCGGCATACCAGAAGATATAGCCGAAAAATATGATTTAAAAAATGATGGCTATGGGGACTTAAACAAAGAAGGGAGGATTGTTACGGCTGAGTACAAAAACTTCTATGTTGTTTGTGTCTATACTCCAAATTCGAAAGGCGACCTCTCTCGCCTACCATTGCGCCACAAGCAGTGGGACAGAGCATTTCTCGATTATATAAAGATGCTCGACAAGAGCAAACCAGTCATTTTCTGCGGAGATCTAAATGTCGCTCATACCGAAAACGATCTTGCGAATCCAAAGCAGAACGAAGGCGAACACGGGTTTACTAAGGAAGAAAGAGAAGGAATGAACAAGATGATTGAAGCCGGATTCGTCGATACCTTCCGACATTTTGTTCCTAATGGTAACGGTCACTATACTTGGTGGACGCCGTGGAGAAACGCCCGCGAGCGAAACATTGGCTGGCGCATCGATTACTTTTTCTCTAGTGAGCGCTTATTGAGCAAAATCAAAACATCCGAAATTCTTCCGGATGTCTTGGGTTCGGACCACTGCCCTATTTTATTGGAGATAGATTTTTAGAGCGTACAATTCAAAACAGGGGTCTTTTTGTAGGCACTGTTGAAGTGCTTTTGTGCCGATTCTGTCTCTTTCCTTCGTCTGGCTAATGCGCGCTCTTTCTCTTTGACTCTTTCCTTTCTTGCTTTCTCCAATTCTTTTTGTAATTCAACAGTGATGGTGGGTCGGATGGATAGAACGTATGAGTTGGCTGGTAGCGAAATTGCGTACTTCTCTTCCAACTTTGCCGAGAGTTGATCTTGATACGTTTTCTCTATTTGCTCAGTGGAAGTTGCTATTTGGAGCTGGACCGAAGCTTTTTCGCGATTGGCGATCGCTTTAGCTGCTGAAGCCCTGACCTTGTCGCTACAACTAGCAGCAAAAACCTCGTTTCCCATGAGAAACACCAATAGGGCAAACACGGCGAACTTTGTAATTTTCATGAATTTTTAAAATATAAATAACATCCATATTCTATGGCGAGCTTACAAAAATATAAACAGCTTTTGTTAATAACAAAACCCCCTACGATGCGGTGGAGGAAGTTCGCATACACGGGGGTTTTTGGACTCCCAATGAAGGGAGCAAAAGAACACGTTCCCAACCCCTCTTTTGCACACAATGGATACTTACGGGCAAAAGCGGAGTTGGGATAAAAGCAAGTTTCAGTAAAACACCGGAGTTGTAGAGATGGATTCCATATCTCATTTTCTAAAAATAAAAAATGTTGAAGATATATATGACCCAGTTCTCTCGTCTTACCAAATACTTCTTTTGTTGTAGACGTCTAGGTATTCCAATGAACCAATTGCCGATTGTCTTATAAAAAATTATCGGCGCCTGCAAACATTTTATGTCCTTTACAAAAAGTGTAAAGGACATTCTGTGGATATCTTTTTAAGACACATCTATTTTACGTGGTGTCTGTTCCTGATCTTTCCTATCTCCCCTTCTTCTAATTCTTCTTTCTTGGCCTTACCTTTTTCGGCCAGTGCTTGGAGATCTATAACGGACAACATGGATAATTCGCGCGTTCGCTTATCTAGATACTCCTCGGTGTTAAGGGTTGGATCCTCCAAAACTTCTTCAAGCAAGGCGTTTAGTATAAAACCGATCTTTGGGCCAGGGTCGATCTCCAAAAGTCCTATGACCCGCGTACCGTTAGTCTTTAACATCCCGACTGATATTGGGTCGCGCAGTGCCTCCTCGATCATGGCTTGGTATTTACGCAGGCGGTACGGGTTCTCCTTGGGACGTCCTGTTCCTATGCGGTCGCAGATTCTAACGTTGATCAAATCCCAAATATTATCCTTGCCTACGTTGGCAATAAGCCTCCTAACCGCGGATAGAGTGATTTGTTCCGTGTCCGAGAAAAACATGTGCCACCTAACTAATCTGGTAACTCGGTCAATTGTTTCACGTGAAAACCTGAGATTTTCCAGTATCTTCTTGGTTACACGTGAACCCACAACCTCATGGCCGTAAAATGTATATTCTTGGGAGTTTTGGTCAAATCGCCTTGTTTCTGGCTTTGAAATATCATGAAAGAGGGCGGAAAGTCTCACGTGTAACGGGTAGCCCTTGTCTGCAGAATGCTGAAGACTCTTAAGAAGGTGGGTCCAGACGTCGTAAATATGGGTGCCTCTTTGCTCGACACCAGCTGTCTGGTCCAGCTCAGGGATGACATGTTGCAGTATGCCGAGCTTCTTTAGAGCGAGAAAGCCGTTCATTGGCCGGTCTGACATTATTATTTTGGTCAGCTCATCACGCACCCTTTCTCGCGAAATATCCTTTATTATGTGGTTATTTTCGAAAATAGCTTTTTCCGTCGCTGGGTCAATGGGGAAGTCGAGTTCCACGTGTAACCTAATAGCTCGCAATATTCTGAGTCCATCCTCGAAAAAGCGTTCCCTCGGATCCCCAACCGCCTTTATGGATTTTCGAGCAAGATCAGCAATACCGTAGAATGGATCTACTACCTCACCAGAGTCGCTCTCGTAGGCAATAGCATTAATGGTGAAATCTCGACGTTTTAGGTCGTCTTGGATGGTATCACTAAAGTGGACCTCGTCGGGCCTTCTATGGTCAGAATACGAGCTTTCTACCCTATATGGAGTAACTTCTATTACTCTCAAGCTTTCATCTGCTGCGTCTTCGTTGACGATGGCTACTGTGCCAAAGCTGTTTTCATAAAATGTCTTGTCAAATAAGGGTATTATCTGCTCGGGGGTGGCGTTGGTGGTGATGTCCCAGTCCTTGGGTTTACGGTTCATGAAAAGGTCTCTCACACAGCCGCCTACGAGAAAGGCCTCAAAGCCGGAGTCTTTGAGTACTTTGGTTACACGAGAAACTTCGCTGGGGATCTGAAATTTTTCCATCTCTAGTGCTCCCGGCAGGACTCGAACCCACAATAACGCGTCCGAAGCGCGTCGTGATATCCATTTCACCACGGGAGCTTGGTGCCATAATAGCATAGAAACAAGGGAGAGATAATAGCTCGGTGCCACCGACAGGAATCGGACCTGTATCTAGACGTTAGGAGTGTCTTGTTCTATCCATTGAACTACGGCGGCGATTTTTTTGCTGTGCGGCCAGGGAGAATCGAACTCCCGTCTCATCCTTGGCAAGGATGTGTTCTACCACTAAACCATGACCGCGAACCTCATAAATTTAGCACATATCTTGAATTAGACAAATCACTTTCATCATCAACTTATATATTTTCCTTTACTTTAATTGTAAAATATATTTGTTGTGTAATTGTGCTTATTTATCAACCGAATCACCTAAATCTGGGGATAACTCTGGGGAATGTGGGTAAAAGTCAAAGACAAAATGGCTAAGAATAACGAAATAGGGAAGCAGGGCGAGCAAATTGCCACAAACTACCTTGAGAAAAAAGGATTTTTTGTTGTCAATAGAAATTATCGTCGCAAGTGGGGTGAATTGGACATTGTCGCAGAGAAGCAGGGGAGAGTCCATTTTGTGGAAGTGAAGACCGTTAGTCGTCGGAGCTATGGTGGTTATTTTGAACAGGAAATCAACAATTATCGGCCAGAAGACAATGTTCACAGTCAGAAGATTAAAAGACTCTCACGGATTATTCAGACCTACATGATCGAGAAATATCACAAATCAGAACCCGAATGGCAATTTGATATCCTCTGTGTCTTTTTGGATATGGAAAAGAGGGTGGCCAAGGTAAGAGTGCTCGAAAACATAATTTTGTAAGTAGAGAGGGCAAAAACCCAAAAACTATTGTCAGGCTAGGCGGAATCGAACCGCCGCCGCATCCACCCCATGGATGTAGACTACCACTATCAGATAGCCTGAAATTTACTGGTCGGGGCGCCGAGAATCGAACTCGGACCTTATGCTCCCAAAGCATATATACTACCACTATACTACGCCCCGCCTTCGCCGACGCGTAGGCGGGCAAGGCCCGCTAGCATCACGATTGCGTCATACATAGTACACTAAACTCGACCATTAAGCTATAATTACAACGTGATCAGCGCTCTCTTCGACAAAATCGATTCTTGGATAATCTCGTTCTTCCGCAATACGAGCGTGCCTTTTGCTAAACTCGCGGTGTTCGTTATCTTTTTTTGGTTCGGGCTACTCAAGGTGCTTGGGCAAAGCCCGGCCAATTCTTTGGTAGCAGACTTGTTGGAGAGTACGTTACCTTTCATAACTTTCGATCAGTTCATAATATTTTTCGGTATATTTGAAATGTTTATCGCTGTATGCTTCCTATTGCCTAAGTTTGAACGTGTCGCGATATTTCTGCTTGCTATGCATATGGTGACCACTTTTTTGCCTCTTGTGCTGTTGCCAGAAGTTACTTGGCAAAAAGCTTGGGTACCAACTCTTGAAGGCCAATATATCATCAAGAATTTGGCGATTATTGGGCTTGCGATGGGGATCGCGGCTCATTTGCACCGACGGGGATAAAACGCAACATCATGGCTTTCATAAGAAAAATAGAAAATTTTCGTTGCGAGAATTGCGGGACAGAGGTGGAAGGTAATGGATATACCAATCATTGCCCCAAGTGTCTTTGGAGCAAGCACGTCGACCTTGATCCGGGTGATAGATCCTCGGGGTGCGGGGGGATGATGAAGCCCGTGCAAGCGGAAGAAAATGGGGGAGAGTGGTCAATTATCCAAAGATGTGAAAAGTGCGGTTTCGAACGCAAAAACAAGATAAA
>CAZAXK010000011.1:0-16730 GCA_964489135.1 uncultured Candidatus Saccharibacteria bacterium
TCTGGTATGTCGATCACATCGAAGCTCTTCACTGATTCGATCGACTTGACGCGTTCAACCATATCGCAAAGAGGACTCCCTTCGGTTCTCGAAAGGTCAGGCATCGAAAGATAGCGCTTGATACGCAAGCTCTCGGTGTCGTCCTTGTTTTGGAGAGTCTTTAGAAGCTCCTTTTCTTCGTCTGTAGAAATCCTGTATTCGGCCATTTTGGTACTTTATTTTATGCCTATTATTTGCTACAATATAGCAAAATATGGATAAAAAGAAAACATCATACGGCGCGGACGACATAACCGTGCTCGAGGGTCTTGAGCCGGTTCGCAAAAGGCCGGGTATGTATATCGGCACGACTGGCCCCGACGGTCTCCACCACCTTATTTGGGAAATTTTCGACAACTCCCGCGACGAGGCCATGGGTGGCTTCGCAAATGATATCGAAGTTGCTCTCCTGCCAAACAACCAAATCCGCGTAACCGACAACGGACGAGGTATACCAGTAGACACGCATAAGCAGACCAAAGTCTCCGCTCTCGAGACAATTCTCACTACGCTTCACGCTGGAGGCAAATTCGGTGGCGAGGGTTACAAGGTCTCTGGTGGTCTGCATGGGGTAGGTGCATCGGTAGTAAATGCGCTTTCTGTTTACATGAAAGCCGAGGTACACCGCGATGATGGAGTTTTTGTCCAAGAATACTCACAAGGCAAGCGTAAAGCACCGGTCAAGAGAGTCGGTTCGTCTAAACTAACCGGCACAATTATCACTTTCGAGCCCGATGTCGAGATATTTAAAGAGGTAAAATTTGACTTCGATCGCGTCGTGCATCACCTGCGCCAGCAGGCCTACTTGGTAAAGGGCTTGCACATTACCGTTCTGGATCTTCGTGAAGTAAAGACCAAAATCGGTGAATCTTTCTGGCTACGCGATCTCAAGCTGAATGCGCCGAGCGTGAGCTTCTACTTCGACGGGGGCCTAGTTTCGCTTATTCGATTTTACAATCACACTCAGAAGCCGATCCACAAAAACATTTTCTATGTGGAGAAGCGCAACGAAAATTTTGAATCTGTAGAAGTCGCACTCCAATACGTCGATGATATTTCCGCCCGCATCATGCCTTTTGCGAACAATATCTACAACGTCGAGGGCGGAACCCACATTACCGGCTTCAAGACCGCTCTTACACGAAGTCTGAACGCCTACGGCAAGAAAAATGGATTGATAAAAGACGGCGATGACAGTTTTACCGGAGACGACGTACTCGAAGGCCTAACGGCTGTTATTTCGGTCAAGCTCCGAGAGATCCAATTCGAAGGACAGACCAAGGCCAAACTTGGTAGCGTAGAGGCCCGTGGCATGGTGGAAGAAGCCTTCGGCACTGCTTTTGCAGAATTCCTCGAGGAAAACCCTGACGATGCTAAGTCCATCATCAGCAAGGTGGTGCTTGCCCTTCGGGCGAGAAAAGCTGCTAAAGCGGCCAAGGATTCAATATTGCGCAAGGGCGCTCTGGAAGGCATGACTCTTCCGGGTAAGCTCGCTGATTGCCAGTCGAAGCAGGCCGACGAATCGGAGATATTCATTGTAGAAGGAGACTCAGCCGGAGGCACTGCCAAGGCCGGACGCGACCGACGCACCCAAGCGATACTTCCTTTGCGAGGCAAGATCCTGAACATCGAACGAGCTCGGCTCGATCGAATGCTCGCTAGCGAACAAATCAAGAACCTTGTTGTCGCCCTGGGCACCGCGATTGGTGACACCTTTGATATCAGCAAATTGCGTTACCACAAAATCATAATCGCCACCGATGCCGATGTTGACGGCGCTCACATTCGCACCCTGATTCTCACCTTACTCTATCGATATTTCCGTCCGATCATTGATGGAGGATATGCTTATATTGCCCAGCCGCCACTTTATAAAATCAAGAAAGCCAAAGAGATTTTCTATGCTTATAGCGATGATGAGAAGGCCGATGTGCTCGCAAAGCTCGGTGCCAAGGGTGTAGAGATTGAAGAAATAACCGAGGCAGAAGGTGAGGGAGAAGAGGAAAAGGAAGAGATCGAAGAATCAGCAAGGGGCTCAGGTGCTAAATTCCCAAAAATTTCTGTTCAACGTTACAAGGGTCTCGGAGAAATGAATGCTGAGGAACTTTGGGAGACAACTATGGACCCCAAGCGTCGTATCCTAAAGCAAGTAATGGTAGAGGACGCTCAGGAAGCTGACCGAATTTTCGATATCCTTATGGGCACTGATGTTCCATCGCGTAAATCCTTCATCCAGTCTAATGCCAAGCTGGCTCGGCTTGACATTTAGCCACCTCGCGACTAAAATTTTTTATGAAGAGAGAAGCACATTCGCTCTTTCCCCTGTAAGCTCGCGTTGCCACTGGTACGGTGACGCGGGCTTTTTTATTGTTTAAATTATTTGTCCGCTCGAGATCTGATTTCCTCACCTATGCGAGCACGGAAATCATCGATAGACATTGCACCGACCTTTTCTTTGCGTGATTCGACTGTGACAGTCTGATTTTTTACTTCCTCGTCTCCAATCACAAGCACATAAGGCACCTTCATCTGCTTTGCGTTTCTGATTTTTTTGCCGAGACTTTCGTTTGAATCATCAATCTCAACTCTTATATCAGCGTTCTTTAAGTTTGAAAGTACTTGCTTTGCATATTCATTTTGTCTTTCCCCAATTGGTACTACTCGAACCTGTTCAGGCGAGAGCCAGACAGGGAAATTGCCAGCAAAGTGCTCGATCATGACACCCATAAAGCGCTCCAAGGAGCCGGATATAGCTCTATGAATAACTACCGGCCTTTCTTTTTCACCGTTTTCATTTGTAAACTCAAGATTAAATCTTTCTGGAAGATTGAAGTCGCACTGAATTGTAGCGAGCTGCCACTCACGTCCAATAGCGTCTTTAAACATGAAGTCGAGCTTTGGGCCATAAAACGCAGCTTCACCCGGACCAGGTTTATAGTTGAGGCCATTTTGAATAGCTACTTCTTCAAGCACCTTTTCAGCAGTAGCCCAGTTTTCTTCTGTGCCTATGTATTGAGTTTTGTCTTCACCTCTAGTAGAAAGCCTTACCCAGTATCCATCAAACATGTTCATGGTCTGATAAAACTCCTTAACTATATTTACGATCGTGGTAGCCTCATCTCTGATCTGAGACATTCTACAAAATAGGTGACCGTCGTCCTGAGTGATTGCGCGAACGCGAGTCAAACCAGAAAGCTGACCCTTCTTTTCGTCACGATAAATAGTAGCGGGTTCAAAATACCTTACCGGCATATCACGATAAGAAAATTGGTTATCAGCAAAAATTTGCATATGATGAGGACAGTTCATTGGCTTCATAAAAAACTTTTCCTCCTTACCCTGAACTCTAAATAATTCATCGCCAAATTTTGATGCGTGTCCAGACACTTCGTATAGCGCCTCCTTTGCAATATGTGGTGTCCAAACTCTTGAATATCCTTTATTTTTATGAAGCTGCCATAAGTAGTTTTCGATTTCCTGACGAATTATCATACCCCTAGGTTGCATCAAGGGTAGACCTGATCCGATAAGGTCAGAGACGGTAAAAATTTTCATTTCTTTACCTACAATTCGATGATCTCTCTTTTTTGCTTCTTCCTGAGTCCAAATATATTTATCTAGCTCCTCCTTAGTATCAAAAGCCAGACCATAAATGCGAGTGAGCATTTTGTTCTTCTCGTCGCCCCGCCAATAGGCGCCTGCGATTTTGTCGAGCTTAAACGAGTCAGCAGAAATTTGCTTGGCCGGATTTTCGATATGTCCGCCGCGACAGAGGTCAGTAAAGTCGCCGCTCATGTAAAAGGTTATTTTCTCACCTTTTCCTTCAAGCTCCTTGATTAGCTCGAGCTTGTATTCATTCTTCTGCCAATAGTTGCGTGCTTCGTCCGATGTTACTTCCTTACCCTTAAAGTCGTCCCATGTTGGCAGAATGGCTTTCATCTTGGCCTCAATTGCAGGTAGGTCGGAGTCTGAAATAGGGGAAGGGAATTCGAAGTCATAATAAAAACCGTTATCAATCGCTGGCCCAATCGTCGCCTTAGCATCCGGATAGAGCTCCCTTACCGCAGCTGCGAGTAAATGTGCAAGCGAATGTCTTTTTTGCTCCAAACTATTTAGTTCACTCATAATGCAAATACTAGCAAAAAGAATTTAAAAAGGAAAACTGTGCAAAATACTAAAATATAAACACTAACCATTTTTGCGCGGTCGCGCATTTTGGTACAATACTCAATATACTATGAAAGCAGGTACAAAAAGAATGCTGGTTTCCGTTGGGAAGGATATTCTACTGACGGTTGGGATGCTGGGATTCGTAACCGTTGCGGCAATCGCAGGAAATGCTGTCCAATTACTCAAATATACTCCGCTTGGCGATAGAAAACGACCGATAAAAAAATTTGAATTAAACAGAAGCATAAAGAGACTACTTGACAGAGGTTTGTTAAAAAAGCAACTCAGACGAAATACTGAATACTTAGAGTTAACAGATGCAGGGAAGCGGGTATTACTTAAATATCAATTAGAGGGTCTATCCAAGTCTCAGCACAAAAAATGGGATGGCAAATATCGAGTCGTCATTTTTGATATCTCTGAACAAAGAAAGAAGACCCGTGACCATCTACGAAGAATACTCCGATCCTTCGGCTTTATTTGCCTTCAAAATAGTGTATGGATATACCCCTATCATTGTGAGGAGATCATCGAGCTACTGAAGCAGTACCTAGATTTGAAGGGAGAGGTTATATATATGACCGTAGAGTCTATAGAAAACGATGAACGACTAAAAGAGTCTTTTGGTCTCTAATCCATTAACCATTTTTGCGCGATCGCGCATTTTTGGTTAGATAAATTTTCATTTATTGAGCAATCACAACTTCTTGGCTTTTTCGGCAATTAGGGTTTTTTCGTCGTTACGAATCGAAATTTTACCCTTTACAGCGATGCAGGTATCTGGTTCGAATACACTTGCAAACTCGGCGAGCACACGCGGGAAGACCACAAGCTCGAGTGAATCGGAAAGGTCCGTCAACTTTATAAACAGCATCTTTTCTCCTGTTTTAGTGAGAATACCCTTTATTTCCTCAACAAATCCTCCAACCACCGCCACCTCTCCTTCTTTTCCATGTTCCTTTATTTTCTTTATGTCTGTTTTCTGCGATGAAAGCTTCTCCTTGTACTGATCAAGAGGATGACCAGAAATGTATAGACCCAAGAGTTCCTTCTCCCACGAAAGCCGATCCTTGATCGAGACGGGCTCGGCCTTGTCCAAAGTAAGTGCGGAGCCGAGGGCTCCAGCAGAAGCTCCCGAAAAGAGGGAGTCCTGGCTCTTGTTTCCCTGAGCTTCCTTGTTGAATTCAAGCAGGCGATCCATGTTTGCAAGCATCTGTGCCCTTTCGCCGAAGCGGTCCATAGCCCCTGATTTGATCAGCGCTTCAAGCGATTTTTTGTTGAGATTGCGATCATGAATTCTGGAAAGAAAATCTTCCAAGTTTTTGAATGGTCCATTTTTTTTGCGTTCAGCAGTGATTACGCCGGCGATTCCTTCACCGAAATTTTTTATCGTGGTAAGCCCGAAACGAATAGTTCCCGGCTGTGAATTCGGCACGAGCGTAAAATCGCTAAAACTTTCATTAATATCAGGCGGTAAGACCTCTAGTCCAATTCGCTTACATTCAACCACGGTTTCCGCCACCTTTTCTACTTCACCCGATTCAGAAGAGAGCACCGCGCGCATATATTCGCCAGGGTAATTGGCCTTGAGATACGCTGTCTGATAGGCGACGCGTCCGTAAGACACAGAGTGCGCTTTGTTGAAGCCATAGGCGGCGAATGGCTCGATCCAAGCCCAAATTTGCTTGGCCTTCTTCTCGCTCCAACCGCTGTGCTCGACACATCCCTTTATAAATTTTTGCTTTTGCTCAGCCATTTCGGCCGGAATTTTTTTGCCCACCGCTTTGCGGAATTTGTCCACCTCGCCCCAAGTATAACCAGCGAGATCGTGAGCCATTATGAGCAGGTCGTCTTGATAGACCAGAATTCCGTTGGTTTTCTTCAGTATTGGTTCAAGAGCCGGATCTAGGTAAGAAATCTTTTCTGGATTGTGTTTGCGCGCAATGTATTCGGGGATAAATTGCAGAGGACCTGGGCGATAAAGGGCAACCATAGCATTGATATCGTGGATTGAAGACGGCTTGAGCTCGACCAGAAAGCGCGTCATACCGTCCCCGTTGAGCTGGAAGGTGTCGGCCGTCTCGCCTCGAGCAAGCATTTCAAAAGTTTTCTTGTCGTCTATCGGAATATTGCGAATATCAATCTCAACCCCCTTCAGTTTTTTCACGAGGTCAATCGTTTTGGAAATAATAGAAAGATTTTTTAATCCGAGAAAATCGAATTTGAGCAGACCGGCTTCTTCGATACTATACATATCGTATTGTGTAATGATCTTGTTTTCGCCCTTGGTATCGTATTGCAAGGCGGTATAGTCGGTAAGTGGCGTGGGGGATATGACGACACCCGCCGCGTGGACGGAAATGTGACGTGCACAACCCTCGATCTTTTTTGCCATATCAATAATCCGCTTGGTATCGGCGTCTTTGTCGTAAAGCTCCTTAAGCTCTGGCGTTATCTCGATCGCCTTATCAATACTCATGGGGAACCCTTGGCTTCCCATAGGAATGAGCTTCGCGATTCTGTCGCCGATCGCATATGCGAAGCCTAAGGCACGTGCTGTATCGCGTACGCTTCCACGAGCCATCATGGTGCCGAAAGTACCGATTTGGGCCACATGATCTTCTCCGTATTTATGTCGAGCATATTCGATAATCTCGTCGCGCCGATCGTCGGCAAAGTCCATATCGATATCAGGAGCTGACGGTCGATCAGGGTTAAGAAAACGCTCAAACGGTATTTCGTATTCGAGAGGGTTGATGTTGGTTATACCGGATGTATAGGTGACCAAAGAGCCGGAGACGGATCCTCGGATGTTAGAAAGAATACCGTGATCATGTGCATGATGAAGCAAATCAGCCACAACCAGAAAGTATGGGGAGTAACCCTTGGTCTTGATAATTCCGAGCTCATATTCCAAACGATTTACAATTTCCTCGCTCCTCACTAGTCCACGCTTCTCTATACCGGCAAAAGCAAGATCTCTCAATTCTTCGTCAGCGGTTTTACCTGATTTTATTTCCAGGGGCGGGAAGACCCATTTTCCAAGTTCGAGCTCAAGATCGCACATGGCCGAGATTTTCTGATTGTTGAACAGAGCTTCAGGCAAATCCTTAAACTTTTCTCCCGCGACATCTATAGATATGAACGAAAAGTCTTCCTCTTCATCCTCCCAAGCATTACGCTCCTTCGGTTCGGCTCCTTGCATGACTGCCATCAGAGTGTTTTTGGCCTCTCGATCTTCCGGATTAAGGTAGTAGACATCATGCGAGGCAACAATGGGCAAGTTATTTTCCTTAGCAAATTGCATTAGAGTTTGCATATGCTCCTCGTGGCCTCCAATTTCTGGATGGCGAGTTATTTCAACATAGAAGTCTCCATCAAATGTGTTTTTGTAGAAACTGATAAGTTCTTGCAGTTTCTCAAAGTTTTTATTGCGCAGAGCCGTCGAGATATCTCCGCTCCAAGAAGAGGATATTGCGATCAAACCCTCACTATGCTGAGCAAGAGTCGGCAGATCGATTCGGGGTTTATAATAAAATCCCTCCAAATAGGAGATGGAAATGAGCTTGAGCAAATTTTTGTAGCCAGTTTCGTTTTTGGCGAGCAAAACCAATCTATACCTTTCCTTATCTACCCCAGCTTGCTTATCATGAAGGGAGCGGCTTGCAACATAAGCATCAACTCCGATAATCGGCTTTATTCCCTGCTTCTTGCATTCCTTGTAGAACTCAATCGCGCCATAGAGATTGCCATTGTCGGTAAGGGCGAGCGCATCCATACCATTCTTTTTGGCTGATTCTACAAGCTCTGGAATCTTGGGTAATGCCTGCAAAAGCGAGTAGTGGGAGTGAGTATGAAGGTGGGTGAATTTCATGCTTGAATACTATCAAAATTTACTAATCTCCCCAACCCACTTTACCTTAGAAACTAATCCCCCTAGCCCCCTTTACCTTAAAGGGGGAAACGCGCAACGTATTGTTAAATCAATGAATTACAAATATGAGTCACTCCTTCTTTAGCGTAAAGAAGGAGACGGAGGAAGATTAGGAGTATAATGAGTTAATGATAATCATTGGAATAGACGAAGCGGGGCGGGGACCACTAGCGGGGCCGGTGACGGTCGGGGCATTTAGTGCAGAGGAAAAAGTAGGTAGGTGGATTGTAAAAAACATCTTTGACAACAACCTTCGCGATTCAAAAAAGCTGAGTGAGAAAAAGAGAGAAGAGATATATAAAAAATTGATCGACCTCAAGAATGAGAGCAGGGTTGATTTTGCATTTTCTCATATTTCGAGCAAAGTAATTGATCAGTATGGAATAAATAAGGCGGTCAATAGAGGGATAGTTAGATGCCTTATGAAAATTAGTACAAGTTATACACTTTCCCGCGGCCGCGGGATTTTGTATAAACCGGAAAATTTATCAATCCGGCTCGATGGGCTTCTCAAGGCGCCAGCGGAATACAAGAACCAAAAAACGATTATAAGAGGTGATGAAAAGGATGTCTTTATTGCTTGCGCCTCGATAGTGGCCAAGGTCCTGCGCGACCGATTCATGTGTAAAATTGCCAAAATGTTCCCCGTCTACAAATTTGATATTCATAAGGGCTACGGCACCTCTCTGCATCGACAAATTGTTCAGAAGTCAGGGCTTTCTCTGGTCCACCGCAAATCATATTGCAAAAACATGGTTAAATCCTAAATAGGAGTTGCCATTTATATAAAGATAGTTTATACTGCGGTTTATGGTAGTAAGAATGAGACATACAAGAAGCCAGAGGGGCAATACAAGGAGCCATCACGCTCTCGAGGTTGCACCGGCTACTCTTTGTAAGGAGTGTGGTAGCCCTAAGGCACCGCATGTTGTTTGTACTGTCTGTGGTAAGTATAAAGGCCGTCAGGTCTTGAACGTCCACGCCAAGGCCGAGAAGAAAGCCAAGAAAGCAAAGGAGAAGACTACCGCTAAATAATTTACCTAATTATTCTAAGTACTCTAATTATTCTAAACAATCACCAATTTAAAAATCCCCAAATTGGGAATTGATAATTGTTTAGGTTAATTAGTATAATTAGGTCAATTAGAAATTGACATTATGGCTAACAGGCACCTTGCAAGATCAACGGTACTCCAGACCCTCTACGAGTGGGACTTTGGAAACTTTGAAGGTGACGCTGAGGCGATGCTTCTGCGCAATATTTCCGAATATGCGCCAGGCTCAGAGGACGATCGCTTTATGAAAAATCTATTTAAAGGCGTTGTCGACAAACGCAAGGATTTGGACAACATTATTGAGAAGGCGGCGCCAGAATGGCCACTCGAAAAAATAAGCGTAATGGACCGCAATATTTTGCGTGTCGGACTTTTCGAGCTTCTGTTTGCTGACCGCGAAGAAGTACCGCCAAAAGTTGCCATCAATGAGAGTATAGAACTTGCCAAGAAATTCGGCGGAGAAACTTCAAGTAAATTTGTAAATGGAGTACTCGGGGCTATATACAAGGAAATGGGTGAGCCGGGCAAGGACGACAAATCCGCCGAAAAGAAGCCCGTCCCACTCGAGGCCCTGGCCGGCGCAGTAATTTTTGCACGGAAGGACGACAATATTTACCTCTGTCTCGTTCACGATGTATTCGGGCATTGGACTCTTTCGAAGGGTCACATTGATTTGAACCAAGAAATACAATCTGAACTTAAGAAGGCGATTGATGAGGAGTTGGGTATAAAGAACCTCAAGGTATCAGAGCATCTTGGCCACACCGAATATGGCACCTTTGACCCAGACAAGGGCAAGATCAAAAAACGGGTTGAATATTACCTCGCAGAAACCGAATTTGAGGACGTAAAACTTCAGAAATCCGGTGGTCTTGACGATGTGCAATGGTTCAAACTCACCGATATCCTTGACCTAAATTTTTATGACGATATATTACCGATAGTTACAAAAGCAATTAATATACTTATAAAATAACTCGGCTATGAAAGACCTTACTGAATTTGAGAGAAAGATCGGAGTAGAATTTACTGATAAAAGCA
Source organism: uncultured Candidatus Saccharibacteria bacterium (assembly GCA_964489135.1). Classification (GTDB taxonomy): domain Bacteria; phylum Patescibacteriota; class Minisyncoccia; order Phycocordibacterales; family WO2-35-19; genus JBBTQZ01. Next base: position 10,240 of record CAZAXK010000011.1, read on the forward strand.
TCCTGACCCAAGCACTGACGCACCGGTCATACCTCAACGAAAACCGCGCCGAGAAGGGCGGTCACAATGAACGCCTCGAATTTCTAGGTGACGCAGTCCTCGAGCTCGTCATCACTGATTTCCTATATCAGAAATACCCTGCGAAAACAGAGGGTGATCTCACATCGATCCGAAGTGCTTTGGTAAACGCAACAACCTGTGCACAAGTGGCGAGTGAACTGCTCGTGAATGATTTTTTGCTGTTATCTCGAGGTGAGGCCAAGGATACCGGCCGAGCTAGGCAATATATATTGGCGAATGCACTTGAAGCAATAATCGGAGCCATTTATCTCGATCGGGGATACGATAGCGCCAAGGAATTTATATTGAGATTCATTGCCCCACTTACAGAAAAGATCGTCGAGGAGGAACTCTGGATAGATGCAAAGAGTCGTTTTCAAGAGAAGGCACAAGATGTCGAGAGCATAACCCCTTCATACAAAACACTGCGTGAGGTTGGCCCCGACCATGACAAGAAGTTTACCGTCGGCGTTTTTCTCGGTAGCGACCTTATCGCCGAAGGCGAGGGTGAATCGAAGCAAGACGCCGAGCAAATGGCCGCTCGCCAAGCCCTTAAAAAGAAGGGCTGGTAAAATTTTGCTATAATAATTTAGCAAATGCTCAAAGCGCTCGAAATTTCTGGGTTCAAAAGTTTCGCTAAAAAAACGGCGCTTTCTTTTAATGCACCGATTACCGCGATTGTTGGGCCCAACGGCAGCGGTAAGTCCAACGTGGCCGAGAGTTTTCGCTTTGCACTGGGCGAACAAAGCATGAAGAGTCTACGTGGTAAGCGCGGTGAGGACTTGATCTGGAACGGCTCGCAGGAAGTTCCGCGAGCAGGCCGAGCATCAGTTAAGCTTGTATTCGACAACAACCCAAGCTCAGGCAAACGATTGTTCACGCTCGACTTTGATGATGTAAGCGTCGAGCGATTAGTGAGCCGCGATGGTGAGAACGAATACTCGATCAACGGCAGCCGAGTCCGCCTCAAGGACGTCATCGAATTGTTGGCCCAAGCCCATATTGGTTCATCAAGCCACCAAATAATCTCGCAAGGAGAGGCCGATCGCATACTCCGAGCATCGAGCAAAGAGCGTCGCGAGATGATCGAGGACGCTCTAGGTCTAAAAATTTACCAGTATAAGAGAGAAGAATCCCTACGGAAGCTAGAGAAGACGGGGGACAATATCAAACAGGCCGAAAGCCTGCGAAGAGAAATCGCGCCTCATCTGCGATTCCTAAAAAAACAGATGGAGAAGTTCGAAAGGGCAGAGGAACTGCGCCAAACGCTCGTCGGTTTTTACAAAGAATATCTGAAGCGCGAGAAGGTTTATCTCGATACGTACAAGAAGGACCTTCGAATTACCCGTGAGCCCCTAGAACATAGGCAGAACGAACTTGCAGGAATAATGCAGAATGCCAAGGAGGTACTTGAATCATCCTCCCAAAAAGATAAGAAGAGTGAAAAGCTGATTGAAGTCGAGAACCAGATCGAATCGGCCCGAAGAGAAAAGGACTTGCTAGAAAGAAAAATCGGTAAAATTGAAGGTGAGAAAATCTTCAATGACCGCTCTTTGCAAAAGGCGCGAGAGCTGGCTGAGTCGGAAGACACCCGAGTGGTAAAGGTGCGAGAGGTTGAAAGATTGGCGGAGGAGGTTTTTTTGCTAACAGATATTGAAGCCATTTTCCGCAAAATAAAGGATTTTGTAGCGCTGTTTAAAAATAAAGTGGATCTGGAATCGATCGAGGACCTAAGAATGCGGAGCTTAGATCTCGATCGGGAATTGGCTAAACTTGATAGTGAACTTCAACAAAAAGAAGCCAAGCTCAGAGAATTTTCTGATACCTATGCAAATGTAAAGGCCTCAATCGAAAGGGAGAACAACTCTCAAAGAGAGGCCGAGAAGACCATATTCCGTATAAGCGCGGAGCAAAGCGAAGTAAGAAGCAAGCTCGAGCTAATGAGAGAAAAGGAGCGTCAGCTCAGGATCGAGGAGGAAGAGTTTTTGAATCAGGTACGTGAAGGAAGCACCCTTTTGGGGCAGGCCGTACTTAGTTTTGAACAGATCGATACCATGACTCTTACCACTGATGACTCGCGCGATAGACAAATCGAAAGGAAACGTGAGTTAGAAAAGATGAAGATTCGTTTGGAGGAACTTGGCGGAGCTGGCGGGCTCGAGGTCAAGAAGGAGTACGATGAGGTGAGTGAGCGCGACAAATTTCTCGCACGAGAACTTGAGGATCTCGAGAAATCCGCCGAGTCTTTGCAAACCCTCATAAAAGATCTCGAGGATAAGCTCGATAACGAATTTCGGCAAGGGATAGACAAGGTTAACCAGTCATTCCAGAAATTCTTCAGCACCATGTTTGATGGGGGCACAGCCGAATTAAAAATTGAAAAATTGAAAATTCAAAGATGGAATGAACAGAAGAATGAAGTGGAAGATGAGAATATGTCAGAAGAAGAACCCGAAGAGCAAGAAGCCGGTATTGAGATCGCAGTAAGCCTACCAAGAAAAAGAATCAAGGGCTTGGAAATGCTCTCGGGAGGTGAAAGAGCGCTTACCTCTATTGCTTTACTCTTTGCTATCTCTCAGGTCAATCCGCCTCCATTTATCATCCTAGACGAGACTGATGCCGCTCTTGACGAAGCTAATTCCAAAAAGTATGGCGACATGATCGAATCGCTCTCCAAATACTCTCAGCTTATTTTGATTACTCACAATCGCGAGACCATGTCTCGCGCCGGTATCATCTATGGAGTCACCATGGGCAGAGATGGTGTGTCGCGCCTACTCTCAATCGCCTTCGATGAGGCCGTTGCGGTTGCTAAATAGGGGATTGTTGATTATTACTAATAATTCTGGTATATTTTTTCCAGGATGAGACGTGCAATCTGGGCTACCGGCCTCGCGCTTTCGCTCGGCATATGTCTATACGCGATCGGCAGGAATGATTGGGCCCCCGCCACACGGGAGTTAGTTTTTTACCTTGGTCCAATCGCCGTCCTCGGACCGCTAAAAATAGTCGATCACTTTAGGCATCGCCGAGTGTGATAGATAAATCAAAACCCCGCGGTGTGCGCGTACGCACCGCGGGTCAAACTTTTTGTATCACCTGCAAAGATATGCAATGAGTCTCAGTCTAATTAGGTTTGGAGCCAGTGTCCTCCATTTCTTCCAATAACTGGCTTTGATAATCAGCTATGTGTTCTTCGGCCTCTTTGATCATCAATTCGTGAGAAGCGATTGTGTCTCTGAGATTCCCGAGCATCTGCTCTGCAGTTTGCTTGGCTTCTGCATGCTCATATTTTCCGGCGGTTTTTTCTATCTCCGCCATTTGCCTTTTAGCTTCTTCGATCTCGGCTCGGTACGTCACTATGTCTTCCTTATTCTGATTTATGCGATTTGTTAACTCAAGTGTTACTCTTTTTTTAGACCCAAAACTTTCCAAGTCCATAAGAATGTGATTATTCTAATAAATTATACCAACTCAAAATCCAACGTTTTTCGGTCCAAATCTGCAGAGACCAGCTTCACCCTTACGGCATCGCCAAGAACAAATTTCTTCTTGGTCTTTTGGCCCACAATCGCATATTTTTCGGCATCCACCTCAAAGTAATCGCCTTTGATATCGCGAAGTCTTATCATACCCTCGGCTTTGGTATTTGGTTCTTCCACATACATACCCCACTCAGTCACTCCCGATATAACACATTCAAATTCCTGACCGACTTTTGAGAGCATAAATTCCACTTGCTTGTACTTGATACTGTCGCGCTCGGCTTCCGCTACAATAATTTCTTTATCGCTCGCTTCATCGCAAATCTTTTGGAAGTAGGCAATCTCGTCTTTTCTGATCTGACCACCAGTCAAATGATTTTCCAATATACGATGAATGACGAGGTCCGGATATCGACGAATAGGTGAGGTGAAGTGAGTGTAGTACTCAAAGGCCAATCCAAAATGCCCGATATTTTTGGTTGAGTAGGTGGCCTTGGCCATACTGCGGATTGTAGCTGTTTTGATAAGTGATTCCGAGGCATGACCTTGGATTTGGAGAAGAAGTTTGTTGATATCCTTCGCGCTTACTTCACCGTTCCTGATTGGCAGATCGTGCCCCAAAGCACGGATAAAAACCGCCAAGCTCTCGAGCTTTTCCATGTTCGGCAAATCGTGTACTCGATAAATCGAGGCCCCACCTTTCTTGCCCAACTTGTCGCTGATGAACTTGGCTACCTCCCGATTAGCGAGAAGCATCCACTCCTCGATCATTTTCATCGTATCGAGACGCGCCTTTTTGTATACGCGAACCGGCTTTCCCTCCGAGTCGAGCTCGAACCTCACCTCGTCGGTCTCAAACTCGATCGCACCCTCCTTCTTGTTTGCTTCGCGATAGATCTTTGACAAACGCATGAGCTCGGAGAGCTCCCTATAAAAAGCCCCTCCCCCTTGCCCCCTCCCTAGATTCAATACTTCCTGTGCCTCTTCATAACTAAATCTCTTATTCGAATTTATGAGGGTCTTCCCAAACCAGCGGTTCAAAATCTTCCCCGACTGTCGTTCGATCTCAAAGACTGCGCCGAAGGCAAAGCGGTCTTCATGCGGATTCAAACTGCAAAGTCCGTTGCTCAAAACCTCTGGCAACATTGGGATCGTTCGGTCCACGAGATAAGTCGAGAACGACCTCTTGCGCGCCTCGCGATCAAGAGCAGTGCCCGGCCTGACAAAATTCGACACGTCGGCAATATGTACACCGACTTCGATACGATCGGAATCTATTTCGCGATAGGAGAGTGCGTCATCGAAATCCTTGGCATCAGCGGGGTCAATTGTAAACGTGGTCACACCTCTAAAATCCCTCCTATTATTGGGCCTGTTGTCCGCCTTTCCTTCCTTCCATCTTTTATCAATCTCCTCCGCCTCCTTTTCCACATCATGGGGAAAATTGTAGACTATACCCTTATCAAGAAGGATCGATTGCATCTCTGTCTCATGTTTGCCCTTCTCTCCGATTATGGAAACAATTCTACCTTGGGGGTTTAGGTTTGGGTTGGTCCAGCTCTTGAGGGCGACTAGGGCTTTTAGGCCAGCTTTCGCTTCAGGCCCAAATGTTGGCAGCTCCATATTTCGATAAAACCTCCAGTCATCTGGTATAAAAATTAGCCCAGAACCCCGCGCTTCCAATGTTCCGACAAATTGCTCCTTATTCCTTTGCAAAATCTTTACAATTCTGCCCTTTTTCCTATCTCTGTCTCGGCCAATAACCTCAACCTCTACTTCATCCTTATCCAGTGCGCAATTCAGATTTTCTTCGAAAATTACTACTTCCTCATCCTTGTCATCCAATTTGAGAAAGCCCATGGGCTTGCCACTTATTCTCACGATTCCGGAGAGTCTTTTCTTTGGTTTTTCGATATTGGCTTTTCTCGATATTTTTTTCATTCACCATATACTAACACACCTATGAACTTTGTGTTATAATTTGACGATTAAATATAATCTAATAAAATGTTTTCAATAAAGGAGGCGATCTCGTTCGGTTGGCACAAAGTCAAGGACAATTTATGGAAGGTGGTGGGCATAATGGTAGTTTCGCTCATACCAAGTGTAGTGAGCCAGATTTTTGGCGCAATCATGGAGCACACCGAATCTACCATTCTTACAATCCTCTTGGCACTCTGTTGGATCGCTGTTTATGTAGTGTCGTTTATCGTCGGCATCGCCTTAATGAAGCTTATGCTTAGAATCCACGACGGTGAAATGCCGAGCCCAAAGGAGCTTTTCTCCACTTATGGAGTATTTTGGAAATATATTGGTGTAAATATTATCTACGGGCTTATTGTGATCGGAGGGTTCATCCTACTCATCGTCCCCGGTGTAATTTGGTGCATCAAGTACAGCTTCGCTCCGATTCTGGTTATCGACAAAAAAATGAGGCCCATGGAAGCTATCCGTGAGAGTGGCCGATTGACAGCGGGGTCTAAAGGCAAAGTCTTCTTATTTGGCATTGTTTCCATGCTGGTGGTAATGCTCGGCTACATTGCTCTGTTCGTGGGCTCACTCGTTTCAATACCAGTCAGCATGCTTGCCTGGGTTCATGTCTACAGGTCCCTAGAGTCAGAGAAAGGTCTCCTCAACAACGAGAACTTGACCACAAATACAGCTAGTGTATAATGTCCAAGCTCGTTGAAAATGAAATAAAAATCTCGGGTCATCGGATGATTCGAGAAAGATTGTAGATTTAGAGAAACCGCCCGCCATAGCGAAAGTTTTGGTCGGGCATGCAAGTTTAAATCTATTTACAAGTGATTCACCGCCTTAGGGCGGGGAGCTAGAGGATATTTTAAAATTACGTTTTGTTTCGTTGTGTCTCTGATTTATCAGAGATTTATTTTAGAGTTTGATCCTAGCTCAGGATGAACGCTGGCGGCGTGGATAAGGCATGCA
>CAZAXK010000012.1:0-10057 GCA_964489135.1 uncultured Candidatus Saccharibacteria bacterium
CGAAAAAAATGGCAAAAACTTCAGCAATGGAGGATTTTATAAAAAAGGTTCAGAAACGCGATGGTTCCGTCGTGCCGTTTGATTTCGAGAGAATCACGACTGCCATAAACAAAGCCATGAAGGCCTCCGCAGAGGGTTCAGAAGGAGAGGCTCGAATGGTGGCCCACAAGGTCATGGCGGATTTGGTGCGCATTGCCAAAAAGTATAAAAATTTTGTCCCTACAGTTGAAGGTATACAGGATACGGTTGAGAAAGAGCTTATGCTTTCTGATTATGTAAACACGGCCAAGAATTACATACTCTATCGTCAGGAAAGAACTAAGGTCCGCGAGCAGAGTATGGCGGTGCCGGTCGAGGTAAAACAAAAAATCGATGAAAGTAGCAAATATTTTAAATCCTCCTATCAGGAATTTATTTTCTATCAGTTCTACGCAAGGTGGCGAGATGATGTCGGAAGAAGAGAGACATGGGTAGAAGCCATAGATCGGTTCATGGACTACATGAAGGAGACGATGGGAGAAAAGCTTACTGTGCAAGAATACTCAGATGTCCGCGAAGCGATTCTTAACCAAGAAATTTGTCCTTCGATGAGATTACTTTGGTCAGCTGGCAAGGCGGTCAGCCGTACCAATGTCTGTGCCTATAATTGTGCCTACACTGCACCGACGTCATGGCGAGATCTTTCTGAGATAATGTACGTATCGATGTGTGGAGCAGGGTGTGGCTTTTCTGTCGAGCCAGAAAATGTCGGCAAGTTCCCTCAGATCCAAAAGCAAACCGGCAAAATGGCCCCAAAAATTGTAGTTGAGGATAGCAAAGTTGGCTGGTGTAATGCTTTTGTGGCCGCCTGCGAAGCATGGGAAAAGGGCTTTGATGTAGAGATAGATTATTCCCTTGTCAGACCGGCAGGAGCAAAGCTTGCTACCATGGGAGGAAGGGCGTCTGGTCCAGAACCCCTACGAGAATTGATGCAATTTACTAGGCGTAAGATGCTTGCTCGTCAAGGTCGACGCCTCACAACTCTCGACCTACACGACATAATTTGTCAGATCGGTCTTATCGTTGTAGCTGGTGGCGTGCGTCGATCGGCTCTCATCTCGCTTTCATCGCTTGATGATACCGATATTCGTGATGCAAAGAAGGGAGCTTTCTGGCAGACCGAAGGTCAGCGCTCGATGGCCAACAACTCGGCTGTTTATGAGGTAAAGCCAGGAGCGGGAGAATTTTTACAGGAATGGACATCCCTTGTAACCTCTGGCTCTGGTGAGCGAGGCATCTTCAATCGTGGCGGCTTGGAAAACCAAATGCCAAAGAGGAGGTGGGAGCTACTGAAGGATAAGAAGCAAATCGGAGTAAATCCCTGCGGAGAAATTTATCTTCAGCCAAAGCAGTTCTGCAACCTCACTTCTATAGTGGTTCGACCGAATGATGATATGGAGAACCTAAAGCGAAAGATGCGTCTAGCAACACTTGTCGGTACTTACCAAGCTACACTTACTAATTTTGAGTATCTTTCAAAGGACTGGAAGGATAATTGCGAAAAGGAACAGCTTCTGGGAGTATCGATAACCGGATACTACGACAACAAGATCGTCAGAAATGATAAAAATCTTGATGATCTGCGCAGCGAAGCTATAAAGGCCAACAAAAAATATGCCAAGAGGTTTGGGGTCAACGAGTCGACGGCCATCACCTGTGTCAAACCGCACGGCAACTCGGGCCAACTTCTCGGGGTGGGTTCTGGGATGCACACTTGGTACTCCAAGTATTACATCAGACGAGTGCGTATTTCTGTCACCGACCCCCTACTTCAGCTAGCCAAGGATCAAGGCGTGCCAGTACATCCAGAAGTTGGCTATTCGACTGCAAATGCTTCGACCATGGTACTCGAGTTCCCCTGCAAGGCCCCAGAAGGTGCTATGGTCAACAAAGATGTCACGGCTCTTGAAATGCTCGAGGAGTGGAAGCGACTGAAGACTCACTTTACCGAGCACAACCCATCCGTCACAATCTATGTGAGTGATGGAGAATGGATCCAAGTGGCAGACTTTATCTACAAAAACTGGGATATCGTCGGAGGTCTTTCCTTCCTACCTCGAGACAACCATGTTTATCAGCTAGCCCCTTATGAAGAAATTACCAAGGAAGAATACGAAAAGAGGGTAAAGGCCTTGAAGCATATTGATTTCTCTAAACTGGTAATATACGAAAAGAGCGACCAAACGATTGGTGCCAAAGAGCTCGCTTGTGTCGGTGGCGTCTGTGAAATAGATGTTATCCCTCAAGTCGCTGAATCAAGTTCATAGGTTCTATTTACTAAATTCAACATCGTCAACAAAAACCTCGATCTATGTGTCGAGGTTTTTGATTTTCTTTCTACATTATTCTGTATGATCGTAGAATATAATGTAGGGATTTATATTGACAATTGGGTTGTGTAAGGAGGGAGTGGACGTGGTATAATTGCATTAAGGTTTTTAACTACTAAACATAAATTTTTATCAATATGATTAGAGTAGCAATCAATGGTGCGGGTAGGATCGGTAGAGCGTTTTTCAAACTTTCTCGAAGTTCTCCTGAGATAGAGGTGGTGGCCATGAATGATCTCGGGGATATAGAAAATATCGCCTATCTCCTCAAATACGATACGGCTTACGGAGCAAGCCAGCTAAATATTGGTATTCGTGATGATAAGAAGGCACTTATAGTAGATGGCAAAGAGATTGCCTTTTTGAGCGAGAAAGATCCAAGCCAGCTTCCGTGGGGCAGTATGGCCGTCGATGTAGTGATCGAATCAACCGGCGTATTTGCTACCTACGAAAAAGCCAAGGTACATATAGCCGCCGGCGCCAAGCGGGTGGTTATAACCGCTCCGGTCAAAGACGCGCCAGCCGATGATACCCAATCCACCATACTTATGGGCATAAATTGCGATCTACTTAAAGAAGGTAAGCTTACCATCACTTCCAATGCTTCTTGCACGACAAATGCTGGGGCGCCGCTGATTCAAATCCTGAACGAAAAAATCGGTATTGAAAAGGCGATCCTAAATACCGTACATGGCTATACCGCAAGCCAGTCAATTGTTGATGGACCAAATAAGAAGGATTGGAAGGAGGGTAGGGCGGCAGCGCAAAACATCGTGCCAACAACCACTGGCGCCGCGATTGCTGTGACAAAAGTGATCAAGGAGCTTGAAAATAAATTTGACGGCATATCAATGCGGGTTCCTATTGTTGCGGGTTCGATTGTCGACGTGACATTTATTGCGAAAAGAGATACCACGGTTGAAGAGGTTAATAACATTTTGAAAGAGGCCTCACAAAGCGAGCATTGGAGCGGGATATTTGCTGTCACCGAAGACCCTATTGTCTCTTCAGATATTATCGGATCGCTTTATGGCTCTATTGCTGACCTCGGACTCACCCGAGTGATTGGTGGTAACCTTGTTAAGGTTTGTGCTTGGTATGACAACGAGATGGGATATACAGCTACGCTCATCAAACATGTCCAAAAAATGGGACAATATATAAAATGAAAATATATTTTGCTTCCGATCATGCGGGGTTTGAGTTGAAAAGCATGCTTTTGCCCTTTGTAGAGAGTTTGGGGCATACGGTTGTTGATTTTGGAGCATCTGACATGGACAGGGAGGATGATTATCCTCTATTTGTCGAGAAAGCGGCAATTGAGGTCTATAAAAGTCCAGATGATTCGCGAGCGATTATCATCGGCGGCTCAGGTCAGGGTGAAGCAATTGTTGCTAATCGGTTTCCAAATGTCAGAGCGACAGTCTATTACGGGGGGAACGAGGAGATAATAAAACTCTCGCGGGAGCACAATGATGCAAATGTTCTTTCATTGGGTGCGCGGTTTCTCACACCTGACGAGGCAAAAAAATCTGTCGAGCTTTGGCTCAAGACACCTTTCTCTCACGCAAGTCGCCATGCTCGACGCTTAAAAGAGATCGACGAGATGGAGGAGAGTCTTTATAAAAATCCGTAATCAAAATGACGGAAATTATTCCCGCAGTCATACCGCCCAATCTCAACCTGTTGAGAGAAACATTTTCCAGAGTTTTGGGTTTTGCCAAGAAGGTTCAGATGGATGTCGTTGATGGACATTATGCGCCGGTTACAACTTGGCCTTTCGGCCCACACCAAATGGATGAGCTCCTGCTCATGGTCCGAGGTGAGGAAAGATTTCCGTTTATAAATGATTTAGATTTTGAAATCGACATGCTAGTTTTGCATCCTGTCGAATATCTTACCGACTTTATTTCGATCGGGGCCAAGGGAATCGTCATCCATATGGATTCGACTGATCATGTAAAGATATGTCTCGAGACAATAAAAAATGCAGGATGCGAAGCTGGCCTAGGGATAAAGCCCTCCGGTAGAATGGAAGACCTTTTAAGCTTCTTACCTCTCGTCGATTTTGTGCAGTTTATGGGAAGTGACAAAGTTGGGTTTAATGGAGTTGACTTGGATGAGAAAGTTTTGCCGATCATTACCGAATTTCACCGCTCGCACCGATCGGTCCCTATACAAGTTGATATTGGTGTCAATTTCGAAACTGCTCCCAAGCTGATCGAAGCCGGTGTCTCGCGATTAGTCTCCGGCTCAGCGATATTTAACGGCGAAGATGTCAAACAGAACATGGCTCGCCTCGCCAACTCATAATTTTAGGAATTTAGCAGTTTTGCAGTTTTTTTCTTTTCGGTTTCGGGCAATAGTTTTATAATTGAGTAGTGCAAACACTCGATGATGAAAAAATAAAATTCTTGCAGGAGAAGGCGAATGATATTCGGCAGTCGATTATCACCTCTCTTATCGAAGCGGGCAGCGGACACTCGGCTGGGCCTTTGGGTATGGCTGATATATTTACCGCTCTATTCTTCCATGTATTGAAGCACGATCCGAATAATCCAACATGGGAAGATCGCGACCGGCTGGTCTTGAGTAATGGACACATAGTACCTGTGCTTTACGCCACCATGGCTCACGCCGGATACTTTCCGATCGCGGAGCTCTCGACTCTACGCAAATTCGGTAGCAAACTCCAAGGCCATCCGCATAGGGAGTTCCTGCCCGCGCTCGAAAATTCCTCAGGGCCTCTTGGTAGCGGATTGTCACAGACGGTGGGCATGTGTCTTGCCGATCAGATTGATCATGGCAGAAGTTCGGGCAAGCAGTTTTATTGCTTGCTGAGCGACGGCGAGATGGGCGAAGGCAATACCTGGGAAGCTGTAATGCTTGGGAACAAGGAGAAACTGCAGAACCTGACCGCAATCATTGACCGCAACAATATTCAGATCGAAGGATACACCGAAGACGTACTTCCACTAGAACCCTTAGCAGACAAATGGCGCGCATTTGGCTGGCATGTACAGGTAATAGACGGTCACAATTTCGAGGCCATAATCGGAGCGGTCGGACAAGCCCATGCCGAGTTCAGTCGGCCGAGCGTGATTATCGCAAACACCATCCCCGGCAAGGGAGTTTCGTTTATGGAGAGGGAGTATTCTTGGCATGGCAAACCCCCAACCTATGAGGAGGGTATGAAGGCCTTGCAGGAATTGCGCACGTTGGGTGGGAAGATTAAAAGTGAACACGAGTAGTTTTCGTTGTTTTTCGTAATATTTCGCATAATTTTCGTATAAAAATGTTGAATCCCAAAGCAAAACTCAATCCAAAAATATTTGATCCGGATGTGGAGCAAGCGCCGATCCGCAAAGGTTTTGGTGAGGGCCTGGTCTTAGCTGGTGATGAAAATCAAAACGTCGTCGGGCTTTGCGCCGATCTGACCGAGAGTACTCAGATGCATCTCTTTGCTCACAAATATCCAGAGCGCTTTGTGCAAGTAGGTGTCGCCGAACAAAATCTTGTAACTGTAGCGAGCGGAATGTCGGCGATGGGTAAAATACCCTTCACTTCCTCATACGCTATGTTTAGTCCGGGGCGCAATTGGGAGCAGATTCGCACCACCATTTGCTACAACGATCGCAAGGTGGTGATAGTCGGCAGTCACGCCGGTATTTCGGTGGGGCCGGACGGGGGCACACATCAAGCAATCGAGGACATCGCTCTTATGCGAGTCTTGCCGAACATGCAGGTCATCTCGCCTTGCGACGCGATTGAGGCCAAGAAGGCGACTATCGCTGTAGCCAAGACCAAAGAACCAACTTATCTGCGACTCGCCCGCGAGAAGACCCCGATAATCACAACCGAAGAGTCGCCTTTTGAAATTGGTAGAGCTCAGGTTCTTTTCGCCCCACCCATGAATGCCAAAGTCGGAATTGTCGCGACCGGCGCTTTGGTCTACAAAGCCCTGCTTGTGGCGAAAAAGATGGCTGGGAAGGGGATAGCGATCAAGGTTTTGAATGTGCACACGATCAAGCCACTTGATGAGGAAAAGATACTGAGTCTAGCTCGAGAAGCGGGAGCGATCGTTACAGTCGAGGAACATCAGATAATAGGCGGACTCGGTTCGGCGGTCGCCGAATTCCTCGCCACATCACACCCAGTCCCAATTGAGTTTGTGGGGATAAGAGATCAGTTTGGGCAGTCGGGTAAGCCCGAAGAGTTGCTCGAGCACTATGGCTTGGGCACAGCCGGAATCGAGCGGGCTATTGACAAAGTACTCAAAAGAAAGTAATCCACTTTTTACTTTACATAAAAATAAATGGAGTTAATATCAATTTGGAAACATTACCTCCGGAGAAAGGGGGTGATCCGGGGCGAGACGTTGATCTGGAGGTAAATCTTCTTGTATCTACAACGGCTCGCCCTTCCGCTTTTATATAATTTTTTCGGGCTTGTAGTTCTCGGGCGCCTTGGTAAGCCACTGCAATATTTCTTCCTGCGTAAGCAGGCCTTTTTGTGCTCCAATGTATTGCACGACTGACATCGAATTGATGGGTGACCACAGAAGAGCGTCAAAGAGTGATCTCCCGAGTGCAATCGCTGACGTAAAAGTCGCCGAAAAGGCGTCGCCGGCTCCGGTGCGCTCATAAGGTGGCTTGGGGTCAGGATACACTGGCATAAAGTATGCTTCGTACCCGTCGTAGGCGAAGGCGCCCTTAGCTCCATCGGTGATAACGACAACATTTGGTCCGATATCGTGCATTTCTCGTAGAAGATTTTTTACATCTCTCTCTTCGGGTTTCCCCAAGATTCTTCTGGCCTCGTCGGTATTACAGAAAAATATATCGGTCCGTGCATAAAGTTCGGCGAGCTCTTCTACCCCCATTTTCATTTGGAAGGTACCGGGCTGAAAGGCCAATTTTACACTTGAATTCTTGTGTAGATAAGCAACAAGTTCCTTGTGGTAGTTCTGTGTGTTGTCGCCAATAGAGGACAGATAAATCCATTTTGGCGTGCCAAAGTCGGGCAAAGAGTACTCATATTCGTGATGCTTTACTAGGATGGTGCGTTCTTCTTTGAACCAGAGGACATAGTGGTAATTGGTCTCCTTATCTTTGTGGACTTTTACAAAATCAGTCTCGACGCCATTCTTACGTAAAGTGGCGATACACTCGGCACCATTGCCATCGTCGCCGACATTAGTGATCATCGCTGATGAAAGCCCTAAACGTCTCGCACAAACGGCGGCGTTTGCCGAATTGCCGACCGCACTCACCACCTCGACAAATTCGTAAGGCACTTTATCGCCAAAGGCGAGTGCAAGCTTGTCTTTGTCGCGTACATCGTCATGAACAACCTCAGCATCTTGAATTCGGATAAAGGCATCTGTCGTAATATCGCCGATCGAAACAAAATCAAAATCTTTGTTCCTGTGAAATAGACTCATCTTGTGAGCAATTATACACGCTAGAGCACCTCTAAACAAAAAATTTGTGTATAATTGCAGAATGATGACCCTTAGAGAGTGTATACAAGAAGCTCGCGCCAAGAAGATTGCCGTCGGACATTTCAATATATCCGATATTGTGGGTTTCTGGGCAGTGACGAACGCCGCCGAGAGTTTAAACGTGCCGGTTATCATCGGTGTCTCCGAGGGCGAGAGAGATTTCCTAGGTATCAATCAGGTCAAGGCGCTCGTGGATACGCTCAAGGCCTCCGGACGGAGAGTTTACCTAAATGCAGATCACACCTATTCACTTGACCGAGTAAAGGAAGTCATAAACGCTGGCTTTGATTCGGTCATAATTGACGAGGCGGAGAAGGATCAGGTAGAAAATCTCAGGATCACAAGAGAAGCGGTAGAATATGCCCGAAGCAAGGACCCCAACATTCTAGTAGAGGCCGAGCTTGGGTTTATTGGCAAATCATCCAGGATGCTCGATGCTGTGCCAGAAGGAGTAAGCAAGATAACAGTGGATGATGCGGTGCAATTTGTGAGGGCAACTGGCATAGACCTCTTTGCTCCCGCTGTCGGTAACGTGCATGGCATTGTGCGGGGTGGGCTAGAACCTCGGCTCGATGTCGAGCTTATACGCTCGATCAGTAAATCGACAGCGACGCCTTTGGTACTCCACGGTGCTTCGGGCAATACCGATGAGGATATCCGAGCCGCAATCGAAGCCGGAATTTCTATAATTCATATCAACACCGAGCTCCGACTCGCTTATCGTCAAGGTTTGATGAAGTCTCTATCGGAAAGTCCGGATGAACTTGCTCCATACAAATATCTAAAGCCGGCCCTGCAAGAAATGCAGAGAACGGCCGAGAAAAAACTCCGTTTGTTCAATAATTTGTAAAATGGATACCGAGACAAAAGAACAAATCAAACAACTTGTCGAAGGGGAAGTGCTCTTCGACAACGAAAGTCGCAAGATCTACTCACACGATGCTTCGCTTTTTGAGGTCTGGCCGGAAATTATCGTTTATCCGAAAAATTCTCAGGATGTTGAGAGGATTGTGAAGTTTGTTGCTGAAAAAAAAATCGAAAATCCGGCGAAATACAGAAATCTATCAGTTACGGCACGAGCGGCTGGTACCTGCATGTCGGGGGGCTCACTATCAGAGTCGATCATTCTCGACTTTACCAAGCATATGAATCATTTCTCGATTGATCCCGAGAAGCAGACGGCAGAAGTCGAGCTTGGGGTTTTCTATCGCGATTTTGAGCCGGAAACATTGAAGCACGGACTCTTACTGCCTTGTTATACCGCGAGCAAAAATCTTTGTGCTCTGGGCGGAATGATCGGCAACAACTGCGCGGGCGAAAAGACTTTGCGCTACGGCAAGATGGAAAACTACATTGAAGAACTCGAGGTGGTACTAGCAGATGGAAGTAAGCGCACCTTCAGGGCCATCCCTCGACCAGAGGCCTTGCGCAAATCTCACGAGCATACGCACGAAGGAGCAATCTACGAAAGGATGTTGCGACTACTCGAGGAGAACCGCGACGCCATAAGAGAAGCCAAGCCAACCGTTTCGAAAAATTCTGCCGGCTATTATCTTTGGAACATTGAGCACAAAGCTCTATTCGATCTGACTAAAGTTTTGGTCGGATCGCAGGGCACACTTGGAATAATCACCAAGGCCAAAATCAAACTGGTGCCAATTAGGCCAAAATCAAAGCTCTTGGTGATATTCATGAAGGACTTAAATGGTCTCGGGGGACTAGTAAATACCATTCTAAAATATGACCCAGAGAGCGTTGAATCGTATGATGATTCGACGCTCAAGCTCGCAATTCGATTTTTCCCTGAGATGCTTGCCCTTATGAAATCCAAACTGATAAAGATAATGTGGGGTTTTCTACCCGAGGCGTTTATGACTCTCACCCGAGGTATACCTAAGCTCGTCCTGCTCGTTGAGATCGCCGAGGAGACTGACGCAGAGGTAGACCAAAAGATACAGATGCTTAAAAAGGAGGTGACGGGCTTGGGTTTTGCTAATCGTATTACCAGAAATGAAAGCGATGCAGAGAAATACTGGACGATTCGGCGGGAGAGCTTCAATCTCCTGCGCAAGCATTTGCGGGGCAAGCGCACCGCACCCTTCATTGACGATATATGTGTTGAGCCAAAATACTTGCCAGAATTTTTGCCAAAGCTGCGTAAAATCCTTGATGAATCGCGACTTGT
>CAZAXK010000012.1:10157-15769 GCA_964489135.1 uncultured Candidatus Saccharibacteria bacterium
ACTTGCCAGAATTTTTGCCAAAGCTGCGTAAAATCCTTGATGAATCGCGACTTGTTTACACCATCGCCGGACATGCTGGGAACGGCAACTTCCATATCATCCCCCTTATGAATATGGCTGACAATCGCAACCGTGCCATCATTCCTTATCTCTCGGAAAAGGTTTATGCACTAGTAAAAGAGTATGGGGGCTCGATAACGGCCGAGCACAATGACGGACTAGTTCGCACACCTTATCTCGGAATGATGTATGGGGACAAGGTACTAGAGCTTTTTAGACAGACGAAAAAAATCTTTGATCCACTCACCGTCTTCAACCCTGGTAAAAAGGTGCCGAGTGCAGACAAGAACGGCCCTGGCACGATCGAGTACATGGTTGGCCACATGGCCAAAAAGTAATTATTTTATAAACAACAACGGCCGGCGAAACTTCGTTCACCAGCCGTCTTAGCGCTTCACGCCCTCCTTGGGCGTACTCGCGCGCAAGCCCACCGCCATAAATCGGCGAGTGAAAAAAGAGCCACGCCGACGTAGTACAGGGCAATCTTCCAGCCCCGTAGCAGCACGAAACCAGATAAAATCGCCGCCGCAACTGCCACAAGAACTCCGAGAATTGCCATAATTATTACGTAGGCAACCCCGCATATTTGATAGATACTCCAGAAGACCCATTCTAGCATGCTTGCCTCCCGACAAAAAATAACACGATACTAGCAGGGTGTAAATACCCAAATCTTGTATTATTTTTATTTCCTGCTATGATACTTCTCTATGACGATCAAATTGAATGTCGAAAAGCGCACCAAGCTCGGCAAAACCGACTCTCTTATCAAGAGCGGGATTTTGCCTGCGGTCTACTATGGTCGCAAGGAAGAATCGACACCTATCCAAATGAAAAAGACCGATTTCTTGAAAGCATGGCGAGAAGCCGGCGAGTCGACGGTTATCACCCTCCATTCTAACGAGGGCGATGTAGACGCACTTATCAAAGATGTAAATCTCAATCCGGTTAGTAACGAGCCGATGCACGCTGACTTTTATGTTTTCGAAAAGGGTCACAAAGTCGAGATTGCAGTGCCTATAGAATTCGTTGGCGTTTCGCTTGCAGTAAAGGAGAAGGGCGCTGTCCTTATGAAAATCATGCATGAACTCAAGGTTAAGGCCGAGCCGACCAACCTCCCTCACCAAATCGATGTGGACATCTCTTCGCTCAACGAAATCGGCGATTCCATTACGGCCGGAAACATACAATTACCAAAGGGTGTAGAGCTTGAAGAAAATCCAGAAGAAATAATCGCAACGGTGGCCGAACCGAAGGAAGAGAAGGAGGAAGAAAGTGCTCCAATCGACCTATCACAGATTGAAGTAGAGAAGAAGGGTAAGAAGGACGAGGAAACTCCAGCCGACGAAGCTTCAAAACCAGAATAATTCTTGATACAATATACCGGTATGACACATTACCGGTATGTTTTTTTGATTTGTCTCTGCGTGTTTTTGGGAACTTCGTCATTCCTTCTCTCTTACACCTCGGCTCAGGCTGAAATGACTGAGGCACAGAAACAAGAACAGGAAGCCAAATGGCGTAGCGAGCTCGAACAGACGGAAAAGGAAATAGCCCAGTGGGAAGCCATACTAAAGGATACCAAACAGGGCACCGCCTCCTTGGAGCGAGATGCTAAAGCCCTACAAGCCAAAATAAACGAGGCCAAGGCCTTTATTCGCCAGCGCCAGACCCAAATTGAGGTACTGACCCGCGATATTGGTCTCAAAAATAAGACTATTGCGGAGCTTGAGGAAAAAATTAATCGTGGTAAAGAATCCATGGCTTCGATAATCCGAAGCACCAACACTCTGGATGAAAATTCACTGGTAGAGGTAATGCTCTCGAACAAAGACCTCTCGGCCTTCTTTGCTGACGCCGATGCCTACGCCTCTATCAACAAATCACTAGAGGAGCAATTCAATGAAATCAGGCAGCTTCAGGCCAAGACTGACGAGGAAAGAAAGATTTTGGATCAGAAACGCGCAGCTGAAGCTGATCGCAAGGCGGAAATCGAAATGCAAAAAAAGGTAGTGGAAAGAGATGAGGCAGAGAAACAGAAGCTTATAAATATCAACAAAACTCAGGAGAAAACCTACGAGCAAGTCATAGCCGAAAAGGCCAAAAAGGCGGCCCAAATTCGGGCAGCTCTCTTCGCCTTACGCGATACAGACGGTAACGGCATTCCATTCGGTGATGCGCTCAAGTATGCAAACGAGGCCTATGCTTTGACTGGTGTCCGTCCAGCATTTCTTCTCGGTATCTTCCAACAAGAGAGTAGTATTGGTAAAAATGTGGGTTCTTGTGTCATTACCGACCTAGAAAGTGGTCAGACTCAAAATATCAACTCCGGTACGATTTATCAGAACGGTATCCACCCAACTCGTGATTTGCCGATTCTGCAGGAAATACTGGGTGATTTGGGTCGGGATCCAAAATCCACTCGTGTCTCTTGCCCATTATCCATTGGCTACGGAGGCGCTATGGGGCCCGCGCAATTCATTCCTTCGACTTGGAATAATTATATAAATCGACTAAAGCAAATCCTTGGAGTTAGCCCTGACCCGTGGAATCCAAGGCATGCTTTCCTTGCCTCAGCTTCACTTTTGGCAGATCTGGGGGCAGCGAACGGTGGATATACCGCCGAGCACACGGCAGCGGCAAGGTATTACGCGGGTGGCAATTGGAAAACCTCTGGCCAAGGATACGCGACAAGCGTTTTGCGCCATGCTTCCAATATCCAGCTTACTATGATCGACCCACTTGAAGGATTTTAATAGCTCTGTTATACTAGCTCGGTATGAAAACAGGCGTACATCCAGAATATTTCGAGAAGGCAAAAGTCACATGCTCGTGTGGCAACAGCTTTCATGTTGGAGCTACTCAGGAGTCAATCCATGTTGAAATATGTTCCGCCTGTCATCCCTTCTACACTGGCAACGAGAAAATCGTTGACTCAGCTGGACGCGTAGAGAAATTCAAAGCCAGACGCGCTGCTGCGACCAAGAAAAAGTCTTAATGGAAATAGACAAATACAAGCAAAGCGACAAGACTCGCTATTTGGCGTCGGAATATGAACGACTGCTAAGAGAGGAACAAGAGGTCTTGGAGCTACAAAAGCAAGATGGTATGGGGGAGCTTGCAGAAGGCGACCTCCTAGCTCTTCGTGCCCAAAAGGACGCCCTTGTGGTACAAATGGACGAAATTCTGAAGGAAGAAGAAGAGGAGGAAGAATTCCCTAATGAAATCGTTCTTGAGGTCAGAGCGGGTGTTGGTGGTGAAGAAGCCGCACTCTTTGCCGAGGAATTGGCCAATATGTATCGCAAATATGCCGAGATCAAAGGCTGGTCGGTAAGAGTTTTGGACGAGGCGGACTCACCGCTCGGTGGTTACAAGGAAGCCAGCTTCGAAATTCGAGGTAGGGGAGTTTATGAGATGCTTCGATTTGAAACAGGTGTGCACCGGATTCAGCGCGTTCCAGCAACTGAAAAGTCTGGACGGGTCCACACTTCCACCGCGTCGGTCGCAATCCTGCCCATACGTAAGCGAACCAAAGTTGAAATAAACGAGAGCGATTTGGAGGTAACCTTCTCACGCGCTGGGGGTAAAGGCGGTCAAAATGTGAACAAGGTTGAGACTGCAGTCCGTCTCACCCACAAGCCAACTGGTATAGTTATAAGCTGTCGGGCAGAGCGAAGCCAACAGGCCAACAGAGAAAAGGCCATGGCCATTCTCGAGGCCAAACTTGATGAGATGAAGCGCGAAGAAGAGGATCGCAAATATGCCCACGAGCGTAAGAACCAGATTGGCAACGTCGACCGAAGCGAAAAGATACGGACCTACAACATTCTTCAGGATCGGATCACTGACCACCGTATACAGAAGAGTTGGCACAATATAGAGAACATAATGAAGGGTAATATAGACGCGATTCTCGCTGATTTGCAAAGCGCATAATACTCTGTTAATATACTCACCTATGGTAACAAAAGACACAGAATCAAAATTGGACGGGCTGTTTCAAGCCGGCGCCCATTATGGATTTAGCAAAAGCCGAAGGCATCCATCGGCTGAAAAGTTTGTGTTCGGCTCAAAGAATAGAGTCGACATTTTTGATCTCGAAAAAACTGAAGAATCGCTTAAAAAAGCAGAAGAATTCGTAGCAAACTTGGCGTCTACTGGCGGAGTATTGCTTTTTGTGGGTGGCAAAAACGAGGCCAAGGAAATCATTGCCACCAACGCAGAAAAGATTGGCATGCCTTACGTTGCAAGTCGCTGGATCGGTGGTACCCTCACCAATTTCTCCCAAATCCGCAAGAGGGTAGACACGATGCTCGACCTTATAAATCAAAGAGAGAAAGGTGAACTAGGCAAGTACACCAAGAAAGAAAGATTGCTCATTGGTCGCGATATAGAGAAGCTACAAAGAATGTTTGGTGGAATTTCAACCATGACCAATCTGCCCAAAGCGCTGTTCATCATTGACCCACGTCACGAGGAAACAGCTGTCCACGAAGCCGAGACTCTCGGTATACCTGTCGTAGCGCTTTGCGGAACCGACAACGACTTTGCTAAAATAAAGTACCCGATCCCTGGCAACGACAGCAACCGCAAATCTATCGCCTATTTTGTAGAAAGAATAAAAAACGCTTATGATCACAACCGAGCAAATAAAAAAGCTTAGAGATGAGACTGGGGTGTCGGTGATGCAATGCCGAACCGCTCTTGAAGAGGCGGGGGGAGATATGGCCAAAGCCAAGGAAGTCTTGCAAAAGATTAGTCAGAAATCCGCCGAGAAGAAGGCAGATCGCGAGTTGGGCGGAGGGGTAGTAGTTTCCTATATTCATAATGGAGGGGCCGTCGGCGTGCTTCTGGAGGTACTCTGCGAAACTGACTTCGTAGCTAGAAACGAAGAGTTTAAGGCCGTGGGCAAGGATATCGCTATGCACATCGCTGCCATGAGCCCAGAAAGCAGAGAAGACCTTTTGGCCCAGGAGTTTATCAAAGACCCTTCTATCACTATAAAAAGCGTTTTGGAACAGGCCACTCAGAAGTTTGGAGAAAGGACTGGTATTGGACAGTTCGCTAGATTTTCTATAAAATAAGCCCTATGGCAACTATTGTCATATTCGGTGTATCCTTGGCGCTAGCTTTATTGTTACTTGCACTCAAGGCCGTATCTTTGAAAAAAGGCAGTGATACTTTTTTGCTTAGAGAGCTCGGCAAGCTTGATCCAAAGGCAGAAAAGCTTAGCCAATCGGCCAGGTTTCTTATCCTGCAGGCCATACAAACAGTTCGCTATATCTTTTTGGTTTATATACCCAAGGTGATTGATGAGGAAACTGGCAGGTATAGAGAAAGCTTGGCTCAAAAGCTCGAGGTACAGCGCAATCTCTTGTTGGGCAAGAAGGAAATTCAAAACCGTGGTGCAGTATCCTTCTTCCTAAAGAAAATAGACGAGACAAAGCGCAATGGCCAAAGAGGCGAGATCAACGATAGTTTGTAGGTTTGAATAATGCCAGAATAGCTCAGTTGGTAGAGCACCCGTTTTGTAAACGGGCGGTCGTCGGTTC
>CAZAXK010000013.1:0-15563 GCA_964489135.1 uncultured Candidatus Saccharibacteria bacterium
GTTCAAGAATTTTGAATATGTTAGGTTTTGAGGTGATTAGATTCAAGAATGAAGAAGTTATTGAGAAAACAGCGGAAGTCATTTCTAAAATTGATCTTGTTTTAAAAACCCTCCCCTTCGGGGAGGGAAAGGGTGGGGTGTCTTTGTTTGGCATTGTCCAAGGAGGACGGCATGAAGATCTTCGAAAGGAGAGTGCCAGGTTTATCGGCAAGATGGACTTCGACGGTTTCGGTATCGGTGGATCATTTGTAAAGGAAGATATGGCAACTGCGGTAAGATGGGTCAATGAAATATTGCCGGAAGAAAAGCCGAGACATCTTCTCGGTGTCGGCGAGCCCTTGGACCTTTTCCTTGCGGTAGAGAATGGTTGCGACACCTTCGATTGTGTGGCGCCTACACGGATGGCGCGCAATGGTGGGCTATATACTAGAAATGGCAAGATAAATATTTTGAATGCAAAGTTTAAAAATCAAATCGGAAAATTTGATCCAGATTGCAAATGTTATACCTGCCAAAATTATACTGCGAGCTATCTCGCTCACTTGTTCCGCGCGAAAGAAATGTTTGGTGCAACGCTTGCGACTATTCACAACATTCATTTTCTGAATTCATTGGTAGACGAGATGCGAGAGTCGATCCTTGCTGACAAATTCTTTGATCTAAAGCAAAGCTTCTTTTCGTGCTATAAATAAAGAGTGAATTTCAAGATAAAAAGCAAATTTGAGCCGGCGGGCGATCAGCCCAAAGCTATTGCGGGGCTATACAAAGGCATCGAGCAGGGTATGAGCCACCAAACACTTCTCGGAGTAACTGGTTCGGGTAAGACCTTTACCATGGCCAATATTATCGAAAAGGTAGGCAAGCCGACTCTGGTGATCGCTCACAACAAGACTCTGGCTGCCCAGCTCGCGCAAGAGTATCGCGAATTTTTCCCCGATAATGCGGTGCACTATTTTGTCTCCTACTACGACTTCTATCAGCCCGAGGCCTACATGCCGGTAACTGACACATACATCGAGAAGGAAGCCATGATCAACGAAGAGATCGAGCGACTACGCCATGCTTCGACCCAAGCCCTTCTCACACGACGCGATGTCATAATAGTCGCAAGCGTCTCGTGTATTTATGGCCTTGGCAGTCCGGAAGAATACGAGAAGGTAAATATGAAAATCTCGGTCGGACAAAAGATTGTGCGCAATGAATTTCTGCGCTCGCTTATCAATATTCATTTCGAGAGGACTAACGCCGATCTCTCGCCTGGTACCTTTCGGGCCCTGGGCAATAATGTAGAAATAATGCCCGTCTCGGAAAAGATCATTTACCGACTAGAAATAAGTGGCGACCACATTGTCAAAGTCGAAAAGATTGATCAGATCACTCGGCAAATTTTGGAAACGCCCGAAACTTTCTATCTTTTCCCTGCCAAGCACTACATCACCTCGGATGAAAGCGTCAAGCGAGCACTCAAGGATATAAAGGCCGAGCTTGCAACTCAACTCAAAAAATTTGATAAGGAGGGCAAGCTACTAGAAGCCGACCGAATAAAGAGGCGCACGACCTACGACCTTGCAATGATAAAGGAAATCGGTTATTGCAACGGCATCGAAAACTATTCGCGCCACTTTGATGGCCGGCAAGCTGGAGAGCCGGCTCACACCCTGCTTAGTTATTTCCCTAAGAAAAGCGATGGGAGTCCAGACTTTCTCACCGTGATCGATGAGTCGCACGTAACCATTCCGCAAATCGGTGGAATGTACAACGGTGATCGCGCGAGAAAAGAAACCTTGATCGAACACGGCTTCCGTCTACCATCGGCTTTGGATAATCGGCCGCTACGTTTCGAAGAATTTCAAGAAAGAGTGGGACAAGTTGTCTACACTAGCGCAACGCCCAGCAAGTATGAATTAGAGAAATCAGAACAGGTAGTCGAGCAAGTTATTCGGCCGACTGGCCTGCTTGATCCGCAGATAGTGGTCCGGCCAGTCACAGAAAAAAAGGCGCAGGGTGGGGCTTCCTATTCTGGGCAGGTTAAAGACTTCATCACTGAAGCAGAGAAGGTGATAAAGAAGGGCAATAGAGCCATCGCAACCACTCTGACCAAGAAGATGGCGGAGGATCTCTCGGAATTCTTGAAGGAGCGTCAGATCAAGGCCGAGTATTTGCATAGCGATATCAAGACGATCGAGCGTATAGAAATATTAACAAAGTTTAGAAAGGGTGAGTTTGATGTTCTAGTCGGGGTCAATTTGCTGCGCGAAGGACTAGATTTGCCGGAAGTAGAGTTTATCGGCATACTCGATGCCGACAAGGAAGGATTCCTCCGTAGCGAGACCTCACTCATTCAGATCATCGGCCGAGCTGCGCGCAATGTCGATGGCCGAGTCATCCTCTATGCAGATAATATGACTGGCTCGATGGAGCGGGCTATTGGGGAGACTAATCGCCGACGGGCTTTGCAAATCGAATATAATGCCAAGCACGGTATAACTCCGCAAACGATCAAGAAGGAAATTCATGACATCACCGATCAATTGCAGAAGAGTCATAATAAGACAGTAGGTGCACTACTTGCTGTTGATTTGGCCAAGGGTGGCAAAGAAATATCTCTCAAGGAAATGCAGAAGCTTATTCGAACCAAAGAAAAGCAGATGAATGCAAGTGTCAAAATCCTCGACTTCGAAACCGCCGCCATTCTACGTGACGAAATAAAGGAGCTCGAAAAGCGAATAGCTGAGTAATCCCCAATCTCCAATGCTTTTTGTGCAGATGAGCGTATTGTTGAATTCAGAAAGGAGACGTATCCATGTTGATACACCTCCAACTTCCCTTCAGGGTAAATGCTCTCGAGGTTGAAATTAAGAAAAACCATCGAGCTGGCGAAGACGTAGATCTTGTCTACCTGAACGGGAGGTTATCATTCACCGGCAGATTCCATATTTGCTCGGATGGAACGGCTTGGTATAGGAGCCCTATTCCAAGCTACCAATCTTTCGCCGAACAGGTGCTGTTCGCGAGGGAGGTGCCCGCCGCGGCACCAGAAACCCCCAAGTCTCTCTGAAAGGAGGAGTAGAGACTTGGGGTGTTTTGTGCTATAATAATTGGCTCATGAAGAAAAATGAAGACAAAAAGTCGAGTCATAAGGCACAGGAGCTAGGCCCCGACAAAATCGTGGTGAAGGGGGCACGCACCCATAATCTCAAGAACATCACTGTCGAGATGCCTCGTAACAAAATGGTGGTCTTCACGGGCCTTTCTGGTTCTGGCAAGTCGTCGCTCGCCTTCGATACTATCTTCGCCGAGGGTCAAAGACGTTATGTTGAATCCCTGTCATCGTATGCAAGGCAATTCCTACGCCAAATGCAAAAGCCCGATGTGGATGAGATCGTCGGCCTTTCTCCGGCAATTTCGATCGACCAGAAATCGCGCTCCAACAACCCTCGGTCGACTGTTGCGACTATTACCGAAATCTACGACTACCTGCGCGTGCTCTATGCGCGTATCGGTCGACCGCACTGTTTGGTTTGTGGCGCAGAAATCAAGAAGCTCTCAAATGATGAAATAAAGAATTTTATAATCGAGAAGGTCAGGGAATATAGAAAGACCTCACCCCTAGCCCCTCTCCAAAGGAGAGGGGAACTAAGAGAAGGTGGTATTGTGTTGCCTAAATATCTTGAACTCTTTGCCCCAATTGTGCGAGGTCGCAAAGGTGAGTACTACCAGTTGCTCTACGATATGCTCGGTAAGGGTTATACCGAAGCGATAATTGATGGCAAGAGACAAAGTCTGCGCGAGCGATTGGAGCTTTCCAAGAACAAACGTCACGATATAAGTGTGCTCGTTGACTCGGTGAATGTTTATGACTTTGAAACCGACAAGAAAAATGCCGAGGAACGGCTCTCCGAATCTCTAGAGAAGGCGCTTGAAGAAGCGCAGGGTTTGGTAGAAATCTCATTTAGAGATATGGCTCAGCCCAATGCAGATAGGCAGGCGCAAATCATGTCGAACAAGTTTTCTTGCCCCAATGATGGATATTCTTATCCGGAGATAGAACCTCGTCTTTTCTCCTTCAACTCGCCTTATGGCGCTTGCCCAGAGTGTAATGGTCTTGGAACCCGACATTTGTTCGGTGAAGAACCTTGCCCAGTTTGTCTGGGTAATCGGCTTCGTCCGGAGGCCTTGCATGTGTACTTAGGTAATTCGAAGACCAATATTGTCAGCTTTACCAACATGTCGATTGTCGAAGCATTCGACTTTGTCGATAAGCTCAAATTGACCACTCGCGAAAAAGAAATATCCCGCGTAGTAATCCGAGAGATTGAGTCGCGCTTGCGCTTTATGTTAAACGTCGGTATCGAATATCTTTCTCTCAATCGCCGAGCGCACACTCTTTCTGGTGGCGAAGCTCAGCGTATTCGACTGGCAAGCCAACTTGGCTCGGGACTTGTCGGGGCGCTCTATGTACTCGACGAACCGACGATTGGCCTACATAGTCGCGACAATGATCGCCTGATCAAAACCTTGCTCGAGTTGCGCGACCTTGGCAACACTATTTTGGTAGTTGAGCACGATGAGGACACAATTTTTGCTTCGGACTATATTATAGATATTGGGCCAGGGGCGGGCGTGAGCGGTGGCGATGTGGTCGCATCGGGTTGGCTCGAAGATCTACTTACTGCTAAAGGCAACGAATCTGGCTCGAGGACGCTCGCATACCTCCGAGGCGAAGACTATATCGATGTGCCGGAAGAAAGGCGCACCCAAGATCGGGGCAAATTGCAGGTGAGGAACGGCAACGTCTTCAATATCAAGAATATGGATGTGGACGTTCCGCTCTCGCGCTTTATCTGCGTAACCGGAGTTTCTGGTAGCGGGAAGTCTTCTTTTGTTTACGAAATACTTTATAAAAATCTGCAGGCCCGCTTTGAACGCAAATACCGAACAGCGCAAATTTTCAACTGCTCATCCTTTACTGGAACCGAATATTTGGGTCGAAGTATATTGATTGATCAATCGCCTATTGGGCGGACGCCTCGATCCAATCCGGCCACCTATACCGGAGCTTGGGGCTATATACGGGAGCTTTTTGCCGAAACGAGCGAAGCACGCATGAGAGGGTGGGGGCCGTCGCGCTTCTCTTTCAATCGCAAAGGTGGCAGATGCGAAACCTGCGAAGGTAATGGGGAAATAGCGGTCGAGATGCATTTCTTGCCGACTGTCTACGTACCCTGTGATGTCTGCGGAGGCAAGCGATTCATGAAAGATACGCTAGAAATAAAGTACAAGAAGAAAAATATTTACGAAATCCTCAAGATGACGGTCGAAGAGGCGATCGACTTCTTTATCGATATTCCAGCGATTTATGATCGACTAAAAACTCTACACGAAGTGGGCTTGGGCTATCTCGAGTTGGGACAATCAGCGACGACGCTTTCTGGTGGTGAGGCGCAGAGGGTCAAGATATCGAGCGAGCTCTACCGACCTCACATTCAGAAAACGCTTTATATTTTGGACGAACCAACGATCGGTCTTCATTATGACGATGTGCGCCGTCTTGTGGGTATTCTGCAGAAGCTCGTTGATAAAGGTAATACGGTTCTCGTTATCGAACACAACATGGACGTGATAAAGAGTGCCGACTATGTGATCGATATTGGTCCGGAAGGTGGAGAAGGTGGAGGCAAGATTGTGGCCAAGGGAACACCCGAGGAGGTGGCGAATAACAAAAATTCCTACACGGGCAAATATTTGAAAAAGGCCCTGAAAATATGATTCTAAATCTGTACAAAGCTCGTGGAGAAACTCCACTACAATGCTTGGAGAGATTTAGGAATACCAATCCGGAATATAAAGAGGCAAAAATGAGCTACTTGGGTCGGCTGGACCCGATGGCCGATGGGGTGTTGCTTATAGCGACCGACAGCGACACGAGCCAAACCCGACGGGAAGAAATATTTGGTTTGGATAAGGATTATGATTTTAGCGCGCTCTTGGGCTTCGCAACTGATACGTATGATTGTTTGGGGAAAATAACTCATACAGGGTCAGTTGACCATTTGTCAGAAATGGATCTTATAAAGCTCTGTAATATATATGAGGGTGAAAGGGATCAGAAATACCCAAAATATTCCTCTCCCATGATTTCTATTATTTTGTCCCCCTCTCCTTCTCAAGGAGAGGGGTTAGGGGTGAGGTCAAAGAAAATCACCATCTACAAAATGCAATTCAAAAAACTGCATCAGTTGAGTGGCAAGGAACTCTTCGGCCGATTGCTTATGGATATAGGTAAAGTAAGAGGCGACTTCCGCCAAGTAGAAATTTTGGAGCTGTGGCAGAGAAATTTGAAGGATAGTGACAGGGAATATTTCGTGGCTAATTTTTCGGCCTCCGTCTCTTCGGGCACCTACATTCGAAGTATCGTTAACGATCTGGGTGAGACTTTGGGTATCGGTGCTTGTGCACTCTCGATCACTCGCACGCGCGTGGGCAACTATCTACTCAAGGATTCGATTCGGTTTTGAGTCCGCTCATAAATTTGGTAAGAGATATTGCAATTTTTTTTAGACTGCCAGCCCCCAACGTCGATTCTATGGTTTGTGCAAGTTCTCTGATCTCACCCGTCATTGCCGCCTTTGCAAACATACTAAAAGCATCTTCTCTGGTGGAAAAACGAGCACTATTTTTCTCGTAAATTATATCCACGAGTTTGTTTAGGGCTTGTCTCACGTCTTTATAGACAAAATTTTTGAGCTGAACCTCGAAATGGTCTGGCTTTTCTTCTATCTTAACAGACGATATATTTGGATCGGAAAATTTCTCTCTCATATTCAAGACGTTTGCATAATCGCTTTCAAGAGATGGAATATCTTTTAAAACTGGGTAGAACCGTATCATCAATTCTTCGGTCAGGGCTTCGTTGAGTTCTTCGAAATAGTCCGATGTAAAGTGGTCTCCGCCATCTACCGAAAGTCCTACTCGATGCCGAGAAAAGCCCTGAGAGACATCAGATTTTATGCCATTGAATGATACAAAGTGGATAAGTTCATGAATCAATGCTACGGCAAATTGAATACGGGTGGTATCTTGCGATACTACCAAACCCACTTTTTGTGTGCTTTGTTTGTAAAAACCGTGTTTTTTGTCGAAGCGCGCTTTATCTATCTCATTCATTCTGTCACGATCTAACAACTGAATATTATCGTGAGAGATATTCAACGGTGTGGCCCCGTATTGTAATAAAAAGGCATTTAGTTTACCCACTATACTTTGGATAAGTTCCTTCTCTTCATCAGTTTTTTCTCTCTCGTAATAGTCTGGCAATGATTGTTCCGAAGAGAATTTATCCGTGAAGTTTTTCTCCGCTTCACGTTTTTGTTCTACAGTACCACCAGAAATTTTGCTTATCGAAGAGGCACGCTCTGGGTTCATAAAATTTGATTTATAATCAGGCGAATCTAATTGATTTCATACTAGCATATTCAATCGTAAACCACAGGTGAGTTCGTTTCCGTTAGTTGGATTTTATGTCAGGTTTCTGTCATTATTGTGCCTATGGATACTCCGACAACAGTAGTGATCTTCGGTATCACCGGCGACCTTGCCCGCAAGAAGCTCTTGCCGGCCTTTTTCGACCTTTTCCGACAGGATAAACTGCCCACTAACTTCCGAATCGTCGGCTTCTCTCGACGAGAATTTACTGATGAAGAGATCCGAGAGGAGGTGTTCAACCTTTTACCAAATTCAGTATCAGAAAAAACCAGAAGAAAATTCCTGGGTAAAATATTTTATCGGCAGGGAATTTTTGACGATCTTTCTTCCTATAAATATTTGCGACAAGAGCTGGACCGAATGGATGAGGAAACGGGCACGTGCTCGAACAAGCTTTTCTATCTTGCGGTCCCTCCTCAGCTCTATCAAAATATTGCAAAGAATATAAGCGCCTCAGGGTTATCAATCCCTTGTGGGGGGGATAAGGGTTGGGCGCGCATCCTGATCGAGAAGCCATTTGGCAGTGATCTCAAAACTGCAAAACGACTCGATCTACTTCTCCACAAGCTTTTCAAAGAAGATCAGATTTATCGTATTGATCATTATCTGGCCAAGGAAACCCTCCAGAACATTCTGACCTTCCGGTTCTCAAATACATTGTTCGAGCCGTTATGGAATCGTAAGAATATCGAAAAAATCGAGATAAATCTTTTTGAGAAGAATACCGT
The DNA here is from genome assembly GCA_964489135.1 of uncultured Candidatus Saccharibacteria bacterium. GTDB lineage: Bacteria > Patescibacteriota > Minisyncoccia > Phycocordibacterales > WO2-35-19 > JBBTQZ01. The sequence goes on from CAZAXK010000013.1 coordinate 8,214, forward strand.
CGGTTCTAGAGGTGAATTCTATGACTCGACCGGTGCGCTCAAGGATGTTGGCCAAAATCATATTCTTCAGATGCTTGCACTTGTGACCATGGAAAAGCCGAAGCAACTTTCTGCGAGCGATATCAGAAAGGAAAGAGCGAAAGTCCTACACAAGATCCGCTTTGTTCACAAACCCTCTAACTTAAAGGCTCAGTACGAGGGTTATTTGGGAGAGAAAAATGTCGATCGGCAATCAAGGACGGAAACCTTCTTCCGGCTTACGGCAAATGTCGACAATGCAAGATGGCGCGGAGTGCCAATAATTCTCTCGAGTGGAAAGGCGCTCGAGCAGAACAAAACTGAAATAAAGGTCTATTTCAAAGACCCAGATCCAAGATCATTTTTGCCAGAGCAATTTGAGTTGCAGGAGCACAATGTTCTGACCTTCCGGATTCAGCCGGATGAGGGCATCTCTATCCTCTTTTGGTTCAAGCGTCCTGGCTTTGAAAACAAAATCGAGCCGAAAAAACTTTCATTCAACTACGCCGATGCAGGCGACGCATTGCCCGATGCTTACGAACGGATTCTCTACGATTGTATAATTGGCGACCCCACACTTTTCCCGACTACCAGAGAAATACTAAGCGAGTGGAAATTTATCGAGTCCGCGCTACAACAACTTAAAAACGTACCAATAAAAAGATACAAAGTTGGCTCGACCCCTTCTGATATTCTAGGTAACCCAAATTAGCCCAAGACTTCTTCAACTATCTTTTTGACCAGCGTTCCATCGGCTTGGCCTTTGGTTTCCTTCATTACGGCACCCATGAAGATACCGATTTTTTCTTTGGTGGCGCCGAGCTCGGCTTTTTTGCTCTCTACGATTTTTCTTATATCCTCTTCCGACATCTGAGCAGGCAAGAAAGCTTCCAAGACCGACATTTCTGCGCGCTCGTTGTCTGCCAAGTCGGAACGTCCACCTTTCTCGAATTGCTCGATCGAATCCTTGCGCTGTTTGACTAGTCGGCGGATGACAGCGATCGCTTCTTCGTCGCCGAGCTTGTCTTGAGGCGTCCGCCCTTTAGCAACCGATTCGTTGGTGAAGCTTGCGAGCACGCCCCGCAGGGTAGTAAGCCGAACTTGGTCTTTGGCTCGAAGTGCCTCCTTAATTTGTTCTTGAATTTTGTCTTGCATTTTATTAGTTGAAAGTTCTTAAGGTTAATAAAGTTTATCAAGAAAAGGTCAAAAATTCAATCTTTATACTTTACAAACTTTCAACTTTATAAACCTTACCAACTATCCTATAATCTTATTATGCAAAATTTGATAATTATAATACTTGCGGTTGGGCTTTTGGTGGCTGTTATAGCCCTCTTGCGCCGCAAGGAAAGCAAATCTGATGACAGTGGGCTCCGGCTCCTTCTAGAGCAGATGAACAACCTTTCGCGCACAGTGGATGAGAAGCTTGGTGAGTCGTCGAAAATTGTGCACGAATCGCTCCATCGCCAGTTTGGCGAATCGCAGCGATTGATCAAAGAAATCACCGAGGAGCTGACACATGTCAAAGACACAGGTAGGCGAGTCGAGGGCTTCGCCGAGCAACTCCAGAGTCTTCAGGATATACTGAAAAATCCCAAACAGAGGGGGATACTGGGCGAGTATTACCTAGAGACACTTCTGAAAAACGTGCTTCCGACAGGGAGCTATCAAATGCAATATCCATTTGCTGATGGCACCATCGTTGATGCGGTAGTCTTTGTAAAAGATAAAATCATACCAATTGACTCCAAATTTTCTCTCGAAAATTATAATCGGCTAATCGAAGAGAAGGATCCGCTGGAAAAGGAGCGTCTAGAGAAGGCCTTCCGCTCAGACCTCAAGGCTCGTATAGACGAAACCAGCAAGTATGTAAAGCCAGCCGAGAATACCATGGACTTCGCCTTTATGTTCATCCCCCACGAAGCGATTTATTACGATCTGCTCATATCACAGGTGGGGGCGGTCAAGGTCAACACTCGCGACCTGATCGAGTATGCCTTCAAAGAGCGACATGTGGTGATAGTTTCGCCCACGAGCTTCCTTGCTTATCTGCAGACCGTTTTGCAGGGGCTCAAGGCCCTGCAAATAGAAGAATCAGCCAAGCATATCCGCACCAATGTCGAGAATTTAGAGAAACATCTCTTGGCTTACGAGGAATACCACCAAAAGTTAGGCAATGCGCTTGGCACTGCTGTCAACCAGTACAATCTCTCGGGCAAGGAATTCAAAAAGCTCGATAAAGACATGCTCAAAATAACTGGTCAGAGCGGACTTTCGGAAATGCCGGTCCTCCAAAAGCCCAAATTCGACGAATAGTTGCGCAAAATAAGAAAATCCTGTAAAGTGTTGGCATTATGGCGGAAACAAAGAAAGTAACAAAAAAGGCCCCTGTTAGGGCCAAAGCCCCATCAAAGGCAAAGAAGCCCAAGGTGGCCAAAGCAGTCAAAAACGACGCAAGTTTTGCTGTTATTGAAACGGGTGGTAAGCAATACCGCGTATGGGAGGGCGACACCGTAAAGATAGAAAAGCTAAGTACTTCAAAGCAGGGCGACAGTGTTACTTTCGACAAGGTGCTATTGGTTGATGATGGTAAGGGAGCAACTGATATTGGTACCCCTTACATTTCTGGTGCGAAAGTCCTCGGTAAGGTGGTTGAGGAGGGGCGAGGACAAAAAGTCATCGTTATCAAATACAAACAAAAATCTCGTTATTTCAAGAAGAACGGTCATAGACAGCCGTTCACTAAAGTTTTGATAGAGAAGATAGGGTAGGGCGAATTATAATCCCCCTTAGTCCCCCTTTACCTTAAAGGGGGAGACGCGCAATTCATTGTTAATTCAATGAATAATAAATGGTAGTCACCTCCTCTTTAATGTAAAGAGGAGGTGGGGAGGAGATTAGTATAAAAAGAAATCCCTAAACTTGACGAATATAGCAAGCGCCAATGCGACATAGAAGAGCGCCAAAAATACCGTGTGGTTTTTTGATACAAATTTTAGTATCGAGTTTTCTCCCAAGTGATTTTCGCGATAATTCCAGACTGTGGTGTAAAGAAAGATCGGCCAAGTAACCGCCCATGTAATCAAGCAGTAGATACAGAGAGTGCCGAGGTTCACAAAACTCTGGTAGGCGAACCATAAAATAAAGATGACCGAAGCGAGGGAACCAAGGTTTACTAGTTGCCAGAAAAGTTTGTGCGCTCGCCCGCCGGCAAAGAGCATCACGCCGGTTGCAATGAGCATCGAGAAGGAGATAAGACCCAGGATTGGATTGGGGAAGCCAAAGACCTCACCTTGTTCGGAAAGTATGGCGTTGCCACAATTGATGAAAGGGCTGATGTTGCAAGGAATGTCGGCTACTGGATTTCTTGCGAGCTCGAAAGTGTCGAGAGTGAGAAGGAAACTTGCAAGCAAGCCAATTAGAGATCCGAAAATGAGTATGTAGGGGTAGGATTTCATAAATTATACTAATTAGGTCAATTCCTGTTCTTTAATGCATTCTTTAACGTATCGGGGTCAGCATATTCGAGTTCGGTGCCCATGGATAGGCCTTTGCCCAAATGCGATATTCTAATCTTATGTTTTTCGGTGATTGGTTGCAAGAGCTTTTCGATATAGCTCGCGGTGTTTTCACCCTCTGGGTTCCAATTCATGGCGAGCACTATTTCGGTTAGGCCAGACTTGGCTCTTTGCTCCACAAATGCGATAAGATCTTGCGATCTGACCTTCTTCTCCGGTTCCTTCTCTAGGATAGGGACCGCTCCGCCGAGTACAAAGTAAGTGCCCTGCCAGACGCGGTTTTTCTCTACCGATTCCAAATCGATATCACGGGGGACGATCATAAGTGTCCTTAGGTCGCGAGTCGTATCTAGGCAAATATTGCAGAGAGTGGCGTTTGCATGCTTCTTCTCGAAAAATCTTCGACAGTTGGCGCACATCACCACATCATCCTTCAAGCTTTGGAGATTCTTAACTAGCTCCTCGACACTGCCGTTCTGCCGAGTCAGTAGGTAATAGACAAACCGCCTCGCCTGTCGCGGTCCGATCCCGGGAAAATGTGTAAATATTTGGATAAGTTTATCTATCGAGTTCATAGTGTTTTAAGAAAATTCTACATAAATATACCACTTCCTACATCTAATCCTAAATTTGCAAATTATAAAAAATTGTGTTTCTATATTAGTAGAAACCGATGGTCACAAAAATCCTTTGTCTACTTTGGCTGGGCTTGCCACTTTGGGCCCAGTTTACCAACTATACGGAGCGGGAGCAGGTCAATTTCGCACTCTCACAACTCAAACCCATCGTCGATATGGTGATGGGGGCGAACACGCCCTATCCGGCCGTAAACGAGCGCATCAAGCAACAAGATGCGCTCATCAAGAGGAGGTTTGGCTCCCGACCTCTCGTTGTCAATCTACGGCCAACTTATCATGTGAAGTCGCCGTGGATTCCGGCAGCGTCAGGGGTTGTGAGTGATGGACCGCGCATAGTAATGTATGTGTCGGCTATCATGAACAACTGGGTCGACAATCTACCACACTGGATCCGCTGTTTGATGCATGAGCGCGATCACCTAACGGAGATGGAAGGGAACATCTCCAAGGTGAATCTGGAACTCGAGACCCACATGCATGCATTGACCACCGAGTTTGTGACCGTCCCAATGAAAGAGAGGTACATGGTTACTCTTTCTCGGAACGATCAGAAACATTACGACGCATGGGTTAGGGCGGGCCGAACCGAGAAAAGCCAAGTCTGGCGGGACTATATAAAAAGCTTACTCTCCCCAGTTCTCGACTAATTACCCAGCTTGCTCCTTCGTAGGCCGTCCTCTTCATGAGGGCGGTCTTTTGTTTGTCTAAATTATACACTTTTTCGCGGTCGCGAAATTCTGTATAAATAATACACTTTCCCGCGGCCGCGGCTTTTTGTATAAATTGAAATCTGGGTTCTGTGTATCAAAACTCGCGGAAGTCGGCTTCGGCTCCGGTGAATTCGGCGCGCTCGAGGGGTTGGAAGGTGGCCTTGCGCTCGTTGAAGTAGAGCTCGACTTTGCCAGTCGCACCGTTGCGGTGTTTCTCGATCAGGATCTCTGCGATGTTGGTGCGCTCGGCTTCCTCCTTGCCTTTGTCTTCGCGATGGATAAACATCACCACATCGGCATCTTGCTCGATCGAGCCGGAATCGCGCAGGTCCGAGAGCTTGGGCTTGCCACCGCGCTGTTCGACCGCACGAGAAAGCTGAGAGAGTGCGAGCACGGGCACATCAAGCTCGCGGGCCAAATTCTTGAGCGAGCGCGAGATTTCGGTGACCTGCTGGACGACGTTGTCGCTACCGCGCGACTGGGTCGGGACCATAAGCTGAAGGTAGTCGACTACGATAAGGCCCAAGCCCTTTTCGTTCTTGAGGCGTCGGGCGACAGCGCGCATTTTGAGAATGTTGTTACCGGGTTGGTCATCGATATAAATTGGCGCTTTGGCCAAGGTAGTCATCGAGTCTTGGAGCGCGGTCCAAATACTTTCGTCGGACTTGCTGAGGCGGCCGGTGCGCAGGGCCCAAGCATCGACGTTGGATTGGGCGGCAAGCATTCTGTCGACCAACTGTTGTGAGCTCATTTCGAGAGAAAAGATTCCGACTGGTGTGTTGTGTACGACCGCGGTTTGTCTTGCGATATCCAGAGCAAGCGAGGTCTTACCGACGGATGGTCGAGCGGCCAAGATTATGAGATCGGACCTTTGCAGACCAGAGAGCTTATCGTCAAGCGATTGGAAGCCGGTCGAGACGCCACGCAGACCGCTGCCGGAATGATGCAATTTATCGAGTCGTTCCCATGCTTCATCAAGCTCGTCTTTGAGTGCGCTGAAGGTATGGATACTCGCAATGTTGGTCACATCATAAATTTTCTTCTGGGCCTGATCGATGATCTGCTCGATCTCCTCGGCTTCGTCGTAGCCCAGTGCGGAGATAAAGTCGGCGGCACCAATCAGGTTGCGGGCGATGTGCTTCTTCTGCACGATATGAGCATAGTAAACCGCGTTCGATGAAGAGGGGACAGAGTTGACCAAGTCGGCCAAGTAGCCGGAGCCGCCAATTTCTTCGAGCAAATTCTTTTCCTTGAGGCGAGCAGAAATGGTGAGCAGGTCGGTTGGATTGCGCTTTTGGAAAAGCTCGAGCATCGTATCGAAAATCTGGCGATGCTTTTCGCTGTAGAAGGACTGTGAGTGCACGATATCGGTCACCTCGAACATCACTTCCGGACGAAGCATGATAGACCCAAGCAATGCTCGCTCGGCTTCGCTGTTGTGAGGCGGTATACGGAGGTTGGTTTTTTTCTGTTCCATTAGCCCAAATCATACCCCAAAGAAACTTTCGGACAAATTCAAAAAAGGGACAAGGTGTGGTAAATTAGGGGATAAGTCTATGGCTTCTATCTATACACATCAATCTGAGAATACTTTCAAGACCTACTTGCTCATGGGCTTGTTTTTCTTCCTGATTTTGGGCATTGGTTATTACTTCTCTTACTATTATGAAAATCCCGCTATCCTTTATTTCGCAGTTATTTTTAGCATAATCATGAACTTTACGAGTTATTGGTACTCGGACAAGATCGCTCTTGCTGTATCCAAAGCTCGGCCGGCAAGTAGAGAAGAATTTTTCGATCTATATACCGTTACCGAAAATCTAGCCATAACTGCTGGCCTGCCTATGCCAAGGATTTACGTAATAAACGACGATGCGCCGAACGCCTTTGCGACTGGTAGGGACAAGGATCATGCAGTAGTCGCCGTCACGACCGGCCTATTGAGAAGACTCGAGCGCAACGAGCTCGAGGGAGTTATTGCTCACGAGCTATCGCATATTGGCAACAAAGATATTCTGCTCATGAGTGTGGTTGTTGTGCTTGTCGGAATGATCGCCATTATTTCGGATATGTTTACCCGCAGTATGCTTTGGGGCGGAAGTCGACGCGACGAGAACAAGGGTGGGGGAGTAGTGGCAATTATCGGGCTCGTGCTCGTTGTGCTCTCTCCAATTATTGCAACCTTGATCAAACTCGCGATCTCGCGCAAGCGCGAATACTTGGCCGATGCCTCGGCGGTACTACTTACCCGATATCCGGAGGGTCTTGCAAGTGCTCTCGAAAAAATTTCGGCCTATAAGGAACCGATGAAGTCGGTGAGTGGTGCGACGGCACACCTCTTCATTTCCAACCCGTTTGGAGGTAAGTCGATCGGCAATCTGTTCTCTACTCACCCTCCAGTGGAAAAGCGCATCGCCATCCTGCGTGAGATGAGGTAAAATATTGCTAAATGAAGGTGAGAAGTGC
>CAZAXK010000014.1:0-13163 GCA_964489135.1 uncultured Candidatus Saccharibacteria bacterium
GTGAATACGTTCTCAAGTCTTGTACTCACCGCCCGTCAACTCAAGGGAGTTGGGAGTACCCAAAGCTTCACTTTAGTGGAACAAAGGTAAACTCAATGACAGGGAGTAAGTCGTAACAAGGCACGGCTAGCGGAAGCTGGTCGTGGAACATTTCTAGGTGAAATCCGCCCCACTTCGCTCTTTATAGAGCTATGCGGGGCTTACAGTCGATTTGAGCACTCCTTGTGAGGGCTCAAGCCCGAGCCATCAGGGTTACAGAAGATGGGGTTTGGCAAAACCTAAATTTGCTTGGCAGATCGGAAAGACGATCCTAAAAACAACGAAACAAAACATAGGCCGAAACCTCGTAGGACACATTTGTCCTGCGGGGTTTTTGCTTTTCTATTTTTTGGTTTTCTGATATATTGGGGTAGCGAAAAAAATTATGAAAAAATTAGTTCCCATCGTGCGCGCGTAGCTCAGCTGGTAGAGCACTCGACTGATACTCGTGGGGTCATAGGTTCAAATCCTATCGCGCGCACGATGAGAGTTAACGAAAAATAAATTATGCACAAAATAACAAAAGTATTCGCCAGAGAAATATTGGATTCGCGAGGCAACCCAACCGTAGAGGTGGATTTGTGGCTCGAACACAAAGGTAACCCGTCGGGTGAGATGTGGGGACGTGCCGCCGTCCCAAGTGGTGCTTCAACCGGAACTCACGAAGCAGTCGAGCTCCGCGATGGCGACAGCAAAAGATACGGAGGCAAGGGAGTCCTGAAAGCTGTGATGAACGTAAATGAAATCATTGCCAAGGAAATAGAGGGTAAGGAATTCGACCAAAAATCTCTTGATGATTTTCTGATCGCACTCGACGGAACAAAAAACAAAGGTAAGTTGGGGGCAAACGCGATTCTCGGTGTTTCGATGGCCTTTGCCAAAGCATGTGCCGGCACAGAGAACAAAAACTTATATCAGTACTTCCGAGACATTTCGGGGACTGTGGAGTGCAAGATGCCCCGACCGATGATGAATATCCTAAACGGTGGCGCTCATGCTAAGGGCTCAACCGACATTCAGGAGTTTATGATTGTGCCTGTGGGTGCCAAGACCTTCAAGGAAGGTTTGCGTTATGGAGCGGAGGTCTTTCATGCGCTTAAAAAACTTTTGACCGAGAAAGGTCTTTCTACCACTGTTGGAGATGAGGGTGGATTTGCGCCAAAACTCGGAAGCAACGAGGGGGCGCTTGAATTGATAATGGAAGCGATCCAAAAGGCGGGATACAAGGCCGGCGAGGATATCGCCTTTGCTCTCGATGTTGCGTCATCTGAACTCTACAAAGAAGGCAAGTATGTTCTGGCTATCGAGGGCAAGACTCTAACAAGCGACCAGATGATCGATCTTTACGAAAGTTGGATGTCTAAATATCCAATTATATCAATTGAGGACGGATTGGCGGAAGATGACTGGGAGGGCTGGAAGAGGATGACCGAAAGACTCGGCAACAGATTGCAAATCGTTGGCGACGACTTATTCGTTACCAATATTGAAAGATTACAAAAGGGGATCACGGAAAAAGCCGGTAACTCAATACTCATAAAGCTCAATCAAATCGGCACTGTGAGCGAAACTATCGATGCGATCAACATGGCGAAGGAAGCCGGCTTTACCTCCATTGTCTCGCACCGATCCGGAGAAACAGAGGATGCAACGATTGCTGATTTTGTCGTCGGACTCGGCACTGGCCAGATCAAGACCGGCTCACTCTGCAGGAGCGACCGCACAGCAAAGTACAATCAACTTTTGAGAATCGAGGAGAAGCTATAACCCCACCCTAACCCTCCCCTTGATAAGGTGAGGGAACTAACAAAACCATCAACTATGGCAAAATTATTTTTAGTTAGACACGGCAAATCAGCTTGGAACAAACTCGGTCTTTGGACCGGTTGGACCGACGTGGATTTAGACGAGGACGGAATAGAGGAAGCACGGATTGCGGGTGAACTTTTGAAAGATGAACATATCGATACTGTCTATACTTCTGAATTAAAACGCACACACCAAACCTTCGAACATATCAAGCAAGGCTCAGGCAAGCCAGACCTCGGCCACACCTCGCACAAGGAGCTGAACGAAAGGCACTACGGGATCCACACCGGCAAAAACAAGTGGCAGGTCAAAGAAGACGTCGGCGAAGAAGAGTTTCAAAACATAAGACGGGGTTGGGATACCAAAATTCCGGATGGTGAAAACCTCAAGGATGTTCACGCGCGTGTAGTTCCTTTCTATGAGGAAAAGATCAAACAAGATTTAAAGGCCGGTAAAAATGTGCTAGTAGTCTCGCACGGCAACACCTTGCGTGCACTGGTCAAGCACCTCGAAAACCTCAGCGACCAACAGGTTTGTGATCTCGAAATTGGCACCGGCGAGCTATATTGCTACGAGCTAGATAGTGAGGCGCAAGTGACCCGCAAAGAGATCAGAACCAAAAAATAGGTTTGACTGAGCTAAATTTTTTGATACCATAATTCTCGGCTCATTGTTCTTTTGCTCATGCTGAAAAAGTTTTTTCGAAAAAGAAGGGAATAAAGGTGAAAGAATTAACAAAGCAAATTGCTGACAGAGGCGACCGTATTCTCATAGCGGTCAACGGTCTTCCTTTGTGTGGGAAGACTACAGTGGCCGATGGTATAGCATCGACCATTGATGCCGACCGCATCACCACTTCGAGTGCATTGAGGGAACTCAAAAACCCCAAGGTCGATTACCAAATCGACAATGGGATTCTGGTGGCGGACGAGGTAGTGATCGACGCCATCCAGAGACAACTGTCGGAAGCCGAATGCTCCGTCGTAATAATCGACGGCTGCTTCCGGACTGAAAACCAGACGAGAGCAATCATTGCAAACGCGCATGACTCTGGGTTCACTTTGGTAGTCGCAATTGAGGTCAACGTCACTTACCCCACCATTCGAGAGCGTTTCGCAAAACGAGGGAGAAAAGACGACACGCTCCAGAAAGTCGCCGGAAGGATCCGCGACTACCAAAAACACGCCCTGCGTACAATTCTCGCCCTGCGAGATCTGACACGGTATCAATACACGATAAACGGGGATACGCAAAAAGAGAGCGTTTTGAGGGAAGCGCTCCAAAATTTGGAGACCGCCATCCAAGACCACCTCGATCCCTATTGCGTCTTCGCCGGACGCTAACACAAAGGAAGCTCTTTAACCAAGAGCCCGCGACAGCAACTCGAGAGCCGTCGCGGGCTCTTTTGTTTAATGCGCTTTGTGTGTTACTATACAAACCACAAAGGCAAGGCCTTTTGTTTTGTTTCTAAAAATTCAATTTTAAATCATATGAAGAAAACCAAAATAGTCTGCACGATCGGTCCAGCGACAGAATCGCAAGAAATGCTCGAGAAGCTTTTGAGCGCCGGCATGAACGTTATGCGCCTCAATTTCAGTCATGGCGATTTTGCCGAGCACCAGAACAAGGTAGATAATTTGCGCAAAGCGCGAGAGACGACCGGTATGCCGTGTGCCATTCTGCAAGACCTCTCGGGTCCAAAGTTCCGCTTGGGCGACTTTTATCAAGAAAGGGTAGAACTCGTAGCCGGCGACTTTATCACCCTTACAACCGAAAAGGTCGTCGGGGATGAAAAGCGCGTATCAGTAAACTACCCCACTCTTCATGAGGAAATCGAGATTGGGAACATCATCATGGTAGACGATGGCAAGAAGAAGTTTGAAGTAGTTGAAATAAATGGGACCGAAATAAAGTGTAAAATCTTGGTGGGTGGCAACACCAAAGGGCGAAGGAGTCTGAACCTACCAGGGGCTCCACTAAAAATCGGTGCTCTGACCGACAAAGATAAGGCCGATATTGAATTTGGGATAAAAAATGACGTCGATATCTTCGCCTTTTCTTTTGTGCGCAAACCGAGCGACGTGATAGAGCTCCGCGATATCCTTAATAAGCGTGGCTCAAAGGCCAAGATAATGGCCAAGATCGAGACGGTGGAGGCGGTCAAGGATTTTGATGAAATACTTGCACTTGTTGATATGGTGATGGTGGCGCGAGGAGATCTCGCGATCGAAATACCAGCCGAGAAAGTGCCCTTCGCCCAAAAAATGATGATTCAAAAGTGCAATGCCGAAGGCAAGCCGGTAGTGACCGCAACCCAGATGCTCGAGAGCATGATCAAGAACCCCGTTCCGACTCGCGCCGAAGTGTCAGATGTAGCAAATGCCATCCTCGACGGTACCGACGCGATTATGCTCTCCGAGGAGACAACACTAGGTGAATATCCAGTAGAAGCAGTCAAGGTTATGTCGAGGGTAGCCAAAGAAATTGAAGAGAATTATCCGGAAAGACCGATAGTCCATAGCCCCAAAAACGGCAAGACCGATGTTACCGACTCGATTACAGGATCGGTGGTCAAGACCGCTCACGATGTGAAGGCCAAGGCCATTATCGCCCTTACTCATACAGGATTTACCGCTCGCATGATATCGCGCCACAAGCCCAAGGTACCCGTATTCGTTCTCACCACCAACGAGAAGACCCGCAATCAAACTTGTGTTTCGTTCGGCTGTGTCCCGATTCTTACCGATGACTGGAAGAGCTATAGCGAAGCAATCGATATCGTACGCGAAATATGTCTGAACAATGATATAGCCAAAGAAGGTGAGCACGTGGTGCTTGTTTCCGGTGCCCACTCACAAAAGCACGAGATCAAAGAGACCAACATGATTTTGGTAGAAACAATCTAAGGGACCCGATTTTTTATTTCTCCATCTACAAAGGCCAAGATGTTGCCGACAGTAGTATCCAAAATCCGCTGAACGGCTTCGCTGGTGTTGAATGCAATGTGAGGTGTCACTATCACTCGCGGGTGATTGATCAGATAATTATTGGCCAAGACGTTCTTGAGCTCCTCGAGTTTGGGGTGGGGTTGTCCTAGCAATTTCATTTCATCATACATGTCGCCTTCTTCTTCCAATACGTCGAGGCCGGCGGCAGAGATGATGCCTTCTTCAAGCGCCTTAACTAGCGCCTCAGTCTTTACCAAACCGCCTCGAGCAGTATTTATAAGAACGGCTCCGCGCTTTATGTAGTAAATGCTCTCTTCGTTTATCATATGCTTCGTGTGTTCATTATAAGGCGCATGCAAGGTGATGATATCAGATACCCCAAGGAGCTCTTCAAAACTGGCATACCGGAAACCCAAGTCTCGATCAATATTCTGTTTTGGAAACGGATCATAGGCAACTACATTGAGGTCAAATCCTTTCGCAATCTGGATAGCATTTAGTCCGATACGGCCGGTACCAACTACCCCAATAGTCTTGCCCGAAAGGTCAAAACCCCGCAAAGCTCCTTGGGCAAACGATCCAGTCTCTGTCACCTGCTCGTGCGCTTCGGGAATCTTGCGCGAAATGGCGAGCAAAAGTGCAAAAGCAAATTCAGCCACAGTATTCTCACCATAAGAGGGGACATAGACAACCTCAATCCCACGGCTACGAGCAAGAGCGATATCGACATAATCAAAACCGGTCGAACGCGCCGCAATAAGTTTGAGAGAGGGCAATCTGTCAAGCTCCGCCTGCTTGCACTCGTGAGAGACAAAGACCGAAATTGCCTCTGCACTGTGCAGATTTTCAGCAGTAACTTCATCTAGAGATTTAGCAAAGATAACGTCCAGATTTTTACCTCTAAACTTATCTTCTACATAACTCTTCTCCCATTCCTCCTTGTACAAAAAAATTATCTTCATTTGATTATTCGATCGATTATAACGGCTTGTCCCTAATCGATAATTATAAACCTTCTAACCAGCAATTGCCCGATTGATATGTTTATACAAAAACCCGCGGCCGCGGGAAAGTGTATAAGCACGAACCAAATAAGTGAGAGTGGAAAATTATAGATCGAAGCTTGATTTCAACCATTCATCATTCTCAATAGACTCGACAGTCATATAAACAACCTCTGCTTTGAGCATTAGGTACTCTTTCAGCAGAGCAATTATTTCCTGACATTCATACGGATAAACCCAAACGCTTGCTTGTAACTGAACGAATCCAAACAAACGAAGGATGTCTCGCAGTCGATCGCGAGTCTTTTTCATATTCTCTGATATATCAAATATTACGACCCGATACTTTCTATCCCATTTCTTCGGTTTATTTTTTGCTAAGCCCTCGATCTGGTACTTGAGGAGCATATGCCTGCCTTTTTCGGTGATCTCTAAATACTTATAGTTTTTATCCTCTTTTATTTGGAGTAACCCCCGATCTAATAGTCGCTTTATCCCCTGGTTCGCCTCAAAGAGCTTCAGCTTCGATTTCTTTAGGAGGGGAGTGTATTTTAGTAGTTGTACCGCATTTCCCGCTACAGCCGCCACAGTGACAAATCCTAACAAGCCAATCGTAAGCAACAACGTCTTACTCGCGGAAAGCATTTTTTCTTTGGTTTCTTCTTTCATACGTGATTTATCAGGTAAACCCAATTATACAAAAACCCGCGGCCGCGGGAAAGTGTATAAATAGTATTAACAAATGGAATTATTGTGATCGTTACTAAAATTCGTGGCCACTTGCAAAAAAACCATGATATGCTAACTTTTTAACCAGAGACCAAGCTCTCTCGTATCGTAAGACTTTCCCAAGCGCTCTAGTCGGAAGCAGGGCATGAGGGAAAGCGGATGTGGCATCTTGGTTTGCTAGAGAAGGTCGACCCTTAGTGTGTCGGCCTTTTTTTATTGTCTATCCTTTATTTTGCTTAGATTCTTCTTCGGCGATGGCGGAGAGCATTGGGATAACAGAGTCGGGATTAAGCGAGACAGACTCTATGCCTTCGCGAATGAGGAAGCGCAAGAAATCGGGATAGTCGGAGGGTGCCTGACCGCAGAAGCCAATGTATTTGCCTCGCTCGCGACATTTCTGGATCGCCAAAGAAACGAGCTTTTTTACAGCCGGATCATTTTCGTTCGAAATATGAGCGACGATGCCGGAGTCGCGGTCGAGCCCAAGCGTAAGTTGGGCAAGATCATTACTACCAATCGAGAAGCCATCGAAAATATCAAGGAATTCGTCGGCTCGCAAGACATTGGTTGGGATCTCACACATTACATATACCTTGAAGCCATTCTTACCTTTTTCTAGGTCTTCGTCCTTCAAAATATCCAAAACTTTCTGACCCTCCTCGGGTGTCCGACAGAACGGTATAAGAGCGACGATGTTGGTAAGACCAAACTGCTCGCGAACCTTTTTCATCGCACGGACTTCAAGCTTGAAAGCTTCTCTAAATTTGGGGTCATGATAGCGCGAAGCACCGCGCCAACCGAGCATGGGATTTTCTTCTTTTGGCTCGTACTCCTCACCGCCAAGCAGAGTAGCGTACTCGTTGGTCTTGAAATCAGAGAAGCGTACTACTACATCATTGGGCCAGAAAGCCGAACCAATTTGCCCAATACCCTCGGCCAATTTGTCGACATAAAACTGCAACTTGTCTTCATAACCGATAGTGACGATTTCTATCTTTTCTCTTAAGGCCTTGGATTTTATATTATCGAAATTGAGGAGGGCATTGGGGTGAACTCGAATACCGGAAGCAATGATAAATTCCTCGCGGGCGAGACCCACACCTTTGTTCGGAATGAAGGAGTACATGAAAGCCGATTCAGGTGAGCCGATGTTCATGCAGACCTTGGTTCGAGTTTCTGGCACCTTGGATACATCGTGGGTTTTCTCCTGCCACTCGAGCTTGCCTTCAAACACGTTGCCGACCGTCCCGCTCGAGGTGTCTACAGTGACAACTTGACCTGTCTTCAAAATAGAAAGGGCGTTGCCGGTACCGATAACAGCTGGGATACCGAGCTCGCGCGAGACTATAGCTGCATGACTAGTCCGCCCACCCTTTTCGGTAATTATCGCCGACGCCTTTTTCATGATCGGCTCCCAATCGGGGTCAGTGATCTCGGTAACTAGTATCTCGCCGTCTTCGAATTCGTTTAGCTTTTTTACATCTGTAATAATCCTAGCCTTGCCTGAGGCAATCTTGGTACCGACTGCAATCCCAGCCACTACTGGTTTGTCGTGAGTCGAGAGGGAATACTCTGTTATTGAAAGATGATCCTTTTCGGACTGGACTGTTTCTGGTCTGGCTTGGACAATGAACAATTCGCCAGTTGTTCCGTCCTTGGCCCACTCGGTATCCATCGGAGTCGGCTTACCGGCTCTCTCGGAATAATGTGCCTCAATCATCACACCCCAGCGTGCAAGGGTTAGGATTTCTTCGTTTGTCAGAACAAAACTTTCTCTCTCTTCCTTGGAATTCTTTACTTCCTTGATGGCCTTGGTAGCAGAAAGAGCATTCTTGCCACTCGAGACATAGATCATTTTGCTCTCCTTGGAACCCAAATCTTTTTTGATTATGGGAGCGAAATTCTGAGCCAAAGTTGGCTTGAAGACTAGGTATGAATCTGGGGTTACCTTGCCTTGCACCACCATCTCGCCCAAACCCCATGAGGCATCAATCTCGACAACGTTTCTAAAACCGCTCTCGGTGTCCAGTGTGAACATGACCCCAGACGACCCGACGTCTGAGCGCACCATCTTCTGGACACCAACAGAAAGCGCCACGTCAAAATGGTTGAAGCCCTTATCGACGCGATAAGAAATAGCTCGATCGTTCCAAAGTGAGGCAAAAGCGGCCTTGGTCGCTTCGATGACATTTTCTTCGCCTACCACATTGAGATAAGTTTCGTGTTCGCCAGCAAAGGACGCTCCGGGGAGGTCTTCCGCAGTCGCCGAGGAACGGACGGCCGTATCTGCTTCTTCCATCTGGTATGCATGGGAAAGATTGCGATACGCCTCGCTTATTTCGCGCTTCAACTCCTCGGGTATTTCTGACTTGATAATCTTTTCTCTTATGGTTTTGCCCACATGTTGCAACTTTTTGACATCAGAAGTGTCGAGGCCTTCAAGAGTTTTTTCTATAAAGGAAGTGAGGCCCTCCTTCTCTATAAAATAACGGTAAGAATAGGCGGTGACAGCAAAACCGTTTGGAACACGAATACCCTTAGGTACAAGAGTGGTGTACATTTCTCCGAGTGAGGCGTTCTTGCCCCCAACTAATGCGACATCAACAATCCTAATCTGGTCGAACCAGAGTATGAATTTCTTTTCTTTATTTTCCATGTTCTTTTTTTATGCTCCGCAATTGTAAATAGATTTTTACTTCGTAATTAGTATAACCAAATCCGATACATTTGACCCGAGTCGTCCTGTGTATATCGCCCCGCCTACACTTTCCCAAAAGTTGTAACTGTCGTTTGTTGCTAAAAACTTTTCTGCATCCAGACCAAAATTTCTTGCTTTGTCCAAAATAAATTTGTCGGCGATGGCTCCCGCATGATCAGTGTTGTCGAAGCCGTCGCTTGCAAGTACACACAAGAGTGCGCCTTCGCGCACGTAGGGCAGTGCCGACAAGGCGAGCTCCTGATTGCGACCGCCGCGACCCGGATGAGCTCCGCCCGAAGCGTACCTCGGGTCTATCGCGACAGTCGTCTCACCGCCAAAGATGAGGCAAGTCCGACTTGGAATTTCGCGCTGCGCGATCTCGCGCCCAACCTTGGTTGCATTGCCAGAGAGAGTTTCTGTCTCAATTGTGGCTTTGTATCCGAGCCGTTCCGCTTCGGATTTGATCGCGCTTAACGCATCAATGTTTGAGACCGTAAGAAAATTATGAGTGTTTGCAAAATACTTTTCTTCCTTTGGTGTTTCGATAAGTACACTTGGGTCGACATTTACTCCATATTTTTCTAAAACATTTTTTGCATCCTCCATCGTCGTCTTGTCCGGCACGGTCGGGCCTGAGGAAACCACCGAGATGTCATTGCCCAACACATCAGAAAATATGAGTGAGACGATCCTTGCTGGGAAAAGTAGCTTAGCGAGTCCGCCACCATGAACATTTGAGAGGTGCTTGCGCACCGTATTGAGTTCGTATATATCTGCACCTTTCTCGTTCAATTCTTCGGTTATCTTGGCAAAATCTTCGGGCGACAATTGGTGCGGAGAACAAAGCAAGGAAGACCCGCCCCCAGAAACAAGTACCAGCACCAGATCCTCCGGAGTAACACCGTCAACCATTTTCAGGATTTCTTGGGTCGCTCTAATATTTGCTTCGGAAGGGTAGGGATGAGTACCGACGTAGGATTTGATCTTTTGCAAAATTCCGGCCCGCACATCAATGACCATACCCTGAGTCAAGTGATCGCCCAAAATATCCTCTATAACTCGCGCTCCATCCAAGGCACATTTGCCAACACCGACAAAAAAAATCCTCTGAGGGATCGGGACTTTTTGTCCGTCGATATTTAGGGCACCTTCTTCAAGCTTTATTTTTTGACGAAGAATACGACCCGTATCAATTGCCGCCAAACCAGCTTCGAGAATAGCAAGCGCGTCTTTACGAAGCTCAGTGTTTTCACTACAAAGCTCCTCTTTATTCTTTATTACCGACATTTATCGACATTTTAGCACTATTTCTCGAGAAATATGTCGATCTGGGGAGAAAACGAATAATTATTGCCTTCGGACCGCCGGGAATCGAACCCGGATCTCACGAACCCGAATCGTGTATACTGCCACTGTACTACGGTCCGCTGCAGTGCTCGAGGGGAGACTTGAACTCCCACAACCTTGCGGTTATAGCGTCCTGAACGCTACGTGTCTACCAATTCCACCACCCGAGCGCTCTTGCTGTCTTGGTAAATATAGCAGAATTTACATTTTCGTCGAATGTGGTAACTTATTTTTTAGAGGTGGCCAGTGAACGATTTTTTCCAAAGTGGGTATGCTAAGGATTTCCAGATGACAGTGCGCTTTCTGGGTTCACGCTTCGGTCTCCCCGACAGCGAGGCCGAAGAAATTGCTCAGCAGGCTTGGGTACAAGGTTTTGAGCGACTCGAGCAACTCCGAGATCAACGGATGCTCAGGACTTGGGTAAACAGCATCGCCAAAAACCTCGTTCGTGTTCGAATACGGAGGCAACAAATCGTTGAGTTTGTGCCTCTACAGGACGGCGTGGCACCGCCGGAACGATCCTTCCAATTGGACTTGCGACCGTACTTTCTTTCTAAGAGGGAAGAGCTCATTGTTCGGCTTGCATACGAACAAGGTTTTAACACCAAAGAGATCCGGGCTGTCTTGCCCCAGATGACGGGGATGGCCATCCGAATCGCGCTCACTCGGGCGCGCCGGAAGATCCGTGCACATCTCCAGAACGCTTCCAGGCCCCACTAGGGGCCTGTTTCGTTGATCTATATCGGCATTTCAGCGATATTTGCATTATTTTGGCAATTTGTTATCATTGGCTCGATGTTAAAAATAAGGATGCAAAGAGTCGGAAGGAAGCACGAGCCTGTTTTCAGGCTTGTTTTGACTGAGTCTCAAAACTCAACCAAAAGTGGGAGATTCCTAGAAATATTGGGCTCCTATGATTCTAGGCGCGCAGAAAAGGCCGAATTCAAATCGGACAAAATATTGCATTGGATCAAAAACGGCGCACAACTTAGCCCAACCGTCCATAACCTCCTAGTCAGCCGTGGAGCTATCACCGGCAAGAAGGTAAGCGTACTACCAAAAAAGATTATAATGGAAGCCAAGAACAAAAAGCTTGAAGCGGCCAAGAAAGTAGAGGAAGAGAAGGCCGAACAAGCTCGAGCCAAAGCCGAAGCAGAGGCAAAAGCAACCGAACCAAAGTTGGAGGAAGAAAAAGTAGAAGAACAAAAGACGGAAGAAGGAGTAGCAGAAGAAGCAGTAGTGGAAGAAAAGACAGAGGAAGTGGCGCAATAGATTGCAACCAGTTTATTTATAAAGAGTTAACAGCACATATAAAAACAATGGAAAAGGATCAGGAATTTCTGGATTTCGTTATAAGAGGATTGGTGGATCATCCAGAATCCGTCAAAATCAATCGTACGGTAGATGAAATGGGAGTACTCCTAAGTCTCGACGTTCATCCGGACGATATGGGCAAGATCATCGGCCGAAGTGGCAATACAGCCAAGGCCATCAGAATTCTTCTACGCGTTGTCGGTATGAAGAACAATGCCCGAGTCAACCTAAAGATCAATGAGCCGGAAGGGGGCAGACGATCTAGCCCATCATCCACATCATCGGCATCGAGTGTTTCGATGGACGATGTGATCGAAGATTTGAAGCTATAAGTTCATAAAGACGCAAGTTATAAAGTTCCTAAAGTAGAATCGGGTCAACGCCCGATTTTACTTTGTCGCAATTTCGTTGTATCCTGCGCCTTATACCTTTATAAACCTTTTACATTCAACTGACGTGAATTACCATATCGTAACTTTATTTCCCGAGGCCTTTAGCTCGTACCTTGATACGTCGATACTTGGTCGTGCCCGCAAGGACGGTAAGATCAAATTGAATTTTTATAATCCCAGAGATTTCGCCAAGCCGACAAGGTCCCAAAAAGGTAAAGAGAAGCCGTATGTCAGAGTCGACCACACCCCTTACGGTGGTGGAGCAGGCATGGTCCTACAAGCCGAACCGATCCTCAAAGCAGTAGACAAAGCGACCAAGAAAACCGGCAAAACCAAGATCGTGCTCTTCTCGGCCAAGGGCAAGAGCTTCAACCAAAAGATGGCCTACGACTGGGCCAAGAAATACGAAGACATTGTCTTTATAACTGGCCGCTACGAGGGCATAGACGAGAGAGTAAGGAAGGCCCTAAAAGCCGAGGAGGTCTCTATCGGGCCATACGTTTTGACCGATGGCGACGTGGCTACCATGGTCGTGTGCTCGGCGGTGACGAGGTTGCTCTCCGGAGTTATCAAGCTCGAATCCCTCGAGGAAGAGTCTCATTGGAATTTATTATTGAAAAAGGAGAAGGGATATAAATTGGGTGAGAACGGTTTGGAATATCCGCATTACACGAGACCTGAGGTCTTGGAATACAAGGGCAAGAAATATCGAGTACCGAAGGTGTTGCTCAGTGGTAATCATAAGAAGATTGAGGAGTGGAGGAAGGGAAAGAGATAAACAAAACCGCTCGGGACTATCCCGAGCGATTTTGTTACCCCCTCACAACAAAAAATCGGGTCGACCCGTTTTTGTTTGGAGTTGAGCCAAAGGAGAAATGCATTG
>CAZAXK010000015.1:0-1572 GCA_964489135.1 uncultured Candidatus Saccharibacteria bacterium
AGCACAAAATCACTTGTGCACCTTGAATGGGCTGGTGCACTTATATAGGTGCTATAATGACTCCAATGACCTACAAGCATACACAAATTGGTTGGCAGATGATTGTGGTCACCCTCGTCGTGCTGGTATTTTTCGCATGGCTACAAATAACTGCTCGAGCTGAGCCACCTTCTTATGATTCTGGTGCAAACTTTGCTATGACCTTGCTCATGGTGGTTATTCTATTTGTGCTCGCATCCTTCTCGGCTCTGACGGTCGCGATCGATGAAGCATTTGTAAAAATCCGTTTCGGCCTTGGTATTTTCCGCAAGAAGTTTGCGCTCACGGAGATTGCAAACGTGAAGAGAGTAAAGAATCGTTGGTACTACGGCTGGGGCGTGAAGGTTTGGTTCTTCCCCTATATGTGGATTTACAACGTATCTGGTTTTGATGCCGTCGAATTGACGATGAAGAATGGCAAAATCTATCGCATCGGCACCGATGTGCCCGAGGAGCTCGAAACAGCAATTAGACAATCCATAAATTCCTAAAAGCGTAGTCGCCAAGCTCTGCTATTGACACAAACTCCAAAAAGTAGTATAAATATTTTGGTATGACACGCGCTGCCGTTCTCGCTATCTGCATCATCCCCGTCGCGTTTGTGACAGGGATCGTCTGGGGAGTCACGGGCTCTCTAGAACTCACACTCATCGGCGCTGTAGTGGCCGCAATCGCTGTTCGGTGGAAGTGTCGGAGGGATACGGGGCGTTGACCCTGCACCTCCCACTTCCGAAGCCGCTCGCTCCTCTTCATGTCGCAAGACTATGTTGGGTGAGCCGAGCGGCTTTTCTATTTTCATAATTTAGACATTTTCAATTATTCGTCGAAGTTTGAGAGCGCAGCTAGGGATTTGACCGAAACAAAGAATGGGAGTTAAATTCGGGTAGATGACACGAGAAAATCGTTGGCGAACAACGTTTGTCACGGCCGTCCTTCTAGGCGTCGTGGTAATTTGGTGGGTGGGTGATTTTGCTACTGCCGCGATTTTTGTTGTGGTAGTGGTGGGAATTAACCTTTTCAGCCGGGGGCGGAGGTGAACGCTGTAACTAACCTCTGCCTACCCTTTCAATAGGCCGTCTTTCCGAAGACGGCTTTCTCTTTATTCACACTCGCCTTTCAAGCGTTCAAGCCAGATTTGGTGTTGTTTCTGAAGACCGTGTTTTATGAGCGGAGCAAGGAGAGAGACGCCCCAACCGCGTTGGACTTCTTCGGTGACGACCAAGGTGCCTCCGCTTTGCTCGATCAGTCGCCAGCCGTGGTAGCCGAAGCCGCCAAGTTCGTAGGCGGTCCAGCCAACGCTTTCAAATTCTTTATACTCAATTACTTTTGACCGTACCTTGAGACCAAAAGTTTTCCAGACAAACTCGCTACCTTCTTTTAAGATGTCTGAATTTTTTATAAAAACATTTTTGGAATTGGGGTACCACTTCGGCCAATTGTGGGCATCGGTTAATACTCGCCAGATTTTTTGAGCGGTGGCGTCTATAAAAATACTATTGTAGGAGTGGACTCTGAAGTGTGTTGGGTCGATTT
>CAZAXK010000015.1:1672-6715 GCA_964489135.1 uncultured Candidatus Saccharibacteria bacterium
GCGTCTATAAAAATACTATTGTAGGAGTGGACTCTGAAGTGTGTTGGGTCGATTTGTGTAGGCCAAAGGATGTTTTGCATATGCCTATATTTTACGACAAAAAAGGGTCAGGAATTGCACGTCCTGACCCGGGGATTCCAAAGAAGGAAATTCCATTTTCGCTTGTATTATTATACTACATGCTGAAAAAAAATGCAACTACCTGCCCTGTGGATAAAGAAATGCCTTGGAGCGGAGCTTTTTGTGGAAGCCGATCGCGAACCGGTGGGCCTCGCTATTGGCTAGGAGAATTGAAGAGTTGTGAGCTTTGAGCTCTGAGCTTAGAGTAAGGATGCTTTTCGGCTTGTGTTTCTCGTCTTTGGTTACTGCTACAATTTTTATTTCTGTATTCTTTAATATTTCCTTCGCTGCGTTGAGCTGAGCTACTCCCCCATCAACGACCACCAAGTTTGGTCGGCGCCATTCGGTATGTTTGAACCTGCGTTCGAGTACTTCTCTTAGTGCTCGGGTGTCGTCGGCTCCGCTTTGGTGGCGAATCTTGAACATTCGGTATTCTTGTTTGTTCGGCTTGCCCTCCTCGACCACGACCATCACTCCGACCATCTCCTTGCCCGAGGTGTGCGCGATATCGTAGGCCTCAATTCGAAAAGTTGTTAGTAAGGAGTCGTTAGTAGTTAGATCGGATTTCAGGAGGGAAATATCGTTTATGTGCTGTAAGGCAAAGACTTGTCGCTTGAGCTTTTCGGCACTCTCGAAGTCGCGATTTTGGGCGAGCTTCTTCATCTTTCTTGTAAGCTCCGTTAGGAGCGCCTTCTTCTTGCCTTGAAAGAAAAGTTTGATGTGGCGAATGGTCTGTTTGTAATCCTTCGCACTAATCGCGCCGACACATACTCCAGGGCAGAGGCCGAGTTGGTAGTTGAAGCAACCTGCCCGCGAAATATTCCTTCTCGCAAACGGGGTATTTTTCTGCCTGCCCGCCATCGCTGTGCTCAGGCCTTTGCAGGCGGGCTGAAAAATCCCCTCACTCTCGCGCCGGTCGCGCTCCGAGAGTTGCTCGAAAGAATATTTCGCGGGCCCACATTTATCCCGAAATGGAAATATCTTGCGCACTATCTTGAGCGCTTCTCTAAGCTGGCTTCCGTTGGTATAGGGACCAAAAAATTTATCAATTTTCAATTTAGAATTTTCCATTTTCAAATTACGTTCACGGATGATCAAAACTCGCGGAAATTCCTCATCTGTAATGACTACCCAATTCCAGCTACGCTGATCCTTCTCGGCGGTATTGTATTGGGGCTCAAACTTCTTTATGAGAGAGGCCTCAAGGATGAGTGCTTCTAGTACCGAGTCGGTTTTTTGGATCTTGATACTCTGTGCCTCGCCTACCATCTTTGCTATCCACGGCGAGCGCTTCTCGCTAATTGAATGATCAAAGTAGCTCCGCACACGGGTCCGCAAATTGGTCGCCTTGCCGATGTAGAGGATCTTGCCTTTTTTATCGAGAAAGAAATACACACCGGCCACGGTCGGCAGTTTGCTTATTTGGTTTTTGATCTCACTTGCCATACATTGTTTTTACCCTTTTTTTGGTATAAAATCAAAGCCATGTTTAGTTTTGGTGATAGAAAACTTTCTATGGAAAGTTACAAAGGCGTGAGGGATTTTTACCCCGAAGACAAAGCTTTGCAAAAGCGCTTGTTCGCTACTCTGCGCCGGACTGTCGAATCTTGGGGTTATGAAGAATACGACGCCTCACCCCTCGAACCTTCTGAGCTCTACAAGCAAAAGACGAGCGATGAAATCGTGCGGGAACAAACTTACACCTTCGTTGATCGAGGTGGCCGCGAGGTAACCTTGCGCCCCGAGATGACACCGACTGTTGCGCGAATGATTTCGAGAAGGGTGCAAGAACTACCCTTCCCTGCGCGCTGGTATTCTCTGCCCAATCTTTTCCGGTACGAAAAGCCCCAGAAGGGTCGATTGCGCGAGCACTATCAGCTCAATGTCGACCTTTTTGGTGTGAGCGGGCTCGCGGCTGACAGCGAAATAATTTTTGTGGCGAGCGATGTGCTCCGATCTTTCGGGGCAAAGCCAGAGGACTTTGTAATCAAGCTAAACAGCCGATCCTTGCTCGACGATTTGCTCGGGAAATTAGACATCAAGAGTGCCTACAAGCAACCACTTTGTCGTATCCTAGACAAAAAGGAAAAAGTGTCAGACGAAGATTTCAAAAAGATGCTCTCCGAGCTATTGGGCGAAGTGCAGGCCAAGAGCTTTGCCGAGATGCTCTATTATGGTGAAGCGCTTCTCACCATGCTTACTGATAGCCCTTCGGCGAAGTATCTAAACGAACTTATCGATACTCTGCGATCGGCGGGTGTGCAAAACGTGGTGTTCAGCCCCACCCTGACCAGAGGATTTGATTATTACACCGGCATGGTGTTCGAAGTCTTTGATACCAACAAAGAAAATCCCCGCTCCCTGTTCGGCGGAGGCCGGTACGACAACCTGACCGAGAACTTTATCAAGACCAGTGTGCCCGCTGTGGGCTTCGGCATGGGCGACGTTACACTTCTGGATTTCCTCAACGCTCATGGTCTCAAGCCCGAGCTCCAATCGGCAGTTGACCTGTGGCTTGCTGTCGCTCCCGAGACTGACCAAAGAAAAGTTTATGAGATTGCTAAGAGATTGCGCGAAGGGGGCTTGCGCGTCGGGGTGGATCTGAGTGGCAAAAAGCTCGCCGACCAGCTCAAGTCGCTCGACAAGCGTAGCGCGAACTTCGTAGCTGTGGTGGGAGCATCGGAAATATCTTCGAATAAATTCGTTTTGCGCAATGTCAAAACTCGTGAAGAGAAAGAAGTAAGCTTGGAAGAAATTATTCAATGCGCAAAATAGTTTTTGATATAGAAACATCCAATATCTTTCAGGATGTCGGTAGCAACAATCCGGCTGATTTGGATATATCGGTGGTGGGTGTTTATGATTCGGAGACCGATAGCTACAAGGCCTATTTGCAGAAGGATTTTGCTCTGCTTTGGCGCACGATCGAAGGAGCGGACCTGCTCATCACATTCAACGGCGATCATTTCGATATCCCCCTTCTGAACAAATATTATTCGGGCGATCTCGGCAAAATAAAAAGCATTGATTTGCTCCGCGAGATGCAAAAGTCGGCCGGTCGGCGTATGAAGCTCGACCAAATCGCCGAAGGCACACTAGGGCTACATAAAAGTGGTCATGGGCTCGATGCCATCCGCTGGTGGCGCGAAGGCAAGGTGGAAGAGGTTATAAAGTATTGCCTCGATGATGTGCGCCTTACCAAAGAGCTTTATGATTATGCACTCGCGAATGGCAAACTAATTTTTAAAGAAGGTCCGCATTTGCACGAAGTAAAGCTCGATACTCGCGACTGGGAAAGCTTGCCAGAGTCGGGTGGAATGAACCACACGTTGCCGTTTTGAGTTATAGCAAAAACAGAATCAACCCCGCGATAACTAGTCGATATATTATGAAAGGGGTGAACGAATGAGTGCTGAGGTACCGCACCAAGAATCGCACCGCGAACAGGCCCGACACAAAGGCGACTACAAAGGCCACAATCGTATTTAGGTTGAAGAGCTCTGGTCCAACGATCGAAGCAAATCCTGCGTCAAGAAAAGTTTTGGCTACGGCGCCGAGAATCGCGGGTATACCGAGAAGAAAGGAGAACCGGATCGCCTCTTCTCGCGAAAGTCCCAAGATAAGTCCGCCGGAAATAGTCGAGCCCGAGCGCGACACACCAGGGATAAGCGCGAGGGCCTGAAATACACCGATGCCGAATCCTTTCTTGCCCGAGAGCCCACCTTTCTGCTTTGCGACCTTGTCGGCAACAAAAAATAAGGCACTACCAGCGATTAGAGAAAATGCGACATAAGTCGGGTGACGGAATGATGCCTCCAAAAAGTCGCCCCAGAAATATCCGACTATTACCGCTGGTATGGTTCCAACCACGATAGCCCAAAGTAAGCTAATGCTACGGGCGGAGAATCCTTCCGACCGAAGATCGATAAATATTCTGCGGATGTCGCCCCAAAAGCAGACGAGGATGGCAAAGAGTGTGGCCAAATGTAGAAGCACGTCGAAAGATAGCGAGTTGTCGAAGCTTAGCCCTAGGAATTCTCTGGCAAGGATAAGGTGCCCCGAAGATGATACCGGTAGGAATTCGGTCAGTCCTTGCACGAGTCCAAGTATTATTGAAGAAACAAGATCCATCGTGTTACAATTATTGCACTATTTTACTACATTTAAAACCTAACCACCATAAAATGGACGAATATCAAAACATCTCAACTCCCAAGAAAGGTTGGAGCGACAAGCTTACCCTGCCGGCCTCGATAATAATTGCCGGACTTCTCATTGGCGGAGGAATATATTTGAATGGTCAAATGAGAGACTCTCGCCTTTCCCCCACCGAGGTGGCCAAGCAAAGTCAGACGGGGGGTACTGCTATCCGCTCGGTGATGCGACCGGTGGATGAGAGCGACCATACTCTCGGCAACCCCAGCGCTCGAGTGGTGATAGTGGAATATTCTGATACCGAATGTCCTTTCTGTAAGGTCTTCCATACCACCATGAACACACTCATGAAGGAATATGGAGGCAAAGGTCAAGTCGCTTGGGTCTATCGCCACCTGCCGATTCTCGATCTGCATACCAAGGCCTTGAAAGAAGCACAAGCTCTCGAGTGTGCGGCAGAAGTGGGTGGCAATTCCAAATTTTGGGAATATGCAAACAAAGTTTACGAGACGACACCATCAAATGATGGTCTAGACCTTGCTCTCCTACCCAAGATCGCTGGCCAAGTCGGACTTGATGCAGGCGAGTTCAACACCTGTCTTGAGAGCGGAAGCCATCTACCCAAGATCCAAGCTGATGCGAAGAATGCGACCGACCTCGGCGCTCTCGGCACCCCCTACAGCATCCTTATCGATACCAAGACTCAAGAATATTATCCGCTCGAAGGTGCCTACACCTACATCCAACTCAAACAAATCATCGATCTCA
>CAZAXK010000015.1:6815-13077 GCA_964489135.1 uncultured Candidatus Saccharibacteria bacterium
TATCCGCTCGAAGGTGCCTACACCTACATCCAACTCAAACAAATCATCGATCTCATTCTAGAGAGCTAGTTGACGAAATTGGTTTTTTGTTTTAATATATATATGCCAGACATCTACGGTATGTCTGACTATTCCCTACTTTCCTACGGTGGAAGGAAGGAATAACTCTTTGACAAGGAAAATTCACAATGTTCACAATGTTTGCGGCGCTTATGCTGTTCTATGCATGCATCGCGATTTTTGTCGCGTTGCTGGTTGTTGTTAACCGCTTCGATAAGTGGAAGCGAATTCCCCACTTCTATTCAGGGTATCTGGCCGGCCGGTTTGCAGTTTGTTCCAAAACCGACTACGAACGATCGAACCACTTCGTCAACGGATTAAAGGTTGTCCCCGAAACTATCGTCTTCTCAAACTTTGAGGAAGACAAACACCGATCGGGGAACGCGGGGCATAAGGGTTTCGGTTCGTCGTATTCCGACGCGCACATCCGCGGGTCTGGAGTGGTCGAAGTTGGTAACCTATTCGTGCCTTTCGTTTCGGAGGCACACATTCCCTTTACCGAGCAACTGTCGATCTTCATTCCTCCCGAGGATCCCAAGATTTTCGTTGAGAGAAAGCGGAGGGAGAATGTGCAAAGAGACCTGCGCCTCAAGTTTGTCGACGTGGTCGAGCCATGGGAAGGAATAATATACGTACTCAGGATCGTCTTCCTTTGGCTAATAGTGATGTCTATGCTCCTGCTTACCCTTAGCTGGGTAGACGAGCGGGGGCGGATTCTGGGGGAGCAGCCGGAGACGGAATACAGAACGGGATTTGGCGGTCGCGTGTGGGAGACAAAGACCACGCGAAAAGAGGCGGACAGCACTGGCTTGGACATAAAGGTAGTCCGGCGCGGGGTGGTAGTCCGGAACGACGAGTCGGGTGGCGAAATCGTGATCGCCACCGTCTCACACCTCGGGGAAGAGGTGGAAGTGTTTTCTAGGGAAGCACTTCCGGTAGGACAATCCGTTTCATTCAGGTCGCGCCTAGTACGCAACCTTGGGGGCCGCGAGTGGGTATACTTCAAGGTCTCCGACGACGAGGCCAACGCTCTGATAGAGCGCGGGTTTACGGTTATCGAATAAATGTTCTTTTTGCGGGCGGGGTGCAGTATGCTCCCGCCCGTTTTCGTTTACAACATTTTCGAAACGCAATTCGTTTACAAATTGATGAGCGAACAATATTCGCACTTGGGATCGCGGCACTTAGCAGTGAGGATGGAGCCGGACCAGACCGATTGGTAGAGCGAAGTGATCTTTTGCTTCAGGTCGGCAATGTCGCCCTCACCCACTCGGAGAGTAACTATCGGGCAATCGCCACCCTTGTTCGGCTTGATGAAGACGAGCGAAAAATTTTGATCCTTAGACGATAGGTTGCGGTCGTTATCAATAAGAATTTTATAAAAAACCAATTGTCGGAAGTAGTCGCCGTTCTCACTTTCAGTCTCGCCCTTTATGGCGCGCTCGGTCATGCCCTCCTTGGTTTTGTAGTCGTATACGCTAACCTCATTCTCGCCTGAGAAGACTGCGTCGAGCTTGCCGTGGAGCGTTAGTTCCATCTTTTTTCCCGCCCATTCAAATTCGAACGGAGCGTTGAACCATGTCTCCGCGCGCACCTCAGCATTTTGAGCAAAATGCTGTACAAGACAGCTCGCGACTGCGCCTGCGTTCTTGGTGAGCTCTTCGAGAACGATGGCTTTCTCTGCTTTTCCTAGAAGTGATTTTTGGAAATAATCCTTGATCGTATCTACTATGATCTTTTCTATCGAGGTTTTATCGAGAGGTTTGCCCTGTCCTCTTGCTAGCCAGACGGCCTTGATCGCTTCGTGCATGGCGGTACCCTTCTCGGCATGAGCAGTTGGTGGCTCGGGGACTTTCAAGATACTTTTATATATAAACTTGCTCGGACATTCGAGAAAGTGGTTGAGGGCGGTAACCGAAAGACCTTTTTCTAGAAGCGTTGCCTTGGCAAAATCGATCAGCTCCTTCTTGTGTGCGGTCGTTCTATCGTTTGCTACAAAAGACCTTACGTCCTTTTCTATTTTCTCCGCGGCGATCTCCTGAACGTGGCCTGAATCAAGTTCGTCGACAAAGCGCAAACGAGTAAATGGCTTGCCGAGCCCACTTGCTTCGGCATAGCTCACGACCGCATGCTTCCGCGCTCGCGTGAGCCCGACATAGAATAGTCGGCGCTCGTCTTTGACAAAGTCGTCGTTCACTTTTTCTTCTGGCAAGATGAAAGATTCACCTCTGTTGCGGATGCTCCAATTTTCCTCCGTGCTCTTGGGTAGGAAAACATAATCAAACTCTAGCCCCTTCGAACCGTGGATGGTCAAGACATTGATCCCTGCCTCGCCTGCCCCCTTTTTGAATTTGATCACTCGCTTTTCGGCTGACTTGCGGAAGGCAAGCATCTCTTGCAAGAGCACCAAGGGATCGGAAATGTTCTTCTGTCGACAAAGGCTGGTCGCCAAGGAATAAAGATCGCGCCAGATTTGCATATTCTTTGCTGTCGAAGAAGCCAGTGTCAAAAGGTCCGACTTATCAGCAAGGAGGGAAAGAAAAGTAAGTGGAGATTCGGTGGAGGTATAGCGGGCGATCTCACCAAGCTGAGGGATTTGAATCTCTAATTCGCTGACGTTTCCGGAACGTATTTTCCGCAAAATCTGGGTGCGCGTATCAAATGATAGACCCCAAAGTGGTCCTGAGAGACCCTCAGCCAAGTATTCTGGCTTGCTCGGGTCCACAAAGTATGAGCACAGTCCGAAAAATAGTCGGCCAAAGGCGCTACCAAAAACTTCGGTCCCCTCCTCGGCTGAATATTCAAGCCCCGCTCTTTCGAGCTCCTCGGCAAATTCGGCTGTGTTTTGATTCTTGCGCAAGATGATTGCAATGCTGGCTTCCCGCTCGGTCTTGGCAATCTGTTTTACTCGCTCGATTATCGAGAGTGTCTCTGATTCTTCGTCGGGAGAAGTAAGTATCTCGATTGGCTTCTTCTGGTTCTTGCCATGGGCACTCAGCTTAACCCGCAGATCGAGGAGCTCTTCGGGGGAATAATTCTTTTCTATCATGGAGAAGGTAGCGTCGAGCAGGTCTTGATGCGAGCGATAATTGGTCTCAAGTGGGATGAGCTTCATTGAACCCCAAACTCGCTGGAACTTGAGAAAGTTTTGGACCGAAGCACCCTGAAAGCGGTAGATGGCCTGCTTCTCGTCACCTACGACAAAGAGGTTGGGTGTGTCGAAAAAGTCGGCGATTATCTTTATAACCGCGTTCTGTGCATCGTTGGTGTCTTGGTGCTCATCGACTAGAATGTAGAGGAATTGCTCTTGAATCGAGCGGAGCAGAACTTCATCGGTTCTGAGGGCCTGCAACAACTCAAATATCAGATCATCAAAGTCGAGGAGTTTCTCTGCCCGTTTCTTGCCTTCATAGGCGCTGTAAACTTGGGCGAAGAGGATCGTTTTCTCGCAACGCTCGATACGATCGAGGGCGACGCCTTTGAGTGTACCCTTCGTCTTGCCTCGGCTCGAAAGTGACTCGCTATCGGACTTTATGCGCTCTATTTCGCTTGTGGCAAAATCCTCGATCATCTGGGGTGTCCACGCTTCGCGTTTGCTTGAGCTAATTGTGTGAATGATTTTGCCGATATAATATTCGGGGTCGCCAAGCGGGCGCAGTTTGGCAAACTTGGGATCAGTTAGAATGTCGCGCACCAAATTTTCGGCGTCGATGTCGGTCATTTGCTCACCTCCGAGGTGTGGAAAGTGATCGCTGAATTCCGCAATTATCGAGGAAGCAAAGCCGTGGAAGGTATGGATCCGCACTTCGTTCGCTCGTGCTCCGATTATATCGCGGAGCTTCATGCGCATGGCTTTGACACCAGCTTCGGTAAAGGTAAGTGCAAGTATGCCCGACGGCGGGGTGTCGGTGATCCGCAAAATATTTGCAATACGAAGCGTAAGGATGGTGGTCTTGCCCGTCCCGGGGCCTGCAATAACCATGACCGGCCCCTCTATCGAGTCGACTGCTTCCTTCTGCTTCTCGTTCAGCTTTTTGTACAGCTCATCAAACATTTATAGAAAATGTTGTAGACGTTGGGCTTTTTCGTGCGAGCGCATTTTGTCGAGGGCTTTGGCTTCGATCTGGCGGATACGCTCGCGGGTGACGCCGAACTCCTTGCCCACATCTTCGAGGGTGTGGTAGATGCCGTCTTGCAAGCCGTTGCGCATCTCGATGATTCGGCGCTCTTTCTCCGGCAGCTCGGAAAGTATTTCCATAAGTTGGTCGCGGATGATTCGGCGGTTGCTCTCCTGCTCTGGCGAAAGAATCTTTTCATCGGCTAGGAAGTCCGAAAGTGTCGATTTGCTATCTTCGCCGTCGTCACCAATCGGGGTCTCGAGTGAGACCGTGCCTTGGTCGATCTTTTCGATCATGTATATTTTGTCCGGCTCGAGATTCATTTCGACCGCGATTTCTTCTGGCAGAGGGTCGCGACCGAGGTCTTGGCTCAGGCGTCGGACGACTTGTTTGTACTTGGCAATCGTTTCTACCATGTGTACCGGTACGCGGATGGTTCGGCTTTGGTCGGCTAGGGCGCGAGTGATTGCCTGCCTGATCCACCATGTGGCGTAGGTCGAGAACTTGAAGCCCTTGGTCCAGTCGAACTTATCGACTGCTTTGAAGAGGCCAAGGTTGCCTTCTTGGATCAGGTCGAGGAGTGTTAGGTCGGCGCTTCGGCCGACGTATTTCTTGGCGATCGAAACCACCAAACGCAAGTTGGCTCGAGCTAGGATATTTTTGGCTTCATCGTCGCCCGCTATAATGCGCTTGGCAAGCTCTTTTTCTTGAGCACCACTAATGAGAGAGTGTTGGCCGATTTCTTTGAGATACATCTGAATGGAGTCGTAAGACATGTCCTCATCGAGTCCGTGCTTGCCCTTGACCTCGATTGCATCATCGAGCAACTTACCACCTTCAAGTATTTCGATACCACCGACTGCACAATCCTCATAAATTGCCTCGAGTAGCTCCACATCTTCCTCGATCGTGGGGAATTCCTTCAGGATCTCGTCGTAGGTGATGAATCCGCGCTCCTTGCCCTTGATCAAAAGCTTCTCGCGCTTGACCTCTGCTTCACTCGGACCCTTCTTTTTCGCGGAGGCAACCTTGGCCTTTTGCGACTTGCCGGTCGCCTTCTTGGCTACGGCCTTCTTCACCTGTTTCTTGGCCTGAGTCTTTTTTGTTTTCTTCAAACGTGTGGCCTTTATCTTTTTGAGCTTGCTATTTTTGCTTGGTTTCTTTGGCATTTAGTTGGTTTTATTTTTTGATAATTGTTGCATTCTTTTCGAAATTTGTTCTATCTCTTTTTTTATATCTTTATCAGTATCTTGTTTCGCGCTATCGAGATTTTCCATATAACGTCGTAGCTTATCTTTCAAAATCCTTAGTTCTATTCTATCGAGCACTTCTTCACCGCTCACACCCATTTCTTCGGCTTCGAAGATCAACGCCTCCTTATCTGGTGCAAGCTCGCTTAGTGTAAAGTCTACTTCCTCGTCGCCCGCTATTTCTCGCCACTTTCCTTCCAGCTCTCCTGCTTGCTGGGTTAGTATTATGCCGGCGAGCATTCTTTCGGGGGTGGTGGGAATTTTCTGTGCACCTTCGGATGTCTTCGGAGGTTCACTTTTGATTCTAGAAATTTCCTTCAAGATCGCTTCCTCGCTTACCCCTATTTTGTCGGCTATCTTACGGACAAAGTGCGATCTTTCAATTTCACTTTTTATAAATTGAAAATATGGTAAAACGCTTCTTTCGACTTCTTTCATTAGCGCCGTGCCTTTCTTATCGCGGTTGACTTTGTGTAAACAAAAGTCTATCAAATGTTTCGCATCTCGCAAAGCATTCTTCCAAGAATTTTCATCCTTGAGTGCAAGCGAAGCGGGATCTTCGCCCTCCGGCAGTTCTGCAATCTTGACCTCCATATCGAGCGAGAGAGCAAGCTTCGAAGCTCTTTCGGCTGCGCTTTCGCCGGCCTTGTCCGAATCGTAAGCGATTATGATCCGATTGGTAAGCTTCTTTATTTTTTGGAGGTGACTCTCGGTGAGCGCGGTGCCGGATGAGGCAACGGTGTTTGCGACGCCCGCATGGTGCGAGAGTACCAAGTCCATCTGTCCTTCTACGAGCACTGCATAATCGACTTTGCGCAAGCTATTCTTGGCTAG
>CAZAXK010000016.1:0-12840 GCA_964489135.1 uncultured Candidatus Saccharibacteria bacterium
TCAACATAACCGGCTGGTATTTGAAAAGCGAAGTCACAGGATATTACGCAGTGATCGGGGGCGCCTCGCTTTTACCATTCCCCTATACACGTAGCGACTCGGATGTAGTTTTGAGAGATGGCGACAAAGTCATTTTGGTAAAAGGATTTTCACCCATAGGCACTTCTTTCCGTACCAACAAATGCACCGGCTATTTTGAGGAAAACCGAGTTTTTCACCCCGCACTCAGCAAGCAATGCCCAAAAGTTGCTGACGAGGACCTACCGCTCTTTTCTAGTGTCTACGATCGCAACGATGAGTGTTTGGACCTTATAAATAAAATACCGAAGTGCTCCACTCGAGGCAACGAATACCTGCGCGACTTACCCGACACAGTACCGTCTTCCTGTAAAAAATATATTAAGGAACAAGTCAATTATAATTCTTGCGTCTCCAAGCACATGGGCGACAGCGACTTTGCCGGCAATGAATATCGTATCTATCTGAACAAATTTGGTCCGCTTTGGCGTCCTAAGACCGATAAAATAAACCTCCACGACAAGAACGGCCTCATTGTCGATACCATAAGTTACTAATCGTCTAAAGAAAACAAGGCTATCCCGACAGACACAGCCACGTTTAGCGACTCCTTCTGACCCTTCATCGGTATCTCCATTATTTTGTCACAGGCATCTAAATCATCTTTCGAAAGTCCATTCACCTCGTTGCCAAAGACCAATGCCACACTTGATCCAGAAGCAATGGGACCAAATTTTTTTATCTCCCTATAATCAATCGCTCTTTGATCCTGCTCTATCGCGACAATTTTGATTTTTTGATCCTTCAATCTTTCAATAAGGTCGCTCAATTTTTCCACCTTCTCCCATTCTATAAATTTCTCCGCGCCCAAAGAAGCTTTGGTTAAAGCCCTGTTCTCCCTACCAAATCGATCGACAGGAGCGGGTGTGTAGCCACACAAAAAAACTTTTGATACTCCCGCTGCGTCGCAGGTGCGAAAAATCGATCCGACATTTTCATTGCTTCGTATATTGTCGAGTATAACCACAACCAGTGGTTTGTTTGTTTTTATCACTTTTTTATATTATTATTCTATATGAAAATTTCAGTCCGTTTTGATTTTCGTAGGCATTCGTAATTATTCGCATAATTTTCGTATCGTATGCTGAACCCTTTCCCAGAGCTTCTAACTTATTCGATGATCGCACCGGCTATATTGCGACTGGTGGCCGGATTGGTTTTTATCAACCTTGGCCGGCTTGCCCTTCAAGGCGAGCGAAATAGTTGGCTTGTTTCCTTACGAGCATTGAACATACCCCGCCCCGAAGTTAGTGTAAAAATTCTAGGCGCCCTCGAGATCGTCGGTGGTATCATGCTTCTTCTCGGTATTTATACGCAAATCGCCTCTCTTCTACTCGCAATTCTCACTTTTGTCGAAGCATTTGTAGAATACAAAGATCCCGCCATTCTGAAACGCTCGCTTATATTTTACTCCCTCCTTTTTGCCATCACACTCTCCCTACTTCTCTCAGGAGCCGGCGCCTTCGCAATCGACATCCCACTATAGGATTTGGTATTCGCCACCTCGGGTAGAGCCATAGGCCTGAAGTACGCCCTCCTCATTGCGTCGCACACTAACCTTGTGTGTACTTAATGCATCTGCAAGCTTGGTCTGGGTATCGAAATCGTCTAGGTGCAAGATTTCCATCTTCCCAATTTGTTCGGGGTTGGTAATCTTGGCAGCAAGCTGGTTCACCTCAAGCAGATTACCGGAGGTATCCAGAACGATTTCTTTTATACCTTTGGCTTTCAACTGATCTATAAATTCTAAGGCCTGCGCACTCCTTACAACTGCCTCGTTATTTTCGTCTCTGTTGCTTAATGCCTCTAGTCCCATGGTATTTTATCTAAATTATAATGCCTATATTTTACCACGAAGTTTAGGTTTTATCTCGTGTCCGCCCGGTAGGAATCGAACCTACGACCATCTCCTTAAAAGGGAGCTGCTCTACCGACTGAGCTACGGGCGGAAACCCAAATATACTACAAAATACAAAATTCACAAAGCAAGTAGTATCTTCTCTACCGCTGTATCGAGAGTCTCGTCCCCCAGACGCGAATTGTGATACGCAAGCACGAATTTGTCGTAAATGGCTTGAAGCTTTTCTCTGTCCCAATTCTTGGCGTCGGCTTTGGCTTTGCGATAAACGAAAGGGTGGATCCCGAGCTCCTCCGCACTTCCCTTATCGCTTGCAAGCATGTCCCGCACTTTAGCGACGAGTAAGCCGTGTATCATCTCGATCGACGACCCCGCATTCATCTGTTTGGTGAACTCTACCCACACCTCCTTTGCCCGACCCTGACCCAGGGCATCGGCTATTGCAAAGCCGGCTTTGTTGGCCTGTTTTTCAGGTCGAGTTTTCTCGAATGTATCGTTCTCCTCTCCGAAAACCCCTTCGTATTGTTTGAATAGACTTTGCATTAGAGTTCTTATGCCGGTTCCATATTACCCCAATTGCGACCGATCGAGCCATTGGCTCTTATCGGCACCCCAAGACTCTGCTTTTCGGTCAAAACACTTTCCATAATCCTTTTTATCTCAGGAATGACTTTTTTCGACACCTTCTCGTCAGCTTCATAAATAAGCTCATCGTGGATTTGCAGAATCAGGTTTACCTTGTCACTCAATTTTTCTTTTTCTAAATATTCGTCTATCTCCCGCATCGCAATCTTGATGATGTCGGCCTGCGTACCTTGAATCGGAGCGTTCACGGCCATGCGTTCGGCCGAGGCTCTGATAAAAGGCAACTTCGATTTTATACCCTCAAAGTACCTTCGCCGGCCAAACATTGTCTTGGTGTAGCCATTCTGGTGGGCTTCGGCTTTCACCTTCTCGATATAGCTGGCCAAGCCCGAGAAATTCTCGAAATAGGCATTTAGAAAGTTCTGAGCACTCTTGCGATCAGTGCCCAAATTCTGCTGGAGGGCGCTGACCCCCATACCATAAAGTATGCCGAAGTTTATCACCTTGGCACGTCGCCTCATTTCTTTATCGACGTCCTTTTCAGGTACCCCAAAGACTTGCGAAGCAACGGCTGAGTGGACATCTTTGTTCTGTTCGAATATTTCTATCAGTTTTTTATCATGAGACAGTATGGCCGCAATCCGAAGCTCGATTTGCGAGTAATCAAAGGCTAGCAATACTCTGTTCTGAGGGGAGATGAATGCATGACGAATAACCTTGCCCCGCTCGGAGCCAACTGGTATGTTCTGCAAATTGGGATTCTCCGAGGCCATCCGGCCGGTCGCTGCTCCGGTCTGGATAAAATGGGCGTGGAGGCGCGAGCCCTCGTCCAGCATTTTGGGTATCGGCTCTATATAAGTACTTAAAAGTTTGCTCAATTCTCGGTATTCCAGAATAAGAGCGATTATAGGGTGAAGACCTTGGAGTTTTATGAGCTCAGACTCCTTGGTCGACTTGGCTCCTCCGGCGGTTTTCTTTTGATTCTTTACCGCGAGACCGAGCTTGTCGAAAAGAATCGTGCCAAGTTGCTTGGGAGAGGCAACGTTAAATTCTTCGCCCGCCATTTGCCAGATCTTACTCTCAATCGCCTTTAATTCTTTTGTATATTTTGACCCGAGGTCGCTAAGAGATTTGCGATCAATCAAAACACCGTGTTTCTCCATTTTGTTTATGATCGGTATGAGTGGTTTTTCGATTGTAGTAAAGACCTCGAGACTTTCTCGTTTTGTCAGCTCTTTCCATATTGTTTCTTTGGCGGTATTGAAATCTTCGGTATTCGCAAAATCAAGTATCTCGGAAAGTGTTGGGTTGGTTTTGTTTGAATCCACCACCCATAAAGCAACCTTGGTTTCTTCGAGCACTTCTTTGTCTATATTGTCCGCCACTCTTGAAGCTGGTGCTTTCTCTGAAATTTCCGAGCCATTTTTACCCAGCGCATTTTGCAATCTTTCGGTCATATTTCTGAATTGCAATTCTTGGAAGACCTTTTTGGCTTCCTCCATATCAACACTCTTCTGCCATTTCTTCTCTGGCAATTTGAAGTCTAGGGGCACGTCGCGCCTGATTGTGGCTAGGAGTTCGCTAAATCGGGCCTCCTCTTCTTTGTCTTTCAATAATTCGATTATTCTTGGCTTAATTTTTTCTTTAACCTTAGAGTTTCCTATCTTTAATACGCGGTAGAGGTTTTCTATATTGCCGAAGTTTTTTATGAGTTCAGTCGCTGTTTTCTCCCCTATCCCTTCGACGCCGATAATATTGTCCGAAGGATCGCCTCTCAACCCCTTGTAGCTCGGTATCATCTCAGGGCCAAAGCCATACCTCTCTCTTATCTTCTCCTCGTCATAAAGAATCGTATCGTTTATCCCCTTTTTTAGCGTATAGACTTGCACCTTCTTTTCATCGATTAGTTGCATAGTGTCCATATCGCCAGAAGCAATGACAATATCCACGTCTTGCGACTTCAATTTCTCAACAATGGTTCCCAAGACGTCGTCGGCTTCAAAACCTTCATTTGCGTACACTGGTATAGAGAGGGCACGACAAACATCCTTGGATTTCTCAATTTGCATGATCAAGTCATCGTCAGTTTTGGCTCGCCCCGATTTGTAATTTTCATAAACCTCGTGCCGATAGGTAGGCTTCGGCAAGTCGTAGGCAGCGATTATGTAGTCCGGCTGTAGTTCGGCCACAATCTTGAGAATCATGGCTACAAAGCCATAGAGGGCGCCTGTTGGTACGCCTGTACTGGTCGCAAAGTCCGGCAGGGCATGATAAGCCCGATGCAAAACAGCGTGCGAATCAAGCAGTACTAATCTTTCTCTCCTGTTCCCCTTCTCCATGCTCGAATTTTAGCACAAAGTGCTCTCCCATAATCGAAGCTACTCGTTCTGGCCATTCGACGCAAACCACGTTCTCTTTATTGGCCACAATCTCTGCCCATCCCAATTTCAGCAAGTCATCAGGTGAGTCGAGCCGGTACGCGTCGATATGGATCAGTTTTTTGAAGTATTGATGGTCCGGTATACGGAAAAACTTCATGATTACAAAAGTTGGGCTTTGGATAGTTTCTTTTACCCCGAGCGCAAGAGCAAAAAACTTCATAAAAGTAGTCTTGCCAGCACCTAAATTACCATAAAGACCAATGACCAAAGCGCCGGTTTTTGCGGGGCTTAGACCACTCGCAAATCTGAGGGCAAAATCCTTTGTTTCCTCTTCGCTTCTCGAGACAATTTCCATATGGGCGATTGTACCATATGTGCTATAATCGGATACATGACGGTTCAGTTTGACGAAGATAAACAGAAACAAAAGCTTGGCGAGCTAAGGATTCAGGAGGAAGAGGGTTTAGCCGAAGCTATGTCCAAAAAATACGGTTTGCCATATGCCGACCTTGGCATCTCACCGATCGACATCGACGCTCTAAGAATTGTGCACGAAAAAGAAGCCCGCGAAGCCGAGGTCGCACCCTTCAACATACTGAACAAAGATCTCTCTGTCGGTATTCTTTCACCCAACAACCCCAAAGCTCTAGCCCTCGTTAGGGACTTAGAGGAAAGGGGCTACAAATGTTCCCTTTTTATGGTGTCTCATCAGAGCCTCGAGAGAGTTTGGGGTAGATACAAGGATCTTTCTTATGCCATGGAGACCAAGGGCGGGGCCCTAGACATAGAAAACGAAGAGATCCAGAACCTAACCAAGGAAGTAAAAACCGCCGAGGACATAAAGAAATCGATCGAAACGGTCATCTCACAAAAGAAAAGTTACCGCATATCCAGAATTTTAGAGATTATATTGGCGGGCGCAATATCAATAGACGCCTCTGATATCCATATAGAACCGGAAGAGAAAGCCGTGCGCCTAAGATATCGCCTCGACGGAGTTTTGAACGATATCCTCGAAATAGACCGCGACACTTTTGCCCTCCTGCTGTCGAGAATAAAGTTGATTTCAAACTTGAAGCTCAACATCAAGGACAAAGCGCAGGACGGCCGGTTTAGCATCAAGCTAAACGACAGCGAAATAGAGATCCGCACCTCGCTTCTGCCAGGCAGCTACGGCGAATCGGTTGTTTTGCGAGTTCTAAACCCCAATGCCATCTCGGTTCCTCTTGAGGACCTCGGCATAAATAGTCGATTGCTTGAAATAATTCTCCGAGAATTGCGTAAGCCGAACGGCATGATCCTAAACACCGGCCCTACCGGCAGTGGCAAAACAACAACCTTGTATGCTTTCCTAAAAAAGGTACATACCCCTGATATAAAAATAATCACTATCGAAAATCCGGTAGAGTATCACCTGCCAGGGATAGTCCAAACCCAAACCGAGGACGAAAGTGGGTATACATTTCTTGAAGGACTAAGAAGCGCTCTGCGCCAAGACCCCGACATCATTATGGTCGGTGAAATCCGCGACAACGAAACCGCCGAGATTGCCGTCAATGCTTCGCTTACCGGCCACTTGGTATTTTCGACTCTTCACACCAACAATGCCGCCGGCACCTTCCCCCGCCTCATCGACCTTGGAGTAAATCCGAAAGTCATAAGTTCAGCGGTAAATATCGCGATGGCCCAACGATTGGTACGCAAGCTCTGCGAAAAATGCAAAAAGCCCACCATTTTAAGCGACACCGAAAAAGAGCTCATCAATAAAACACTGGAAAGCATCAAAGACCCAGAATATTTGCATGATCTAAACAAAGAAAACGTCTACGAATCTGTCGGCTGTGAGTATTGCAACTTCACCGGCTTCAAGGGCCGAACCGCGATATACGAGGCAGTACTCACTGATGAAAAAATCGAGGCGGTCATATTGCAAAACCCAAGCGAAAGAGAGATCAATAAAGCCGCTGAGGACCAAGGGATATTGAACATGCGACAAGATGGGATAATCAAAGTTGTAAAAGGTATAACCACACTTTCCGAACTCGCACGTGTTATCGACTTGGGTCAATAATATTTTCTGGAGTTATACACAAAAAAAATTGCCCCTCTAGGGCTTTTATGAATAATGCAATTAAGGGAAGAGATTCCCTGAAATTGGGGATATAAATCTCTAAACGGCACTTTAAGCGGTCTGCAAAAAGCAAAACTTTATTCTGAGGATAGCGCGAGCCGAAACCGGCGTGTCCTCGATATAAAGTCTAACCCCACATAAAGCGGGACGCCGCTTAGAGATTTATATCTCCAAACGTCTAAAATACTCTGCTGACTTTCAAATCCCCCACAGTATATCACACAACATCTCCAAATGTCAAGCAATAAGAATCAACAAAGTGAGAGTGGCGATTTTAACCTTTTGGACCAAACACTCAGGCCAAATCGCTGGGAAGAATATATTGGCCAAGAAAATACCAAGAAAAATCTCCAGATTCTCCTTGGCGCCGCCAAAGAACGAGAGCACCCACCTGAGCACGTCCTGTTCTATGGTCCCCCCGGTTTGGGCAAAACGACCTTGGCCCATCTTATAGCAAAGGAAGTGGGAGCGCAAATGAAGGTAACGAGCGGTCCAGCCATAGAAAGAGTGGGCGACCTCGCCTCGATCCTCACCAATCTCTCAGAGGGCGACATCCTATTTATCGACGAAATCCATCGTTTAAACAAAAATATTGAGGAGGTTCTATATCCAGCCATGGAATCGCGCTCTCTCGATATAATTATCGGCAAAGGACCTTCGGCGCGAACCATCCAGCTCGAACTTCCCAAGTTCACCTTGCTTGGCGCAACCACAAGAATCGCCCTACTCTCCTCTCCCCTGCGAAGCCGGTTCTCTGGAGGAGTCTTTCGACTAGAATTTTATTCCGAGAGAGAAATTGAAAAAATCATAAAGAGATCGGCGGATATATTGGGTGTAAAGCTGAGTGAGGACGTTGCCCAAGCCATCGCTAAAAGAAGCCGGTTTACCCCTCGAACCGCAAACTACCTCCTAAAAAGAGTCCGTGATTTTGCTCAGGTTCATAAAAAAGAAATGAACGAAAACGTAGTCGATCAGGCCTTTGAGCTATTAGGTATTGATCCGGTTGGACTAACCCCATCGGATCGCAAGATACTCGACACTATGGCCAACAAGTTCGGTGGCGGACCGGTGGGACTAAGCACCCTGTCAGCTTCCCTTGCAGAAGAAGAAGCCACTCTCGAGGAATATAACGAGCCGTATCTATTACAGATTGGTTTTCTCGAGAGAACTCCACGCGGTAGAGTGCTCACCGAACACGCTTACAAGCATATTGGAATGGAATTTCCTAAAGAAAAACAGGAAAAGTTATTATAAACTCGATATGATATATTACTCCTATGTCAGGGCATAATAAATGGTCAAAAATAAAAAATAAGAAGGCTGTCACCGACGCTTACAAAGCCAAGGTCTTTAGTAAGCTTGTACGCGCAATCACCGTTGAGTCCAAGCTCGCCAAAGGCGACATAAATTCACCCTCTCTTCGAACCGCAATTGATAAGGCCAAAGCAGAAAACGTGCCGAGTGATAACATCGAAAGAGCGGTAAAAAAGGGCTTGGGCGGAGATGCGGGCTCAATGGAGAGAATTACATATGAGGCCTATGGGCCGGGGGGTTCGGCTTTGGTCATAGAAGCCATGACCGACAACCGCAACAAAGCCGCCCAAGAGATCAAGCACATCCTTTCTAAAAATGGCTACGAGCTCGCCGTACCAGGGTCGGCCACATGGGCTTTTGAAAAAAGTTCAGACAAGGGGTGGGTAGCCAAAGTTGGCACCCCCATCTCGGAAGAGGACGGAACCAAGCTCAATGCCTTGATCGAGGAACTCGAGGACAACGACGAGGTGCAGGAGGTCTTCACAAATGCAGAGTAAAATAAAATATGAGCTTAATACTTCGCCCATAATACTTGGCGTTGACCCAGGATATGGCCGACTCGGAATAGCTGTTGTTCGCAAAAACAATAAGGGTGATGAGTTGCTATACTCCGAATGTTTCGAGACTGACGCCAAACTCCCCCACCCTAAACGGCTGGCCCTGATTAGCGACAAGATCGCTACTATGATTCACGAATTCCCCCTAGATAAGGTAGGGATTGAAAGTTTGCTATGGAGCAAAAATGTAAAAACGGCGATGGGAGTCGCTGAAGCGCGTGGGGCCATACTCTCAGTCATAGCCAAAAACAATGTGCCTATTTTCGAGTTCAATCCCAATTCCATCAAGCTCGCAATCACCGGTTATGGCAAGGCAGATAAAAAGCAAGTCGAAGACATGCTTGTAAGGATCCTCCGAATAAAAAAGAAGATTCAGTATGACGATGAATTCGATGCAATAGCTGTCGCTCTCACTTGCGCAAATTCCTCTTATCCACAGCAAACACAATGATGTATTGCAAACTTATTTGGGTATGATAAAAAATAGAAACTCGCCTCAAGCGAGTGATTAAAAAATAACAACCCACACCATGAGTGACGAAATTCCAAGAGAAGATCTCGAAGACGTAGAAGAGGAGGAGAAATTGGACGAAAACGGAATGCCAATAGAGGTTCCCGAGGAAATGGACGATGATGTAGAGGAAGAAGAAGAAATGTAAATCAAAAAGCTCTCCCTAGGGAGAGCTTTTTGATTTGGTTTATCTTACCCTTTACTTGGGCTTGATTACTAGGAATATCTTTTTGCCGATTCTTATTCGCCTATCATTTTGCCCTACTAATATATTCGGATCACTAATCTTTTGATCGGGATAGTCAGAAACCGCCCCCTGCTCTACCAGTCGTCGCCACTCCGATTTTGATTCTACAATCTTCTTTTCGACAACAGCATCCCCGATTTTACTGCCACTTTCTAATTCCAAAACCTCGGCATTCTCCGGAAATTCTCCCTTGCTAAAAGTGTTTTCGAAATTCTGTCGCGCCAATTTAGCATCTTCCCCCCCATGAAGCTGGCTGACGATTAGACCCGCTACCCGCTTTTTTAGATTTAAGGCCTCCTTCTTTATATCAAAAGAGTTTATCTCGTCAGTCTCCACATCGGTGAGCAATGTAAAGAGAGGAATAATGGCATCATCTCCTAGAGCCATGATTTTCCCAAACAGCTCAGGGGC
The DNA here is from genome assembly GCA_964489135.1 of uncultured Candidatus Saccharibacteria bacterium. GTDB lineage: Bacteria > Patescibacteriota > Minisyncoccia > Phycocordibacterales > WO2-35-19 > JBBTQZ01. The sequence continues at coordinate 10,074 of CAZAXK010000016.1, forward strand.
TCCGTCAGTGAGGCCGATAACATTGCCTTCACTCTTTCCGATCTTGACCCCTTTTGAATCAGTGAGCAGCGGAACAGTCATGACAAACTTTTCTCTGTTCTTCATAACCCTTGCGAGCATTCTACCAGCCAACATATTGAATGTTTGGTCAGATCCCCCAAGCTCCAAATCTACCTCAAGAGCCACCGAGTCATAACCCTGCAAAAGCGGGTAAAGAAACTCTCTTAAATTGATTGGCTCTCCTGCCTTTAGTCGCTCTTGAAACATATCCCTTTCGATTAACTGCTGAACAGAAAAATGTTCCGCTATATTTAGAATATCGGTTTTGGTCAATTTGTTTAGCCAATCACCGTTGTACATTATCTTGACTGGGTTTTCTCCATCGAAGCGGACTATTTTTGACGCTTGAGCCAAATAACCTTTGGCGTTCTCACGAAGCTCCTCGCCGGTAAAAAACTTTTCTCTGGTTTTCTTCTTGCCAGTCGGATCGCCAGCCTCCCCTGTTCCATCGCCAATCAAGAAAATGACCTCGTGTCCCAAGTCCTGCCACTGTCGATGTTTACGCAAGCCCACCATGTGGCCTATATGGAGCCGATCACCAGTCGGATCAAAACCTTGGTACAGTCGCAATTTTTTACCAGAACGCAAAACTTCTTCTAGCTTTTCTTTTGAAGGATAAATCTTATCCACGCCTCGGGTCAGTAATTTTTCTGTCAGCTCTTCTTTGTTCATATCAAAAACTCTACCACAAATATGGCTTTTTTGGTATCATTAAATTTTATGAGGATGGCCTGGCAAAAACATTCGCACGGCATAAAAACCCTTTTACTATTTGGGCTTGGTTTGGGATTGCTACTCGGTGCCGCCCTCTTACTTTGGGCCGCCACCTTCAAAGTACCTAGTTTAGAATCGATACGAGAAAGGCGGGTCATCGAATCGACCAAAATCTACGACTCGACGGGCGAAATCCTGCTCTACGACACGGGCGGTAACGTCCGCCGAAGCATTGTTCCAGTCGAAGAAATATCTCGACATATAAAGAACGCAACGATCGCTGTAGAGGACGACAAGTTTTATTTACATAAGGGGGTGCGCCCCACTGCTTTTCTGCGAGCGATATTTGTTAATATTCTATCTCTAGATTTCAGCCAAGGCGGCTCGACCATCACCCAACAAGTCGTGAAGAATTCTTTACTCACCGGAGACAAGCTCATCTCCCGCAAAATAAAAGAGTGGGTCTTGGCCTTAAAGCTTGAGCAAATGATAAGCAAGGATGAAATACTGTCCATGTACTTGAACGAAATACCCTACGGTGGCAACCTCTATGGTGTAGAGGAAGCTAGTTTGGCCTTTTTTGGTAAATCCTCTCGAGATGTTACGCTGGCTGAAGCGGCCTACCTTGCCGCTTTGCCAAAGGCCCCCTCCTTCTACTCCCCTTATGGGAAGAACCTGGACCGACTAGAAACCAGGAAGAATTTGGTGCTGTCGCTCATGTTGAAAAACGGCTACATCACAGAAGAGGAAATGAATGCTGCTAAAAATGAGAAGGTTAACTTTATTCCGAAGGGTGACCAGAGTATAAAGGCGCCCCACTTTGTTTTCTACGTTCTGGACTATGTAAAGGATAAATATGGGGAGGAAATATTGAGCAACGGCGGTTTGCGAATAACCACTTCTTTGGATTATGGCCTTCAAGCCACTGCCGAAAAGATCGCCAATGATTACGCAAAAGAAAACAAAACCAAATTTAACGCGGAAAATGCCTCAATTGTTGCGGTTGATCCAAGAACTGGCGGGATCCTTACCATGGTCGGCAGTAGAGATTATTTTGACAAAGAAATTGATGGCGCCTTCAATGTAACCACCGCGAAACGACAGCCAGGATCCACCATCAAGCCATTTGTTTATGCGCAAGCTTTCCTAAAGGGTTATACGCCGGATACCGTAGTCTTTGACCTGAGAACACAATTTTCCACCTCCTGTGCCAAGGACAATTTCACAAGTGAGAACGGTTGTTACTCGCCAGAAAATTATGACAACGCTTTCCGTGGCCCAGTAACATTACGTAGTGCCCTTGCCCAGTCGCTCAACATCCCTTCCGTCAAAGTCTTGTACCTCGCCGGTCTTTCCGAATCAATACGCCTAGCGCGAGATATGGGAATGACCTCGTTATCCAACAAGGGCGATTACGGCTTGACGCTCGTTCTTGGAGGTGGAGAGGTCACACCACTAGAGATAACCAGCGCCTATGGTGTGTTCGCGAATGGTGGAGTAAAAACCGAGATCACCCCAGTATTCGAAATAAAAGATAAGAATGGCCAAACATTGGAAAAGCACACACCGAGCCAGAAGCAAATATTACCCAAAGAAATCGCTCTCAAAATTTCCGATGTCTTGAGCGACAACGACGCTCGAGCACCGTCCTTCGGGCAAACTTCGGCTCTTTACTTCGCCAACCGAGACGTCGCGGTAAAAACCGGTACAACCAACGACTATCGAGACGCTTGGATAATCGGCTACACCCCTTCGATAGCCGTCGGAGCTTGGGCCGGCAACAACAACAACGGCCCGATGGAGAAACGAGTGGCTGGCTTCATTGTAGCCCCCATGTGGCGCGCATTTATGGATCAAGTACTCGCTAAATACCCCGTCGAGGCCTTTGAAGACCCGCTGTGGGAAGACCCGAACACCTTGAAGCCAGTTCTCCGAGGGATTTGGCAAGGAGGGATAGTTGCCACTTCTTCGAATAAGCAGGTTGTAACCGGCG
>CAZAXK010000017.1:0-12795 GCA_964489135.1 uncultured Candidatus Saccharibacteria bacterium
ATCATGTGGCAAAAATAAAATGCCGACAAAAATCGGCATCTTATTTTTACCATGACCCTACCGGGATTTGAACCCGGGTTTAAAGCTTGAGAAGCTTCCGTCCTAACCAGGCTAGACGATAGGGCCTATGGGCAAAATATAACACAAAAAATACAATCCGGAAACAGCTTGTTTTTGCCCTATTATTCGATATAATGCGAGAGGAAAGGATCCCATGAGAAGTGAATCCAAGACACTACAGGTAGGAGAGCTCGCGGGGATGAATCATGTCAGTATCGTCTCCATCAGAAACGTTGGTGGATCAGCCCTGGAGGTAAGGTGTGTCAGCAATAAGAGGGTACCTTTCGATTTTTTGGTAGGTGACCACACCCCTTTTGCCAAAAAGCTGATCTCACTCGGAATTGCCGTTCGCGGTCCGGTGATCGCAGACTTTGATTTCGGATCGAACGGGACAACAATTGAAAATGTAGTTCCAATCCTGCCACAAAAACGGGCGTCGAGCTGAAGAGCTCGACGCCCAAACCATTTTAAGTATTTCGAAATGAATAACTCCTTAATTCTCCGGACGATCGGGAGGGATTTGGTAATAGTTGAGTAGAAAGCGTGTGATATTGAGGAATGGGTCAGTTAGGGTCTCTGAGGCGTAGCGAACGTTCTTGGGATAAATATGGAAGAGGAAAACCATAAATTTCGGCTTATACGCTGGGAAGTAGCCGAAGAAAGAGTGCAGATACTTGCCCTCGGTATATCCGGCCTTGCCTTCGTCAGCCATTTGGGCTGTGCCGGTCTTCGCGGCGACCGAATAGCCAGGGATCTTGGCTGTGCCATTGCGTAGAGAGGTGTCGACGACGGTTACAAGCATTCGAGTTATTTCTTTCGAGGCCTCTTCAGAGATGACGCGTTTGCCAGGGGCGAAGGACATCTTCTTGGATAGTCCGTTGTCGTAATTTATTTTTTTTACGATGTGCGGAACCACAAGCGTCCCCCCATTGGCCAAGACCGAAAGAGCTCGTACGGTCGCGATCGGTGTAAGCGCGATACCTTGGCCGTAGGAGGCGGTCGCCATCTCTATTTCGCGCTTGCTATCGAGGTTTTTTACGAGTCCTCGTGCTTCGTTCGGCAGGTCGATGCCGGTTTCTGTGCCGAGGCCAAAATTTTTCATGTATTCCGAAAACTTTTCGTTGCCCATTTTCAGTGCCACGTAGGCCGCACCCGTATTGAGCGATTGGTTCAAGACCATTTGCATCGTAGCTGTGCCTCGCCCTTTGCCATCGTAGTTGCTGATTCGCTTGCTGTTGAGAGTGAGAAAGCCCGCGTCGTAGTAAGTAGTGCTCGCAGTTACTACATGACTATCCAGGCCGGAGGCCATAGTGATCGGCTTTATGATCGATCCCATCTCATAGACGCTTTCGACAATTGGGTTTTTAAACTTCTCCAAGCTTTCACCTGAGAGATCGTTCGGGTCAAACCCCGGCTGCCATGCAAGCGCCACTATCTCACCAGTATTTGGATCCATTATTACTCCCCCAGCACCTTCGCTACCCCAAGTATCCATAACCTTGTTCAACTCATCTTCGAGAAGAAGCTGGACCGACGGTTCGATCGTAGTGTAGATATCTCCACTCTGCTCCGAACTGTCGCTAAAGCTATCCTTAACATTCATAAAGAACTCAGCAAAGAAATTATTGTAGGCCGAACTTGGATCCTTCTTCAGATTGGCTTCGTAATATCTCTCAAGCCCGTACTTGCCAACAACTTTGTCGTTCTCGAATCCCACGAAGCCAATCGTGTGCGAGGCCATCCGACCTCCAGGGTAAAACCGTTTTTTATCGGTAGAGATGGTTACTCCGTATAGATTGAGCTTCTTGATTTTGTCAGTGGTTTCGCTGTTGAGATGAGTAGCAATTTCCTTGTATTGATCAAATTTGTTTGCAGTCTTTGCAAAGAATTCGTCCTTCTTGATTGGCAATATCGGAGAGAGCGCTTCAAAGAGCGATTCTTGGCTCTTGATGATGCTCGGGTTCACCGCAATGGTATAGCCCGAGCGCGAGATGGCGGCCCATGACTCCTCACCAGATTTGGGATCAAAGTATATCGCACCGCGATCATAAAGCAGGGTATTTTTGTTTATATGCTGACGCTCGGCGTCTTGTGCAAAGGTATCGCCGTGCACCACCTGCACAAAATAGAGTCGGACACTCATTATAAGTGCCACACCTATTATAACGATCGAGATAATGCGAATTCTCATTTTGCCATTGTAGCGCGATCTATGAGAAATTATTAGCGATTAAACGAGATGGCTACGCCACGATCGCCCTTGACCAAGAATACTGGGTCCTGCGCCTGATGCAGGCCGACCTGGCTGGCTCGTTCCATACTTATCTGATTGACTAGCGTTAGATTCTTCGATTCAAGCTCACTTACTCTGGCTCGAAGTGAGTCTACGTCAGATTTGACCTCTTCTAGCAAGGTCACACTGCGAACAGCGGAATTGGCAAAATAAACATAAGCAAAAAGACAAAGTACTATTCCAAAAATAAGGACTTTGTTGGAGTGACGATGCAGGGCGACCGCTTGAACAAATTGTATTTTGGAGTTATTCATTTTATTTTAATTTTTTGCTTATAATTATTTTGCTAATTTTTTATATTTTCCTAATCACTCTCAACTTCGCACTTCGAGCTCTCGGGTTTTCTTGGAGCTCTTCTTCATCGGCGATCAAGGGCTTTTTGGTCAGGATCTCCACTTTTCCCTCCTCCTCTAATTGTTTAAAAAAGCGTTTGACTATTCTGTCTTCCAAGCTATGAAAAGAGATCACTGCCACTCTGCCTCCCGTCTGCAAGATTTCGAAGGCTCCACGTAGTCCCGCCTCAAGCGTTTGGAGTTCGTCGTTCACCGCAATTCTGATCGCCTGAAAGGTTTTCGTCGCTGGATGGATCCGTCCAAACCGATACCAGACCGGCACCGCCTCTTTGACTATCTCGGCTAGCTCGAAGGAGGTTGCTATTGGCTTTTCCTCTCTCTTCTCGACGATCCTCTTGGCTATACGACGAGAAAACTTTTCCTCCCCGAACCCGTAGATCACATCGGCCAAGGTTTCCTCCGACCAGATGTTTACCACATCGTAGGCGGTAACTTCTTCGCCTGTTGGCCGACCGAGGGTCATCAAGAGGGGCTCGTCGCGATTGAAGCTCATGCCTCGACCGCTGTCTTCCATTTGCATTGCGCTCCAGCCGAGGTCGAAGAGTATTTTGGTGGGCGGCGTCGTATCGAACAACTCTTTTACCTTTTCGATCTCTCGGAAATTGAGGACCGCAAGCTGGGGTTTGGCACCCGCGCGCTCTAGACGCTCTTTGGCGATTTGGAGCGCCGACTCGTCGGCATCTATTCCCAGTATGGTGACTTTGTCTTTCAGTCGAGCGTACACTTCCTCGGCATGACCACCCGCACCTAGCGTGGCGTCGAGATAGATGTCGCCCTCTTGTAAGTCAAGACAATCAATCGCTTTTTTTAAAAGAACACTTTTGTGCATTACATTATCCCGAGCCCTGAAAGTTTTTCGGCAAGCCCGTCGGCCTGCTTTTCTACCTGTCGCTTATAGTCGCACCACTGCTTGTCGTTCCAGATTTCGATCCTGTTCTGCACACCCACGATCGAAACTTTACTCTTCAAATTGGCGCGATCTTTCAGGAAATCCGGAATAAGTATTCTGCCGATCGAATCAATCTCTGCCTCTACTGCTCCACCAAACATATATCGGGTGAAGCTTCGCATATCGGCGCTAAGCATCGAAGCATTTTCTGAAAGTTTGGATGATATTCTCTGCCATTCATCAGTGGTAAAGGCAAACAAACACTGATCGAGCCCCGGCGTTACCACAATCTTTTTGCCCATAAGAGATCGAAATTTCGAAGGCAAAGACACTCTGTTCTTGTCGTCTATTGTGTGTGTGTATTCGCCTATTAACATAAAGTTCTCTCTCTTATGAGCTCCAAGAATTGCTTAAGCATAAGATTCACTTATGCCACTCTTTCCCACTTGATAACATCGTATCCCACAAGACCGCTCTCGTCTACCACCCAATGTGCAAAAACTGGGGATATCGGACAAACAAAGACCCCTCCATTTTGGGGAGGGGGTCGGGGGAGGGGCTATTTACATCTATTTAGGATTTACTTGGGACGCATCAAGGGGAAGGTCTGAAGTTCGCGGAGTGGCTTATTGGCAAGCACCGCAAACAATCTTTCACCGAAGCCAAAGCCACAAGTCGGCGGCATCCCATGCTCGAGCATTTCGACAAATTCAAAGTCAGACATCATGGCTTCCTCATCGCCTGCTTCAAGCAACTTCTTCTGAGCCTCAAATCGCTCCTTTTGGTCGATTGGATCATTCAGCTCCGAATAGCCCTTGCCCATTTCACTACCGGCGATAATCGGCTGAAATACCTGAGTTGTCCTGCCCGCTTCGGCAACCTTGGCGAGAGGGGCAACAATCACCGGATGGTTAACAAGGAAAGCCGGACCGGCTATATTTTTGCGACAATATTTCCAGAGGGTATCAGTCAGTCTTTCTTTGTTATCACCCTCCCACTTTACTCCCAATTCTTTGAGCTTGGATTTTATTTCCTCTTCACTCGCGAGATTGATATCAGTGCCTGTCTGCTTTTTGATCTCCTCCGTGTAGTCGATTTCTCGCCACTCCTGAGAGAGATCGAATTTGTGTCCTTTGTATTCAAAATCGGTTCTTCCAAACACCTCCCTTGCAATTTCTATATAAAGCTCTTTGACCAAGTTCATCCCATCGTGATAATCCGCAAAGCTCCAGTAGAATTCTAGGTTGGTAAATTCCTGCAAGTGTTCGGGACTTGATCCTTCGTTGCGATAGACTCTGCCTATCTCAAAGGTTTTAGCGAAGCCAGCAGCCATGAGTCGTTTCTGCCACAGCTCGCCAACCGAGATGCGCAAGAACAGGTCGATATCAAAATCATTGTGATGTGTCCGAAACGGTCGGGCTTCTGCTCCTCCGGTAGTAACTTCGAGAGTCGGTGTTTCCACCTCTAGGAATCCTCTGTCTTTAAAAAATTTCCTCGCTACGTCCCAGAACTTGGTTTTTTTTATCAAAAGCTCACGCAGTTCAGTGTTGACCAATAAGTCCAAATATCGCTTGCGATAACGCGTGTCGTCATCGACTAGCCCCGCCCACTTTTCGGGCAAAGGCAACAAGCTCTTGGTCGCCATCTGCCAATTCCTGACAAAGATACTCGGCTCGCCGGTCTTGGTCTTGCCGGCAATGCCTGTTACCGAAACAAAGTCACCCATATCGGCAGTATTGGTAAAGAGATCAAAGAGCTTTTCATCCATCTCATCCTTCTTGAAAACTGCTTGCAATCTTTCGCTACCATCGAACAGCACGACGAAAAGTATCGCACCCTGACCGCGAATAGTCATGATTCGGCCGGCAAGCGAAATCTGCTTCTGCGAGTTTTCTAAAGTATCGAAATCCTGCTTGAATTGTAGTAGGTCGATATCTCGCGCAACTTTGGAGGGGAACGGGTTTACACCGGCCTGTTTGAGGAGCTCTAGTTTCTTTAGGCGTGCCTGTTTTATTTCGTCGATTGAAGACATTATGTGGAATTTTACACCCCAAACAAACGCTCTACAAGTCCGCGGGTATTACTTGATATCAATTATTTTGTAGGCCACCGGTCCAGACGGAGCATTGAAGGTAAATTTGTCACCCTTTTTCTTGCCCACCACCGCTTCACCCAAAGGCGATCGTACAGAGATTTTACCGGAAGAGATATCCGATTCTTCTGCTCCGACTATGGTGTATTCCTTTTCATCTCTGCTTCCCTCCTTGACTACTTTTATTTTGGAACCAACAGAAACAACGTCCGTGGTGTGCTTTTCGGAAATGATAATGGCATTTTTGAGAATGTTTTCGATCTTCTTGATTCGGTCCTCAACTGCCGCCTGCGTATCTCGCGCTTCGTGATATTCAGCGTTTTCCGACAAATCCCCGAGCGACTTGGCATATTCTAGCTTCTCGGCTACTTCCTTGCGCTTTTCCTTGACCAATATTTCCAATTCTTCAGCCAGAGACTTGTGTTTTTCCTTTGTAATGTATTCTTCCATGGTTTTTTGTTTATATTAGGTCAAGATATTATAGGCAAAATAGCCAAAAAAGCAAGCCATGAATCAGGGCTCTTTTTAGGATTTTGCACCCTTATATTCGTTCAATATATCGGAAGAAAATGCAAAGTCCGTTTTGGAGCCCTTTATAAACCTTTCTTCAGCAAAAGCCAAAAGCTTCTCCACAAGATCAATATTCGAGACCCCCATTTTCTTCCAATTGTGTTGGTAAAGACTCCCAGGCAGAGTGTTTACTTCGTTTATAAAGATCTGGCCACTCTTGCCGTCAATCAGGAAGTCTACCCGAGCAATTCCCGAGCATCCAAGTGTCTTGTAGGTCGCAAGTCCCAGCTCCTTCACCTTAGCAGAGAGTTCGGTATCAATGTTTGCCGGAATTTCACTGTATTCGCTATTTACCCCACCAGTCTTCTTGCCACCTTTCATATACTTTTCGGTATAGTCGAAAAATTCGCCCTTGTTCAGAGGTTTCTCGATGCCTGCCACCACCGGATCATCATTACCCATGATGGGCAAGGTAACTTCTATCAAATTTTCAACCCCTTCTTCAACCAAGACCTTGTCATCGTAGTGAAAGGCGACTTCGATCGCGTTTATCAGCTCGGCTTCGTTTTTCGCCTTACTAATGCCGATACTCGAGCCCAAATGCACCGGCTTAATAAAAAGCGGATATTGCAAGGTTTTGATCTGCTCTAAATATTTCTCTCTCTTGCGCTCAAAATCTTTTTTCATAAACCAAACATCTTTCACTGTGGGCGAACCTTCCGCTCTTAAAACTTGTTTGGTCAAGATCTTGTCCATAGCGACCGCCGAGGCAAAGATATCGCATCCGACAAAAGGTACATTCGCCATGCGCAAAAGCCCCATGAGCGAACCATCTTCCCCATAGGTGCCATGCATTGCGGGGAATACAATGTCTATCTTTATCTTTTGACTGCCAAAAGTGGTAGGGATTATTAGCTCTAGCCCACCATTGAGATTTAGATTGATCTTCTTCAATTTTGAAAGCTTCTCCTCAAGGTCAGTTCGGAAGAAATTGATATCGTTCATGAGGGGGTCAGAATACCAGCTTCCATTTTTGCCGATATATATAGGCACGACTTCGTATTTTTTGGTCGCGAGAAGCGAGTCGATAATCGGATTATGGGCAGTAATTATAGAGACATCATGCTCGACGCTCCTCCCCCCAAATACCACCCCAATAATCTTTTTTTTCATATTTTTTTCGCTAAGTATTCTCATTATACACTCTCCCATCTTAAATAAAAATCATACTTAATATTCATCACCAAGCGCGATCGCGCGTGGTGATTACTCATTTGGAAGATATGTTATAAGTTTTTATGTATTCTCTAATTCCAATTTGACGGAGATACCCATCAAAGCCGTTCGGTAAGGGTCGAGGGCCCAGCCACACACTTTTTTGCACGAGTTGAAAATGGAATCTTTTTAAGTGCATTCTAAGCCATTGTCTTTCTCTTTTATTCTTCTCAGGTATATCGAACATCAATATCATTTTTTCCTTGAAGGGCGCTTTTAAAATAGATTCAAATTGTTTGTATTTTTTGTATTCAGTTAAATAAAACTCACCTTTTTTTGTGATAAACCATAGATCGCCTTTCTTTTCGATTAGGCCGTTTTGATTTAGCCGATTTATAGCGCCATAGATAGATCGTTTGTTTTTTATATTTGGGCACCAAACCCCAAAGAGATTGACCTGAACGCCTTTGTAGCGAAATGATGCATTCCACATCTTGGTTAAAATATCAATTGCTATGCTCATACTTGATATGATACATCACCGAACGCGACCGCGCGTGGTGATGACTAAGTTACCTACTACGAGTAATTGTCGGGCCAGTCGTTTTGATAAAGAAGCAGGTCGTTTGAGACAGTCATCTTGGGTAAAGTGCGAAAGAGAGTGGCTGCATCTTCAAACCAAATTATTTCTCCGCTGTAATTATGATCCTTCAAACCGGCTTCAATATATGGAGTGGCCGAATTGCGGACCAAAACCACTTTCTCGATTTGGGCGAGCGCCAAAAGTCGGCCAATTTCCTTATGCACCTCTTTGGTCTTTTCGCCCATTTCGACTAGTCCTGGTGTGATATAAAATCTTCTTTTGTTCTTTATCTGCGAAAGAAATTCGATGGCTACTCTCGCACCATCCGGATTGCCATTGTAGCTGTCGTCAATTACCACAACTCCCCCCGTATCCATCTTTGGCTCAAGGCGGTGTTCGAACGCTTTGGTCTGCTTTAGCCCCATTTCCACCTCCTCGGTTTTCATACCAAGCGTCCGAGCGACGTGGGCGACGGCAGAAAGTGGCCCCACCTGATGGAGACCGAGCAAACTTGAATTAACTACTACGTTTTCGTTCTCATTATTTTTCAGCACAAAGCTGACCCCTTCCAAACCAGTTTCTGCGCTCTCGGCTCTAAAATTGCCTTCCTCGCTCTCAATGCCGAAAGCACCATACAAAATGCTCCGGTATTTTGCCGATTTTTCTTTGGCCACACGACTTTCAGCGTTTACATACACTTTGGATCCTTGCTTACCTCTGAGAAAATCCGCGAGTTCGAATACGGTATCACCCGCCACATCAACTGTTTTGAATTTCTCGAGATGGGCTTCGTTGACTCCGGTTATTATGCCGATCGAGGGCTCGACTATTTCGCAGAGTCTCTCTATATCATGCGGATAATACTCCCCCATTTCGAATATGAGTACTTCCTCATCACCTTTCAACTGTTGGGCAAAGCGAGCAATCCCAAGAGGAGTATTCTTGTTGCTAGGTGTGGCTTCGACTTTGAATTTCTGAGACAAAACGGTCTTGAGTGTTTCTTTCATGGTTGTCTTACCAAAACTCCCAGCAATGCCTATTTTTATAGCACCGTGAGTGGAAAGTGTCTTCTTGGCTTTATTTACAATACTCTGCTCAATTGGCCCTTGCACAACCTTGAGAATAAAGTTGACCGCTACGACTTTGAATAAAACTGCATACGGCCACACCACGAAGTAACCGATCGCCCAAAGCGATCCTTCGGTAAAAAGTAGGGTCAATATAGCAACGAGATGAAATATATAATTCAAATAAGAAACAAGGAGAAGCAATTTGGCCTTGAGAGTAAACTCAAGATTCTTCCTTTGTTCTACTTTGGTAAAATCGGGGACCTTCAGGAACCAGCGCCAAAAGTCAATGAAGCTATACTCACTCGCTTGGAGCATGTAGACAAGTGCTCGCGGGTATTGGGGATGATATAGAGACAGAAATCTTTTCATTTTATAAAGTTCATAATAACCTTTTCTACTTCCTCTGGCTTTTCCAAGTGGGCAAAATGCCCTGCATTCTCTATGATTTCTAGTTGCGAATCGGCAATGAGTCTGTGGAGCAATTCTCCATCCGCAAGCGGAGTGACTACATCCTCCCTGCCCCAAACAAGCAAAGTGGGATTCTTTAATTTGCTCGCCGAAGCCGAAAGGTCTTCACCGGTAACACTCCCAAAAATATCCTTCATTGAACCCGCACTGTGGTAGTCGCTATCGATCGCTTTATAAAACCAGTGCTTTATTTTCGTACGCCAAAATAAAAAAGGGGGGATCAAAGATAATAGCCCGCCAACTTTCGCGAGCATCTGGAAAAATTTCCTGCGTGAGCGGACAACTGATACTCCAGCCGGAGCGATCATGATCAGTTTATCTGCCAACAACTTGCCACTCGCCACCCCCTTTATAATAATTCTGCCACCAAAAGAATGTCCGATAAGAACTGATGGCTCACAGTCGATCTTTTGCAAAAAAGATTTTACAAAATTTACATAGGAATCCAAGTTCCACCGCTCGGGTCTAGTACTTCCGCCGAAACCAGGGAGATCCAGTCTAACCACTCGATAGAGCGACTGCAAAGACTCTGCCAATTTGTCGAATGAATGCAGATCATTGCCCCATCCGTGCAACAATAAAATACTTGGGCCCTCGCCCAGATCTTCATATTCGATTACCATGCTATCTACGAGGCATTTCATAAGATTGATTTGATTATTGAGCTTTTTCTTATCATTGGCAAGATTACTCCACAGTAGCCGTAGCTGAATCGGCCACAAAGTATTCGGGTCTGTGAATCGAGATCCAATCTAGGGTCTTGCGCATGACACTCGTCGCCCCCACCAAATTATGCACTGGCCCGCGCTCCATGACCACCGCAAAGGCATAACGGGGATTATCATAGGGGAAGAATCCCACCACCCACGAATTCACGAATTCTTTCTTCGGGCCTAGCTCTGCTGTACCAGTCTTACCTGCGATCTTTACCGCACTAGTGTTCAAGCCCGCGGCGGTGCCTTCAAGTGCCGAGAGACGCATCCCCTCTCTAGCCACCTCGAAATTTTCCTCCTTGCCGGCAATCTTGGTACCCGTCTGCGGACTAGTGGTAGAAGTAAACAGAACGGAGGGAGTAACTATATAACCACCATTGGAGAGCGCGGCGACAGCCACCACGGCCTGAATGGGTGTGATTTGCATACCATATTGCCCTATGGAAGTGTTATAGGTATCCCCTATGCGCCAGATCTCGCCATCAAAAGTTTTTTCTTTCCACAAAGGATCAGGAATTATACCAGTGGACTCGAGAGAATTATCGAAGCCGGTTTTCTTGGTAAAACCGAATTTCTCTAGATACTTCTTGATACGGTCTACCCCAAGACCTTGCTGAGATCCGAAGCCACCCCCAATTTGATAAAAATAGACGTCTGAGGAAACGGCAATCGCCCGTCGCATATCAACTGCGCCATGAGCTTTCCAATCTTTGAAAATTGTTGGTTGGTCAGGATTATAAGGATTCGGCACAACTAATTTGCCAGTGCTTACTATTTCCTTTTCGGGCGTTATAACACCTTCTTCCAGTGCCGCGAAGGCAAGAAAGGGTTTGACGATTGAGCCCGGTGTATAAAGACCCGACAACACCCTATTTAGAAATGGCTTATCACGAGAGGTATGGTAGCCCGCGATTGTCGCCTTATCTTTGCCTTCCGTCATAACCTTGGAATCATACTCGGGAAAACTAACCATGCTTAGAACTTCTCCTGAATGAACGTCCATAATCACCCCGGCCCCGCCATGAAAGCCGACGTTTCCGGCCAATTCTTTAATATTTTTATAGAGTTCAGATTGAATACCTGCATCAATCGATAGGACTACATCAACCCCGCTTCTTTGTGGACTAATGACACTTTCAGAAATTATTTTGTCTTGTACGGAGACCTCAAACAAACGCAGACCATTGCGACCAGACAAACTTTCATTGAAATACCGTTCTGCTCCATCCTTGGGAATAAATTCTTCTTCATAATAAAAACCACTTGAATCCTTGGCCGGATATTTAAGAAAACCCAAAACGGTAGACAGGCCTTGCTTGTCAGTGTATAGGCGCTCCGGCACCACCTCGAGAGTGGTCGTCGACTGATTCCACGCCAATCTTTCTCCATAACGGTCATATATGATGCCCCGCGGAGCAAACAAAATGCTTTGCTTCAACTTATTGTTCTCACTTCTTTCTCTATAACTCTCGCCGTCGGTTATCTGCAACTGCCACAGCTTGGTCATGAACAGAAGGGCCCCGATAATAGCAACGCCTCCGAACAACAGATGCACGATTTTGCCGATCGGTTTCTCCATTCTGCCTTCGAATTGACTTATGTCAAAGTCGGGCAAATTCCTCGAGTCCATAAAGATCTCGTCCGGAGCAATGTCTTTATTGCGAGCCATACGGCCATTTTACAACAATTTGCGCCAATTGACCCTGTCCTCGATTATGAAAGCCAATAAGAGACCTGCCCCGCCAAAAATGAGTAGGAGATTTAGCGAAAGAAAGCTTGTGCCAAAATAGTAAAGACCGTCTAGTAATGCCCCCATAATCGGCAACTCGTACGGTCGCCTGATGAGTAAACCGTAAAACAAAGCAACGAAGAAAAATAACCACCAGCCCAAAAAAACGATAGTTAGAACCAAAACCGCAAACAGAAAAATACGACTCACTATATTTTTTAGGATAGACATCTTATTTCAAAACAAAAGCCGACTGCGCAGTAGAAACATTGAAAGGTAGCGACATGAGAATGTTCTTTGTACCACCCGAAGAATCAAGCTCGATCCTCCCCACGACCGCCATGACATAATTTGCATCACCTGAAGCAACGATACTATCGCCCTCTTTAATATCAAAATCGCTAACCGTTTTTGCCGAGAAATTCCCCGCCCCCACACCCTTGATCTCAATCGCTTCGCCAGTCCTAGCAACAAAGGCGGTGAATGAATTGCCAGAGTCTGAATTGAGAGCGACAATACTATCTCGAGGTCGCGTCTCAACTACGAGCCCTGCAATTATACGCTCAGAAACAAGAACCCGATCCCCTACTGCTACCCCGTCCTGCTCGCCTCGGTTTATAAGAAGAGTGTCGAAAGCTATCTGAGGCGGACGTGCCATAATACTCGCGTGCACAAAAGACCCTTCTGGCTTCATACGAATTTCATCTCTCAATCGTTGGTTTTCGTATGTAAGAGCCCCTAGCTCAACAACCGACAATTGGAGAGATTCGTTTTCATTCTTGAGGGTTTCTATCTCTCGGATCAATGTAGATTTGGAACT
>CAZAXK010000018.1:0-12450 GCA_964489135.1 uncultured Candidatus Saccharibacteria bacterium
AATAGGCCGTGGAAAATATAAGGATCCTTTTTGCCATAAAACCTTATTTTACCAGTGTTTTAGTCGCCTTTCAATACCTTGAGCAGGACGTCTTTTGGAACCTCCTTTCTGTTTGTATTATGGGATTTGTATTGTGTATTATGGTCTTTATTTTCATCTGCTTTTTCTTCTTTCATCTCTTCCCTGACTGCTGACCGATGACTACCTGCTACTTTCTCAAGTGCTTCCTTCAATTTGTTCTGATTTTCGGGTGATGGGCCCTTATTCTTGTTGCGGTCATCTCGCTTGAGCTCCTGCAGAGAAACAACCTTTTTCTCTTCTGCTTTGATGTTTTGCTCACTTGGCCGAGCCGGAGTAGCTTGCGTTTTTTTGTCGCGATTTCTCATCGCGTCGGCAAGCGCTTGCGCCAAGATACTGTTCTTCTCTTCTTTAACTTCGATTATTTTCTCCTCCTTCTTTACTTCCGACTTTGTTTCAATTTTTACCTCTGCTTTTTCCGGCCTTCTTACTTGAGTATCTCTATTACTGAACCCGTTTCCTCCGTTACCGTTCTGGGGCTTGGCTTTTGCATTCTGAATGTTTTCTTGTGCGTGCCACAGGTCGATCTCTTTCTCGACTTGCACCTTGGGCTGAGCGTATGTGGTTCGAGACATTTCAAGCGCCTGATTCTTGAACGATGTATCCATTTTAGGAAGCGGGGGCAGAGTCGTGGCCGAAAATGGCTGGGAAGCAACTCCGTCGATCATCAATTTGAGGTAAATTTGCACAAAGCCCAAATTAACTATATCCTGAGCCGTAAAAATCGGGGCAAACTCCTTTTCCAAAACTTCCGCATCGTAAGAGCCGACCCTAAAGGTTATCATTGTGCCGACGTTGCCAAAGACTGCCGCCCTCACTTCTTCCGACATCTGTTCGATGTATTGGTGGGTTATATTGAGCGAAAGTTTGTATTTTCGCGCTTCCGATAATATGTCTGCAAAACTTTTGTTCGCAAACGACTGGAACTCATCGACGTAGAGATAGAAGTTCGGCAATTTCCTTAGCTCAGATGGTTCCACATCGGCTCTCGACATGGCTGCCAAATATATTTTGGTCACCAGCATCGCACCGAGCAAGTTTGCGTTGTTCTCTCCGACTAATCCTTTGGACAGGTTTACTATCAAAATCTTTTTCTCATCCATTATTTTGCGAACATCGAAGGAAGACTTTGATTGCCCGACTATATTCCGGATGAGCGGGTTGGATACAAACTGACCAACCTTGTTTTGAATGGCCGGCGTCGCCTCGGCGGCGTATTTATCGGTATATTTGGCAAATTCATCAACCCAAAAAGATTTGGTGGTTGGATCTTTGACATTCTCCACAACCTTTTGTCGGTATGCCTTGTCAATGAGCATCCTGTTTATTCCAAGAAGCGTCGCACCTGGATATTCGAGCAAGGCAGCAAGTGTGTTTTGCAAAATGTAGGCCATTCTTGCCGACCACTGATCTTCCCAGATTTTCTCAAAGGCGCTCATGAGACCCGAAACTACGAGATGCCTCCTTTCTGGACCAACATCTTCCATCACGTTAAAGGAAATTGGAAAGTCGGTGTCGAACGGAGCGAAATATATTACGTCCTTTATGCGGTGTTCGGGTATATATTCAAGGAGTAGGTCGGCTGTCTTGCCGTGCGGATCAAGAAAGGCCATACCGTTGCCGTTCTGAATATCCTGAATAGCCATGTTTTCGAGCATAGTCGATTTACCCATTCCGGTTTTGCCGATTGAGTATATATGACGAAGACGATCTTCGTCTTTGATACCGAACTTTACACGTTTATTACGTGCATCGGTTTCAGCAAAATAGGTAATGGAGTTATTTCCCATATTTATATTTTACTTTATTTTTAGAACGCTAGCCATTTAAACGATGTATTATGGGATCTGTATTATGTATTATGCATAAAAGCAAACACCATAATACTTAATACTTATCCCTTACTACATTTCTTTAAGCAAAACGCTTGGAGTATAAGTATTGGCCGGATCCCATAGCATCCAACTGGTTAGGCCCGCATCATAGGTTGCCTTGAATTGGGCGCGAACCATGTCGGGCGTATAAGGTACCGGATAGTCAAAATCCTGGATCCAGGTGCGAAGTTGCCGTGGGCCAAGGCGGTCTAGAAGCTTGGAGCTTGGAGTTGAAGAAGCCACCTCCTCTCGAAGCGCATTTGCCCGTCTTACGGCTGAATCCATACTAAACTTTACAATTTCATAAGGAACCTTGTTCGGATCCTTCCATCCATTAAACATCGGCGGATAGTGCGACGGATAGACCATTGGGGCCACATAATCAAAATTAACAAGAGCAATCTCAAGCACTTGTCCGATATTTAAATCATCTGTATTGGTAGTTGTCATACCGAAAATATCGGCCGAGGTTGGTATTTGAGCTTCAGACATTTTGGTATCAAGATACTCAAAGAATTTGCGTAGCGCTTCCCTCTTTGGGACGGTGCCAGCGTGCGTAAACATAATATCCGACATGTTGCCGTCCGAAGGAAAGCGGATGTAATCAAAGTTTATTTCATCAAAACCTATCGCGTGCGAAGAAGTCGCTATCGAAATAATGTAGTCCCAAAACGGCTTCGCCCCCACATCAATAAAGGCAAGCCCCTTTCGATCGTGCCAAACAGAGCCGTCGCTCTTTTTCTTGACGGCGAGCTCTGGGTGAAGCTTGGTGTATTGAGGATCTTGAAATACCGTGAGTCGTGCTATGGTATAAATCTGTTTGCTATGAAGCTCTTCGATAAACTCCTTCATGTCGGCCACCTTACAACCCTTACCACCGACCGAGTCGATGTTAGGATTGCCAGTCTCGAAAGCGACCGTGCCGGTATAATCCTTCACGTCAATCACTATAGCGTTGAGTTCCGTTTCTTCCACCATTTTTACAAGCTTACTGCGCAAGTTCGGCATACTTGCGTAGCATTGACTCATGTAGACCGACTTGAGTGGCTCCGGCGTTTTGATATGCAGAACTTTCTTTTCTTCCTTTATCACCTCGCCCTGTACAGGTAGGGGCTTTGAATCGTAAACGATCGTGCTTTCTGAGACAGAATAAAAAACTCCGAAGATTGCGCCACCCCCGAGTACAAATAACCCGATTGTTGCAAATTTTTTTGGCATGCTTTTATTCGTCGCCATCATTCGGAAGTGGCTCTTGGACTGGGGGTTGAGTTGGTTCGTTAAATCTTAAATCGTTTACGGGACTTGCTGTGTCGGTGGGCCTCACCAGCTTCTTCCTCGGTCTAGGATTTTTGGCTTGAAGCTTTTTGAGGATAGAAGGGAGTAATGCGTAGAAAACTATTATTAGACCGGAGAGGCAGATAAGATACGTCTTCCAAACTCCAGGTACACCAATAAACGGCAGTATAGCAACCCAGATCCCAAAATATACATAAAAGTTGCTACGCTCTTTCATAGGGTTATATTAACACAGGAGATAAAATTTTCCGAAAGTGTGGAAAACTATTTGTTGCGGTTGTTGATAGAAACAAGTAGTGGGGCGGCAAGGAAGATCGAGGAATACGCTCCTGCTATAGTACCGATTATGAGAGTCAAGATAAAGAACTTAATCGACGCACTACCAAATACCATGAGAGATACAAGAACCAGAAAAACCGTCAAAGAAGTGTTTATCGAACGGCCATAAGTTTCAGATAGACTTTTACCGACCGTATTCTCGAAAGATTCGTGAATGTTCTTCTCTTTGTTTTCCTGAAGATTGGTTCTTATACGATCGAAAATTATGATTGTATCGTTAATGGAATACCCAAGCAGGGACAAAAGAGCACTGATGAAAAGTGCATCGACTTCCATACCTGAATATCGCCCCAAAACTACTGCAAAGCCGGCCGGGATGGTGATGTCATGAATAAGCGCTAGTATTGCGACCAGCCCATAGCCCCAAGAGGAAACTGGGCGAGAAATCTGTCGAAAAGTATAGGCAATATAAAGAACGGTTATTGCTATAACTACAGCAATAGCAATCAGTGCTTTGTCTGTCAGCTCTTTACCAATAGCTGGCCCAACTGAATTCAGACGCTCAAGGTTGTATTCCTTTGTGCCTCCAAAACTTAAAACCTGTCGCAAACCTTCCTGCTCTTCGGCAGACAATTCTTTCGTTCTTACAATAAACCCGTTTTGGCCAGAACTTCTGACCGACACGTTGCCTATCCCCATTTCACCCACCACCCTTTCTACCTCGGCCTGATTCGGAACATCACCTTTGTAATAAACCTCGGCAATCGCACCTCCGCGGAAATCCGTGCCTATATTAAAACCCCAAACGGCAATGAGCAAATAGGAAGCAAGTAGTGTAATACCGGAGAAGATGTAGAATTTTTTTCTGTGTTTAACTGGAAACATGTTATTTGAAATTCATGCTACTTCGAATAAATAGCGTTCATAAAAATCCTCGAAACAACCATTGAACTAAAGACGGAAACAATCGTACCAATCGCAAGGACCAGCGCAAAACCCTCGACACTTGAAGTACCGAACCAGAAAAGAACGATTGCGCCAAGCAGAGTAGTGAGCTGTCCATCGCGAACAGCCGTCCAAGCGTGGCTAAAAGAGTTTTTCACCGCTAGAGCCCCGCTGACACCGAGCTCTTTTTCCTCTTTCATTCTGGCAAAGATAATGATATTTGCATCGATTGCCATACCGATCGATATAATAAAGCCCGCGATGCCAGCTGTAGTCAGGGTCACTGGTATTATCTTGAAAAGCACAAGCATCAAAATGACATAGGTAGCCAATGCGACCACAGAGATAAGCCCCGGCAACCGATACCAAGCGACCATGAAAATCGCAACCAGCGCAAGACCTATTACCGCCGCCCGCACACCGCTCGACAAGGCCTCAGCGCCCAGAGTGGCACCAATCGTTTCGGTATTAACTAAAGAGATCGGCATAGGCAGTGCGCCATAATTCAAATCTCTCACAACTTGCTTCGCTTGATCGATAGTAAAGTCGCCGGTTATTATTGCCTCCCCGCCATTGATTTCTTCCTTAATATAAGGAGCTTCCAAAAGTTCTCCATCTAAAAATATTCCTAAGACTTTTCCAACATTATCTCGAGTGATCTTAGCGAAAAGCTGATCACCTTCTTCATTGAACAATAGACCAACTGACGGACGACCTTGGTAACTTGAATCGAACTTTACTTCCGCCTTTTTCAACTGCCGACCAGAGAGTCCGGTCGGGACAAACGTCTGGTTATCCTTATCTAGCAGTTTGAACTCGAGAATTGGGGTCTCGCCGATTTTTTTCACCGCCTCGTTCACATCGGTCACCCCAGGGAGCTCCACGATGAGTCTTTGATCCTGCGCATTTCCAAAAACCCCACCTTGCTCAACTTGCACGATCGGTTCGGCTACACCAAAAAGATTGACCCGGCGCTCAATCGTATCTCGCAAGGACTGCATCGCACCTTTGACATCGGCTGGAGGAATATCGGAAATATCGGCTTTGTATATAAGGTGTGTTCCACCCGAGAGGTCTAGTCCAAGACGAAGTCGATCTTCGGGATTAGCTGATTTCTGACCGTTCCATACAAAAAAGCCGGCCCAGACCGAAGCCGCAATAATAAGCACTGACCAAAATCTGTGTTTTGCCATTATGTCGGGATTCTATCACACTCCGCTCCTCGACAAAAGCGCCTTTAGGGTTTTTAGTGCGATCTTGACATCGAGCATAAAAGATCGGTTTTTGATGTAGTAAAGGTCATAAGAAAGTTTGCGACGAGTCTTGGTTGCGTCAGCGGTGACTTTGGGCGGGTCGGTGTGATAGAGCTGGGCCCAACCTGAAAGTCCGGGCTTTATCAGATGACGGATGTTGTAGTAATGAATCTGCTCTTCGTATTCTTTAACCAGATTTGGGATCTCCGGACGAGGGCCGATCATCGACATGTCTCCGACAAGCACGTTCCAAAGTTGGGGCAACTCATCAATCCGAGTAGATCGGATAAACTTACCCACCCTCGTAATTCGATTCGAACCATCTTCCTTCATACTACGAAATTTCTTTACCTTGATTACCTTATTGTTCTTACCAATGCGTTCCTGTGCAAAGAAAATCGATCCTCGATCTTCAATCTTTATCGCAAGCCAAACAAAAGGATAAATAATGAGGGAGAGGGTAAACAACACCAAAGAGAGGGCGATGTCCATAAGCCTTTTGGTTCCGTCGTAAGTCAGCCGAGTTTCGGTTGAGACATTTTCGAGAAACCAGTTGTACCTAACCAAAGACAAAGGGACCCGATCGAATATATCCTCATATATTTTATACATGTCGATAAACTTCACCTTCGAAAAGATGAGATTATAAAGATGAGGCAAAATCGGCTCAACTTTTTCGTTCTTCAAGTCGATCGCGATAATTTGAATACCTTCCGCATAAATTCGCTTCAAAATTTCGTCCTGAAAATCCACCCCCTCGATCTTGTCCAGATCAACAGAAGAAACAAACTCGATGTTGTAGCGTTTGTTGCCATTTACCTCCTCGAGCAATTCCCTCATCTCTTCGCCACTACCTATCAAAATTCCCCGCTCACGCTTCTCGGCGCGGAAGAATCTATCGCCATAAATCCTCCAGAGTAGAACCAGCGCAAAGGAAATTATGAGGTAAATGAATAGATTCGTTTTGGGAGCAATACCAAAATATGGAATGAAATAAAAGAAGAGCACCGCAATGAAGCTGTTCGCGAGCTGAGCATTAAATACCGTGGAGGGTAAACGACTCTTTATAAGTAGCGTGTGCTTTTCATAAAGTCCAGATATAAAGTAAACAAAAAGCCAGACTGCAATGATCAAAGAAAAAGGCCACAAGTGCAGTCCCAAAATCGCCTCAGTCGGCAAGCTACCCAATCGCAAAAACAGTGCCAGCCACAGAGAGACATACAAGAGACAGAGATCCACCAAAAATAAAATCCAGGTTTCCTTTTTGCGCGAAATGCTCATTATAAAATAATATAATACCCTTGGTTGAATAAATAGTCAATTTGTGAGAAGATTCTACTTTGCATGGACGCACAAAATAAAAAAATACTTTTCGTCATCACAAAAGGCAATTTCGGCGGCGCACAGAAATACGTTTTTGACCTAGCAACCCATTTAAGGAAAAGTAATTTTGATACAACAGTCGCCTGCGGAGAGGGTGAGGAGCTTCCAAGCAAATTGCGCGAGCAAAATATTGAAGTGCTCAAGATTCAGAACCTGAGACGCGACATAAAGACTACCAGCGAGTTTCGAGTATGCCAAGAGCTGATGCAGATTATCAAGAAGGTCAGACCAGATATAGTACATCTCAACTCATCCAAGATTGGGGGTATCGGCGCGGTCGCCGCCACGCTTGTAAAGCTCACCACGAAAGATTACCGCCCTCAAATTATCTTTACCGCGCACAACTGGGGCTTTAATGAATTTTGGCGCTCCCCTATCGCACGACTTTTCTTTTATATAAGCCACTGGGTAACTATTCTTCTCTGCGACAAAGTTATCGTCGTTGCAAACAAAATCCGACTCGACATGGCTTGGGCCCCGTTCGCCGCGAAAAAAATGTTTGTCGTTCATAACGGCATCGAGAGCACTGAAATGAAAGACCGAATAAAGTCCAGAGAGTTTCTCTCTGGTTTAGCTGATTGCACCAAACAGATTATCTTGTCTATCTCAGAGCTCCACCCAACCAAGGGTCTCGATGTGGCACTAAAAGCCCTGGCCGACTTGCCCCAAGCAAAGCGCGATCAGGTTTTGTACTGTATTGCCGGCAACGGCGAGTGGCAGGATAAACTGCTGAATGACATTGTTAAGCTTAAGCTAACGGAGAACGTGCGCTTACTCGGCTTTGTCTCCAATGCACCACAATATCTCCTCGGAGCAGATATCTTCCTCCTTCCCTCACGCAACGAAGCTTTCCCCTACGCGATCCTTGAAGCTGGCCTCGCGGGTCTACCCATAATCGCAACTAGTGTGGGCGGTATACCTGAGGCCCTGAAGGATATGCGAAACGGAATTCTCGTTCACAAAGAGAACAAAAAGGAAATCAGTGAAGGAATTGCATACTTACTCGACCATCCAGAGAAAGCAAAGGAATTTGGAGCAGAAATGAAGCAAACGGTAGAAGAATCATTTTCCATAGAAAAAATGCTTCGCGAAACAATAGCTATTTATTTAGGTTAATAATCTTTCCTTCTTTCAATTTTTATACTACTCCGATAATCTCATTGCCCGCCATCTCTTTATGCACCGGCCTCGCATACCGGCTCATGCCAACCAAAATACCGAGAACCAAAAACTCGGCGATCAGGTGCGATCCGCCGTAGCTCATAAATGGCATGGTTATACCTGTTACCGGTAGCAGACCGATATTCATACCAATATGAATAATAAGATGTGAGAACAGGAGTATGGCGACTCCGAGACCGAAGAGAATCTCGAAGTTACTTTCGCCTTTTTGAGATATATCGAGAATGCGCCAAAACAAAAGGCCAAAAAGCGCAAACAACACTGTGTCGCCAACGAAACCCCACTCTTCGCTAAACGCCGCAAAAATAAAGTCAGTCTGATATTCAGGCAAAAACTTTAACTTTGATTGACTGCCGTAGCCCACTCCTTTACCCCAAACTTCTCCCGACCCGACCGCAATGGTCGATTGGTAAGCGTTGTATCCCGCCCCGTGTAAATCAGCAAGGGGGTTAATAAAGGAAGTGATTCTGGCCTTCTGATAATCTTTGAAGACGAAAAACCATAACCCACTAAAAGTACTTACCCCAATCAAAAATACTGCCAAGAGGTGCTTCTTGGAAATACCGGAAACCAAAATCATCCCGAACCAAATAGCAAACAGTATCATAGCGGAGCCAAAATCCGGCTGAAGAAAAACCAGCATAAAGAAGATAAAAGCGTAAACACCAGATATTATGATATGTCTTATGTTTGCAATTTCTATATGTCGACGACTAAAATATTTCGATAAAAGCAGAATAAGAACAATCTTCACATAATCGACCGGCTGAAAGGCAAATAGGCCAAGATTAAACCAGCTTCTCGCCCCATTGGTCGGTGGTACGGCAAACAGCATCAGCAGGATTCCACAAGTGGCGAAAAACAAAGAGGCCACCACCTCAGTCCGTCGCAAGAACCGCCAGTCAACCCTACTTGCCACAAAGAACACAGCGAGGGCAATACCGAGCCAGATAATTTGCCGATAGAAGAAACCTTCACCGACTTCTTCAGCGTTAAACGAATTCATGGTTAGGATACCGGCAAAAGTCACAAACACCGCAGACCCAACCAAAAGCCAGTCTACAGATTCTAGGATTTTTCTTAATCTAAGCATCAATTATTTTGTAGGTAATCTCGATTCTCGCCGGCACTTCTTTGCATATTTCAGAGGAAATTTGTTGATATATAGATGCAAGGTCCTCTGCCGTGGGAGCAAAGAAGAAATTCTGGCTCGCAGAAGCAATTTGCGACAAGAAAGTTTTGTTCACATTCTGACCCAGGCCGATCGTGTATATTTCTACTCCGTCTTTCTTCATTTGGGCAGCTTCGGTAAGCGCCACCTGCTCAGCGTAAGCAATATCCTCAGCTTCGGTGCGACCTCGCGGATCCTTGGGATTATTTGCCACACCATCGGTGAGAAGAACTACCACTGTTGACCTATTCTCTTCCCCCCTTTGAGATACTAGCGCACTCCATCCTTCATGCAAAGCGTCATAGATATTTGTATATTGAGTGGTACCGGTCGCTATAGCAATAGAGCCAATGGCGCCACGAGCAAGATCAAAATCCGGAGTCAGCGGTGATTCGGGAGGATTGGAGGCCTTGGTCGCAAAGGACAGGACCCCCACCCTATCCCCCAGAGTCAATCTATCCACAAAAGAAACTGCCGCATCTTTGGCACTGGTCAAGGGTTCGGGGGGGTTAATTTTTGTTGAAGCCATTGAGCCAGACCGGTCTAGCAATAGAACAGTGTCTGACTTTCGGCTACAAGCTCTTGTGCCAAGCTCGAATGGCTTGGGCCAAGTAAAGAATACTTGTCCAACCTCATCTTTCTTGAGTCGATTGATAAATGTTCTAGAGGCAGCAATCGCATTATCGCGCCCATCGAAAACAACTGCCACGAGCTCAATGTTCTTTACTTCTGATAAGCTCTTGTTTTCGACGGTCGCTTCGATTCTTGGAGCGGTTTCCATACGTAATAGAGGGGTATGAGAAATCGATATTATTTTTTGGTCCTCCTCATTATTTTTGCGCCAAACTATACTGCCTTCATCAATCTCAAAAGTCGCGCGTTTCGGTATGGCCCCATCCCCAAAAGTGATTGATCCCTCGAATACCCCGACTGTCTTATTCTTGGGTAGCACAGTCGCTCCCTCACGCTCATAAATGACATTGTTACCCTCACCATAGAAAACAAACTTATAAGGCACATACACTGCGTCGGCATCGGTATTTGGGTTTTCTACATAAACGACAGTGCTCCAGACTCCGGTAAGAGGTTCGAAAAGGCGCGGGTCCCACCTTACGATGGGCATCCTCGCTTCTCGTGCACAAATATGACTACAGGAACCACCGCAATCTACACCCGTCTCATCGCCGTTGCGTATTTTGTCGGTACACGTAGGAGCCGTGTACCAAAACTTCCAAAAAATAAAAAAGCTTACAGCGCTAACAAGCAAAACCACTGCACCTAGATAAATAGTTTTTCGGCGACTCGCCCAATCGCTTGCTTCGTCCATGCGTCAATTATAAATCAGAAGCGCTGATTTGTTTAGTGTTACGAAACAAAAAACAGAACAGGTGTACAGTGCCTGTAAGGCGGGACAACGAGCGATGAATTGAGTTTAATACTATGTTCTGGCGACAAGCTACTCTCCCCTTTTCAGAGTACCATCGCCTCAACTAGGCTTAACTTCCGTGTTCGGAATGAGAACGGGTGTGACCCTAGCGACAAATCACCAGAACACAACATTAAACTTATTTGATTTCTTGAATCCAGACCCAATTTTAAAAAATTGGGTGGCGAGGGTGCTGGGATTCGAACCCAGATATGCCGAGCCGCTCCTCCGGCTTGTTTTGGGCCTCCAACTTCTAGCCAGAAAAAACAAGGGCTCAGGGCCTTACCTTTAGGCAACACCCTCTCAAAGAACTGCATTCAAGAAATCAAATTTTGGTAAAATTTTGGAGCTATTGCCCCATGCGACAGGAAAAATCTTGTCCCGCTTAGCTCTTGCGAGCGATGTGGGATCGGTTTCCAAATTTCCTAATAAGATCGGGAAATTAGTACGCCTCGGCTCAAACGATTACTCGCCTTACACCTAGCGCCTATCAACGTCGTCATCTCCGACGATCCTAAACGATTCCTTATCTTGGAGCTGGCTTCCCTCTTAGATGCTTTCAGAGGTTATCCAAACCCGACTTAGCTACCCTGCGATGCTCTTGGCAGAACAGCAGGTACACCAGAGGTCAGTTCAACTCGGTCCTCTCGTCGCTTAATTAATTTTGAAACAATTTTCAAAATAATTTATCCCCTATCACTAGGAGCGCAGACTATATCTTCATCCTTCAACAAGCTCGTGACGAGCTAATCAAATCGGATGTTGGCATATTATAAGTGTAAGCCGTCATTTTCATAGAAATGATTCGCCATTACACAAATCTTGTCTTTGGTATTAACCTCAGACTCAGTCGTTACGGGGTCAAACCTAACTGAATAAGAATTTCTTTTTTAGTTTTCTTCTTCTTTGTAACATAATTCTCATTTTGAATGATGAGTACTAAGTCCGCCAAAATTTCAAGCTCCTTTTTAGAAAGCTTAGAAAATGTTGTGGAAGAAAGAATCCTACAAGCATTTAGCAACGCCTGACTTTGAACCTTTTTGAAACGAATGTATGGCGACAGATCATTTAGGATAGTCGCTACTCTTTTGTAGCCATTTATCCTAAGCTCACTCATTCCATCATTCCTTCTAGAAAAATATCCAATTCCGAATAAATCTCTGATCCAAAGCAAAGGGCTTTCGTGCCGAGTATCTTGATAGAAACAGATTGTTGGCATAAAACGCAAACCAATCTTGCCGTCGCTACGCTTCTTTATTTGAAGCATAAGACTGCCATCACCATCAAGAAATCCAGCAACATAGGCCATTTCACTTTCTTTTTCAATAGATCGACTTCCCACGGTATTAACTTAGTTCAATCTTGGTCCTCAAGTAAGTTTACACTTACCATTGTACTCCGGTTTCAGGACCGAAACAATCGGAGTTATCAACAGACCAAAACCTTTAAGCCTTCACCGTTATTAGCCAAATTGTCATCACAGATTACTCTGTGAAGTAGCAATTTCTTACTAGAGTCAAATCCCCTCAAGAATCAACGCCTGCAGTAGATAGGAGACCAACC
>CAZAXK010000019.1:0-12012 GCA_964489135.1 uncultured Candidatus Saccharibacteria bacterium
TTTGACCTGCATCGATATCACCCGCCGGTCAACAGAGGCAAAATTTGGCGCAACTTGGATATTACAACTGTACTAGACATAGGGGCAAATACTGGCCAGTTTGCGAGTTCTATAAGGCAAGCCCTGCCAGAAGCCCAGATATACTCCTTTGAGCCCTTAAAAAGCTGTTTTGAGGCCTTAGTGGCCTCAAGGAAGGAGGATGGTAAGTTCCAAGCCTTCAACATGGCCTTGGGCGAGGTGAGCACTGAAACAGAGATGAATAAGAGCGATTATTCGCCAAGCTCTTCGCTACTTCAGATGTCGGATATACACAAAGACCTCTTCCCCCACACCAAAGAGCATGTTAAGGAAAAAGTGAGAATCGAAACACTAGATGAGGTAGCGAGCAAGCTTGATTTACAAAAAGAGATATTGATCAAAGTCGACGTGCAAGGTTTTGAGGACAAGGTCTTAGCCGGAGGTAAGCAAACTTTCAGTTTGGCGAGGGCAGTAATCATGGAGGTTTCTTTCGTAAAGCTTTATGAAGGTCAACCCACCTTCGACAAGTTATACAGTAGTCTAAGGGGTCTAGGATTCAAATATTGCGGATCGCTAGAACAAAAGAATGACAAACATAGCGGTGCAATTATTTCTGAAGATTCTCTATTTGTGCGAGATAATTTCTAAAATATTTTGGGCGAGCTTAAATGGAGTAAACCTCTCCTCATAAACCACTCTTCCCCGCTCTCCAATTCGTTTAGCCACAGTAGGGTTGTTTTTTAGATAAAGAATTTTGTCAGCTAAATCCTGAGCGTCGGCCGGCCGGCAAAAAAATGAGCTTTCCCCATCTTTCAGTATTTCTGCTACACCATTCATTTGCGCGGTAAGGTAAGGCAACCCGATTGCCAAAGATTCGAAACACTTGTGCGGAATGGTCCTTTCCAACCTCTCATGGTCAGCAAACTGGCCTAAAGAAACATGGCACTCATTCATCCTACCCACCAAATCCCCGTTTGGCAGATTTTCTGTTATCAGTTCCAAATTTTTTAACTTATAATTTTCGACTTGTGCCTTTATCAATTTCTCTTGCCAACCGTTACCAATAATGAGAAAGTTCACGCCTTGCCCTTCCAAAATTTTGGCCGACTCAATGATGTATTCGATACCTGCTTCAGGTAAAAATTTACCACGGAATAGAACAGTAAATTGTTCATTTTTTATTACATTCAAATCTGGGTGAAAAACTGCATCATTGGCGCCGGTATAGACCACCCTGTATTTGGCGCTTTGACCGAATCTTTGTTCGAAGTACTTTTTTTGCGCTTCGCTTTCAACCAGTACAACATCCGCACACCGAACCGCAAGCCAATCCACAAACCTTACATACAACGATTTTAGACCAAGAAACCCTTTGCTTCCCCGAGAAAGCACAACCCCTTCATACATAGTGCACAGCGCATCGAAAATCACGGGCTTGGGGGAAATGAGCTTGGCAAACCAAACTACCGCATGCCCTGGGTAACCGACCACCATCGCTTCATATTGGCCCGATATTTCTTTGTGCTTCCGGAACAGCTCAAGGTATTTGTAGATCCCCTTGGCTACACTTTGGCACTCAAGAATTTCTACCCTCGCCATGCGCAAACCTTGCATGTAAATTTGCGACCTGCCCCAATCCGAATTGTATGTCCCGAACCAGCAGATTTTCATTTCCTTGGCGGTTTGCAATAAAATATTTTGGCACTTATTTCTCTGTCTCGAGCGGAGTAAATGGTTTGGCAAAAGCTGAAATACTTGGCATAGAAGCTCTGCGCCTCAATCTTTGGGATATCGATGTAAAGGATGTGCCCCGAAAAGTTTTGGAAATATTGCTTGTATGACTCTTCGAATTGAGGGGTTGCGTACAACCGTCTGGCATATTTACCCATCTGTTGGACTTCGTACCCACCGATATCGTTATAGACGACAACGTTTTTTATGTCCTTATGTTCGGAGAGATATGTTTTGACACCATCAAAAAGATGGTAAGGGCTACCGTTGATTTTGCCCCAGAGATATTCCTCAACAAAGACCCCGTTGTACAAAATACCCAAAACCAAAAGACAGAAAATCGCCTTTCTTTTGGCCTCCTTGATCTTCAAAGCCGAGACCACAAAAACTGCGGAACAAATCCAGAGCAGGGCAATGAATAAGAAGGATACATAGAATCCAGATGGACCTGAGCCACCGGTAAAGGGAAAAAGGAAATTCCATTTTAGAGAAAATATTCTACTGAGCCACTCTGTTTTCGGATAAAGCGAAGGCACAAAATGACCAAAGAATTGCAGGGAGAAAACGGCCAAGGAAATAACAGAAACAGAAAAGATATCAGCCTTGTTCAGCTCACCAGAATCACTATTGAAGTACTTCCCAAATACCGCCCCCACTATTACAGTCGCAGGCAGAATCAAATATTGGAAATACCGGTCAAGCGCTCCAGAAGAAAAATCAAAGATCAAAAGATAAAACACCAATCCGAGAAGGATGAAGAAAATAAACGGTCTGTATTTTGAAATCATTTGCCTATCCAAAAACAGCGCTGGCAACAAAAGCAGAGGTGAAAGATACATGATCGACTTCGCAAATTGGATAAAGGTCTGAAGCCATCCTCGATCAGCAAAGCGGAAGAAATGCTCCCAATATTTTACCGACGCCTCCAGCTTGAAGAACGGGAACAAGAGTTTGGCGAAGAGCAAAAGTAGCACAAGAGCAATGGCACCACCGAGAGCAAAAAAGAAGTAGCGCAGTATTTTCCTACGGTCAGAGAAGATCTTTTTCTCGAAGGCAAAATCGAGCCCCAGCGCGCCTATGCCGATAACAAAGCTTGCCTTTACGAAAAACCCCAAGACGAGCCCCAATATCATGAGCATGAACCACTTGGATTTCTGAAAGTCTCGCAATGAAAACTGAAAGTTTGTTTCTCTCAACTTGTAATACCCTATAAAGGCCACAAGGAGAAACGTCGGCATTATCGCCCCATCGGTATCGACCATGAGTGAAGCGAGCACCGAATAAAAAGAGATAGCGAAAAAGAATACCGACCAAAAGGCATTCCTTCTATCCCCTACCATTTTTGCGAGATAGAAAAGGAGGAAGAGATTTATAAAAGAAAAGATAAGCGGAATAGTTCGAAAATTATCGTAGCCAACCAGTGCTCCAAGCTCACGATAAATAAACTCTCCGACCGGCGGATGTGGTATACCCCCTGGCTCGGTGAGAGCCGGATTTACAATTATCGGCCATTTGTACTCATCTTGATGGTAAAGATTGTGAAGCCCTGGAACTCTCAGCACGAGAAATATTAGGCTGATTCCCAGCAAGAGCAAGATTTCCTTTTTTGACCACGACATTACTTTAAGATTAGCACAAAGCGCTTAGTCGCTAAAATTTGCTTTTTATAGTTTTTATGTTATACTTTTGTAAGACAAGTCCATCTCCCGTCACGCTTAAAAAGCGGAGATTGTGGTTGATAGGATTAGGAGTAAGTGATGTATATTTTGATAGCTGTGATATGTTTGGTCGCTTGCTTTGTAGGCATTGTGGCCTACGGACTTTGGGAAAAGCGGTCGATCAGGCGCCGAGTGGAGAAGCTCGGCACTCTGCTCGTTACGAACAAAAACCAAGGTGTCATCGCCGTCTGCCGAAAGGTAGATTTCGATGTCGCGCTTGCGAAGTACTGGCAGAAAGTGTACGAGGGTAGCGTAAAAAGCACCGACAGGATCTCGGTGCGAGTCAGCCCAACATTCACCTTCTATGAAGAAAGTCGTCTTGAAAGGCCTGTCCATAGCGGCCCAGCTGAGGCACTAAGACAGCTCGAGGTTGACCTGATCCTCAAAGCAACTGGTTTTAGAATTCAGTATTGCGATAGGTGGTTGGCCTACCCACTAGTTCAGGAGGACGGGAGACTTTTCGTCCCGTTCTCGGCAGACAACACGTCCGACCAGCTCGGCTTCTACGACGTAACAACCGTAGAGGAAGCCCGCGCCCACCTTCTACAAGTTCTTCCATAGGTTAGTTTTGAATGGCTCGTGAGGTTCTGCGTTGCAGACCTTGCGAGCCATTTTCGATTTATACCCAAATGGTACAACTTGATTTTTATCTACTCTGTGTTATAAATAAAATAGAAAGAGAGGTGATTGTATCATGAAAACCATTGACGTCTTTTGTCAGTGGTGGGGTGTCGGAACACCTGTTTCGCAACTACCCACGGAGATATACATGACATGCCTAACCGCGTTCGGCGCCACCGCATTCAGCTTGACCTACGGCTCAGAATGGGTACTGACACTGGGAAAAGAACTGTGTAGACGTAGTCCACACACCTTCGTAATCTCGGGAGAGTTCACTGGCAATCCTGTTCCGGGCTTAGAAAAAAATCTCCGTGTTGTTGAAATCGGGGAAAAGCTCATATTCGCCGGTCGGGTACTAAACACCATCGGTGAGGCTCAAGCATGGAAGAACACTGTCCAGCCCAGCTTCTTCCCGTATACCCTCGTAGTCGTGACCGACGAGATGCACTCGCGAAGTGCAAGGCGAGTCAGCAACCGAGTATGGAATGGGTGGTGGGGGCTGAGGATTGTAAAAAAACTTCTTGGCATGCCCCTCGTTCGGGTTCTGGTGACAACCTTCCCGACACGGGAAGCGATCGACCCGCAAAGCCCCATGACCGCTCTCCGGAGCCAATGGCTCTGGGTGCGGACAAATGTTCTCCGAGAATGCTTCCTGATGTTTGTACCCTTCGGGTTCAGCATCATGAAGTGGCTCAACATCCATCAGCCGATCGCCAGCGACGGCGACGGCGAGTAACAAACTGACCTTTTAGTCAAATGGCTTGTGAGGTTCTGCGTTGCAGATCCATACGAGCCATTTTCGTTTTAGGGATGAGTTATTTCTTCTCTGCCACAAAAAGCATTTGCCCGGCAAAGGGTTTGAACGGAGAATTTATATACGCTCGGACAATAAACGGAACAATAGACCGAGGAATTAGCGAGGAGTCTGATTTCATAGAGAAAGGCAGAAACCTCGGCATCGCCAAAATGACCTTGAGGTCGTTTGCAACCAGAAAATCTCCAAGCGAAGCATCGCTCCAAACTTTTTTGTGTGTATAATCGTCGAAGTAGTTTTTGTAAGCCAAGCGATAATTCGGTTGCATGAGGATAAGCTTACCCCCTTTCTTCAACACCCTCTTTACTTCCCGTATCACCTTATCGAGCTCAATGTCATCAAAGTGTTCAAAGAGGTTGCTTGCATGCACCACATCAACTGAAGCATCGGGGATCGGCGAAAGGTCAGAAGCTGGCTTCTGCAGAAATTCCACTTCTGCTTTTTTGTAGTTTGGTGTTTCTGGAGAAGTGTCGACCGCATATTTCTTACCAGCAGTAATGTTGTTTATAAAATCGCAATAACCCGCCCCGAGGTCGAGAACCGTCCCACCCTCAGGTACAAACTTTTGATGGAAACGGACTATCTCTTTCCAAACCCTAGCTCGTTCTGGGTTAAACTTAAAACGCGATTCGTAGTATTTGTCTTTCATATTTTTTTGAATCTATATCTCAAAATAACTGGTAACATCTTTATCCCGAGCTTGGCTGCTCGCCAGATATTGCCCGTGTAGCCGGACTCCCCCACCCTTTCTTTGTAAATAACCGGTATTTCTATGATTCGTTTATCATGCTTTAGAAGCCAGATCATAAGCTCTGGACTGAAGGTGCCATCGCCCCGCGACTGGTGAAAATATTTTTTTATTTCTTCAAGAATTTTCCGATTGACCAGTTTATAAGTACAGCCGACATCTGTAAGCACCGGTCCATTAAACAGCACCTCTACTATCTTGGCCCAAAGCCAATTACCAAAGCGTACTGGGAACGGCATAAACGCACCCGAGAAGATCGCCGCCCGCGATGTCCGAGTACCGAGCACCACCTCAAAATCATTGCTGTAAGCCAGAAACTTTTCTATATCTTCTGGATTAAAGGTGCCGTCCGCTTCGCACATTACAACCAAGTCACCCTTGGCCTCGTTTAGCCCGCGCATAATAGCCCGTCCATAGCCCTGCTGTGGTTCGTGGACCATTCGCGCTTTGGTCTTAGCCACTTCTTGTCTGGTAGGGCCAATGGCGTTGTTGTCCACCACAACCACCTCGTCAACCACACCAGTCGCGAAGAAGCCATCCACCACACGACGGATACTAGCCGATTCATTATAGGTTGGAATAACGACGCTTACCTTTTTGCCTTTGTAAGACATGGCTTGATTATAGGGGCAAGTTAATAAAATTCAACAGGAAAGAGTCCATTGTAAAGCTCGCCAAGATATACAAAACGAGCGCCAAAATGAAGACAGGCGCGTACTTTGGGTAGCGGCGAAAGGCGAAAGTGGCGACCATGGTAACAAACGGGACAGTGATAAAGAGTATGCGCTGAGTGATCGCCGGCCAAATAAATATTGGTAAAAACGAAGCCCCAATAGATACGATATAGAGCTTGGTCCTTTTTTCTAAATTGCCCCATTCTTTATAAACAGCAACCAAACCTGCTACAAACAAAATGCCAAGTAAATTTATAACAGATCCAAAAGATTTTATATATTCAACAATTCTAGATTGATACACGTAAGTTTGCTCGTTGGTTTGGAGCCAATCAAGATAGCTATACCCAAACTTGAAATACACGAATGAGTACACCAGAAGTGTAGGCACGATAGCAAGAAGGGATGGCAACCAAGAATTTTTGATAATTTTTATTAGAGACCACCGGCTTTCGTAGATCAAAAAGATTGCGATCGGAATGGTTGGCAGAAAAGCATATTCCTTGAAAAGCCCGCCCAGCCCAACCAAGGCCGATGCTAGCAAAATATCTTTTCTTTGCCCGAATTTAGAATACCGGAGCAGAAAATAAATTGAAAATAAGTAGAACGCCCATCCTCCCATATCCATCAGGAAGTTTAGTCCGAAGCGAAGAACAGCATAATTTGTAGCCAAAAATAAAGTTCCGATGAGGGCCGATCTTTTGTCTTCAAACAAAAGGGTTAGGAGTTTGTAGAATACAAAGATCACCGTGGTATAAAGTACCGTGTTCATAGCAAACCACACGCCAAGGACTGATCCAAATATTTTTGATAGTCCTATCACAACCCACAATCCACCAAAAGTAGTGATGATGCGATGAGCGACGGCAGTAAACGCCACGTCCTTACCCACAAGAAAGTCTATAGCCAAAACATAAGAAACCCCATCCCCCGCCACAGCCGGCTGAAGAATAACGATTGAAAGCACAACCAACGCAATGGTACAGATCCCTAGAATTATTATGTTTCTATCCAAAATTCGCATGGTTCGGGATTATTTATTTCATTATTATGGTCCATATAGCCTGCAATCCATCCTTCAGACCTATTTTCTTACCCTGAGCATACGACCGTCGGAAGTAAGATATTGGAACCTCAGACACAGAAAGGCCACACCGCGCGACAACCTGAGTTATCTCCGGCTCTATATCAAACCTGTTAGCGGTAAGCTGGGGCAAAATTACCTGAAGCGCATTTCGGTTAAAACATTTGTAACAAGTCTCCATGTCTGTAAGGTGCAGACCAGTAAACAGATTTGAAAGAGTCGTCAAGAATTTATTAGCCAAAAAGTATGTCTTCCAAATAAATGGTTTACCAAGAAACCGCGACCCATAAACGACCGGTACACCAGATATAAGAGGAGTTAGGAGATTTACATATTCATTCGGATCATACTCCAAATCCGCGTCCTGAATAATGACAAAATCCCCGGTTGCCTCAGCCAGCCCTATTCTCACCGAAAAACCCTTACCCATATTCTTTTCATTCAGAAGAACTTTCAGATTTGAGATTTTAATTTTGAGATTTGAAATAACTTCCCGCGTTCCATCAGTTGAAAAGTCGTCGACAATTATGATCTCTTTTGCCAAGCCAAAAGCAGTACTCTGTTCGACGGCTTGGATTACGCTTTCGAGAGTGTCGCGCTCGTTAAAAACTGGTATGACAATTGAAAGCTTAGACATTTTTGATTGCGGTAGTTAGTTTCGAAATTAGAATATCCAGACCCTGCCTCCTTGCGTATTCGGCAAGCTTTTTTCTCTGTTCTTCCTTTTCAAGCCCACCCAGATCCATCAGACTTTGTAGAGTCATGGCCACATTCTCCTCATCTTCTTTCTTAATGAAAAACATGTCCTCCAGTTCACCTCTAAGCGACAAATTTGCCAGGATCGGCAAACACCCGCAAGCCACCGCTTCAATTATGGTCTTGTCCATGCTGCCGGTTGGGGTAAGATTAACAAATATTTCATGCTTTGCATAAATTGCCGGAGTTTGACCGTTAGGTATAGCAGAATGGAAACGAACCTTGTCTTGCAAGCCAAGATCTGATACCAAATCTTGCACTTCAGAATAGTAAAGATCGCGAGAATTTGTCGGATCGCCATAAAAGTCGCAAGTAAAGTCAGTCTGCCCTTCGGCTAATACGCCCAAAGCCCCGACAAGCAGATCAGGCCTCTTTATCCTATCCATCCTCCCCAGGAATAATATTGAATTTTTTACTCTTTCTTTTTTTTCATCTTTGAATTTTTCGAGATCTACTCCCACTGGCATCAATTGCGTCTTTCGATATCTCGCGGTAAAGGACTGTGGCGAGGTGCAGAACACCTTGTCGGAAACGAGTACCGCTAGACGCGTGAGCCAATTCCCCCGCGGGTGATTGCGCCAGAGAAATATTTTTTTGCCCCACAGCTTCCACAATTTCCAGCCCAAAATTACATACTCTTGGTTCATATGCACAAACACGGCGTCATAGTCGTGTCTCAGATTCCAAATATATTTGTAAAAATTCCAGATGTATTTTAGTCTTTTAAAAATTGAAAATTGAAAATTGAAAATTGAAAGATTCCCATCACCGCGGGGGCTCGCCGATGAGGTGACCTTACCCAGAGAAAATACTTTCACATTATGAGGCAGAGCATGCTCACCAGATTCCAAACAAATAGTATTTATTTGGTCGAAATTCGGAGCAAGCTTAATAACCCAATTATGGAAAAACCCAAGCACGGGATCTTTTCTATCGACTTTTTGAGTAATGATCAGCAATTTCATTTTTTATGAAAAACAAAGAGCTTATACATCAGAAAATTAAAAATCATTATTACAGCCCCAATAATTATCTGGGCTAGAATATACCAAAGACCAAACAGATCAACCAAAACATACATAAGTACAGTGTTTATAAGAAGGCCACTAACTGCCGTAATTAGGTACTTAAACGCTTGATGGTGGATATTGTCCGTAGCCTTGTCCTTAAATGTCCAGAATTTTTGAAGCAAAAAGCTTACGACAATCGCTGAGACGAAGGCAATGACCGAAGAGTAGATGTACCAGACTTTGAGCAAATCGGTAAAGATATACAGCAAACCAATCTGAGTGCCAGCACCAGTAAGCCCCGCCACAACATAACGCAAAAGTATATTTTTTTTGAATATTCCACCTTCTCGGTAAAAATCTTTTGCCCTGAGAAAAGAATCTTTGTAGCCACTCAGATATTCCCCTTTTTCAACAAGATGCTTCTTTGCCTCTTTTTGTGCCAACAACCCCATTCGTTCACGTAAGTCCTTTTCTTTCGTCAACTTACTCAAGGCGCTCAAAAAGCTCGCAACGTCTCTCGGACGACAAATGATCGCGCTTTCTTCATTTTTAAAGACCGAATTCGCGACCCCCGCGTCGGACAACACCAGCGCAAGACCGGCAAACCCGGCTTCGACAACCGACATGCCATAGCCCTCGTAGAGCGAAGTGGAAAGATAAATATCGGCCTCTTCATAGTATTTGGTAAGATTATTTTGCCAACCGACAAATACTACTCGATTTTCTATTTTCAAATCTCTGCACAAATTTTCGAGTTTGACTCTTTCCGTACCATCTCCAACAATAGTATAGACGGCGTTTGTATGCTCGGCCAATTTCGCAAATGCTTCTATAGCCGTAGTCAGATCCTTTTCTTTTTCAAGTCGACTTACCGTAAGTATATTAATGATGTCTAAATCCTTTGGTTTCTTCGTTTCTGTAAATTGACCGGTTTCAATCAAGATGGGCAAGACGGAGACATTGTTTGCAATAGAACGGATAGACTGGGCTATTCTATCCGATACGCACCGCACCGAGTCAGCGAAGCTCACCACAAAGATACCGAGTGGCAACCTGAGCAGGTTCAGCAATGAGTGAGTGATGAAATACTTATTAATAAAGTCGGTATGAATTTGAACCTGAAGAGGGAGACGATAGAAGAATTTAATCAAAAGCCCGACAATACCAGTTTCAAAGGGATCCTGCGCACTTATCAAAACATCTCTCTTGCCTATTCGCTTGATTATCCGACTCGCTATTCTTATATAATCAAAGAGATAAAAAATTCTGATTTTGGATTTGGTAGGATACAAAAAAACATTTGGGGCAATGTTTTGGTCGCTGTATATTTCCAAATTCGGCGTAAAAACAATCAGGTGAAGCTCGTCGAAAATTTGGCCATACCCAACCATCCTCTGCCTTACTGCAGAATCCTGTTCAAATATTTTGGTTCCCATTCCGAGAGATATTACTTTCATTTTTTATTTTTTCAAAATTTCTAAGAACTCACCCACAATGTCGCGCCAAGTATGAACATAATTAAACGAAGAGACTTTGCGCTTGGCCTCTTTGTATCCCTCCTCGCTCAGAAGATAACCCACAGCTTCCTCTATCTCGCTTTCGTTTTGTGGGTCGATAAATAGGCCAGCTTCTCGTATACGGTCATAGATCCCAACCTCTCGAGTGCAAATAAAGGGTCGATTGAGTCTAATCGCATCCATTATCATATTCGGGCTAATATCCCCCAGAGAAACTAGGACAACAGCATAGCAACTTGCCATTCTTTCCATAAACTTGTTGTAGGGTAAATTATCGAGGAGAAGTCTGGTTTGTTGATTCTTCTTTTTTATTCTTTCAAAAACTGTAGTGAGAAGGTCAAGATTCTTCCATACTAGCTTACGAGCAGACGCAACAAATTCAATACCTTTGGGCTCTAAGTCTGATTCCTTGGGACCATAATAATTCTCGATAACGCTTGTGTGGCCAAGTGCAAGCTTGTATGGCGCAAGGAAAATTTGTCTTTGCCAATCGGTGGAAAATACAAGGTGTCCGACATTGTTTAATACCCACCCCGTGAGTAAAAAAATGACTTTTTCCTTGAGATTGAAATGCTCAACTTCTGTTTTGTAAAAATCTCGGAGCAAAATCTTTTTTCGAGTTCTTTCTACATAATTTTCCCAAAGAAAATCCCCACCCGTCCGGATCACTGATTTTTTACCTAAAACTTTACAAGCAAACACAGTAGGCAACCCAACACTGTAAGTATCGAGAGCAACTACCCTATCTGACCATAAGACACTCGGCAGAATTTTTACCAGAAAGAAAAGATGTCGCAGACCGGTAGGCAACCGGCTTTCTATCGTATAAGTAGCGACCCTTACTTGGTATCCCTGCTCTATAAAGGTATCTCTCAAATTTTTGGCGTACTGCGCTGGACCTCCGATCTTGGGTGGATATATGCCTGTAGTGATTAGTATTTTCATTTTTTTATATTCTCAAAAATTTTCTTTATGCGTGGCACTATCTTTTCCCAATCATACCTTTCCAGAACCATGTTGTAGGCATTTTCTACAACCGTGTCCTTATTTCTGTCACCCATAACTCTCGATATTGTTGCCACTATACTAGGTGGATTCCCCGGCTTACAAAAATAGCCCGTTTCCCCATCTTTAAGGAAATCAGTAATCCCGCCAACAGGTGTTGCTACAACAGGAATTCTCGCAGCCATTGCTTCAATAAAAGAAATACCAAAACCTTCCGACAAGGAACTTCTGATAAAAATATCAGAGGCCTTCAAATACTTCGGTAAAATCTCTTGTGAGACATTGCCAGCAAAAATTACTCGGTCTGAAACACCCA
>CAZAXK010000020.1:0-10395 GCA_964489135.1 uncultured Candidatus Saccharibacteria bacterium
AGCGCCCCGGTATTGTGCATCGGCTCGATCGCGAGACGAGCGGGGTGATACTGGTAGCCAAAACTCCGGAATCATTTGAATTTCTCAAGAATGAGTTCAAGGACAGACGAGTACAGAAAGTTTATCACGCAGTTGTGTGGGGGAATTTTTCTGCCGATAAAATGTTGGGTGTAATAGATAAGCCGATTGGTCGGAGTGCCTCTGATTTTCGCAAATGGTCAGCCGAATATGGGGCCAAAGGTGAATTGCGTGAGGCGGTGACAGAATATCTGGTAATCGGGCAAAACGAAGAAATCTCCTATCTTGAGGTCAGGCCCAAAACCGGTCGGACTCATCAGATCCGAGTGCATCTCAAAGCGATTGGTCATCCTGTGGTGGGGGACAAGTTGTATGGCCCCACCAAATCAAGCCCCATCTTCGACCGACTTGCCCTCCACGCTGTTTCTATCAAACTCATGCTTCCGGACGGGACCTATATAACAATAGAATCCCCACTTCCTGAAGAGTTCCAAACTGCCAAAAGTCTTTTGAAAAAGGAAGAGAAATCGGATAAGATGGGGGAATGACTGACGAGCAAGAAAAGGCCAAATCCGACACCGCTTTGCGCGAGGAGGAGGTGTTGAAATTCTGGAAAGATAATAAAATTTTTGAAAAGTCTCTTGAGAAGGAGAGCCCAAAAGGCAACTTCGTTTTTTATGATGGCCCGCCTTTTGCGACCGGTCTACCACACTATGGGCATATCCTTGCTGGCACGATAAAAGACGTTATCCCGCGTTACAAAACGATGCAGGGCCACTACGTCCGACGGGTTTGGGGGTGGGATTGTCATGGTCTACCAATTGAAAATATGATCGAGAAGGAGCTTGGTCTTGGGACCAAGAAGGACATCGAGAATTTTGGCATAGAAAAGTTCAATAAAGCGGCAAGGGAAAGTGTACTACGCTACGAAGAAGAGTGGAAAAAAGTTATTCCCCGAGTAGGACGTTGGGTAGACATGGACCATGCATATAAAACCATGGACACAAGCTACACCGAGTCCGTGTGGACTTCATTCAAAAAACTTTTTGATAATAATTTGGTTTATGAAGGGTTTAAGTCCATGCATCTCTGTCCACGATGTGGCACCACGCTTTCCAATTTTGAAGTAAATCAGGGCTACAAAGACATCACCGACATTTCAGTATATGTGAAATTTCAGCTAAGTGATGAATCGAACACATATTTACTCGCGTGGACGACGACGCCATGGACATTGCCCGGCAATGTCGCTTTGGCAGTAAACCCCAAAGAGCGGTACATAAAAATAAAAATAAAAGAGGAAATTTTGGTGCTGGCAAAGGCTCGGCTTGCTGTATTGAAGGAAGAATATGAGGTAATAGGAGAAATAGACGGTAAAGATTTGGTGGGACTCAAATACAAACCGGTTTTTAACTATTACGAAAACGCTGTTCTTGATAATAAGGAAAATGCATGGAAAGTTTATGGTGCTGAGTTCGTTACTATGGAAGATGGCACTGGCATAGTACATATAGCGCCAATGTTTGGAGAAGACGACCTAAATCTCGCCAAAGAGCAAAGGTTGCCCCTCATACAACACGTAAACCAAAGCGGAGAATTTAATCCCGAAGTTACGGATTTTGCAGGACAGTTGGTCAAGCCCAAAGATGACCCCGCAAATCCTTCTGGACAAGCTCACCAAAAGGCCGATGTCGAAATAATAAAATATTTGGCCCATAAAAATCTCCTATTTGCTAAAGAAAAAATAGTTCACTCATATCCACATTGTTGGCGGTGTGATACTCCGCTCCTCAACTACGCGACCTCCTCGTGGTTTGTGAAGGTGGTAGATCTGAAGGACAGAATGGTTGCCTTGAATAACAAGGTTAAATGGGTGCCGGAGGAAATAGGGAAGAACAGGTTTGGTAGGTGGCTTGAGGGCGCGCGTGATTGGGCGGTGTCGCGCTCAAGGTATTGGGGGGCACCCCTGCCGGTATGGCGCTCTAAAAATGGAGATACCCATGTGTTTGGAAGCATAGAAGAGCTGAAGACAAAAATTAAAAGCTCTCACAACAAGTATTTTGCCGTCCGCCACGGAGAGGGTGAACACACAGTTCTAGATATTGTAAGTAATGATCCAAACTTGGAGCATCACCTTACAGAAAAAGGCAAAGGACAGGCCAAAGAGGCCGGAGAGAAACTCAAGAAAGAAAAGATCGATGCGATCTATTGTTCACCCTATGTTCGCACCAAAGAAACAGCCGAGATAATTGCTGAAGCAACTGGATTCCCAAAAGAAAAAATTATTTTCGATGACCGAATTCAAGAACTCGGCTTCGGTGACTTCCATCTGAAGCCCTTTGGTGACTTTCTAGCTTATGAAGAAAGCTCGATGAAGAATTTTAACGATAAATTGCCAAACGGCGAGAGTTACCAAGACGCAAAGAATCGCGTTGGTGATTTTCTTTATGAGATTGACGGCAAACATCAGAACCAAAATATTCTAATCGTGACGCATGGAATTTTTCTTGAAGTTTTCCCCGCGGTTATTATGGGGGCCGACGCAAAGGTGTCAAAGAATTTGGTCAACACGGTCGAAACTGAACTCGGCAAAGTATATGAATATAGCTTTGTGCCTATTCCGCACAATGAGAATTATGAGCTTGATTTGCACAGACCATACATAGATGGGGTGGAGCTTTTGGATGAAAATGGTGAAAGGTTGGAAAGGGTAAAAGAGGTGTTCGATACTTGGTACGATTCTGGATCAATGCCCTATGCGCAGATACATTATCCGTTTGAAAATCGAGAGGAATTTGAAAATAAAAATAGCTCGCTTTTCCCAGCAGACTTTATTGCTGAGGGCTTAGATCAAACTCGTGGGTGGTTCTATACGCTTCTGGTTCTTGGGACTGGACTTTTCGACAAGTCTCCTTTTGAGCATGTGATAGTGAATGGGATTGTTTTGGCTGAAGATGGTCAAAAGATGTCCAAACGACTCAAAAACTATCCTGACCCGATGTATGTGGTAGATAGGTATGGTGCTGATACGCTTCGTTACTACCTACTCTCTTCCTCAGTGGTGCGGGCAGAAGACTTGGCTTTTTCAGAAAGAGGTTTAGATGAGGTACACAAGAAACTTATTTTGAGACTCGGTAATGTCTTGGATTTTTACAAAATGTATAAAACCGAGGACGCTCACGACGACAATACTTCAAAGAATATTCTAGATAAATGGATAATCTCGAGGACCAACGAACTCGGTGCCAAAATCACTGATTCATTGGAGAAGTATGAACTTGATCGTGCCTCGCGCCCCATCTTGGACTTTGTCGATGATCTTTCTACGTGGTATATACGTCGCTCTAGGGACAGATTTAAGTCGGATGATGTAGATGATAAAAATAATGCTCTCGCTACTACCAAGTTTGTGCTTTTGGAGCTGGCCAAATATATGGCACCGTTCACCCCGTTTTTTGCAGAAAGCATTTACTCAGAGCTGAAAACAGAAAAAGATCCAGAAAGTGTGCATCTTTGTGAATGGCCCCAGAAGGGTGAGGTAGACGAAAAACTCTTAGAAGATATGGGTTTGATCAGAAGCGTTGTTTCTGATGTTCTTATGATTAGGAATAAAGAAAATATCAAGGTGCGCCAACCTCTTGGCAAGCTTACTATTCAAGATGATCGTCTGAAAGACAGAAAGGATTTAGTGGAACTAATAAAAGATGAGATAAACGTAAAAGAAGTGGTGTTCGATAAACATTTGGCAGGGAGCTTCAGTCTGGATGTGGTTATAACTCAAGATCTAAAGAGGGAAGGAGATATGAGAGAGTTGGTCCGCGCCGTTCAGGACCTGAGAAAGCAGAAAGCGTTGCATCCGAGTGACCTCGTCAATCTTTCTATAGAGACCGACGAAGCGGGTAAAATGTTTGTCGAGTCAGTCATAAATGAGATAAAGAAGCCAACCAACGTGGTCGAAATAAAATTCGAGGTCAATGAGGGGGGTGTGTTAAAGATCGGTGAAATGACCTTCAA
The DNA here is from genome assembly GCA_964489135.1 of uncultured Candidatus Saccharibacteria bacterium. Classification (GTDB taxonomy): domain Bacteria; phylum Patescibacteriota; class Minisyncoccia; order Phycocordibacterales; family WO2-35-19; genus JBBTQZ01. Next base: position 4,033 of record CAZAXK010000020.1, read on the forward strand.
ACTTTCTTTACTAAAAGCCGACGACTAAACACTAACATCTAAAATCGGTAGAGATGTACCACAAACACCATACCAAAGGCGTTGTCATTTACAGCTTAAGCGAGGGCTTGAGCAACCGCAGAATTGGCTTACTCACCGAAAACTTAGGGCTCATATGGGCCAAAGCTCAGTCGGCGAGGAGTGGTAACTCAAAGTTGCGCGCAGGGTGCCAAGATTTTTCCACGGGGGAATTCTCTCTGGTTTTGGGCAAATCTGGATGGAGAGTGGTTGGGGCGAGAGCGGAAGGCAATCTTTTTGAGATCTTTAAGGCAGATCCTCGGAAGCTCCATACGCTTGCAAACTTGTTTGCTTTGGTAAGAAAACTGGTGACAGGTGAGGATCGTGCAAGTGATATCTTTTTGACCGTTTCCAAATTCCTTGATTTTTTACTTTTGGCCAAGCCCGAGGAGGTGGCACCAGCCGAATGGCTCACACTTTGCCGGATCCTGCGGACACTTGGCTTTCTTCGTGAGGATCCTGAGGTAAGCCCGTATCTCGTCGCAAGTGATATTAGTGCCGAAGAGGTAGGTCAGATAGCGCCTATGAAAAACAAGATCATCCGTCTTATCAACGAGTCTTTGTCAGTCGCGAGCGTCGGATGATATAATTGAATTATGGAAAAAAGCAAGCTAGATCGTTTGGAGAAGAAGCTCTATTCGCGCCATGCTCCCGAGGTAATTGATCCCGGTCGGTCAAATCTTGAACCAGAAACTTTCGACAATGATATCCAAAAGACCAACGATGGCTGGCAGAACGATGGCCAAAACCGATTCGATACACTGACTTCCAAGGTCTATCAAACAGCTATGAAAAAAAGCAGTTTTGTAAAAAAGTTTTTTGTGGTGGCAGCTGTTTTGTTCCTTTTGTCTGCGGGTACGGCTGCCTTTGTCTTTTTTGGGGGTGTTAATCTCATATCTTCCGAAAATGTCGACATAAAGGTGGTTGGCCCGACGAGTATAGGTGGTGGGCAGGAATCCTCTTTTGAGGTGACCGTGGTGAACGGCAACAATACTCCGCTCAATTCTGCCTCGCTCTTGATTGAATACCCGGAAGGTACTCGTTCACCGTCCGACCTTACCAAAGACTTGGAAAGAGAAAGATTGAATATCGGTGATATTAGGAAGGGGGAGAGCCATACTCAAACTATTTCCGGCGTCTTTTTTGGCGAAAAGGAATCTGTCAAAAAAATCAAGATATCACTTGAATATAGAGTAGAAAACTCAAGCGCTACCTTCTTTAAAGAGAAGGAATACGAAGTTGTGATTAGTTCAGCTCCGGTTATTCTTTCGCCAACCTATCCGAAAGAGGTGAATTCAAACCAGCAGATGAGCTTCAATATCGAGGTTGCTTCCAATTCGCAAGACAAACTCGACAACCTGATTCTAAAGATTGATTATCCATTTGGTTTTGTTTTCTCGAGTGCCTCGGTAGAACCTTTTGCCGGCGACAATACATGGAAAATCGGGAGTTTGGCTAAAGGAGAAAAAAGGACCATTGCAATCAAGGGGACTATCATCGGTCAAGATAACGAAGAAAAAATATTTAAAGTCTCTGCTGGTACCGCGAGCCCCGATGACGATCGGGTTGTGGGTGTGGTTATTGCAAATCTTACCGAGTCAGTTCTCATCAAGAAGCCATTTATTGGGCTAGGAGTCTCGATCAACGGCAAAGATAGCGACTACTCGGCGAGTGGTGGCTCAACGGTAGACGCGAATATTAATATTATGAACAATTTACCAACCAGACTTTTTAACAGCCAAGTAGAAGTAAGTTTCTCTGGTGGAGCATTTAATGAGCTTGGCGTATCGGCTGGACAAGGTGGATTTTTTAGATCTACAGACGATACTATTTTGTGGGATAGTCGCTCGGTCGCCGAACTTTCTGATCTAGGTCCGGGCTCCCAAACACGACTATCATTTCGGCTAACACCATTGCAATATAGTTCTGTGCCTCGAAACCAGCGTCCGGAAATTCTCATCACGGTTAAAGCGAGAGGTGAAAGGGTTCTTGAGTCTGGTTCGGTAGAGCAGGTCTCTGCAACGGAAACCAGAAAGGTGGTACTTTCTACTGATATAGGTATTACCTCGAAAACTGTACGATCAGAAGGTAATTTCGAAAATTCCGGCCCTATTCCACCGAAAGCAAATGTTCCGACCACTTATACGGTGGTTTGGAGTATATCGAATTCCTTCAATCAAGTCGGAAACGTTGAAGTCAGAGCGACCCTGCCTCCCTATGTGAAGTGGACTGGCCTGTTCTCTCCTAATAGCGAAAAGGTTGCCTTCAACCCCACAACGAATGAGATCGTTTGGAATGTTGGTACCATTTTGCCAAATACTGGATTTGGTTCATCCCCCAAAAACTTATATTTCCAAGTCGAAATAACTCCAAGTACTAGCCAAATCGGTACTGACCCGGTGATTGTAGGAGAGGCCACTTTGATCGGGACTGACCGCGCAACCAATTCTCAAATAGGGGTAAGTAGTTTGCCAGCAACTACCAATTTCTCGAACGACGGCACTTTTCGGATGGGGGATGATAAGGTGGTGCGGTAGCAATGTATTATGGTATAAGTAGTAGGTACTATGGCTGAAGAAAACAAAATGGAAAAAATAGTAGCTCTCTCCAAGCGCAGGGGGTTTGTTTTTCAGGGTTCGGAGATTTATGGCGGTATGGCAGGGCTCTATGACTTTGGTCCATATGGTGTAGAGCTATTGAATAACCTCAAAAAAGAGTGGTGGAAAGCGCATGTTCAAATGCGTAACGACTATGTCGGTATTGATTCGGCAATGTTTAAGGATCCGCGTGTCTGGGAAGCTTCGGGACATACCACTGGATTTTCTGACCCACTTTCAGAGTGTCGCAAGTGCAACACTCGGATTCGAGTCGATAAAGAATTGAAAAATATCGGCGTCGAGGCAGATGAAAAGATGCCTGAAGAAGAACTCGCCACCCTTTTCGAGGCGAACAAAAATAAAATTTCTTGTCCTTCTTGTGGGTCGCACGACTTTACCAAAGCGCGAGCTTTCAACTTGCTGGTGAAATCAAACCTTGGCGACTTTACCGGAGAGGGCAAAAATCCAGTTTATCTTCCCGGCGAAGCTTGTCAGGGTATTTATCTAAATTTCAAAAATGTAGTCAATTCGACTCGAATGCAAGTACCATTTGGTATTGCGCAGATCGGTAAGGCCTTTAGAAATGAAATCTCGCCTCGCAATTTCCTCTTTCGAACACGCGAGCTGGAACAAGCCGACACGCAATACTTCGTCAAACCAAATGAAAACAAAGAAGAGTACGAAAAAATAAAACAGAATAGACTCGATTGGTACCTAAGCCTTGGCATTAAAAAAGAAAATCTCAAATTTGTACAGCACGAAAATTTAGTATTTTATGCAAAGGATGCGTGGGATATTGAATACAATTTCCCAACCGGCTTTGATGAGCTTGAGGGTATTCATGACCGATCCGACTATGACCTCACTCAGCATATGAAGCACTCGGGCACTGACCTCAATTACACCGACCCACATACAGGTGAAAAATATATCCCTTGGATTTTGGAAACTTCTGTGGGAATGGGAAGAATGTTTTTGGCCTTTATTTCTGACGCGTACCACGAGGATGAGATTGATGGGGAAGTGAGGACGGTTTTGAAACTGTCACCAAAACTTTCTCCGATCAAAGTCGCTGTATTCCCACTTTTGAAAAACAAACCTCAGTTGGTAGAAAGAGCAGAGCAAATATACAAAGAGCTGAAAAAGCATTTTATGACGGAGTTTGATGACAATGGAAATATTGGTAAGAGATATCGAAGGCAAGATGAAATTGGCACTCCGTATTGTGTGACCGTCGACTTCGATACGATAGAGAAGGACGGGGCGGTTACTGTGCGCGATAGAGACACGGGCAAACAGGAGCGAGTAGAGGAGAAGCACCTTGTAGAATATATCTCGGCCAGAATCGCTTAATGTTGGGTTTAATCCCCATACGTCCTATGATAGCTCGGTCCAACGCTGTAATCTTAATATAAACAAATGGCCAAACTTTCTGAAGAAAAGATGATCCAAATAAGTGCAGGGACAATCTTCAAGACGCTCTTGATCGTTTTGGGGTTTGTGGGAATATTTGTTTTGCGCGACATAATATTGGTCGTGATACTCGCGGTAATAATCGCCTCAGCTGTAGAACCGGGAACCAAGTGGTTCTTGCGACGGGGGGTTCCAAGGATTATTTCGGTGCTTTTCATTTATTCTCTGCTTGCGGTGCTTCTGGTTGGCTCATTCTACTTTCTGTTTCTTCCTCTGCTCAATGAATCGGCCTCTTTGCTTTCCAGTCTGCCGGGGTATCTCGGTGAACTACAGGTTTGGAATCCGCTCCAGAGCGATAGTTGGTTATCCAACAATCCGGCTTTGGGCAATATATCCGCCAGCTTTTCTTTGTCGGAAATAGTCGAACAAATAGATACTGCCATATCGAACATTTCTCACGGATTCTTCTCGACCGCGAGCGTAGTCTTTGGAGGAGTATTATCCTTCTTGTTGGTCATTGTCCTCTCTTTCTACTTGTCCACCGAATCGGACGGGGTTACCAATTTTTTGCGCATTGTTACTCCTGCAAAGCAGGAAGACTACGTTATCGGATTGTGGAAGCGATCTCAACACAAAATCGGTCTTTGGATGCAGGGTCAGATTGTGCTCGCGATTATTGTAGCTATGATGGTCTTCTTGGGGCTTACCCTTTTGCGGGTAGAGAATGCTCTGCTCCTTGCCGTGCTTGCGGGTATCTTTGAGATAATTCCGCTTTTTGGACCGATACTTGCGGCTATTCCGGCTGTCTCCATTGCTCTTATTACTAACGGTATGGCCAGTGCTCTTTTGGTGGTGGGCCTTTATATCATCATTCAACAATTTGAAAATCAGCTTATTTACCCGCTAGTGGTGCGCAAGATTGTCGGGGTTCCGCCGATCGTCTCTATTCTCGCCCTGATTATAGGAGGCAAACTCGCGGGCTTTGTTGGGCTTATTATCTCCGTCCCGCTCGCTTCAATGCTTATGGAATACCTCTCAGATATCGAGAAGGATAAGGCCGAAGCGAGGGCTCTTGCTGAAAGGAGTGCTTCCAAGTAGGATTAGGGAATGGCAAAAAGTTTCTATCTTACGACGACGCTTCCTTATGTGAACGCCAATCTCCATATGGGGCATGCTCTTGAATTTGTCAGAGCCGATACTATTGTTCGCTACAAAAAGCTCGCTGGTTTTGATGTCTTTTTCAATACTGGCACCGATGAGCACGGCATGAAAATATTTGAGAAGGCCAAGGAAAAAGGGCTTTCACCACAACAGTTTGTAGATCAGGGATTTGAAAATTTCAAAGAGAGTATCAAGATGTTCGGTATATCGGAAGATATCCATTTCATTCGTACCACCGACCCGCACCATCAATCCTCGGCTCAGGAATTTTGGCGGAGAGTCAGAGACAATGGCTACATATACAAGAAAAATTACAAATCAAAATACTGTATTGGTTGCGAAAGTGAGAAGACGGAGTCCGAACTAGATGAAAATGGCGAATGTCCTGATCATCCAGGCCGACCGATACAGATAATTGAGGAAGAAAACTATTTTTTCAAATACAGCGCCTTTGGCGAGAAGCTTTTGGATTTCTATAAAAAGAATCCCGATTTTGTGATTCCGCAATTCCGCCTAAACGAAGTCAGGGCTTTTGTCGAAAGAGGCCTCCAGGATTTTAGTATTTCTCGACTAAAATCCAAAATGTCGTGGGGTATAGAGGTGCCTGATGATCCCGATCACGTTATGTATGTTTGGTTCGACGCTCTTACGAACTATATCAATACTTTGGGGTGGCCTGATATTTCGGTTGATAATTTTTTTGAAAAATATTGGGTTAATGGAGATCCAGTGCAATATTGTGGTAAAGACAACGTTCGCTTTCAGGCAGCTATGTGGCAAGCCATGCTCATGGCTGCGGGACTGCCCAATTCTAACCATATAGTGGTGAATGGCTTTATTGTGGGCGAAGGCGGTGTAAAAATGTCGAAGACCCTTGGCAACGTGGTTGACCCAAAGGAAATAGTGGCTGAATACGGCACTGACGCATTGCGCTACTTCCTGCTTCGCGAAGTCTCTACGTTCGAGGACAGCCCATTTTCCAAAGAGCGCTTTAAGGAGGTCTACAATGCCAATTTGGCCAATGGGCTTGGCAACCTCGTCTCGCGCATTATGAAGATGGCCGAGGATAATCTGGTGGGGCCAGTGGCTTTGCCTGAGCACGAAGATTTCAGCGAATACTTTAGTTTTTATGAGA
>CAZAXK010000021.1:0-10328 GCA_964489135.1 uncultured Candidatus Saccharibacteria bacterium
GCTGGGAGACTAGGAATCGAACCTAGATTCATCGCTTCAAAGGCGATTGTCCGACCATTAGACGATCTCCCAATAGTGGTGGTACAGCTACGATAATACCCAAAAAAGGGGTTTTTTACAAACAAGGAGGCATTGTGCTACAATCACAAATCGTTCTCCCTTTCGCAAAGTGTTTGCAGAATCGGAGGCAATATTATGGAACACGAAGTAACTATCTACGCCGAAAAAATATTCAACTTGGGCTCCATGCCGATCACCAATTCCCTTTTGGCTTCCTTCCTTTCTATTGTGGTTGTCGGTCTAATTATCGGCAGTTTGCGGATCAAGAAGCGCGGAGCGCCGACCGGATTGCAAAACTTGTTTGAAATGGTGATCGAAGGGGCGGTCGGCCTCGCCGAGTCGGTGACCGGCTCGAAGCAGAAGGCCATGCTCTTCTTGCCTTTCGTCCTTCCTCTCTTCTTCTTTATACTCATCAACAACTGGCTGGGGCTACTCCCTGGCATCGGCTCGATCGGCTTTTCAGAAGAAGGGCACTTCGTCCCGCTTTTCCGCGGCGCGACCGCTGACCTCAATACGACGCTCGCACTCGCTCTCGTCGCGATCTTCATAACGCACCTCGCTGGCGTAAAGCTCGTCGGCTTGCGTGCGCACGCCAACAAATTTTTGGCCTACAAAACCATCCTCCAGATACCAAAGGAAATAAAGAAAGGTAATTATCAGGCCATGGTGGTCAATCCGATCAAATTCTTCGTCGGACTCATCGAATTTGTCGGAGAGCTGTCCAAGACCGCTTCGCTTTCGCTTCGACTTTTCGGGAATGTGCTCGCGGGCGAAATACTGCTCGGTACCATGATGTCAATCTTTGCTTTCATTCTGCCGATCCCCTTCCTGTTTATGGAGATATTTGTCGGTTTGATACAGGCGACCATCTTTGCTATATTGTCCCTTGTGTTTCTTTCGATTATGTCCGAGAATCACGATGATCATGCAGAAGCGACCGCCCATCCACATTAAATTATTAGAAAGTTATTATTAAAAGTTAATTATATAAATTATGGAAGGAGTTGAATTTGCCAAAGCCCTTGCAATCGCGATCGGAACAATTGCACCGGCTATTGCGATCGGTATTATCGGATCTAAGGCCATGGAATCTATTGGTAGAAATCCAGAATCAGCCAGCAAGATTTTGGTGCCTATGCTACTTGCCTCTGCTTTTGCTGAAGCGATTGCGATCTATGCCCTCGTGGTAGCTTTCTCCCTCTAGTTTTTTTATTGTCATCTTTGACGAAAACTAATGGAGGATATACCCAAAATATTTCATATTGAGTGGAAAATTCTCTTGGCCCAGAGCGTGAACTTTGGTTTGGTCGTGTTCCTCTTGTGGCGCTACGCCTTTGGCCCGATCGGTAAGGTGCTGAACGAACGCTCGGCCAAGATCGAAGGTGGTTTGCGAATGGCCGAAGAAGCCAAGAAGAGTTTGGCCGAAGCCGAAGAAAAGACCAGAGGTATTATCCAGGAAGCCAAAAGAGAATCCGAGCGGATAGTCAAGGAGGCGTTCGACGAGGCCGAGAAGCTCCGCGCTGAAGAATTGGCGCGTTCCAAAGAGGAAGCAAACAAGATAATCGAAGCGGGCAAGAACAGCTTGCTTGCGGAGAAGGACAAAATTGTAAGTGCGATCCGCAGCGAGATGGCCGAGCTTGTGGTCTCGGCTTCGACGGCAACCTTGCGCGGGGTGAGCGATGAGAAGATAGACAAAGCAATGGCCGAGAAAGCCCTAACCAATCTGGAAGAATCCTAAACCAAAGATTATGAATGAAGCCATCAAAAAATACTCATCCGTTCTTTCTGACTTGGCTTTGACTACTGATCCTAAACACGCGGAACATGTTTGCGAAGTGTTTGCAAAGCATCTGCACGCCGAAGGTCTGTCCTTGCAGGCGGGGCAAATAATCGAAAAGGCCAAGGATCAAGCCCTACAAGCAATTCAAAAGAGAAGAGTGATTGTGAAGTCAGCTGTGCCGCTTACTCAACCCCAAAGACAAAAAATAAAGGAGCAGGTAGAAAAGAGAATGGGTCAAGATGCTCTCCTTGAGGAGGTTGTTGACCCCGCTCTCATCGCCGGCTGGGTCGTCGATTTCGCAGGTATGAAAATCGATGGCAGTTTGTCCGGCCGTATTAATAAATTAGCCAAACATCTAAAATGAACAACGAAGCAACCGTCAAAAACATCCTTGATTCTCTGAAGAAGAAGATCGCTGATTTCGAACCGGCCATCTCTTCTGTTTCGACCGGCAAGGTGGTCAAGGTCGGCGACGGCGTTGCTAAGATTGTCGGCCTCACGGGGGTCAAGGCGTTCGAGGTGCTCGATATCGGCGGTATCAAGGCACTTGCGGTAAACCTTGAAGCCGAAAGCGTCGGGGCCATAATTCTGGGCGATGAAAATCTGGTCAAGGAAGGCGCGGATGTCTCTGGGACGGGTAGAGTCATGGAAGTCCCAGTGGGAGACAAGGTGCTCGGGCGCGTTATCAATGCTTTGGGTGAGCCGGTCGACGGCAAAGGCGAGATCAAGTCAGCAACAACCTATCCGGTCGAGAAAATCGCGCCCGGAGTTATTACCCGCGAGCCGGTGACCAAGCCGGTCGCTACTGGTATCAAGGTTATCGACGCTCTGATCCCGATCGGCCGAGGCCAGCGAGAGCTTATCATTGGCGACCGTGGTGTTGGTAAGACCTCGATCGCGATTGATACGATTGTGAACCAAAAGGGCGAAGACATGATTTGCGTCTACGTCGCGATTGGCCAGAAGGATTCCAAGATCGCCCGAATTGTGCAAGAGCTTACCGAACGTGGCGCGATGGAATACACGACTGTCGTCGTCGCTGGCGCGTCGAACGCCTCTCCCCTGCTTTTCCTCGCGCCTTTTACAGGGAGCGCTATCGCTGAATACTTTATGGATCAAAAGAAAGACGTGCTCATCGTCTACGACGATCTTTCCAAGCATGCGGCTGCTTATCGCGAAATTTCGCTCTTGCTCCACCGTCCGCCTGGTCGCGAGGCCTACCCGGGTGATGTCTTCTATCTGCACTCGCGCTTGCTCGAAAGGGCTTGTCGGCGCAACGAGGCATCTGGTGGCGGATCAATTACTGCGCTCCCTATTATTGAAACTCAGGCCGGCGACATTTCGGCCTACATTCCGACCAACGTTATCTCGATCACAGACGGGCAGATCTTCCTCGAAACTGATCTCTTCTATCAGGGTATGAGGCCAGCGGTGAACGCCGGACTTTCGGTGTCGCGCGTTGGCTCCTCGGCTCAGACCAAGGCCATGAAGAAGTCGTCGGGTAAGCTCAAGCTCTACCTCGCTCAGTATCGCGAGCTCGCGGCTTTCTCACAATTCGGTTCCGACCTCGATCAGGGCACCAAAGATGAGCTCAATCGTGGTAAGCGACTGATCGAACTTTTGAAACAGCCCCAATATTCACCTATCGATTCGGCTATCGAGGTCGCCATTTTCTACTCGGCTTCAAGGGGCTTTCTCGATGATATCCCAGTCGCGGAGGTCAGGAGGTTCGAGACCGAATTTATCAAGTTTATGAAATCGAGCGGCGCACAAGTGATCGCCGAAATAAAGGAGAAGAAAGACCTGACACCGGAGATCGAAGAGTCGCTAAAGCAGAAAATTCTCGATTTTAAGGAGGGCTTTAATTCTCCCAAATAAGCAACTACTATGGCAGTCGGCGCAAAAGCAATTAGGAATCGAATCCGTTCGATCAAAAATACTTCCAAGATAACCAAGGCGATGGAGCTAGTTTCAGCGAACAAAATGCGTAAGGCCTCGCGCATGGCGGTCGGCGGACGGGCCTATGACCTTTCGCTTTCCGAGATTATCAAGGGGATTGCGCGCGACCGAAGCTTGAAGGGTCAATTCTTTTATAACGAAGGCGAGGAAAGAAAAGAAATAAAGAATGTGCTCGTCATCCTCTTCTCCGGCAATCGCGGACTTTGCGGAAGCTTCAATTCATCGATCATAAATTTTGCCAAAAGAGCTATCAAAGAAAAGATGGCTAGCGAGGAGATCGGCCGAGCATGGATCGCGATCGGCAAAAAGGGTCTTGAGGATTTGGCCCGTAGTGGCGAGAAGATCGACGCCGAATTCAAGAAGATCGAATCAGGCGAGGCCTCGGAAGACTTTTGGACGATTGGCAAGTTTGTCACAGAGGAGTTTGTCTCCGGCAAATTCGACGAAGTTTGGATTGCTTATACCGACTTCGTTTCGCCCTTAAAGCAGATCCCCCGACTAAACCGCCTTTTGCCCATAAAGAGAGAATCGTCTGACTCGGATGAAATGCAGGCGGAGGAGATTTATTTTGAGCCCGGCAAGGAAGAGCTTCTTTCCTACCTCGTGCCTCGACTTATCGAAACCAAGCTCTATCAAGCTCTGCTCGAATCCAATGCTTCCGAACATTCCTCGCGCATGGTAGCGATGAAGAACGCCTCCGATGCTTGCAGAGATATTACCGATGAGCTGGTCTTCGAAAGCAATGAATTGCGACAAGCCGGTATAACGCGAGAGATCATCGAAATCGCCGGAGCCAAATCAGCACTCGGATAATTATTCAAAAACATTATTATAATTTAAGCCGTTAATAACAAAGACATGAACAAAAGCGCAGGAACCATAAGCCAAATCATCGGACCGATCGTCGACGTCGTATTCGAAGACGATGTGCCACCGATCAAATCCGCACTTACCGTTGTCGATGGCGAGACCAAGCTGGTGCTCGAGGTCGCTCAACACTTGGGCAACAAAGCCGTGCGAGCTATCGCTATGGGCCCGACTGAAGGTTTGAAGCGTGGGACAGAAGTCTTTGCCGACGGCAAAACTATCGAAGTACCGGTCGGAGTCGAAACTCTGGGCCGAATCTTCAACTGCTTGGGCGAGCCGATCGACAATGCTGGACCGGTGTCGGCCAAAAAGAAAAGATCGATCCACCAAAAACCGCCGACCTTTACCGAGCAGTCTACCAAGGCAGAAATATTTGAGACTGGTATCAAGGTTATCGACCTCATCTGTCCATTCGTGAAGGGTGGCAAGGTCGGTCTTTTCGGCGGAGCTGGTGTGGGCAAGACAGTGGTTATCCAAGAGCTTATTCGCAACGTCGCGGCTGAGCACGGTGGCTACTCGGTATTTGCCGGCGTCGGCGAACGTACCCGAGAAGGCAATGACCTCTTCCGCGAAATGAAAGAATCAGGTGTGCTCAAAAATACTGCTCTAGTCTTCGGTCAGATGAATGAACCACCAGGAGCCCGCTCTCGTGTCGCCTTCTCCGCTTTGACTATGGCCGAATATTTCCGTGATGATGAAAGCAAAGACGTCTTGCTCTTCGTCGACAATATCTTCCGCTTTACTCAGGCGGGTTCTGAGGTGTCGGCTCTGCTTGGACGCATCCCTTCGGCGGTGGGTTACCAGCCGACTCTCTCTTCAGAAATGGGTGCACTCCAAGAAAGGATCGCTTCGACCAGCAAAGGATCGATCACCTCGGTGCAGGCCGTCTATGTGCCAGCCGACGACCTTACCGACCCTGCGCCAGCGAATACCTTCGCCCACCTCGACTCGACTGTCGTGCTCTCGAGAAGTCTCTCCGAGCTTGGTATCTATCCGGCTGTCGATCCGCTCGACTCATCCTCGACCATCCTCGACCCCAACATCGTGGGTGAAAGACATTATCGCGTGGCTCGCGATGTGCAGAAGTCGCTCCAACGCTACAAGGACTTGCAAGATATTATTGCGATCCTCGGCATGGAAGAGCTTTCCGAAGAAGATAAACTCGTGGTCGCACGAGCCCGCAAGATTCAGAAGTTCCTCTCGCAACCATTCTTCGTCGCAGAACAGTTTACTGGCACACCAGGAGCTTATGTCTCGCTTGCCGATACCATCACGAGCTTCGAAGAAATACTCGAAGGTAAGCACGATGAATTGCCGGAGAACGCTTTCTACATGAAAGGTAAATTATAAAAATGCTTTCGATCAAATTCTCTATCGCCACACCCGAAAGATTGCTCTTGGAAAAAGAAATTTCCCAAGTAACTTTGCCGACGACTCTCGGCGAGATAACCGTGCTACCTCATCACTTGCCGATTGTCGGCATACTCAAGCCGGGTACGCTTACGGTAAAGACCGCAAGCGAAACTGAGCTACTAGCCGTCGCTGGCGGGTTCTTCAAGGTAGATGGTAAGGAGGTCCGAGTACTTGCGGATAGTGCGGAGCACGGCGACGAGCTCGACATTGCAAAGATCGAAGAAGCCAAGGCCAAAGCCGAGCGGGCAATCGAGGAAGCACGCGACCGAGAGGACGTGGATTATTCCGGTCTAGTCGCTATATTGGAGCGCGAGGTCGCCCGACTCAAGACGGCTCGCAAACATCTAAGCCATCGGCATGAGATCCACTCTTCCTCAGAAATCGAAGAATAGTTATTGTATTTGCGTTACGGTCTTGCCGTGAGTGCCTTCTTCGACTACAAATGTGGGCAAACCGCTTGCGAGCCGTTTGAGAGTTTCGTTTAGTTCTAGGGTTGCAACCTTGTCCATCTGGGTTGCCAGAGTATCCGGATCGAGCTCTAATTTGCTAGCCAAGATGCTTGCGAGTTTGGTCCGCGAAGTGGTGGCCATATTTTCTTGATAGACGAAGGCTTGGGTTCCGTTGCTATTGTTTGGAGCTATGCCATGCTCGCCTCTTACTACCACTACGGCACCTTCTTTGTGGCCACCCTTAAGCACTTCTTCGCTCGCACCAGCACTCTTGAGCTCAGCCAGCTGGAGCATTATGAAGCTTGCTATACGTTCGTTTATGCCATAGGCTTGCGGGTCCTTGAGAGCGTTTGCCACGTGTCCACAACCGCCGGCGACCACTCCCTGATTGTGCTCGTCAGTATGAAAGTGTACGTTCTCTATGCCACCGGCTTCTTCAATTACTGCCTCGTTGATTTTCTTGGCTACTTCCTCGGTCGGCTCGATATCCATCGCAAGTAGTGCTCCCCAAGCAGTCAAAATATTTCCCGCATCGGCTCCAGGGATCGAGCACTCGGGCATACCCGGGTCAAACTCATAGCGACCATCAACACAGCGTTTGGTTGGGTTGCCTGTTAGGCCAGCTTCACTCGCTAAAATTTCGACGTCTGCAATTGTGAGAATCTTCTTTTCGTTGTTCATAGGGTTTTCAAGCGTTGGCATAATTGATAGATAAAATAATTTTTATAAAAATACACGCAATAAAAAACGTGCATAAGAATCATGCTACACTACTCCTCCGACTTTGCAAATACGGGCTATGAGCGCCGGACCCTCGAAAATCATTCCTGTCATAAGTTGTAGAAGGTCGGCGCCGGCAGCGATCTTGGTCTGCGCATCTTGGGGCGAGAGTATTCCACCACAGCCGATGATGGTCAGTCGATCACCATACTTTTTGCTCGCTTTGGCAATGAGAGCGTTCGAAAGATCGAAGCAGGGCTTACCCGAAAGTCCGCCTAGGAACTGCTCTGGCTTTTGCGGATCGTTCTTTATAGATGAATAGTCTTTGTTCAGATTGCCGATCACTACCCCGTTATATCCAACTTGATCGACTAGGGCGATGAGTTGGTCAATCTGTTCCCAAGGCAAGTTGATCGGCATTTTGACGTAAGTAGGTTTGGTACAGGGAATAGTTTTGAGTCTTTTTAGTAAGGGCTCCAATAATTCAGGGGTGGTAAACGTCTCACCACCGAAAGCGTTGGGGCAAGAGATATTTATAGTGTAATAATCGCCCACACCTGCTTCGCAAAGTCGACGCAGACTATATTCATAATCAGCAATTCCCCCTTCGGTGTCCGTGCAAAGCATATCGTTGGTACGAGCGATCGACACTCCAATCACAAAATCTTTTTCACGGGGGGTCGATTGCAATCTCTTGATTATCGCGTCGACTCCGTCGTTGCGGAGTCCCTTATTGACCACGATGCTCTTCGAAAGTGGTAAGCGTATGAGGCGAGGGCTCGGGTTGCCGGCGCAGGGGCGCGCGGTGACCGAGCCGACCTCAACGCCGCCAAAGCCGAGGTAGGGCAGGATGCGGGTCAGGCGAGCATTGTAGTCGAAGCCGGCCGAGAGGATGATGGGGGTGCGATAATAAATACCGTCTACGGTCTTGCCTATCTCCTTCCCATGATAGTTATAGACAAGTCCTGTGAGCGCACGAGTAACGGAATATCGCCCCAAGAACTCACCGAGAGAAACAAAAAAATCATGAACCTTTTCTGGCTCAAATTTGAAGAGTAGGGGTTTGATTATTTGTTGGTACAGCATTCGATTACAGCTATCTCGATCGGCAACTCAGGAATGTCGGCGTATTTCTGGAGCGACGAAGCTTCAAGAAAGGCGAGTAAGGTTTTGGAGTTGATCGATTTTGCTGACTTGGCGATCTCTGCGAGCTTTTCAAATTCTTCTTCACTTACCTCTTCTTTGATGAAGTCGCTTGTGTTTTTGGCAAAGCGCAAAAGCAGGACAAAACGCAAGTTCCTTATGATCATCTTGAGAAAGACTTGCATGTCGGCTTCGTTCTCGCTCGCTTGCGCGACTGCCCTGAGAGCTACTTCAGAATCGCCTTGCTCGAGACCGTGGAGCAGGTCCAAGACGAGCGATTGGTCCGGCGCGCCCAAGACATTTTCGATCTCCTTGCTCGAGAGCTTTTTGTCGGTCGAGGAGCTTATGGCCTTTTGCAATATCGAGAGCGCATCGCGAAATGATCCTTCGGCCAAAGTCGCGATAAGCGCAGCCGAAGACTTTTCAATCTCATAACCTTCGGCCTTGGCCACCTTGCTCATGGTCTGGGCTAGAACTGAGTGCGAGGGCTTTTTGAAGGAGAAGGTCTCGCAACGCGAAACGACCGTGTCGGGCAACTTGTGCTCTTCGGTCGTCGCCATAATAAATATGACGTGGGCGGGCGGTTCCTCGAGAGTTTTGAGAAAGGCGTTCCACGCTTCCTTGGTTAGCATGTGAGCTTCGTCCACAATGTAAACTTTGTATTTCGAAGAATAAGGCAAGACGTGCACAGCGTCGCGGATTTCGCGGATATCGTCGATACCTCGGTTGGAAGCGGCGTCGATCTCATACACATCTTCGCTCCCCACTCCGAGCTCGCGAGCGAATATGCGCGCGATCGTGGTCTTGCCGGTGCCTCGACTACCGGAGAAGAGATAAGCGTGAGCAACTTTGCCAGTCTTGGCTTCGTTCCTCAAGACACTCACAATATGGTCTTGGCCCAAGACTTCACCAAAGTCCTTGGGTCGGTATTTGCGATACAGAGCTTGTTGCATACCGAAGATTATAATTGAAAAACCGAAATTTCTCTACCTCATCCCTAGCCCTCTCCTTGCAAAGGAGAGGGGAATAAAAGATAATATTTGTATGGCTTTTTCTCCACACAAAAAGCGGGTGGCGGTTTTGCGAGGCGGAGCTTCGCCCGAATACGAGGCATCGCTTGTGACCGGCAAATTCGTGCTCGAAAATATGCCGGAAGAATTTGAAGCGGTGGATGTCTTTGTTTCGCGAGATGGCGTCTGGCATCAGGGCGGATTTGAGATGAGTCCGCACAAAATTTTGCTCGGTGTCGACGCGGTCTGGAATTGCTTGCATGGCGGAACGGGCGAAAACGGCGGTGTGCAAAGACTTGTTGCTGACTTTGGTCTCCCGCAAGCTGGCTCGCCTCACCTATCCTCGGCTCTCAGTATGAACAAGGCCTTGGCCAAAAATATTTTCACTCGCTCTGGATTGAAAACCCCCATCGCTCTTACCATCAATAAAGACGAAGATTTGCAGAAAATGTTTGAGCGCGTCTATCGATCGATGCCCTTCCCAATCGTGATTAAGCCGGTCGATGCCGGCTCTTCGCTCGGTATCTCGATCGCCAATTCGCACCGCGAGGTCAAGGATGCGGTCGATAAGGCCTTCGCCATCTCTCCCAATGCATTGATCGAAGAATATATCGAGGGCAAGGAAGTAGTCGGCGGTATCATCGAGGGCTTTCGGGGCGAGGCCTACTACCCTCTTCTACCCATATCTTCCTTCAGTATCTCTCCGCAAGAATCGGAGCAGGTCACCGAGGTCGCGCGTCTCGCTCATATCGCACTCGGGCTCGAAGACTTTTCCGAATCGAACCTTGTCGTCCACCCTCGCAGAGGGGTCTATATTCTCGAGGTCAACACTTTGCCCAAGCTCAATGCCGAATCCGCTTTCATAAAATCCATCCAATCCGCCGGCTCGGACATCAAAGAATTCATCTCGCACACTCTGCACCGAAT
>CAZAXK010000022.1:0-8795 GCA_964489135.1 uncultured Candidatus Saccharibacteria bacterium
CGCAATCTCGATTTTGATCTTCTGACCCTTATTATACACCGAAATTGGCACTACTGTCAATCCTTTCTGACCCTCGGCTTCCTCGATTTTGATGATTTCTGGCTTGGTTAAAAGGAGTTTGCGGGGTCGCTCGGGCTCGTAATCTTTGGGGGTGTTGTTGGGTTGGTAGGGGGGGACGCTCATGCCGGTTACGAAGGCCTCCTTGCCCCTGACTGTTATGTGTGCGCCTTCAAGCGATCCTTGCGAAGCTCGGAGCGATTTGACCTCAAAGCCCAAAAGCTCAATACCCGCTTCGTATTTTTCGAGGATTTCGTAGTTCAGACCGGCTTTTTTGTTTCTGATCAGGCTCATACCTATAAATGATAGCATTTTTGTGCTAAAATACCCTTAAATATGAGCAAGCAGGATAAAAAGGAGAAGAAAAAGCAGGTTCTTATTACAAAGCCAAACGGAAGCTTTAGAGGATCCTTTTTGGGCAATTTCTTCTCTGGAGTTTTGGTGCTGATACTTCTTGTATCGGCTTATTCCTTTTTATCGCAAAGTGAGAGCAAGGGAGCCATTACGATTTCCGAGTTAGCTCAAGCTGTTAAGGCCGGACAGGTAGAAAGTTTGTCGGTCAACGGCGGAGCGGTTGAGGCCAAATTGTTTAGCGGAGAGACTAAGGTAGCCAAGAAGGAAGAGCAAGCAAGCATTGGTGAATCCTTGGCGGTCTACGGAGTCACCCCCGAGCAGATGAGCGCGCTCAAGGTGAGTGTTAATGAAAGAGGGGGTTTCTTGTACTGGTTGCTCAATCTTTCGCCTATTCTTTTCCCCATCATTTTTATCGCGGTTTTCCTTTGGGTCATGACAAGGCAGATGAAGGGGGCGGGGATGCAGGCATTTTCTTTCGGTCAATCGAGGGCGCGCATCACTTCGCCTGATGATCAGAGGCAGAAAGTTACGTTCAAGGATGTGGCGGGGTGTAAGGAGGCCAAGGAAGAATTGAGCGAAATTGTCGACTTCCTGAAAAATCCAAAAAAGTTTTTTGAAATTGGGGCAAGAATTCCCAAAGGTATATTGCTCATGGGTGCTCCGGGTACGGGCAAAACGCTTTTGGCCCGAGCGGTCGCGGGCGAAGCCGGTGTCGCCTTCTTCTCTATTTCCGGATCAGAGTTTGTTGAGATGTTTGTTGGTGTCGGTGCAAGCAGGGTGAGAGATTTGTTTATGATGGCCAAGGGTACTGCTCCGGCGATAATTTTTATCGATGAGATTGATGCGGTGGGACGTGTCCGTGGCGGGGGACTCGGCGGAGGCAACGATGAACGAGAACAAACTCTCAACCAAATTTTGGTAGAGATGGATGGCTTCGAACCGACCGAGAAGGTTGTGGTCATGGCCGCGACTAACCGGCCCGATGTTCTTGATCCGGCACTCCTCCGTCCCGGGAGGTTTGACCGACGGGTGACTATCGATCTTCCCGATCGACAGGATCGCGAAGAGATACTCAAGATTCATGCCAAGCAAAAGCCCTTTGCCGAAGATGTGAACTTGGTCTTGATTGCCGAGCGCACTCCTGGGTTTAGCGGAGCAGATCTTTACTCACTTATGAACGAAGGAGCGATTCTTGCAGCAAGAGAAAACCGAACCAAAATTTCTCAATTCGATCTTATCCGTTCGATCGAAAAGGTCATGCTTGGTCCAGAAAGACGTAGCCATATCCTCTCCAAGAAAGAAAAGGAAATAACCGCTTACCACGAGGCAGGGCATGCAGTTGTTGCGAGTGTCCTACCTTTTGCTGATCCGGTACACAAGATCTCGATCATTTCGCGTGGCCGAGCGGCTGGTTATACACTCAAGCTTCCGATCGAGGACAGGAAGTTGCAAAGTCGCAACGAATTTCTCGATGATATCGCTATGTCGCTCGGGGGCTACGTTACGGAGAAAAATATTTTTGGTGATCTGACTACTGGACCGTCGAACGACCTGCAGGTCTCGACCGCGATGGCTCGGGACATGGTGACCAAGTATGGTATGTCGGAGAGTTTGGGGCCGGTAGCGCTTGAATCGAGTGGGGGCAAGGTTTTGCTCGGCGGAAGAGATACCAACCAAAGAGAATATTCAGAGAAAATCGGTGCTTATATCGACGACGAAGTTTCAAAAATAATGAAGAACGCTTATGAGCGCGCCGAGAGCATCATAAAGGAGCATCGGCCACTGCTCGATGCGATCGCCAAGAGGTTGATCGAAACAGAAACCATCGAGCGAGAAGAATTCGACCAGATGCTCGTCTCTCACGGCATTCAGCCCAAGAAAAAGGTGGAGGTCCAATAGTGTGGCTCATCAACACCTGCGGAGTTTTTTTATTTTGATAATGATAAAATATGCTTCTTAGTAGCACTCTTATTTTAAGCATGAATAAATATAAAAATTTTGGTTTTGCCTCGACTTGTCGGAGACATGGCGGGTTTACTCTTATAGAACTTTTGGTCGTTATCGCGATTATCGGTATTCTCTCCTCAGTCGTATTGGCCAGTCTTGCTACGGCGCGAAACAAGGGCGCTGATGCCAAGGTCAAGGCCCAGCTTGCTTCTGCTCGAAGCTCAGCCCAAATGTTTCTGGAAAGTAACGGAAGTTACAACGGTGCTTACGGAGACGTGGCGAGTGATTGCGCAGTAGACCCAGACACGATGTTTCAAGATTCGAACTCGTCCATGGTCCAATACACCAATCCAGACAATTATCCGGTTGGTACGACCCTCAGATGTTCGTCGACCGGCAATGCTTATATGATCAGCGCCTCTCTTAATAATGACACTGATTTCTGGTGTGTTGACTCAGAAGGCAACTCGAAGCAAATCACTGGGGCTGACCATGCAACTGTCCATCCAGACGGCGACACTCTTTGCGATTAGAGACATAGGCAAGCGTTTACAAATCAAAACCTTTTAGAAATGAAAGGTTTTGATTTTTTGGTATCCTGATATATCATCAATACATCCGCCCTTAGCTCAGTTGGTTAGAGCACAGAGCTTATACCTCTGGGGTCCTAGGTTCGAGTCCTAGAGGGCGGACATGATAAAAAATATGAACTGCTTCATATTTTTTGATACATGTCCGAGACGGAGCCATGTTTTTCTACCGAGAAAAACGGGCGAGTCGGGATCGCGGAAATTTTGTTTTGGCGAAAACAAAATTATCTGTGATGACCAGTTTATTCCAAATGAATTGCGAGCTTTTCTAAAAGCAGTTTGGCGAGTCGGGGATATTTTTTCAAATCAAAATCTTTTTCGATCAGATTGGTCGCTTCTTCGCGGGCCATCTCTACCATTTTGATATTACGCAGAGCTTCCATGGCGATGTCCGACACTCCCCATTGTTTACCATTTGCACTAAGTGCACCCGCACCTCTTTGTTGCAGATCGGCCTCAGCTAGCTCGAAGCCGTTCTTGGCAGTCACGAAAGATTTGAGACGAGAAATAGTTTTTGAAGATTTGGTGTCTGCAAAGATAAAACAATACGGCTGATGCGAACTGCGCAAGACCCTGCCTCGGAGCTGATGAAGTTGGGCAAGGCCAAAGCGTTCGGCGTTTTCGATGAGAATGACTGTCGCGTTCGGTACATTTACACCCACTTCGACGACGGAAGTTGCTACAAGAATGTTAATCTTGCCCTCTTTGAATTTGCGCATTTTTTCCTCCTTTTCCTTGGGGCTGTCTTTGCCGGTGATGGTACCGATTCTAAATTCCGGAAAGATTTTTTTCTGCAAGCGATCGGCTTCTTCTTTGACCGAACGGGCGTTGATCGCCATTTCTTTGGTCGGGTCTGGTTCGTCGATACGCGGGCAGATGACGTATGCTTGCCGACCGCGCTTTATTTCTCCTCTCACAAATTCGTAGGTCGATTGTCGCTCGCTTTGGGTCACGACCTTGGTGATGACCGGTTTTCGACCAGCCGGCAATTCGTCGAGGAGCGAAAGATCAAGATCGCCGAATATAGACAGGGCCAATGTTCGGGGGATCGGGGTCGCCGTCATGCTTAGAAGGTGTGGAGAAATGTCATGTTTGCGACGTAAGGCCATTCTTTGCTTGATCCCGAAGCGATGTTGTTCGTCGATAATTATGAGGCCGAGGTTGCGAAACTTGACCGACTTTTGGATGAGCGCGTGGGTGCCGATGAGGATCGGTATCTCGCCATTCTCGACCCACTTCAGAAGTTGGGGCTTTGAAATTTTCGTGGACTTTTCGCCTGAGATCTTGGAAGGGAACTTCTTGGCGCCTGAGCCGGTTATGAGCCCAACCTTGATTTTATATTTGGCAAAATATTCGATAAAGGTTTCAAAATGTTGTTCGGCGAGTATCTCAGTCGGTGCCATATAAGCGACCTGCAAGGTGCCAGATTCACGATCGGGTGGAGGTGTGCTTATGGTCGCAAAGCTCGCGATCGCGGCGACTGCCGTCTTGCCACTGCCGACGTCGCCTTCGAGTAGTCGCGACATGGGGAATCCTTTGCGAAAGTCGGCCAAGATCGTTTCTGACACCCTTCTTTGGGCTCGAGTCAGGGGGAAGGGGAATGTTTCAACGAAGGGCAAGACGTCATCAAAACACTTTGCTATTTTGAAACCAGCGGTTTGGCGAGAAAGAAATCTTTCTCTCGCGCGGTCGAGTTGAATGAGGAAAATTTCTTGAAAGGCAAATCTTTTGCGGGCAATTTCGGCATCGCCAATTTTTAGGGGGGTATGGATCCAGATCAAAGCCGAGCGGAGCGAGGGCAGGTTGTACTTTTTGAGGATCTCTGGGGGTATCGGGTCCTCTATTTTTTCTAGCATTCCACTTCGGAAGATTCTCTGTAGAGTATGATAAATCCAGTTGGAAGTAATGTTGCGGGTTTCAGGATAAATTGGGTAGAGAGTATGCTCGTCTTCGCCGGTTTCTTTGTTGGTAAAGAGCGAAGCGCCGACGCCGAGGGGTACATCGTTCACTTTCTCTATTTTCGGGTTGAGAAGTGAGAGTACTTCTTTGCGCTTGCTCACCTTGCCTTCGACGCGCACGAAGTCGCCATCCTTAAACATCTTTGCGATATAGGGTTGGTTGAACCAGAGGAGTTTCACTTTGCCGGTCGCGTCTTCAAACGTGGCTTCTGATATGGGTACTCGGCCTCGAAAAGTCTTGCCGGTCTTCCGGGCCAAGATTTTGCCAAAAAGTGCTACCTCGTCGCCTTCGAGTAGAGTTTCTATATTTTTGACCATCCCCGGTGTGTTGTAGCGAGTAGGGAAATAAAAGAGCAAATCCTCGGCGGTGCGCAAGCCGATTTTGGCCAAGGCCTTTTTCTGCAGAGGAGAAATTCTGGTGATCTGGTCTATAGGGCTTTCCGGTTCTGTCCTCGTTGTGGTCATATTTTGCTATAATGATACATAAATATGAAAAAATTATCTTTTTTGCTTTTGGTGGGGCTTTTGATCCCACTCGCTACGTGGGCAGTAGCACCAAGCTCTGGTCAAGTTCTCTATCTTAATTTTAACGACTCACTTTTGAGCGACGCTTCTTCGGGGCCAAACTCGATCTCGCAAACCGGCAACCCCACTTCAACTTCGGGCAAGCTCCAAAATGGCATTAGTTTCAACGGCTCTCAATATCTGACTGTATCGAACAACAGCAATATCAATTTCGGCTCTGGCTCGTTCACATTTTCGGCGTGGGTAAAATCTTCTTTCGCTGCTGAGATCCAAGGTATAGCTACCAAAGGCAACGGTTCGTTCAATCAGGGAGCGGAAGGTTTTGAAATTCGCAGCCAAGGCACACTTCTTGAGTTTACTCGTAGCTCCGGTCAGGCGGGGGTGATACCAAAACGACTTCAGTATTGGGGAGTCTCGCCAAATACGTGGACTCACGTCGTCGCCACTTTTGACTACAATACTGGCGCTGCCAATTTATATATAAACGGAAGCTCTGTAGCGACGCAGACGTTTAGCGGATCGTTCAATGATTTTTATGATCTCAAGATCGGAGCAGGGCGCGATGGGATATTCAATGGAAGTATGGACGAGGTGCGTGTCTACAATCGCGCGCTCTCTTCTTCTGAGGTGCAAGATTTGTATAGCGACACCGGGACTACTCAGAGTACTGACACTTCAACCAATACTTCTTCAAACAACAATCAAACCAACACCAGTAGTCAGACCTCTCAAACGACAACTTCAAACTCAACTTCAAACTCTTCGGCTAATACCAATACTCAGACCTCACAAACTTCAGAGCCAACTCAAACCCAAACCACAGTGTGCAGCGGCGACTTCCAACAAGTTTTGAATAATTTGGCAGATAATACTGTGCTCGAAATACCTTGCAAGGTCAGTGTAGGAAGCTCGGGTCTTACTATAAAGAACAAAAACGGAATAGTGCTTGCGGGTAAAAATGGTGGAGGATTTGTAAGTACCGCTCAGTCAAACTTGAGTGTGCCAGGGTTCGATAAGGTGATGCTCGTCCTTGAAAAGTGTAATAACTGCCAAGTAAAAAATCTTTCCTTCGAAGGAAATATGGTAGGCAACTCACTCATTGGACTCAATGCATCTACTCGCACCACTATTACTCAAAACACCTTTAGCAATGTGGGATACCCAGGCAATGCTGCGATCGTAAGTATCGGAGGGGAAAACAATACGTATTCAAACAACATAGTGACCAAGACCGGCACAGGTACTTGGAACGGCCGACCAGATGGCACACGCGGATTTTGGCTTGGTAACGCGGAAACATTTCAGTACGAAAGGTATCCGATGGTCTCTGGCAACTACTTGAGCAACATTGGCGCGACCGCGATCGTCACCCAAGGTGTTGGTGCAAAAATTTTGAATAACAAAACCGACGATGCAAATGGTGCCGGTATCAAAGCGGTCGACTACGGCGGCGGTGGCGAAGCGACTTACATCGAAAACAACTCTGCCTCGCGCAATATTTACCACGGTATACAGCTCGACGACAGGGTAGATGCGACGGGGCGATACGTGATTCGCAACAATTATCTCGACCAAAATGCAATCAGCGGTCTATACGCTGCAATAAACTTGGTCAATTCAGAAATTTCGAACAACATAATAATCAACAATCACCGCAATGGGCTTGGCGGCTGGCAAGCCGGACTCATGATATTTAGTGCCAACGGTCTAAATATTTCTCAAAATCAAATTTATGACGATGGCAAAGCAAGCACCAAACAAGACAACGGCATCATTATCAGCCCGCAAAATTCTTTGCCTTCAAAAAATATTACAGTAAGTAGCAACCTCATCAAAAACCACTCCATGTCAGGGCTTGTGCTCATCGGCCGAGGCAATGTGGACAATATAGCGATTACAAATAATAGCTTCGTGGATAGCTCTGTCGCGGGGGTAAGTATTTATGAGTTTGCGCCTTCTCAGGTGACAAATATTTCCATGAGTGGCAATTGCTTCGCGGGGAATGGTACAAACTTGCTCGATCCGTATCGAGGTACTCGTTCTCTATCCAACCCTTCGAGCAGTGCAAATTGTTCGAACCCTGCCACGAGCGCGGGAGTAAAGTCTACGCCAGTTCAGGCGGGCAATGTGCAGAGCTCGCAAGTGACGATACCTCCGGTTCAGACCCAGACGCAAACACAAACCCCCACACAAAATCAAACGACTAACTCATCCTCTCAAACGCAAAATAGCTCCCAACAATCGGCTACTTCGCAAAATAATTCTAATGCCTCAGGACAAAGCTCTGGATCTGGATCTTCTCAATCTACTGCCACAAGTGGATTAGTACAGGCGCTCGCTCAAGTATCAGAAATAAAAACTGAAGCGCGTAGCTCGGGAGGGGGAGGAGGCGGGGGCAGCTCGTCTTCAAGGACAACGAACACGGCTAAAAAAACGACAAATACTACCGCAAGCACCAACGTATCTTCAAAAGCTCTGCTCGGAGCAAGTATCGGAGTAAAGGTATCGAGCTATATGAAAGCCGAATCAAAAGGTGAGGATGTGAAAAGGTTGCAAAAAATCTTGGCCCAAGACAAAAGCGTTTATCCGGAAGGACTTGTTACCGGCTACTTTGGTCCGCTGACTCTTATGGCGGTCAAAAAATTCCAAGTGAAGTATGGTATCGCCAAGCCGGGCGACGACGGCTACGGCTTCGTCGGCCCTAAGACCAGAGCGGTGTTAAATGGCTTCTAAGCCACCAGTTGGGGTAGTGGTAGAGCCGGCAGGCAAGGTGCCGTCTTCCATTTGAACGCCTGAAGGTATTGGGCAAGGACTGAATTCACAATTTGGTCCGCTTCGGCCGACATAGCTTCCGTCGGGGCAGAGCTTGGCATCTTGGGTACAAAATACTGTTTCGCCTTCGTCTTCTCCGTACTTGGTCGGCTCGGGATTGTAAATGTATAAGCCCAAACCCATCACACATACCGCCAATATGAAAATCAGAATTATATTCTTATTCATATTCTAATTTTACTCCGAACAGATTGTTTTGGAAATAGGTCGAGGGAACCCTTTTGCGGTCCAGCAAGTGATTTTTAGAGCTCTATCATGAAGACCTTTTCTCTATACGTGGCACCACTGACTAACAAAATTTTCGATTTGTGAATTTTGAAATGCTCTGCGAGTAGCTCGGCCACTCTCTCGTTCGCCTTGCCCTTTTCGGGCGGGGCTTGTACGCGGATTTTGAAACTGCCGTCTTCCATCTCCTCGATCTTCTCGGTCTTCGCTCCGGCGCTAACTTTTACTTTTATCGTTTTATTTGGCATGGGAGTTTCGTGGGGGAGTAAATTTTGATACGCAAATATATCAAAATTTTTCTTTGCGG
>CAZAXK010000023.1:0-7860 GCA_964489135.1 uncultured Candidatus Saccharibacteria bacterium
TTCTGAACCTTTTTTATAAAATCCTCCATTGCTGAAGTTTTTGCCATTTTTTTCGTGCTTTTTGCCATATTTTTGTTAAAAAATAATAAATTTTTATAATATTTTGTAGTTTTGGCGATTAAACGCTCACTTATTCTACAATTTTTTCGTCACATTACCTTGTGGATAAGAACCAAAAAATAGCATCACAAAATACAAAAGTGTTCATGTAAAATCCCATCCTCAAAAGTCATTCATTTCTAAGGTTTGACCGACTTCTATTTTATTTTTTGCAAAAAATCCAGAATTGGTTTCGAGAACAAACAACGCCTCACCATCAGGATAGAAGATTTCCGGATAGGAAGAGGGGGCAACATTGCTCAACATATAAATAATTTTCTGATTTCGATCGATCCAAGCGATATCAAGTGGAAAGTTCATCTCTTTCATCCAGAAGCCGTAGCGATCTGGCTTGTCGAACGCAAAGAGCATGCCCCGATCAGCACCAAGCGAGGGCCGACCCGAAAGACCTCTCTGCCACTCCAGAGGATTGTTTGCTACCTCTACCGTAAGCTCCGTCTCCGCCATCTTTATGACGCGCAAATCCTCCTTCTTATATGTATAGAAATACCAGCTAG
Source organism: uncultured Candidatus Saccharibacteria bacterium (assembly GCA_964489135.1). GTDB lineage: Bacteria > Patescibacteriota > Minisyncoccia > Phycocordibacterales > WO2-35-19 > JBBTQZ01. Next base: position 618 of record CAZAXK010000023.1, read on the forward strand.
TAGCCAATAAAATCCCAACACCGAGAATAAGGCCAACTTTTCGCATGCTTGCAATTTTAGCACAACAAAAACCACCCTTCGACTTGCTCGGGGTGGTTTTTGTTTGAGAATCAGATATTATCTGCGGAAATCTCTGCGAGGACCTCTTGAGGCACCCTCTTCTCTAGGACGAGCTTCATTTACGGTGATAGCTCTGCCCATGATTTCCTTGCCGTTCAGACCCTCGATAGCGGAATTTGCTTCAGAATCATTATCCATGATGACGAAAGCAAAACCACGAGATCTGCCGGTGTCCCTATCCTTGACTACTGATGCTTCAGAGACTGCTCCAAATTGAGCAAAAGCGTCTTTGACATCATTGTCAGTAGCATCCCAAGATAGGTTACCTACGAAAATTTTCATTGTGCTTTTTATTGCCTTTATAAACGACCAGAGCTCGTTTTCTTGGGCCGGTCGCCTTACTATGGGGCAAACTCAAACACAAGGACTTTAGAAACTCTTGAATGAAAGTATATCAAATTTGAGACCAAAAAGCAAGTACCTCTGGGGATTTAGTCTGATTGGGTGGCAACTAAGTCCATATTGATCTCAATCGCATCTCTTACCGCCTTATCCCCCAACCCTTCAAAGAAGGTGCTCGAACCAAACTTCACATTCCACTCCGCTCTATTGATAGCAAACGAAGCAGAAACTCGGATTTTGTTCTCTGTCTCCGATAATGTCGCAATAAGAGAAATGGGCTTCGTCACATCCTTTATGGTCAGGTTTCCACCGATTACGTATCGGCCAAGGTTGGTTGATGCCTCGCTTATCGGAGCGAAGGAGGTAATTTCGAATTTTGCTAGTGGATATGCATCGACCGCAAAGAAATCACTCGATTTGAGGTGACTCACCAAATCCACTGTGTTCAGGTCATCGGTAAGAGTTTGCATATCAATTTCAAACGAGCCCGATTTTATCCCTCCTTGCTCTACCATAACAGTACCGGACTTTACCTTGACTGTGCCTTCGTACTTTTTTAGTCCTGTTACTGTCTCACCTGTCCAACGTATGGTGCTCTGATCAGTATCAAGCTTATAATTACCATCTGTGAGAGTAACGCCGGCCTGCTCATTTTGGGTTACTTTCTCCACCGGTGCCTCACTTTTGCGACTCGCTACCACAAAAGCGATTATGGCCACGACAACGATTGCGCCCGCAATAAGATATGAATTTTTCATTTCCTTAGGTTGATTTAATCTCGTAAACTGCTATGATAGCAAATGTCTTGTTTACAAACAAGAATGTTTGTTTTATTAGTAAGAATTCTCGAGGCCTAACCCTCCGTCAATTTACAGACTATGGCCGCGACGGAAAAGCTTGGGGTTTTTTAATTTTATGAAGAAAGAAGAAGATTTAGTAGAAAACGAAGTCGAAAATTCGACTGACAATAAGGGGAAGGACAAGAAGGATTTACCGATGGTAAAGTTCCTTAACGACTCCACGCTTCCTCCAGCAAGAGACAGTATTGTCGAGGGTACGGTTATAGATATGGAGAAAGGGGCCATTTACGTCGATCTCCCGCCATGGGGAACCGGTATTATATTTGGTCGCGAATTCCTGAACGCACGTGATCTCATAAAGAAGATCAACAAGGGCGACAAGATTACCGGTAAGGTTGTTGGTACCGACAACGAAGAGGGCTACATCGAAATCTCTCTCAAAGAGGCCAAGCAAGCTCTTATTTGGACCGAGGCCGAAGATGCTATTCGAGACAAGAAGGTGTTCGACCTACCCGTGCTCGAGGCAAACAAGGGCGGTCTTATGCTTGCATGGCAAGGTATATCGGGATTTTTGCCAGCTTCCCAGCTCAAGACTGAACACTACCCACGCGTAGGTGACGGCGACAAAGACAAGATTCTCGATGAATTGCGCAAGCTGGTAGGCCAGAGAATATCGGTCTCAATAATCGCAGCGAACGCCAAGGAGAACAAGCTTATCTTCTCTGAAAAGGACTTGCGAGAAAATAGCGAAACAACTCAGATCATCGATAAATACACGTTGGGCGATGAGCTTGCTGGTGAAATAACCGGCATAGTAGACTTCGGCATATTCGTCAAAATTGAGGACGGTTTGGAAGGATTGGTGCACATCTCTGAAATCGACTGGGGTCTAGTAGATGATCCCCGCAAATTTGGCAAGGTAGGCGACAAGGTGAAGGTGAAGGTTATTGAGATCAAGGATGGCAAAATCTCCTTGTCGATGAAGGCTCTCAAGGAAAACCCATGGGTTGAGGCAAGTAAGAAGTACAAAAAGGATGACCTCGTAACCGGTGTAGTGATAAAATACAACAAGCACGGTGCTCTCGCCTCGATCGAAGAGGGTGTGGCCGGATTGGTACATGTTTCCGAATTCGGCAGCGAAGACAAACTCCGCGAGAAGCTAGAGCTTGGCAAGACTTACAATTTCAAGATCAGTCTGTTTGATGCCAAGGACCAAAAGATGGCCTTGACATATGTAGAGAAATAAATAAACTACAAAGCGAACCGTACTCTGAGCTCATTCTGAGCCGGAATAGCCCCCGCCACACGCTTTCACCGCTGGCGGGGGTTCGCTTTTGTACGACCTCACCCCACCCAACTAATTGTAAACATTCATCGCCCTTTCCCTGCCCTCTTCAACAATAGTGGTAATCGCTTCGCTTACAGTTTTAAATACTTTCTTTAGAATATCTTTCTGGCTGGTAGAAAAATTGCCCAAAATAAAATCGAGAACTTTTTGCTCGCCATCGGGTTTTTTAATCTTGCCTTTGGGAGTAGCTGGTGAAATACCAATTCTGATTCTGGTAAACTCTTTTGTTTTTACAGCCTTGATTATTGATTCAAGCCCCCTATGTCCTCCACTACCCTTGTCGAAAGAGATTTTAATCGTACCAAGCACAAGATCGATATCGTCATAAACAACAATAAGATTTTCTGCCGCTTTTTTGGACTTGATAACTTTAGCTACAGCCTTACCAGAATTGTTCATAAATTCTTGCGATTCTATAATCTTCAATTTCTTCGCAATCTTTCCATTTTCCATTTTTGAATTTTTGAATTGGTCGACAGCCTGCCGTCCGGTGTTGTGCCGGCTGTCTTTGTACTCTTCGCCTGGATTCCCTAAACCAATGATATAAAACATAAAATTTTGAGTTATGGCCTAAGTATAATATAATGCCGATAAATATAAAGAAACATGGAAGAAACCAAGAAAGAATCCGGCTTTTGGGAACTCGTAAAATATGGCATTTTGGCTATTTTGATAGTTGTACCATTTCGTATGTTTGTAGCCCAGCCATATGTGGTAAATGGTGCTTCTATGGACCCAACCTTTCATGATGGTGATTACCTGATTGTAGACCAAATTTCAAAGAGATTTGAGATTCCCGACAGAGGCTCAGTTGTCATAATTCGCTACCCGAAAGATCCTACTAAATTTTTTATTAAACGATTAATAGCCTTTCCGAACGAACGTGTAGAAATAAGGCAAGGGATTGTGTACGTTATAAACGATACCAACCCAAACGGTATTCAGATTGATGACACTTACGTTACCTACAAAAAAAATGAAAACTTCTCCACAACTCTCAAAGAAGATGAATATTTTGTAATGGGTGACAATCGAGCCGGTAGCTCCGACTCTCGTATTTGGGGGCCAGTAACAAAAAAATACATTGTAGGCGAACCAATCATACGGCTCTTGCCTATACAGAAAGCCGACTTTTATCCGGGATCAAAATAAAAATAAATGGATAACAAGAACGTTCCGATACAAAGCCGGCTTATAAAGGAGTACAACGAAGCGAGTAGCATAGCTCGGTTTTATGGTTTTCAACACATTTTGTCTCCCGAGATAAAGAAAACCGATCTCGACAGTACCAAATTATATAATCCCGCCTTTCATCCAGAAGAAATTTCAGCACTGCTTCGGATGTATTTTGAGGAAAAAGGCATTGCACTCCCCCAGCCTCTTTTGCTTTGGTTAGACAGACCATTAAAGGGTGGTAGGTCAAAAAAGCGCCCAAACAGACTTGAATCTAAGGTTATAACTATGGGCTCGAGCAAAACCATTACTGACTGCCTTTCTTTACGAACTTGTATATCGGTTTTGAATTCTTTGGGATTCAAAGATTTGGAAATCCGTCTAAATTCAGTCGGTGACAAGGAATCAGCGAGCGAGTTTGAACGCAAAATGAATGCTTTTGTAAAGAAAAGCTTCAATTCCTTCCCACCCGACCTACGGCAGGCACTCAAGAAAGATATCTTTACTCTGATTAGAGAAGTTGGTCCTGAATGGAAAACCTTCCAAACAGAATGCCCAAAATCAATAGACTTCCTTTCCGAATCAAGCCGAAATCATTTTAAGGAAGTGCTAGAGTTTTTGGAAATCATGAATTTTAATTATTCTATCGACTTTACCCTTGTAGGTGATCCACACCTATGCTCTGAAACCATATTCTCACTTGCTTCAGAAAAAAATCCAAAAGAAATTTTGGCTACCGGCATAAGAATAAACAAATTATCAAAAAAGTTGGGTCATAAAAAGGATATCTCGATGGTTGTATTCGATATAAATGCCAAACTCAAAAAACCATTGCGCAAGGTTAGGCAGAAAAGCGAAACCCCCGACTTTTATCTCATTCAGTTTGGCCCCGAGGCCAAGCTAAAAAGCCTACTTGTAATTGAAGAGCTTCGCAAAGCAGGCAAAACCGTTGAGCATAGCGTCGCCAAAGATAAACTGGGAAGCCAGATAGGTATAGCTGAGAATTCTGGTGCCAAATACATAATCCTACTCGGTCAAAAAGAGGCTTTGGATAACTCGGTAGTACTACGCAACAACTCAAATCGTGCTCAAGAGATAATCCCGATTCCCGAGCTCGCTAGTCGCCTCAAGAAGCTCTAGTTCTTAACTACAATCCTAAATTACTTTACCGTTTCTGCATCACACTTGACGTTAAACGTAACTATGTTATAATTTCTGTCAGAATACAGGCCAATTTCGGCCGGTAAAAACAAAAGGGGAAACGGATAGTTCCCTCTTTGTGGCTCCTTGACTATCCTATAGCTAAACTGACTGACTGGAGAAAATAATGAACGCACTGACTTCGACTCGTTTAGTTGGACGCATCGGCACTGTGCCGGGCGGCGACGGCTACGGGTTCATCTCACTTTCCTCTGTGGAGAGGGCGGATGGTGCCCCCCATGGACTGGAAACCACCAAAGATATTTTCATTCACCAGGACGATTGCAGCGCCAAGCTGCATCCTGGCATGTTGGTGGAATTTGATACGGTTCCTCGGATTGGCCACCTCGGCGAATTTCGTGCAACCGCGGCGACCGAGTTGCTGGAAGCTGAACTTGTTCCGGCAAAAGAGACAACAATCGCCGGCTTCTCTGCTCCGTTGCCATTCAATACGGCAACAGAGATTCAAATCGCCAACACCAAGTTGCCCATCCATTTTCGCATGAAGGTGGTGCCGGCTGAAACGATAGAGAAGGTCGTGCAAAACAAACCAATGCCCGGGATTCCTCGGCAATTCGGCCGCGGTACACCGGAAGAAGAGCAGCAATTACTCAGCGCTTTTCTTCTTCATCTCTTCCCGGCGATGGCACAATTCGGAGCCGACTTTCGAGTGCTCGATTTTCAAGACAATGAACTGGACTCAAAAGTCCAGCAAGCGGCTGAGGACTTGGCGTCTCTCGGAATGGGTGCTCATGTGAGCCGGATGCAGAACGAGGTTAACCATTTTAAGGCGACTCGCAATGCGATCAAATTCACTGCAGAGGAAGGTCTGGTTCGTCCCGATACCATAGTGCCGATTCGGTATCTCCCCGATTTATTCATGGCTGTTCCGGTGTGGTTCTACTACGCCGACCAGGCCAACATGGAAGGTCTCAAAGGAACGCAGACCAGTAACGACCCTGCGGTTCATCCGTGGACGAAGCATTTCTGCGACTTGTTCCCGGGCAATCGGCGTTGGGCGGACACATTCCAGCTCTACAACCGCCGTATGCGATCTCTCGCGGATTACGGTGGCGAAGGGTTTGATGTCATACCGCCAGTTGTGGCTCGGCGCCTGAAGTCGGCGATCAAAGTTTTTGACTTTGTGGTCATCGCTACACCATATCATGATCTCGTTGGTCGCGATTGGCAGGACTTGGAGTGGCTCCGTAGCATCGATCCCGACGTTGCCGCCGTTTGTTATTCTCACCCTTTCTGACCCAGCTGTATCAAACCTGATAGCATTTGTAATACCCGCTGACCCAGTAGAACCATAAACAATCATTTTCGCCCCACCCGAATCACCAAAAGTGCCAGCTGTTGCAGGAGAATAAAAATTCCAAGCAGTCGCACTACCTGCAACATCTAGTTTCTGACCCGGTCCCGTCGTCCCGATGCCGACGTTGCCTGCATTTGTTATTACCATATTTACCGATGTGACAGAACTGAGTGGTGCCACAGCCTGAGTTGAAAAACCTATACTTCTATTATCTGAATGGAACAATGCACCTCCATATGAACCGGAAGAACCAATGGAGTCACTTTCTCCTAATTGAAGCAGTGGCAAAGTTCCATTATTATATCTGCCCACCCACAATGCGGGACTGTTTAAGGTAGTTTGAAATATATCCAATTTCGCTTGTGGGGAAGTCGTCCCAATCCCGACGTTGCCTGAAGCATTAATGATAAAGGGAGAAGTGTCAGGTGAAGCAGAGTCTTCTGCAAGAAAGACAGGGTCAGTGCCTGTTTGAGTGATGGAGAGCATACCCCACGGAGTAGAGCTTCCAATACCGATAACGGATGTGGTGGCTGATTTGCCAGCCGCACCGTGTGTCCAAGCGTCGTAGCTTGAAAGAGGAGTGAAGCCAAAGATAGAAGATGAGGCGGCGGTATTTACTAGCCCATTAGTGCCAGTGTAGAGGATGCCTTGAGAAAGTGAGGGGAGGAAGAAACTGCCTGATTGAGTAGAGGAGGCGGTGGAGAGAAAGCCATTGAGCAGGCCGATAGTGGTGGAAGTTGAGACACCCCACGAGGTTGGAGTGAAAGGCCAAGCGAAAGAGGAGCCGCCAGAGCCACAAGCCCCCAATTCATAAGTGAAAGGTGAGTCGTCAGAGACTTTTAGGCAGTCACCCACGTCGCCTGCGGTAGCTGTGCCGATACCAGTGCCACCACCCCACGGAAAGAGCAAAGTCGCACCCTCAGACCTGTTCACAATAAACAG
>CAZAXK010000024.1:0-7489 GCA_964489135.1 uncultured Candidatus Saccharibacteria bacterium
GAGCCAACTGGTGGCGCCCTTACTCTTGCGGTGCAATTCGACGTTGATTTTGATGGTTCGCCGGTTAATCCGGCAAAGGCCGACGGCAGAATCGTTTTTGAACCATACTACACCTATACGACGAGCGACGACGTTTGGCAGACATGGAATGCTCTCGCTGACAACGGCACGGGCAACTGGTGGATCGCCGGTCCAAATGGCGGCCCATCTTGTACAATGGCAGACCCTTGTACATGGACCGAGCTCAACACGGCTTACCCCGACATGCGAATTAGTGCCAAGTCGCTCGAAAATATAGACACGGAAGGAGCCGTCTTATTCAAAGCTGGTGGAAGCTGGGCGGGCTTTGACGGCAATGTAGACAAGCTTGTGCTGGGCATTGGTACTCACGTGACCACCTACGATTTCGAGCCGGTCATTGATCCTTGTACCTACCAAAATGAAGTGATCTATTCAGACAACACTATGGTAGTCGAGGACAACACCGCTTCCTTGACATGGACACATCCGGCTTGGGTCTCGACTACGACGGCTGCCAAATGGATCTGGTCTAGTCCTGAAGTGCAAAATCCGACTCAAGATGAATACAAGACCTTCAAGAAGACATTTACGCTTTCGGGCAATCCAACACAGGATGCCACTCTATCGATCGCTACCGACAACAGCTATCGCGTCGTCGTAAATGGCACCGAGGTGGCCTCCACAACGAGCGAGCAGAACTTCAACGCGTTTGCTAATGTCACCGTGCCGATGGCTAATCTGCACATGGGCCAAAATACTATTGAAGTAAGTGTCCATAACTTTGCTATGGCGAATGCTGGGCCACATGAAAACCCTGCTGGTCTGATTTTCGGCCTTTATGTTCCTTCCAAAACTTGTCCAAACGATGAGCCCTACACTCCAACTCCAGACACGTTGCAGGTAAAAATCTATAAGTATCTCGATGGGGCACAAGCCACGGCCGAAACAGCTAATGGGTATGATTTCCCCATGCAAGCCACCTGGAGTTGGACGGGCAATTCTGGTACTGGCAATTACGTATTGAATGAAAGTGGACACGGCGGATCTCCCGCTTATGCCGCCTTCACGAGCGTTATGACCGCCCCAGCTATGTACACTACACACGAGATTACGAGTGATGTAGATTCGAATTCTAATGTTCTGCCAATCGGGGCCGAGTGTGCCCCTTCCAAATACCGACTCAAGGGCTACAGAGTAGGAGATACCTTTGCTCAAGCGGTAGGCGCACCTATCACCTCTGTCGTTCCCAATTACAACAGCTTGACCCACGACAAGTATGTAATCGTCGAAAACGAGACCTGCCCGATACCTGAGCAGGTTGCAACCGTAAAAATCTGCAAATGGGATAGTCAGGAAAATCCGCTATCAGAATGGACGCTCTACATGAATAAGGGTCCAAAAATTGAACACCTAAGTGTAAATTCGAACAATTGGAACGGTGTTGATACTCTATCAGTGCTTGATCAGAACAAATCTTACTTCGCTATCGCAAGTAGTACTTGGGCAAATCAAGGTGGGGCAAACATGGCAGACGCAGAGTACAGCACAACAGACAATTGGGCCACAAACATAATGGATGGCTACACGGGATATGGTACGGGTATTTTGGAGCTCCAAATCCAAAATACCGACGGGTACTGGGGGCCATATGCATCGAGTACTCACACATATGCTCAAATGTTTACTCCCAACACGACCGGCAATGTAAACTTCCGAGTGTTTGATGGAACGGACGGCAATCAGAATCAAGGATGGTTCAACGACAACGCTGGCATTTTGGGCGTTGATTTATACGAAGGATATGCTGGAACAACGGGAGAAGACGGATGTCTTACCTTTGAGAATGTCCCCTACGGAAGCTATACGATAGGGGAAATTGCAAAGCCAGATTGGGAGAATCAATCCGGCTTGGATACAGTTGTGGTGGATTCTGCGAGCGAGGAGTTTGACGTAGTAAACAAAAAGGTTGAAACGGAAATTATTGAAAACAATCAACCACCCGTTTGCGATACTGGTTATGAATTAAACGAAGATGAGACCGAATGTGTCCTTATCGAGGATACGGGCGGTGGGGAAGATAATTCTCCTAGCATGATGGCTGTGGCTACCCCAACAGAAAATCCTTTGAATCAAAGCGGTAGCCGAAGACACGGTACCTCTGGCGGGGGAGAAGTTTTGGGTGCATCGACTGGTCCTGCTTGTGAAGTCTATCTAACCTCGTTTATAAAGCCGAATGCCAAAAATAATTCTAGTGACGTTATCAAATTGCAGGAATTCCTGAATAAATACATGGGGGCACAATTGCCCACGTCTGGATTCTACGGCCCGCTCACTCAAGGATCAGTAAAAAAGTTCCAAGAAATGTTTGCATCCCAAATACTCGATCCGTGGAAGAAGATCGGATTGAACAATGGCGAGGGTACTGGCCATGTCTACAAAACAACTCAGTGGTGGATAAATGTAATGGTCTGCCCGCAGCTTGTTTCTGAGCTACCTTTCCCAGAGTTACCATAGGTCTCTAATATGCTATAATCACCCTATGAATATGGGTAAAGGGGTGCTAGACAAATTGAAGCTACTCGTGGTCGCCGTGCTTCTAATTATAATTGCCAGTTTCGGGGCCTTTTTCCTGCAATACCGAGAAAAGCTTCTTGACTCGCTATCAGCGATATATGCGAGTGTCTTGGTCAATCTCGCCAATAAGGATCGCGTGTTACAGAATGCCTCCGAACTAAAAGTAAATGCCCTACTGCAGAACGCTGCTCAAATGAAGGCCGACGACATGGCCAAAAACGGATATTTTGCTCACAACACACCAGACGGCAAGACTCCTTGGTACTGGATCGAGAAAGCGGGCTACAAATACCGATATGCAGGCGAGAATCTGGCCGTCAATTTCGTAGAAAGTGAGGAGGTGCACCGAGCATGGGCAGCTTCACCAACTCATTGGCTAAATATCATCAATCCCAAATACACCGAAATAGGCATCGCCACCTCAACAGGCATGTACAAAGGTGCTCAAGCTGTGTTCGTGGTGCAGATGTTCGGGAGTCCGAAGTGATATTTCTAATCCTCTCCCAGCGCCTTTTTCTAATCTCCTCCCTTCCTCCTCTTTACATAAAGAGGAGGTGACTCCTATTTATTATTCACTGATTTAACAATTTGTTGCGCGTTTCCCCCTTTAAGGTAAAGGGGGACTAAGGGGGATTAGTTATTTCTTCGCCAACTCTTGGTAGATATCCTCTAGGGCTTTTACTGCATCACCAGCGGCGATGTTGTTTTGGTGAAATAGGCCATCGGTACAATCGCCGGCAGCCCAAATACCCTCTACACTCGTTCGCTGATTTCGAGGGTCTACTTTGATCTGTTTTATTTCATTCATTTCCACCCCGGATTTTTCGGCAAACCAAGTGGTTGGTATGAGCCCGATTTCGACGAAGACTCCAGTTACAGGCAATTCCTTCTCTTCACCCGTCTTGGTGTTCTTGTACTTTAGGGCACTTACAAACTGATCTCCTCTTACCTCGGTAGGAATGGAATTTTCTAAAATTGTCATCTTGGGGTTTTTGCGAATGGCCTCGACAGTTATGGGATCTGCTCGAAAGGTCTCACTGCGATTCAAAAGGGTGACACTGTTGCAATAGGCGAGCAATTGCGAGGCACTCTCGAATCCAGCATTGCCTCCGCCAATTACTGCTACATCCTGTCCGGCATAAAGCGGTCCGTCACAGGAGGCACAATACACTATACCTTTGTTCTCGTACTCCTTGGCTCCTGGGATATCCAATTTGCGCCTAGTGCTACCGGTCGCGATCAATACCGCTCTTGAAACGTATTCACCCTTGCTGGTCCTTACCTTGAACGACCTCACCCCTTGCCCCTCTCCTTGTGAAGGAGAGGGGAGAATTGATTCAACCTTCTCGCTATCCTTGATATCAACGAAATTGCCCGCGTAATGCTTTACGTGTTCGCGCAAGGATTTACCAAAGTCGATACCAGAGATCTCAACTGTGCCGATCCAGTTTTGGATGCCAACTGATTCGGTGGATTGTCCACCCCAACTATCAGTAATAAGCAGGGTCTTGATCTGCTTACGCGCTGCATATACTCCGGCAGCCGCCCCCGCCGGTCCTCCGCCGATAATTATCAGTTGGTAGTCAGTAGTCATTAGTTTTTGGTTAAATACAAAAATATAATGTGCATTATACACCTATTGTCTAATATCCAAAAATTAGCGACTGTCGCTGTTATTTGAGCTTGGAGCGTCTGAGGAAAGCTGGTACTGCGCCCCAATCGTCATCATCGTCTGCAATGGGCTTGCTTCGTTCCTCTTCTTCCACTACCGGTGGCTTTTCTTCCTTTTCTTTGTTGAAGACACTATTGAAAATTTTACCCTTGTTGTCAGTATCAGAGTTCTGCTCTGCCTCTCTGCCGAAGAGGGTCTTTCGCATGTAGTTGTCGGGGAAACCCGAGGCAATAACGGTAATCTTGATCTCGCCCTTCTTGAGCTTCTCATCGCGCACTGTTCCGAATATGATTTTGGCATTCGGGTCGACAGATTCGGTTATCATCTTGGCTGCATCGTGTATTTCAAACATAGTGAGGTCGTCGCCACCCGCGATTGAGAAGAGCACACCCTTGGCTCCGTTGATCGATACCTCAAGAAGAGGGGAGTTAATAGCAAGCTTGGCTGCTTCTTCGGCGCGTTTTTCGCCACTGGCTCGCCCAATACCCATAAGAGCTCCGCCAGCACCCTCCATCACGGCTCTGATGTCGGCAAAGTCTATGTTGATCATTCCGGGCATGCTAATGAGGTCAGAAATACCCTCAACTGCCTGCTTGAGTATGTCGTCGCACATGGCGAAAGCATTCTTGGCAGTAGTGTCTTTGTCGATAGTTGCGAGAAGTCGGTCATTCGGGATTACGATTAGTGCATCTACGGCTTGACTTAGTTCATTCAATCCAGCTTCGGCCAAACGCATTCTTTGCTGACCTTCAAATCCAAACGGCTTGGTTACAACTGCAACAGTAAGGGCATCGAGCTCCTTGGCTGTCCTTGCAACTACAGGGGCTGCGCCTGTGCCGGTGCCTCCACCGAGTCCGCAGGTGATAAATACCATATCAGCGCCCTTGATGGACTCTTGGATTTCTTCTTTGGTTTCTTCTACGGCACGCTTGCCGAGATCCGGATTCATGCCGGTACCTAGGCCCTTGGTCAGATTCTTACCGATGTGAATTTTCTTTTTGGCAAGTGAATGATGGAGGTCTTGGGCGTCGGTGTTTACTGCGATAAATTCTACACCGCGCACCTTGGAATTGATCATATGGTTAACCGCGTTCTTACCGGAACCGCCTACGCCGAGAACCTTTATACGAGCAAATGTCTCTACTTCTGGTTTGATTTGTGGCATAACATATCCAGTTTATAGGAGAGAAACGGAAAAAGCAAAGTTGACTAAGGCAAGAATTGTTTCAGAATTTGGATGATTTTTTTGAAAAAGTCCTTACCTTGCTTTTGTAGTCCGAGTCTCTCTTCTTCTTCGGGTAAGCTACCGATAATGCATAGGCCGTAAGCCACTGACCAAGAGGAATCCTTGAGTTGGAATTTGCCCTGCCCGTCACTTAATGGTGCAATGCGGGACGGTAGCTTGAGGTAGGTGCGTGCGAGTTCTTCGATAAAGCCAATTGAAGAGGAACCGCCGGTAATAATGATCCCTGCGGGCAACATTCCGCTCTTGCCGATCTTTTTCAGGTGTGCCTCGATGAGCTCAAAGATGTCACCTAGGCGTGCGGAAATTATTTCTTCTAGCTTCTTTTTGGAATAGTTTGTTGCGGTTATACCGCCGAGCTTGATGGACTCCGCTTCCTCAAGCGAAATCTTGAGTCCGAGTGCAATATCGTTTGTGATGTCCATACCGCCAAGAGGAAATACCTCAAGTGAAATAGGGATATTATTCTCGAATACAACAATTGAGACTGTTTCTGCGCCAATGTTTGCAAGCACACATCCGGCGATTTTCTGACTCTTTGATAGAGTTACAAAGCTTGCAGCGATAGGAGAGGCCACAACGTCGATAACTTCTATACCAGCCTCCTCGACAGCTTCTACCAAGTCATCAAGGTGGGTTTCTATACAGGTGACAAAAAGCACCTTCGCTTCAAGCTTTACACCTTTCATACCCAGTACGCGACCGAAGACTTGTTTGCCGTCTATTTTCCAGCTGGTGGGGATCGTGTAGATAATTCTCCGATTTTGCATGAGTGAGGGTGGGATAGACTCCTCGGAGGCCTGAATTGCCTGTTCCAAATCGGCTTCGGTGACCATCTGGTCAGCACGCGAAATTATGGTCGATCCATTAGAGGTTATTCCAGAAAGTCCAACACCCCCTATAGAAACAAAAGCCCTTTTTATTTTTTGGCCAGATGATTTCTCGGCTTGACGCAAGGCCTCGATAACACATTTAGTAACATCGCTGTTTTGGATGATGTATCCGTGCCTCAGTCCCTTCGATTCGCTTCGGCCGGTGCCTAAAATATTGATGGAGGAATTCTCGCCAGTATGTTCTGCGATGACGGCACGGACTTCATAGGTGCCTACGTCTAAACCTGCTGTGATACGAGAGCTCATATGCAGACATTTTAGCACCATGGTCCAAGCCTTTCAAATGGAGCATTCCGTGGATAACTAAGAAAATAAGGAATTCTTCGGGCTTCATATTGAAATTTTTGGATTTCAATTTTGCAATTTCTTTGCAAATCAAAATCTCACCACTCTCTTTTGTCAGTGTAAACGATAACACGTCGGTTGGTTCGTTTTTGTTGCGATACTTTAAATTGAGGTCGTGAATAGTTGCCTTGTTTACAAAAGCAAAAGAGAGATCATAACTCTCTCCCAATATCTCACTCTTTATTTCTTCAACTATTTTAGATGTCTTCACTCCGGCTACTTTCTTATAGGTGCCTTGCCCATCTTTATGAGTTCCTGCATTTCTTTATGAGCTGCAAGGCGTTTTAAGGTCATCTTCTTTTTGACGTATTCAGACTTCTTTCTTGAGCTGTAGCGTATTTTGCGTAGACGAGGCAAAACACCAGATCCTTGGACCCTTTTGGTAAACTTTCTGATGAGGCTAAGGTTGTTCTCTGAGCCTGTTTTTACGACTTCTACGTTTACTGCCATAACGATTGATATATTAACACAAAGCCTTTTTCAATGCAAAACCTATGCATAATTCCGGTGCTGTTTTAGACGTTAGTTTAAATGCGAAAAAAGGCGCGCTATTTTCATAGCGCGCCTCAAGTTGTACTACCTAGCTAACTTATCTGCGAGCTGGGACCGGCGACTCCTCCATTCGAAGCCATTCGAACAAGTTACCATGTTCGAATGCTCCGAGGAGATCTGCGACGTGCTTCATGAGGTATCTCCCCGCCTGCCCCTCGTAGAAAAAACCTCCTTGTGTGGGAACACCGT
>CAZAXK010000025.1:0-6980 GCA_964489135.1 uncultured Candidatus Saccharibacteria bacterium
ACCCCATTTTCGAAACCCGCCACGCGGGTGTCCTTAAACCATGTCGCAAAATTGGCTTTAGAGATGGATTTTTCTATCTCAGCGAGCACTTTGTTCCATAGCTCTGTTGTGTCCATGTTCGCTATTATATACAGGCCTTAGGAAATTGGAACTTGTTTTTAGTCCCAGATGTGTTTATAATTTGTGAATTACGGGTTTATAATCTTTTACAAACTAATTCTTACCGAGATGTCAACAACCTACCAGCCCAAAAAGCGCAAAAGAGCCAAAGCGCACGGATTCCTCAAGCGCAAAGCCACGACTAGTGGCCGAAAGGTGCTCAAAAGGAGGATGAATAAAGGCAGAAGAAAAATTTCCGTTTAGCTCAAATTGAAATGTTGCCCCAAAATCGCCGTATTCCACGGTTGCTATACCCCAAACTCCTAAAGGGGACAATGTTTGTAGGCGATCTAATCTCGCTTCGGGTGGGGGCAAACAGCGAGAGCGCTTCTAGATTCTCTGTGTCTGTCTCAAAAAAGGTGGCCAAGAAGGCCAATACTAGAAACCGGTTAAGACGCGTGGTATACGAGATGGTAAGAGAGCATATACAGGAAATTAAAGACAAGGCCCTTATCCAATTTGTTTTTAGAAAAACACCCAAGAACAAAAAGGAAATAGAATCTGCTTTTGGGGAACTATTAAATAAAATAAAAAAATGATCGCCTTCTTAAAAGTCATAATCTACACACCGCTATACAACATACTCATCGTTCTTTTGAATATCCCCTATTTCGATGCTGGTATAGCGGTTGTGGTGCTAACTGTTCTGGTAAAGGCGTTGCTCTTCCCCCTCTCCAAGAAGGCAACTATTACTCAAATAAAGATGAAGGAGGCGAGTCAAGAACTGAATGAAATAAAAGAAAAATACAAAGATCGAGAAACCCAGGCCGTAAAGGTCATGGAATTTTATCGTAAGCATCAGATCAACCCCTTTAGTAGCATTGTGGGTATAGTCATACAAATTCCCCTTGTCTATTCGCTTTACCACATATTTCTTTATTCCGGCCTGCCGGTGGTTGATACCAAACTTCTCTACAGCTTCATAAAAGTCCCCCAAGTTTCTATGAATTTCTTGGGGCTTTGGGATATATCGCAAAAAAGCGTCATTTTTGCGCTACTCGCCGCGGTCAGCAGTTTTTGGCAAATGCACTTTTCTACCAAAGACAACAAAGCATCCAACGGCAACAAAGCCGAAGACATGTCCGCCATGATGGCGAAGCAAATGAAATATACTTTCCCAGCAATCGTCTTCTTTATTTCGTGGAAAATATCAGCCGTAGTTGCACTCTATTGGTTGGTAAGCAATTTGGCTGGAATCGCTCAAGACTACTATATAAAGAAGAGGGTTCTTGCTAATCCTCTAGCCTGATCATCCAGAGTTGACCATCAATCTTGTTTCTAACTACCACCTGTTTTTTGTCCTTGGCTAGCCATATTTCACTTACATCTATCTTCTGGTCAGTCTCTGTTGCCAAGGAAATTTTGTTGTAATAAACGTTGTTCAGAGTATCGATTTCCATAATCGAGTCGGTGGTGGAAAGAGCCCCCTTGTACCAACTATCGGGGAAGTTGTTTGGCACGCTCTCTGGTACCGCGCAGAATATGAGCGAGTCCGATCCGATTGGTAGCGCACACTTATCGGCGATGGTGGCGACACTTTTTTGGATCTTACCTATAGGGCTCCCTTCCTTAGAAAATGTCCCCGTTTGCGTGTTGAGAGCATAGAAAAGAGCTGGGCTCCGCCCACTCTCTTTGGTTTGTAGCACCACGGTGGAAGCGTTTTTCCAATATCGCGGTATCCATTCGCTTAGTGGGTGGCTAACTACCAACTTGGCTCCCGTACCATCGGGGTTCGCCAAGTAGAAAGAGGCGCCGTTCGAGATGGTGTAGTAAAAAATTTTCTTGCTATCGGTGCTCACCAGTATTTCTTTTATATCTGTAGGTAGTTTGGAAATTTTGGTAGAAAATGGGGTCAAAGCCTCAGTACCAGCCTGATTTGGGACTAGAGCCACAAAACTCGTTTCTACAATTTCGTTTTCTGGTAGAAGGGTTTGAGCGAGGAACCCTGATCCATTGTTGAGCCAAACGGCTCGAATTATTTTGGGGATCGTGGTGTTGGTGAGCCGCCTTACCTCCGCGCTGTCACTTCGGGCTTCGTAAACATTGCCGGTCCCCCTTTCGACGAATCGGACTATGGTGGTAGTGCCAGAGTTGAAGGTAACTGCGCCAGCAACTGGTTCGTTGGATATCTTTCGGACTTTAGGAATCGGCTGATTGATATTTTGGTTAGATCGAGTGGGCTCGGTAGAAGTCGAGGTGTCAGTATTGTTGTCTACCACGACCTCGTTCTTACCAAAAGGAAAGTAGTTGTTAAGCGAAAATCCCCCACCCCCATTTTCTGGAGCTACCGTATCTTCCGATAAGACCAAAAAGACCGCCACCCCTATTATCGCCAGTATTCCAATTGTAAGTAAGATTTTCTTAGTCATTTTGCTTTATGGTTTGACAGACATGTGCCAATGGTCGCCGGAAGATGGTACTGTCCCTCCGCAATATGACCCTTTTGGCTCCCAAAGGAATCTCACTTTTGTGCTACCAAGAACCTTGTCGACCGTGCCACACTCTTTTGGTGGGTTTGTGCTTTCAACAAGAAACTGGTTGAGATTTTGATTGGGAGCGATATCGACAGCTAAACCGCTGTAATGGTCAGAGCCAACGGTGTGTTGGCCACCTGTGGTGCTCGTTATATTTACACAACCAGAGCAGAGGGCTTTGAGGTCGTTTACTGCGGATTGGGTCGATGCTTGTAATTGGGTAGCCCCTCCGCCGCCTCCCCCACCACTGCCGGCAGGGGCGCTTGAAGACGGTATATTTACCGATTCAATATCTAGCTTTACATCCAAGAGCTTGGGGCTAATGGTATAAAGTATTATCCAAGCTCCGGCTACGAGGAAAATACCTTTGAGGGAGTTCTCTATGCGTTTCTTACCCTCCTCCTTCTTAGTGAAGGCGTCGCTAGACATCCATTGGAACCCGCCGAATACAAGGTTGAGCAATACAAATGCAACCGATATGCCTATGGCGAAGTTAAATAGCCCCGGCAAGTACCTTTGGAGATCGGTTTTGCCGGACGCTGTGTCATAAGTGCCCGGCAGAGGGGCCAAAACTTGGTACGTATCTCTCGTTTGTGTTTGTGCTTCGGTGACAGGAACGAATTTGGGTAAAAGAGAAATGGCGATAAGAACCATTGATATACCGAAGACTTTTTTTAGATTGTTCCTTTGCATATTCTATTCACCAAAATTTATAGTAATTCTCGAATCGGTAAACTGTAGTATTTTATTCTCGTTTTTTACCTCGACTCTTACATCCGAACGTCCAGAACCAGATTCCGGCTTGCGAAAGATTGCCGTTCGCGAATTACTGAGTTCTGGTACTACTTGCCCATTAAGTGTCCAGTTGTATTTTAACGCAGAGCCAAGCTCTTTAGTTATATAGAACGGGCTTGCAAACACTTCCACTTCCTGAGAGGTAAGAGCAATCGGTTCGGTAATGGCGTTATCGAGCAAGAGTCCGTAGTAGGGATCGTTGCGGTAAAAGAGTAGCTCGGGGTCTGTCGTCGGTACATCGAGGAAAGACTGCGCGATAAGGCTCGAATTGGGGTCGCGAACAGTTAGCTGTATCTGCTCAGTGGAGCCCAAAATTGATCCGTTGAGGGATAAAACATTTCTACCATAGCCGGACTGGCTCTGATAGACCTGCATACCGTCTGACCATTCATAGATAAGCTTGCTTGCGGGGACTACTTTGCCGTTTGTTGTAAAATTGGGCATGGCTACGACTCGGAGCTTGCCTTGTCTTGGATGCAGGGCCTTGCCTCTGTAAAACGGTGGCACATAGGAATCGGCCTCCCAAAGCAAATCAACCTCGGCCGGCGCGAAGCTGAGTTTCTTGGAAAAAACGGTGCCATCTTGGAGCCGAACCCGGATCTCGATTGAGGTGGTCTCACCCGCATTACCGTTGCGGAAAGAATATTGCTTCAAGCCCTTGCCCAATACCTCCTGCTTACCATTCCGATACCATCCGATATCGGCCGAGTCGAGGTCGGTGGTGTAGATCGCGAGGTTGAGCCAGACGATCTCATTGGGTTTGGGGTAGCTTGGAACTACCTCGACTTGCAAGTCGTCTTCAAAAGAAAAAGGGACGCTATTATTTATCTGTGCAAAGGCAAGCACTGGATAAAGCAGGAACAGAGAAAGAGTTAAAACCAAAATCCTTTTCATACGCTTAAATTGTATCACGTCAATACGGCAAACTGATCGAACAATGTGGAATTGGCCTATTGCTTAAAAGGCAAGCCCGCCCCTCCGCCACCCTTTTTGAGATCGAGGACGTTTTGGCCGGTTGGGCTTTGGGTTTGTTGTCTGGCTCGCAGTTTGCCGAAAGACGCTTTGGCTTCATCTATACTCGCACCTTCTTTAAGCGAAACGCCATCCTTGCCAACATTGAAAAACTTTTTCTCGAGTCTTTCAGCGCCACTCATACCTCGGCGCTTAAATTTATCTGCCCGCTCTTGGTATTTGGCACGTATTCCCTCCTCGTTTTCTGGGTTTTGCAGTAGTTCCAATCTTTCCTTCTCCATCTCGCTTTGTCTCCACGCCACACGTTTTCGGTCGCGGTACACCTCGAGAGGTAGCTTGGTTAGCATGGTTATTGGCCCGCCGGCAAAAGTCAGGATTCTACCCAAGGCCCCTATTATGGTGGGTTCCTCGCCGCGATCTTCCATTCGGCTTAGGGTGATGATAAGCATCATACCCACTGTCCAAGCAAACCAAAAGGGCACCAAATCAAGACCGGGAATCAACTCGGCGACATAAGTTGCTATGGAAGTCGCGAAGCTCTTAGTGTTCGAGGTGTAATTTACTCCAAGAACCTTGAACCAAAGCCAGAAGATAAATCCAGCAGCAAAGGCCTCAACGGTGGCTACAAATATCCCCACCCCGGTGTAACTGAGAAGAAGCTCTAGTACATCGACTACTATGGCGGACATGACCAAAAACCACGCCATCCAAATACTAACTCTATAGTGGGGCTCGGCGTCTATGGGTGGAAGCGGTATAGTTCGTCTTATGACGTAAAACGGTACTCGATCATTTGCCACTTCCTGTTCTGTTTGGATTTCATCCTCTTGCATTCTTTTGCTTTATGGCGAGAATCTGCGATGGGTCGGAAGTGATTATCTGATCTTCGGTGTAAGAAGCAATTATTTTGATTGCCACATGCTTCAGGCCAGCAAAGAATATACCCTCTCCTACCCCTGATTCGATTAAGAGATACTTTTCTTCATCGGTGAGATTGAAGACTTCTTGCAGACGGTCGATCGTGGTTGGAGATTGCTTGAGAAGGATTTGAATCGATGAGTTGGTTATAATCGGTGTGCCGTAAGGCGACTTGAGAAAGTCATCGACGTCTTGAGTGATGGTAGCGAGCCCAAGATAGTACTTACGTCCTCTTTTGGCAAGCGAGAGCAGGAAGGAGGCGGTATCCTCGCTTTTCATCATCCACCACGCTTCATCAATAACAAGCAAGCGTTTTTTGATCTCTCGTCTGATCGCATTCCAGATGTAGTGGGTGACGATATACATGGCAACCGGCTTGAGCTCGTCTTCCATATCGCGGATCGAGAAGACGACAAATTTTTTATTTATATCGATGTTTGAAGGTCGGTTGATGAAGTTCGCCCAAGTCCCGCGGGTGTACTTTGAGAGTCGTTGGGCCAAAGATTCACCACCCTCCATGCCTCCGAGTACCAGCTCGAAGTCGGAGAGAAGTGGTGGTTCGACATTTTGAAAATTGGAGTCGGCAGTAATATCCTTGAGCGCGTAAGTTTCGGTTATTGCTCGGTCGATAATCGCGTCTTCCTCAGCGCTAAGGCCACCCATCATTATTCGAAAGAGCCCGACTAGGTTTATGATCTGACTCCGCAAGACACTTGAAGCCGACTCGTCTTCTCCGGGCACGGGCAATTCAAATGGGTTTATATGATGATCGGAGTTTAGAGAAATATTGAAGTATCTGCCCCCCACTGCTTCAGCCATATATTGATATTCATTTTCAGGGTCGATAACGATTACATCAGCGTCGAACATCAGTGTGCGGAGGATCTCCAACTTGGTGGCGTATGATTTACCAGAACCGGACTTAGCGAGCGAAACCGAATTGTAGTTTTCGAGCGAAAATCTATCAAACAAGACAAGTGAAGAGTTGTGTCGATTGATACCATACAATATGCCCTTGTCCGAAGTGAGGTCGAAGGATACAAATGGAAAGATGCTCGAAAGTGGTGACGAATTTATCTTGGAATGAACACCAAGCTCATCCTCAGCAATTGGTAAGATACTGCCAAATCCTTGTTCTTGCTGGAAGAGGGCGGGCTTTACATATACAAGCTTAGACTCGAGCAGCGATTTGATCTCCGACTCAACTTTGTCCAAGTCTTCGCTTGAGTCAGCATAGACCGAAATGTAGAGGCCTACCTCGAACATCTTTTCTTGAGCTTGTTGCAGGTTATCACGCAAATTTTCTAGGTCTTGGTAAGCAGTATCAAGTATCGGGTCCCTGACTAGCCCCTTTTCTTCCCTGATTCTGATCTGGCTTTGTACCTCAGCCACCTTTTTTTGAAAAGTGCGGAGAACCCGAGCTGTTTCGAGTGGATGGACAAAGATTGAAATGTCGAACATCTTATCCATATTTATAATCGGCGCGAACCAACCTTCGGCGAGAAAGCGAGGATAAGAGATGACAAAAAAGCTTCTTACCACTTTCTCACCAAGACTCAATTCTTTGGCATTAACCTTAAGTGCGCTCGGGGCCAAGATATCGCGTAATTCAAGTTCGTTGCTACGAGTAACAGAATTCGGCAGGATGTTTATATCCGGATC
>CAZAXK010000026.1:0-5777 GCA_964489135.1 uncultured Candidatus Saccharibacteria bacterium
TCATGGTAAAAATAAGATGCCGATTTTTGTCGGCATTTTATTTTTGCCACATGATCGCCTAGTATGGCGAGATTTGAAGCCCGGAGGCGGACGCGCCGAGGGCGGGCTGTCCGATTTTCTAGCAGGAAAATACGGATGGCCAAACCCCGGTAGCACCACAAAACATCCGTTATTCACACATCACAACCGAGAAATGATAAAAAGCGATATAATAAACAGGTGTTTAATTGGTCGTTTTTTATAAGTTGGTTTAAACCTAACAAAAATGGCTAAAGTTGCTTTTTGGCTAGTGGTCATCGGAGCTATAAACTGGCTCTTGGTCGGCCTCTTTGGCTGGGATATTGGTCAGCTCTTTGGTGGTCAGGACGCTATGATATCGAGAGTTGTCTACATCCTAGTCGGCCTATCTGGCTTGGTTATGCTCAAGGGCAGGCCTTCATCGCCAACAATGTAATTGGCGAGTTCGTAAGAAGATCACCGGACCGCAAGGTGTGGTGATTTTCTTTTGGGCCGATTTATCCCCCAATTCCTTTTAAAAAGTCGGCAAGGGCAAAACAGAATTGTGTTACAATTATCGCATATGGAATTGCCTCGAGTGCCATTTAGAAATCCCGAAGAAGAGATTGCGCATTTGCGCCAAGTAATAGTTGAGAGGGAAAAAGCTTTGGAGGTTGCCGGTATCAAGAAGGATGATCTCGCTCCTGCGAGAGAAGTTTTGGCCGAATACAAAGTCGCGCCGAACGCTGTGCTACACGAAGAGCACAAGATGTCGCCCGAAGAAGCGGGGCTCTTGGTGACCAAGCTCACGCCCGAACCTCATGATCGCCAGGTGAGTGAGTTGGTGCGCCTCGCCAAAGAAAAGGGGATCAAGAACGCGCTCACGGTGGTGGAGAAAATGCAAAATTTCCACCTGACTGACGACTTTCATCGCTTTGTCGCAGAATACCTAAAGGAAGGGTTTACTATCGCTGGCTTAGATCCCAAGGAGAAGATTGTAAAGGGACTCAACATGGCCTTGTATGAAATCCTAATTCCTGAAAGTGGCAATGACGGTCAAGAGAGGAAAACTCTGAAGGAACTAATCTCTGGGATGGAACAATTCTATGCCGGCTTGCTCTCGGTTTCTACTGGTAAGGAAGACAATTGGGTATCGCTCGAGATTGCGAATGCGAACTTCTCTCAGGAGGTGGTGTTTTATGCCGCGGTGCCAAAAGACAAGAGAGGTCTTTTCGAGAAGCAGATACTCTCGATCTTTCACAATGCGAAGATCGAAGAAAAGCCCGATGACTACAATATTTTCAATGAAGGGGGAGAGACCGTTGGATCTTACGCGCAATTTGCCAAGAATCCCATTTTCCCTCTAAAAACTTACGAACAATTCGATCACGATCCGCTCAATGTCATCCTCTCGGCTTTCTCGAAGGTCAATCGCGATGGCGAGGGTGCATGTATCCAGCTTGTCTGGTCGCCTTGCGGCGATCGTTACAACAAGAAATACAAGAAAGCTCTCGAGGACATCCAAAAGGGTACACCCGTAGCTGAGGCGATCGATATACCAGACAATACTGTCGGCGAAGTTTTGCATACCTTCAAGGATTTGTTCTCTTCTAGCAAGAAGGAGGAGGAGAAGCTCAAAGCGCCAGAGCCAGTTGATCAGGTAACGGTAGAAGAGATTCGCAAGAAAATCGATAGTCCTATAGTGCGGGCCAATCTGCGCCTACTTGCTTCCTCAAATACCAAAGCCGAAGCGGAGGAAATTCTCGAGAGTCTAAAGTCCGCCTTCAACCAGTTCCAAAATACTCTTGGCAATTCTATCAAGTGGTATTCGGCAAGTGGTGGCAACTTGCGCAAACTGGTGAAAGACTTTGCCTTCCGAATATTTGATGATTCGCTTGCTATACCGCTAAATCTTCGAGAGATAACGAGCTTTATGCATTTTCATACCACCGCCCTGTCGGCTTCTGAGGGCTTGCGCCAGACGCGTTCAGCGACAGCTCCCGCTCCTCTCGATCTACCCACCTCAGGTCTTATTTTGGGCGTAAACACTCATCGCAATATTGATACAACCATTCGGATGCAGGAGGATGACAGACTCCGACATTTTTATTGCATCGGCCAGACAGGTACAGGCAAATCTACCTTGCTCAAGAATATGATCATTCAAGATATAAAGATGGGCAACGGAGTTTGTATGATCGACCCGCATGGTAGCGATATTCAGCATGTGCTTGCGAATATTCCGCCCGAGCGATTCGAAGATGTGATCTACTTCGATCCAGGGTACGTGGCAAGGCCGATGGGCCTCAACATGCTGGAGTACGATATGAATTTGCCCGAGCAGAAGACTTTTGTGGTCAACGAGCTCTTTAGCATCTTCCGCAAACTTTATGGCAACGTGCCCGAATCGATGGGGCCAGCTTTCGAGCAATATTTCCGCAACTCGGCACTTCTCGTGATGGAAGATCCGGCGAGTGGCAACACACTTGTCGATATGTCGCGCGTACTTTCGAGCAAGAGCTATCGCGACCTCAAGCTCTCACGCTGTCGCAATCCGCTCATCCGTCAATTTTGGACCAATGCCGAGAGGACTAGTGGCGAGCAGGGGCTCGCGAACTATGTGCAATATGTGACCAACAAATTCGACGTCTTCCTTGCTAATGAAATAATGCGTCCGGTTATCGCGCAAGAAAAGTCCTCCTTCAACTTCCGAGAAATAATGGACAACAGGAAAATTCTTTTGGTAAATCTTGCCAAGGGACGTTTGGGAGATATCAACGCACACCTCATCGGCCTGATATTGGTCGGCAAGATCCTGATGGCGGCTCTCTCGCGGGTCGACAGCTTCGGTCAGGACTTACCACCGTTCTACCTCTATGTCGATGAGTTTCAGAATATTACGACTGACTCGATCACGACGATTCTCTCCGAAGCCCGCAAATACAAACTCTCGCTCAACATCGCTCACCAATTTATCGCTCAGCTCGAAGAGGGAATCAAGGATTCGGTCTTTGGCAACGTCGGCTCGATCTGCGCCTTCCGAGTGGGTGCGGAAGATGGCGAAGTCTTGGAAAGACAATTTACTCCGACGTTTACGGCGAACGATCTTATGAATATCGATAATCGCAATGCCTACATGCGCCTGCTTGTAAACGGCAAGCCAGCCAAGCCCTTCAATATGAAAGTTTCTGCCCCAGAGCAAGGCAACATGGATCAGGTCCAAAAACTCAAAGAGCTTTCCTACCAGAAATACGGAGAAGACCGAGCCGCAGTGGAAAAACTAATTTTGGAAAAATACCGAACCTAGAATAATTTATACACTTCCCGCGGCCGCGGGATTTTGAATAACACATCTTTTACAAATTTCAAATCCAGATACGTAAAAGCAAAGCCCGCAAATGAATGTACAGTATGACAACTGACACTCACCTGCGGGCACGGACCACGACGGGTCTCTAATCTCTTGTCACCTTCCGCGCGTTTTCTGGATTGTACCAAAACGTGCGGGAGGTTTGTATGTTGGTGGGAGGGGGGATCGTCACCCCGACCCGAACTTTTTTGGGGGGACCCTCTTCCCCCTGAACCTTTTTCGGCCAGCCGTCAAAAAGAGACAACTGGTCGGGAACGACGGTGGTAGTGGTTGTGGCCATCGTTACTCCTGCTGGTATTATACCACAAAACCAAAATCAATCAAATTTGCCTTATTTGTTCACTCACGAAAATATAATATAATGTTTGCGCAGATGAGGGCCATTAGCTCATTTGGTAGAGCGCGCCCATGGCATGGGCGAGGTGAGCGGTTCGATCCCGCTATGGTCCACCACTTCGCTTTGCTCCGCAAAGCTTCGCTGTGCTAGTACAAAAAAAGTCGCTCCGAGAGCGGGCGACTCTCAGAGCAATTATTTCGTTCTCGGCTATGTCATGCCGAGCTTTTCCTGCAGTTGGTCTTGGCACTCTCCGCAAACGACTTTTCCGTCGAACCTTTCGCGGTCTGTGAGATACAATCTACAGACTACGCATTTGGGATTGGGTGCCGACGCAGAAATCCATACCAGAACCCAGAGCAGTAAAAAGATGGCAAACTCGGCCAAATCTTTTAGCGAAACAAACTCAGGGTGAACCGGTCCGCTTGTCTTAAAAACGAGGGGGGCTAAAATACAAAAATGCATCAGGGAGCTCCTCCAAAAGCGATTGTAACACAAAGCTTTGTATATGTAAATTCTTGTGGACTGTACCGAAATTGTACCGGTGACCCCCGCCTACATGACTTTAGTCGGGCAGGTCTCGAATGCGAATCGAGTGTTCTGCTTACTGAACTAACAGCCCGAGGGCTAGTGAGTTTCTTCTTTGCTGACCATCTTCTTCTCCCAGTCGTGGATCATGCGGTCGTCCATGCGGTAGTGGTGCATGAATTTTTTGATCCGTGGCCAGATGATCAGCCCAAGCAGGCCGTCAAATAGAGCAATAAGGAAAATCTCAAAAGCCCAGTGGCCGGGGCTACGCAGGAGATCCCAAAAGGTGTCATGTTCCATATCGATACTCTATCACATTGAATTCAAGTTGTTTAATTTGCTTTCTATTCCCCCTACATCTTGTTATCGATTTTATATAAAAAAAGAACCCCGAGAACCGGCGGTTCTTGGGGAAATCAATAGGTAAAACGAGCAAGGTTACAACTTGTAGTGTGCGCGAATGTAATTCGCCAGTTGCTTGTATTCATAAGCGGCACGGTGCTGGTGGCGTTCCTCTTGTTTATTCTGACCCACCTCGGCGGCCTTTATGAGGCTGCTGGCCTCGTCGATAGCGAGTTTGGGCATTCGCTCAAGAATACCCCGCGCTACACGAAAGGAAATCGCCCAACCGCCGCCCGCGTAATCAGCAAGGGTCTCGATTAGCTCGGCAGGGGTGACCTGCTCCGCTTTGTCTAGCTCAATAAATTCCTTAGCCATAAGTCTTTCACCATCATACAGAAGAATTCTGTATTTGTCAACAGGTTTGGACATTTGTAAATAGGAGATTCGGCTACCTTAGGATCTGGTCGATTTTGGAGGCGAGGATAAAGTCGTTCTCCGAAAGGCCGTCAATCGCGTGAGTTGAGATTTTGATCGTGACCTTTTTGTAGTCGTGCAGATTTAAATCGGGGTGATGATTCTCCTTCTCGGCGATATGGGCCACCTTGTCGAGAAAGTCGAACGCCTCATCGAAGCTTTTGAATTCGTAGGTCTTCTCGATGGCTTTATCGTCGAGGAGCATCCATTGATCGACACTTTTAAGATAATTTTCTGACTCGCTATGGGAGAAAGGCAGTGTGCCACCTTCGCAAGGGACGCAGCGTTTGCTGGCTAGGCCACTCAATGGCCCACTGTGGTTGTTGTTTTGCTCGACGGGAGCAAGCTTTTCGTCATAAGCAAGGCCGATTCGTACTTGGGCTGACTTGATAATGGCGAGTATCTCCTCGTCATTATCAGTGATCGTGAAGAGACTTAGGTCTGGAGTATCGATAAATCCCTTGGTCTCGAGATTCTGGCGGAAGATCGTGCTCAGAATGCTCCAATATTCGGTACCGACGAGAATTATTGGAGCGGTCGGGATTTTGTGAGTTTGCATAAGGGTCAATATTTCCAAGAATTCATCCAAAGTACCGAACCCGCCAGGGAAGAAGACATACGCTTCAGCGGAGAAGGAGAGGCAGACCTTGCGACTGAAGAAGTAATGAAAAGTCATGAAGTCGGTAAGGTAGGGATTGGTTGCTTGCTCGTGAGGCAATTGGATATTGAGCC
>CAZAXK010000027.1:0-5622 GCA_964489135.1 uncultured Candidatus Saccharibacteria bacterium
GGACTCGTGCCACCCAGTTTAATGACACTGGGCTTAGAAGGCGCTACGCCAATATCCAGAAAAAGCGCATTTTCGTGCCCGAACTCAACAAAACTTTGATTCTCAACGTTTCTGCCAAAGGCATCAAGACCATTCAGAAAAAGGGCGCCTACCAAGCCCTCAAAGACGCGGGCCTCATTTAATTTTCAAATTTACTCCGTCGCTCTCAAACACGATTCTCCCCTGCTTGTCAGTGCGGAGGATTTTTGTTCCAAAATTATTTAGGATATCAAGAACTTCTTGGTGTGGATGACCGTACTTGTTGTCCTTGCCAGCCGAGATGACAGCGTATTCTGGTGATACGGCGGAAACAAAAGAAGCGCTTGTTGAGGTGCGCGAGCCATGATGCCCTGCTTTCAAAACATCTGATTGCAGATATTGCGGCGGGACATAATTTACCAAGTAATTCTCTATGGCAATTGGCGAATCGCCGGTTAGCAAAAATTCGTTCTCGCCGTAAACCAGTCGAGCGACTATGGAGGCCATATTGCTCTCCATTCCGCGCGGGTCATTCACCGGAAATAGAATTTGTAGCTCCGCTCCTTGCCCCAAATCGACCGTCATCCCCTTTCGACCTTCGAGGCGAGAGATTCCGAGCTGCGCGATTTTTGAATTTAACTCTTCGAATAATCCGGTATCGTGATCGAGGCCGGATTCTATATATAGGTCGACTTTGTATTTACCGAAAACGTCCGCGAGTCCTCCTATGTGATCGGCGTCTGGGTGAGTGGCGAGCACCACATCGATGTGTCGGTCATAGAAAGGCAGTACTTTGCCAAGCTCGCGCAAGACGCTCCGGTTCGGCCCGCCATCCACAAGCATTTGGTTGCCACTCGGCGATTCGATGAGAATCGCATCTCCTTGGCCAATGTTGAGAAAAGTAACTTTCAAATTTCCCCCCCGAATTTCATGCGACAGTGCAAAAAGCGAGACTGCAAAAGCAAATAATAGGACGAATAATATTGCGAGCTTTATTTTCGATCGGGCGGTCATGTCGACTATGATACAATTGTTAGGCGACTATGCGTAGTCGCGCATTTATCCCCTAGCCACTACTATCATGCAAAAAATCCAAGCGAGACAGTTCAACATCCCTCCTCTTAAAGGTATTTCAGCCAAGACTATCGAAGAACACATAAAACTTTACGAGGGCTATGTGAAGCACTTCAATCTGATTCACGAAATTGTCGAAGACCAAAACAACCAAGAATACATCCGGCGCGAAGTCTACCGCAGGCAGGCCTTTGAGTTTTGTGGCATAAGGAATCATGAAATATACTTTGCGTCTCTGGAGGGCGGTCCGAAAGAGCTTCCGGAAAATTCAAAACTAATTGCTCAAATTATTTCTGAGGACAGCACTCTCGAAAAGCGAATTGAAATATTTAAGAATCTGGCTACCACCCGGGGTATCGGCTGGGCCATGCTCGGCTTCGATAAGCAGAGCAACTCACTCATACAGTATTGGGTGGACGAACAGCACCTAGGCCAGCTAGTGGGAGTAACCCCGATTTTGGCACTCGATATGTGGGAACATTCGTTCGTCGCCGACTATCAACCGAGTGGCAAGAAGCAATATATAGAAGACTTTTTCGCAAATCTAAATTGGGAGGTTGTCGAGCGCAATTTCCTCGAAGCGTCTAGATAATTGACATCTTGCTCCCGATAACTAAGATGTCTTTTGGGAGGGCTCGTGTTTTTTAAAAAGATGAAAACCGCCCTCGACCTTGAGGTCGAGGCGGTGAACGAGTTTTACTGTCGCGTTGGTTACCCTCACAGGGCACACCGAGGCGACAGCATTGTGGTTGCCATGGCGGCGACTGAAATCATGGGTGCGGTCCGACTGGTGCGGGAGCAAGGCACGCAAGTACTCCGAGGGATGCAGGTTGATCCGCGTTATCATGGTCAGGGAGTCGGGACAGAAATGCTCCGGCTTCTGGATCAATTTTTCACACCACTGTGCTTCTGTATCCCATACGAACACTTGAGCACATTCTACGCTCAGGCCAGATTTCGGGTGGCCGAACCCCGCGACGTCCCCGAGTTCTTGCTTGAGAGGTACTTCGAGTACCTTAAGGAGAACCCCGACCAAAAGTATGTGATTATGGTCCGATAGGTCATTGAGGGGTGGCCTTATGTGGTCTTCCGTTCATCGGAGGGCCACTTTTGTTTATAAAACAGCGACGTTTTGGAATTTGTAATATGCGTAAGCACAGAGCGCATACCACCCGGTCATAATCCAAAAGGGCAACTCCCCTATTTGCACTACAGCGAAGGGTAGAACAGACAGGTATTCTACGGCGCGGATAATAATTTCGCTCGTAAGGAAAGCTAGTGCACCGAAGGGCCAAGAAATAAATTTACCGACCATGGGTATGATACCCACAAGTCCGGTCATGGCACCAAAGGCCATAGCAACTGGGACAATCGGTAGCAGGAGAGGATTCGCGATGAAAGAAATTATCGAAACTTCCCCTGACATCCTAACAAGCAAAGGCAGGACAAATATTTGCACCGCGAGGGTGGAAGAAACAATTTCTCGCAGAGCGAACTTTTCGGGAATAAATGGAAAGCGGCGCGAGATGAAAGTGTATACGATGGGTGAAAAAAGTATGAGCCCTAAGGTCGCCATAAAAGAAAGCTGGAAGGAAGGATCACCCAAGAGGTAAAGCGGATTCCAAAGAAGCATGAATACTCCGGCTATGAATAACCATCGCAAAGCACTTGCTGGACGACCCAAAAATTTGGCCATGATCGCGAGCAGGGCCATGATGCTTGCTCGTATCACTGTTGCTCCGAGCCCTACCATGATCGCAAATAAGGTAAGGAAGACAGCGCTCACCAGAAACCCCAGATTTCGTTTACCGAAATAAGAAACACACAAATGTACAGCGTAAGCAACTACACCAAGATTGTAGCCAGACAAGACAACGATATGGATCAAGCCCACAGTGCGAAACTTTTCCAAAAGATCTGCTCCCAATGACTGCTTGACGCCAAAGATCAAACCAGCGAGGAGTGAAGAATTGGGTTCGGGTACGATTTCCGAAATTTTGTCGACAAAAGCATTCTTCAATTCAAATAGGGTTCTTACAAGACTACCCTCCCCTTGACTCACGATCTCGATTTTTGGCTGCCAGATAGTAAAGTGGATCTGGTCTTTGGCAAGGAAGGAGACATAATCAAAATTCTCGCCGTTCTCATTTGTAAAATTTTTCGGCAGATCAAGTCGGCCGGTAAATCTTATGATGTCGTGGTATTCGATCTGTAGAGAATTGTTTGCAGTGAGCAAAATTTGTGAAGCACTTTTTTCTGGTCTTACTATGTATCGTGTGCTTGAATCTCTTTTGTCGGCTTCTCTCGTTACTTCCCCCACCAAGGTGATCTGTTGCCCGACCGACTCGGCCAAACTCCTATCGATTTTGGTCTCGGACCAGCTCATTCGGCAAAGCCCAATTACCAGAGCGAGTGTGATAAAAAGAATCAGTCGATAAACAAAACCATTCTCGTTTTTTATGAGGAGTGCACAGAGTATTCCCACAACAAGGACGAAAAATCCAAAATAGATCCCCAGACGCAACCAACTCTCTAGCCAAATTCCGAAAGCGAAAGCGGTTGCCGAGAGGTAAAGCATCTTTAAGTTATTTTGTAACCAGACTCAGGCCCTCCGTACAGATTAATGGAGGCATTGTCGGCAAAGCTTGTAGCAATCTGATCGCAACGTTCGTTTTCTCTATGGCCCGAGTGGCCAAGCACTTTGTTCCAAGAAACTTTTCTCACACCCATTTCTTTCAAAAGAGCTAACCACAAATCTTTGTTTAGCACGTCTTTTTTGGCTTTGGTGCGCCAATTATTTTTCTGCCAATTATGGATCCACTCTGTCGCGCCTTTGATCACATATTCCGAATCGGCGTGAATCTCCACCAAAGAATTTTCTATTGTACCCTTGAGCCCCTCAATCACTGCTGTCATCTCCATACGATTGTTGGTTGTGTTTTCTTCTCTGCCCCCGAGTTCTTTTATTAGGGAATTTGCTTCGTCAACAACAATAGCCCCCCACCCCCCAGGCCCTGGGTTGCCTCGGGATGAACCATCAGTATAGATCATAGTTTTTTTCATGAAACTGATTTTAGCACATTTAGACCACGACTTATTTGGAGTAAAATAAGAAAAAGTCTATAACGCCGAGGCAGATAATAAAAATATAGGGCCGCCAGCGTTCTGGTCGGCCCAATCTTCAGGCGGGTACTTCCTCCGCCTCGAAGCAATCGACGGGAGGCCCGTCGAGGTGGAGAGCCGTTGTACCGTTGGTAAGGACAACGATCTCTTCCTGGGAGTGTTCCGAGCGACTGTACCGCTCGATCCTGTACGGATCGAGAGTACAGACGACTACCCTCGAACCGTACCCGGATTCAAACCTCTTAATTAAAAAAGCGCGGCGGATTCTCCATCGCGCGAGATCTGCGTCCAGTAATGGATGTGTCATGCCTGTTTGGAAACATACCATTAAATCAAAAAAAGTCCACGATACGGAGGCGGATTTCGGTACGGCCGTTCCAACCAGATTTTTCTATATGGGCGGCAAGGTTGGTTTTCATTCCTTCCTTTAGTATGTCGCCCCAATCTTCTGGTGATTTGAAAAAGCCAATGGCGCGCAAGCTCCGCGAACCGAGAGAGAACGAAACTTCCAAGTGATTTTTTTCTTTGCCGAAACGCGAAACCTTTTGTGGCAAGACTTCTCTCAAAATAAAAAGTGGTTTATCGTTACCAACACCAAACGGTGAAAGGGTTAAGATGCGGTCGGCATTGTTTTGATTTACGTGAGCTAATTCGATTTCAGCATCTGCCCAAATTTCATTTTGTGAATTATTGCCTGTAGAACTTTTAGCAACCAAAACCTCCTCCAGTCTATGAATGGTTTCTTCCGCGACGCTGAAACCGCCAGAAAATTTATGCCCACCGAATTCCAAGAAAACTTCTTTAGCTCTCTCCATAAGAGCCACAAGATCAGTGGTGCCGTCTGATCGGCAAGAGCCCTTGATGCAATTACTATTCTCTCTCCCCCAAAGAAAAACTGGTCGGCCGTATTCTTCAGCGATTGAGTTGGCTGCGAGGCCTAGAAGAGCCGGTCGCCAATTTGGGTCACCGGTAACTATGATTGGTTTCTCCCCCTGATTTAGTATTTTTTCTTTGATGTGC
This sequence comes from uncultured Candidatus Saccharibacteria bacterium, assembly GCA_964489135.1. GTDB lineage: Bacteria > Patescibacteriota > Minisyncoccia > Phycocordibacterales > WO2-35-19 > JBBTQZ01. The sequence goes on from CAZAXK010000027.1 coordinate 5,236, forward strand.
TTTTTGGCCTCTTTGACTATCGAGGCGACCATACCTTTGCGCTCGTTATTAATCGAGTCTAGATGTTTCGCGAGCGCCTCCGCCCCCGCTTCGTCGGTGGCGACTAGTAAATCGAAAGCATCTTTCGGGTGGCCCATGCGCGAGGCCGCGTTGATTCTTGGGGTGATCAAGAACCCAATATCGTCTTCGGTTAATCCAGCCGGCACAATTTTGAGCATGGAATATAGTTTGCGCAACCCTGGACGACGTGTTTTGCGCAAAACCTGGAGGCCATAATACGCAAGCGCGCGGTTCTCGCCCACCAGTGGGACCATGTCTGAAAGGGTTGCTAATCCAACCAAATCAAGTAGCCACTTTTCTTTACCCTGAGGAAGGTCGAAGGGTTGA
>CAZAXK010000028.1:0-5331 GCA_964489135.1 uncultured Candidatus Saccharibacteria bacterium
CGTAATTGGTAGCCGCGCTAGTCTTAGGAACTAGTGGAGTAATCCATGGGAGTTCAAGTCTCCCCCCCAGCACCAAACGAATGATCCCGACGGTTGACTTTTTTGTATTTCGTGGTAATCTATAAACAGATCTCACGGCTTTGATACAAGCCGTCGGACAGAGGGCCGGAACGGCTCTCATCTCGTTTTGAAAGAGGGAAATGTGAGAACCTTGAGTTTTTTGTTTTTCTTGTCGGCCCTTTTGGTTGGTCAGGCCGACCGCCAGATCGAGGTGTGCAGTGAGCTAAACAGCACATCGGAGTACATCCAAGTTTATAACCCCGATGGTGTGGGGGTGGCGACCCTAACCAAAGGGTGTGCTACGGTGGGTGAATTTTCTGTCGCTGGAGGATCTGCTGTTTTCTTTCGCCGGCAGGTCGTCGGCGAGGTGGAGGTGGATGTGCCTCTAGATCGGACGAACATCCGTCCATCCTTGGTAGGGGTCTCCAAGGTGAAATTTTACATAGACCGCCAGAGTTCTGTTTTTGCTAGTTACGAATAGAACCGGCGATGAAGGCCGTCCTGCGCTTCTGCGAGGGACGGCCTTTTTGTTTCTCTGAGGCCTGGGAGGGATTCGCACCCTCGTGTAGCGGTTTTGCAGACCGCCGTGTTAGCTTCTTCACCACCAGGCCAATTTATGAAATTTTCAAAACTTGCTTGCCCGCCCGTAGCTTTAGCGAAGGTGGGGCGACTAGGCCGTAATTGGATTTTATCTCGGAGCGAGCTTTGTGTCTATCGACTTGTCTTAGTTGGTTTCGAAAGTGGTGGCTTCTACATAATCGCCTTGAGCAATTTCGGTTTTGGATTCGATCATGGTCCCAAATTCCTGACCAGCTTCTACCGAGCCGGTCTTCTGTCTCTGACTCTGAAGCTCTCTCACTCTTCCTTCGCCGATCAAGGCCTCCCTTCGGAAAATTTTTACCAATACGCCAGTCTTTATTTCACCTTCTTCTACTCTGCCACCGAGCACTTGCTTGTCGCGGTTCTTGCTAAAGACCTTCAAAATTTTGACCTTGCCTATGATGGTCGCATTATTTTCTTTGGGGGCCAATTCCTCACAGCGACTTTTTACCCAATCGGTGAGCTCGTAAATTATAGAAAACATTTTGATCTCTACTCCGTCTCGCATGGCGAGAGCGGTGGCGTTCTTGTCGGCCGAAACGTTGAAGCCGACCACGCTCGCTTTGCCCGAGATTGCCATCTTGATATCACTCTCGTTTACGGCACCCACTCCGCCCGAAATTATTTCTGTTCGGATATTTGGTATCTGTATTTTGGTGAACTCATTTTCGATCGCCTCGAGAGACCCTTGAGCGTCGGCTTTTACCACAAGGGCGAAGATTGCCCCAGTCTCTCCGTCTATTCTCACATGCGGAATATCTTTGGTCGGGGGCACGGCAGAGAATGCTTCTGCCTCAGCTTTAGAAGCAAATGCTTGAAATTCCTCGCCGACTATCGGGGTACCGTTCCAGCCAGTGATGCGGATAGGCGAAGTGGCTGAAGCTCTATCTACTCTTTTGCCATCGAAGGTTTCGATGGTTCGTACTGGCGCAAACCCACCTCTTGAGGCCACAAATTGGCCGACCTGCACCTTACCACTTTTGATAACTAGCGAGGCCGAAACACCGCTGCGCGAATCTTTTTGACTCTCAATCACAAAGCCGGAAGCAAGCGCGTCGTTATCGGTTTCTAGTGGAAGTAGATCAGCTTGAAGCAAAATCATTTCTAGTAGTTCGGAGACATTGTCGCCCTTCTTGGCCGAGATCGGCACTACAGGCACGGTTCCACCCCAACCTTCGACGAAAACTTCTTGTTCAGCCAGGTCCTGCTTGGTCTTGTCGATGTTCGCATTTGGCTTATCAATCTTGTTGATCGCGACGATAAAAGGCGTATTGTCGTTGTGGATACAGCGCAGGGCTTCTATGGTTTGTGGCTTCACCCCATCTTCGGCCGATACAACCAAAACAGCAATGTCGGCAATCTTGCTCCCACGTTCGCGGATAGCACAAAAGGCCTCATGCCCGGGGGTATCGAGGAAGGTTATTTTGCGTTTGTCGTCGCCGACTTCGGCTTCGTAGGCAGAGATATGCTGAGTTATGCCACCGGCCTCACGGTCTACAACATTAGTCTTGCGGATATAATCAAGCAGAGTGGATTTGCCATGATCGATATGTCCAAGCACGGCTACCACGGGTGGACGCCTTATTCTGTTTTTGTTTTGGTGCTCGGGCATGTGAGAAATATGACGAGTTCATAAAAGCTCTGCAATTCTACCTTTTTTCTTGAGAAATTGCAAAATTTGATGTAGAAATAAGAGGCAATGTTTTCCCTGTTTCCAAAGAAAAAGCGAGTTTACCTCGATTACAGCGCTTCAACTCCGATAGATGAGCGGGTCGCTTCTACTATGCGAGAGGCCGAAGTCGAGATGTGGGGCAATGCCTCTTCGCTACATGCGGAAGGTGAGGTAGCAAAGCGCGGCCTCGATGACGCTCGAGTGCGAATCGCACGAATATTGCACTGCAAGAAAAGCGAAGTCTACTTCACTTCGGGTGGGACCGAAGCGATCAATATTGCGATAGACGGAGTGGTGATGAACGCTAAAAGATATATGCCGAATCCCCACATCATCGTGTCTTCTATAGAGCATCCTGCCGTGATCGAAAAGGTTCGATCGCTCATTGCTTGGGGTGTTGAGGCTTCTTTTGTTGTGCCAGACGAAGAGGGGGTGATAAGAGCAGAAACAATAGAAAGGGAATTGCGCCAAGAGACCGCTCTGGTGATCGTTATGCATGCCCAAAACGAGATAGGAACCTTACAACCGGTGCAAAAAATCGCGAGACTAGTAAAAGGTCGCGCCGTCTTTATGGTTGATGCTTCGCAAAGCGCGCTTTATGAAGATGTATCGATCGAACGTTTGGGGGCAGACATACTAGTGGTGGATGGCATAAAAATTTACGGACCACGTGGTGTCGGCGTCTTAGTGGTCAGAGAAAAGGTAGAGATGGCCCCGACTATTTTTGGTGGGGGACAAGAAAAGGGTTTGCGACCGGGTACCGAAAATGTGGTGGGAGCAAGGGGAATGGCTTTGGCACTTGAGATAGCTGTCGAAAAAAGAGAGAGCGAAAAGGAGCGACTGGCAAAGCTACGCGACTATTGTATTGCCGAGATTGAAAAAGCGATCCCTACTTCAAGTCTGAATGGAAGCCGGCTACAGCGCCTACCGAACAATGTGAATTTCTGCTTTGCCGGCATCGATAGCGAATTTGCAGTGATCAAGCTCGATACCTTGGGGTTCGCGGTCTCGGCTGCAAGTGCTTGCAAAGCTATTGCCCTCGAAAATTCTTCTTACGTTATCGAAGCTCTTGGCAAGAAAGATTGCGCCGGCTCATCCTTGCGCTTTACCTTTGGACGCGAAACTAGGAAGGAAGATGTTGATAACTTGGTCCGTGCACTGAAAAAAATAATCTGATATCATTGAAGCAAATGGAAGATCTCAACAAACAACAACTCATTTTGCTTACTCTTCTTGTGAGCTTCGTTACCTCGATTGCGACTGGTATCATTACCTTTAGCTTGTTGCAGGAGGCGCCGATAGCTGTGACGCAAAATATCAATCGGGTAGTAGAGCGAACGATAGAAAAAGTTGTATCCGAAGATGGAAGTGGTGGCACAGTAAGAGAAGTTACGAACGTTGTAAGTGAGGAAGATCTGATTCTAAAATCCATCGAAAAAAATGTTAAATCAATTGTCCGCCTCACCACTCTCGGAGCCGATGGTAGTGAGGTGGTTACCGGCCTCGGGCTCGTGGTTGACCCAAGCGGGATAATAGTCGTCGATGAGCGAAGTTTTGGCTCGGGAAATTATTCGGCGGTCTTTCATGACGGCAAAGTATATTCGATCTCAAAGAATTATAAGGACCCTAGCTCTGACTTTGTCTTCCTGAAAATTGGCAAGGTGGCGACAGATAAGTATGTCTTCTATCCAGCGGTGTTCGGCAACGCGAGTGCTCTGAAGCTTGGCCAAACTCTGATTGCGGTTGGTGGCAAAGAAAGGAATAGCGTTTCGATCGGCAGAGTGTCAGATCTCGAAAAGGCCACCGCCGGGGACGTGAGGAAGATAATTCTCGACACTCGTACCTCCCGCTCTCAACCGGGTAGTCCGGCGCTCAACTTGAATGGTGAAGTTGTGGGCCTAGAAGCACCGATTACGGAAGGCCTACAAAATATTTCTTACAATCCAACCTCTGCGGTGCAGAAATTGCTCAAAACCGCGGTGGCCGAGCTTGCAAAATAGCGTTTTTGTGATATGCTTTTAAGCGAAATCCGCGCTATTTGGCTGTCTTTTGGGATTTCAACCTGATTTAACCCTAATTCTTAAAACGATGCCTCCATTTAGTAACTTTACGACCAAAGCCAAAGAAGCGATCAGAAAGTCGCACGAGCTCGTGATCGAACGCGGTCAAAACCACGTTGGCCCTTTGCACCTGCTTACTGCCCTCATGCTCCAAGAGGAATCAATGGTCGCTTCGATTCTCGACCGAATGGAAATAGACAGCATTCTCTTGACTGACTCACTGCTTGAGGCGATCGAAACGGGTGCTACCGGCAATACCGTCTCGCCCTCTTATCAGATATATCTCACCCCAGAGCTAGCTCACATCATCGAGCATTCTTCTAAGGTAGCAAGCTCTATGGGCGATGAATTCGTATCAACCGAACATCTTTTCATTGCCTGCCTAGATGTTCCGAGTTCTGCCAAGGACATTCTCTCTCGTTTCAAGATCGAGAAGGAAAAGGTGATGTTCCTGATCCAAGAAATAAAACAAGGCAAATTTTCCGAAGCGAAAGCTCCACAGAAAAACAAAGCGATTATCAAATTCACTCGCTCACTTACTTCGCTTGCAAAGGAGAACAAGCTCGATCCAGTGATTGGCAGGGAAGACGAAATTTCTCGAATCATCCAGATCCTTTCTCGCCGGACCAAGAACAACCCAATACTCATTGGTGAGGCAGGGGTGGGCAAGACCGCTATCGCCGAAGGTCTGGCTATGCGCATCGCCTCAGGCAATGTGCCAGAGTCACTTCGCGACAAGGAGCTCGTCTCGCTCGATCTTGGCCTGCTTGTTGCTGGTACCAAGTACAGAGGTGAGTTCGAAGAACGGCTAAAGAATATAATAAAGGAGATCGAAAAGTCTGATGGCAAAATCATTCTCTTTATCGACGAAATACACACGATCGTTGGTGCTGGCTCGGCCGAAGGATCGCTTGATGCGTCCAATATGCTGAAGCCCGC
>CAZAXK010000029.1:0-4738 GCA_964489135.1 uncultured Candidatus Saccharibacteria bacterium
TTTATCAAAATTCGATATCGAGTAGTGGCCTGCGCTTCGGTCGATAATCCGAAATTTCGCGCTCAAGATATTCTTCGGGAATTTCGAGCAAAAATTCCGAAGGCAAGTTCACTCCCCTGCTACCAAAGACTGTGCGGGTCTGCGCGTAGGAAAGAAAAAGTCTTTTCTTCGCCCTAGTTAGGGCCACATAGAAGAGCCGGCGCTCTTCTTCGGCCTCTTCTTGGCTCACATTTTGATCATTGTCTCGGTCGTGAGGGAAAAGCCCCTCTTCGAGTCCAGTAATAAATACATAAGAAAATTCTAGCCCCTTGGAAGCATGCACGGTCATGAGTCGCACCGCTTCGGCTTCCTCCTTGTCGCCATCTTGGTCACTTGCAAGACTCACGTCTTCAAGAAACTTCAGTGCTCCATCTTCGGACGGAAGAGTGTCATAACGAGAAGCGAGTACCAGAAGCTCTTTGAGGTTTTCTTTGCGCTCCACATCTTCTTCCGTCTTCGTGAGCTCGCTCAGGATACCCGTCTCTTGAATAATGAAGTTCACAGTCTTGGAAACCGGATTTGCAAGAGAGAAATCCTTGATCCGTTTCAAAAGATTGCGGAAATTGGCGAGGTTGATTTTCATTTTGACAGGAAGTCCCTCCTCTTTACCCTCAACTATTTTGAGAAGAGTGGTTTTGCCAATCCCCCGCGGCGGCACATTGATGATTCTTTTCAGGTCCGAGATATTTTCTGGATTGAGCGCGTAGCGCAAAAAGGCAATCACATCTCTCACTTCTTTGCGCTCAAAGAATCTCGTCCCGAGCACATGGTACGGCACTGAGCGAGCCAAAAATTCTTCTTCCAGTACGCGAGATTGAAAATTGGCCCGATACAGCACCGCCATTTCCGAATACGGTACCCCGCTTTTGTGCAGCTCCTTGGCCTTCTCGGCGACAAACTGCGCTTCGTGGTTTTCGGTCAAGGCCTCGAAGACCCCCGCCTTCTCCCCCAGCCCATTGCGTGTAACTAGTCGCTTCTCTTGTCGTAACTTATTTCTCTCAATTATCCGATTGGCAATCGCGAGGATAGTTTGGGTCGAGCGATAATTCTCTTCGAGCAAAACCAGCTTGGCTCCTACAAAGTCCTTTTCAAAATTCAAAATATTTCTGATGTTGGCCCCCCGCCAGCTATAAATATTCTGGTCCACGTCGCCCACCGCGCAAATGTTGTGATGTTCACGTGCCAAGAGCAGCGCGATCTTATACTGGACTTTGTTGGTGTCTTGATATTCGTCGATATGTATATATTGCCAGCGTCGGTTGTAGACCTTCCTTATCTCTTCCCTTTCCAAAAGCTTGGCCGCTACAAGCAGTAGATCGTCAAAGTCGAGAGCATTTTCTTTCTTGAGCATCTTCTCATATTCGAGCCAGACTTCACCCACCACCCCGCGCATATATTCACTGCCCGACCGCGGTGATCCTGCGCCATTCTTGCCTACATAGTCGTCAGCACTGACGAAGTCGCCCTTTTCTCGCGAGATGATGCCCAAAATTTTGCTCGGGTCGAAATCCTTGGGGTTTAGACCAAGCTTTTCGAGTGACTCTTTGACCAATCTTTTTGAATCCGAGCGATCATAAATACTAAAGTACTTACTTACCCCAACTTCTTTGTGGTTCTCCTTGATGATATAGGCCCCCAAACCGTGAAAGGTTGCGACGAAGGGCTTACCAGCCAGAGAAACAGGGGTATTTACACTCACCTCTCCTTCCAAGAGCGCGGTTATCCTCTCCTGCATCTCTCGTGCGGCCTTGTTGGTAAAGGTTACAGCCAAGATATTTTCTGGAGCAACGCCGTTCTTTATAAGATGCAGTATTCGATGAGTAACAGTTTTGGTTTTGCCCGCCCCCGCACCTGCGAGTACCAAAAGCGGACCTTCGGTCGCTTCGACGGCTTGTCTTTGGGGCGCATTCAACTGTTCAAGATATTTCACTCGCTAATGATAGCAGAAAATTGCACGACGAGTCGGCTGTGGATTGCAAGTTGCCTAAACCCCTCAAATTGATAGACTTATAGGCGTGTTCGGTTTTGATCTTACGGTACAGAAATGGCTCTGTTGAGCCATAAAACGCCAGCAACCCAGAATTAGCATTAATCCTAGGCATATTTTACGAGACCCCCTCAATCCTGAGGCCAAAAGCCGTTATTTTGCAGGGCTAATCAGGAAACATAAGACCTTTTTGCAAAACCATCTTTTTAGAAGGATCTTTGCTTTTGGCATTATTTTGCTCTTGCCAATTTCAGTTTCTGCTGGTCTACTGACAGGATTATTCGGCAGAAATCAACTGCCAGAAGCGATCACTTCCTCCGAAAGAAAGGGGCTCGAGCAGATGGCTTTGGTTGCCGTCGCTTCTCCTTCTCCAGAAAATTCGAGCTTTAGCAACATGCTCGAAGACAACGCACTCATCCCTATGGCTGGACCATCCGGAAGTGTTGCTGAGATATCTCACCACAAGCCAACGAGCGATCAGATCAGTGTCTACGTTGTACGCCAAGGCGACACCCTTTCGCAGATAGCCGAAATGTTCAATGTAACGACAAATACCATCAAATGGGGCAACGACCTCTCCTCAAACACTCTCAAAGTAGGTCAGACACTTATCATCCTCCCAATCTCGGGGATAAAATATACTACCAGCAAGGGTGACACGATCGCTTCGCTCGCCAAGAAATTCAAGGCCGACGCAGAGGAAATTGCTTCTTACAACAATATCGAAGTAGGGGCAAAGCTTGCGGTCGGCACGAATCTTATAATTCCCGATGGCGAAATACAGAGCGAGACTCCGAGTGCTCCGAGGTCTACGTCTGGATCTTCTTCTCTCAAGCAATATGACGGCTACTACATGAGGCCAATTGTCGGGGGCCGGAAGAGCCAGGGTATACACGGTCACAACGCAGTCGACCTTGCCGCTCCAGCCGGTACTCCAATCTATGCCTCAGCCAGTGGCGAGGTTATCATCTCGAGATCAGGTGGGTGGAACGGTGGCTACGGCAACTACATAGTTATAAGGCACGACAACGGCACCCAGACACTTTACTCACACAACCAAAGCAACGTAGTCTCGGCCGGCGACCAAGTTTCTCAAGGCGACCTTATCGGTTATATCGGAACTTCAGGCAAAGTTACCGGTGCCCACCTACACTTCGAAATTCGAGGTGCCAAAAATCCTTTTTAGTGCTATCATTGTCTTCATAAGAAATAATTTCTAATTTTTTGGCTACCCAACACAGAATAAATAACCAGATTAGGGCGAGCGAAGTTCGCCTCCTCGGACCGGAAGGAGAAAATTTTGGTGTACTCAAATTGAGCGACGCCCTTGCCAAGGCGAAAGAGCTCGGTCTTGACCTAGTAGAGATCTCGCCAAACGCCGTCCCGCCCATAACCAAAGCGGTAGATTATGGCAAGTTCCTGTATTTGGAGAATAAAAAGCAAAAAGCCATAAAAGCCAAGGCGCAGACGATTGAGGTCAAGAATATTCAAGTCAAAGTTGGCACAGGCGAGCACGACCTCAACCTAAAAGCCCGAAAGGCGTCCGAGTGGCTCAAGGAAGGTCACCGAGTTAAGATCGACCTCTTCTTGCCAGGGCGGACCAAGTACATGAATGAGTCTTTCCTCAAGGAGCGTATGGACAGGGTGCTGAAGCTAATTTCCGAAAATTACCGTATTGCCGAAGAGCCCAAAAAGAGTCCCAAGGGGTTGACAGCGCTCATAGAATGTGCAAAATAATTCAGACAAGTAAGAAACCACTTGATAAACCAATGAAGTCGAACAAATCATTCCTAAAACGCATCAAAGTAACCAAGAACGGCAAGCTTGTAACTCGCAAGATTGGTCAAAACCACTTTAATGCCAAAAACAGAACTCGCACTACTCTCCGCAAGAGAGGAGCAGTTTTGATAGAAATGACCAACAAAAACCGTGGCCGTTTCCTTAATAACGCCTAGGTTAAACTAATTATCTAGAATAATTAGACCAATTAGAATAATTTTTCAATCATGGCCAGAGTCAAAAAAGGACAGAACGCGCTTAAGACGAGGCGCAACATACTCAAACAGGTAAAGGGCTATCGCTTTGGCCGATCCAAGAAGGAAAAGCAGGCCTACGAAGCTATTTCGCACGCCGGCACTTACGCCTTTGCACACCGTCGTGACAAAAAAACCGATTTTCGCCAACTATGGAACGTCCGCTTGAATGCATTATTGAACCAGAACGGTTTTTCCTATTCGAAATTCATTGGCTCACTCAAAAAGGCCAACATTTCTCTAAACCGCAAAGTCTTGAGCGAAATCGCTCACTCTCATCCGACGACTTTCAAACAAATTCTCACCAAAATTTCCTAATTTGACTTATCCACAACGGCTCTGTCAAGGTATTGCGCAAAAATGGCCTGAAATATATACTTCCCTTCAGGAGGAAACACAAACTTGCCCGTCACTCAATTGGGAGTAATTCGGGTAGGAGGAGTTTAATAGCTAATCTTAAAAAAATGAACAAAGCAGATTTGGCCAATTCGGTCCACACTCTCATTGGTGGAACCAAGGTTCAGGCCGAAGAAGTCGTAGAAACCATCATTAGAGAAATAACCAAAACTCTAAAGAGCGGTGGCGAGGTATCGGTCGCTGGTCTAGGCATCTTCTCGACCAAGACCAGAGCAGCCAGAACCGCTCGCAACCCGAGGACCGGCGAAAGCGTCCAAGTACC
>CAZAXK010000030.1:0-4145 GCA_964489135.1 uncultured Candidatus Saccharibacteria bacterium
CGATATCGTCTTCCTCGGCACCTGGGGTGGTATTGAGCTCAATTATGTGTTTGACTACGAGGGCAATATCATCGAGACTCAAAGTCTTTCTCTCGGCATCCTTACCATCGGTTGGCAAATTGAATCGAGCGTTGAAGCGGAATCGGCCGACGCGTTGCAGGTCGTAACGCTCTGCGCTGAAAAGTGCGGTGAAAAATTCTTTGGCGTTCTCGGCTGTAGCCAGGTCGCCATCGCGGAGACGGCGGTATATCTCGACATAAGCATCTCCGGCGGTTTTGACGTGGTCTTTGGCCAAAGTCTTCTCTATATATTCTTTATACTCGGCTTTGGTTTGTCCCGAAGAGTCTTTGAAAAGTTCAAGAATTTCGGTATCAGTTTCGGCTCCAAATGCGCGCAAAAGTGCGCTTACTGCAAACTTTCTCTTGCGATCGATGCGGACGTACAAAGTTTTGTCGATATCAGTTTCGATTTCTATCCAAGCTCCGCGCGATGGGATTATCTTGGCACCAAAGAGCTTTTGGCCCTTTACCTCGAGCGAAGTAAAGAACACACCAAAGGAGCGTGCGAGTTGTGGCACGATCACTCTTTCTACCCCGCTTGTGATGAAGGTGCCGTGTGGAGTCATCATTGGGAACTCGGTCATAAATATTTCCTGCTCCTTTTCGGTACCCAAGATTTTGTTGGTGAGCTTGACCCGAGCCTTTAGCGAGGCTTCGTAAGATAGCTTCTTTTCTTTGGCGTAGTATTCGTCGTGTTTTGGTTTTTCAAGCTCGAAGCCCAAAAATTCAAATTTGAATTTCTTGCCGGTGAAATCGTTGATCACCGCGAATTCGCTACGTACTTCTTCTAGACCCTTTTCTACAAGCCACTTGAACGAGTCGAGCTGATCTTTAACCAAATTCGGCACACCAACTAGCGGTTCTTTGAACTTGCTGAAGTATTTCTTTGGCAATAGTGTTTGCATGTTTTTATAAACTATTAATTAAACGCAAAAACGCACCCGAAAAGATATCGGGGCACTTGTTTGACCCTTCTTTAACTATTTTCGTTTGATTTATTCAAAACGAGAAGGTTGGTTGGCTATTAAAATACGGCTGTAAATAAGCACTACTCGTGCTATTCACAGCACCTTGTTGACATCCAGAACTCAATCGTAAGTTCTATTATAACCGCATAAAAATTATTGTCAACTTTGCAAGCCTCGCCTGTGGATAACTAGTCAGCGTGGCTATTTACCTATCTGTAAGAGGGCTATCACAAAGAGGGATTCGGCCCAAGCCAAAGGGGTGTTGTCGTTGGGTTTGGGTGAGTCGGAATAGTAGAGCTCGGGGATTTGGTCGTTGTAAATTGTAGAGATTGATTTTTGTAAATAATGATGGGATTTGTCGTAATCGCCCCAACTATTATAGATAATCGCAAGCCAAGGAAAGCCGAAGCACCATTCGGCCTCTTCGCTATAACCGTCTTCATTCTTATTATAGTATCGATCGTTTTTGTACCTTATGACTCCCCTGTCGCGGGTTAAGTGGTATTCGACTTTGCGCACTATCTGCCTAGCGATTCTTTCGTCTACTACGTTGAATGGGTAGATAAGGGAAAGCAGGGCGAGGTCGCTGAATTTACTGTTGGATTCGCGCGGGAGGAATTTGCGCAAGGTTTCCTCACCTCTTTCGATTAAGTAGTCAGGCACTTTGATATTAGGAATGGCTCGAACTTTTTTGAGGCCCGCGACGCAGGCGCCTACCGACGACATATGCAATTCTTCGTATTCTTCCCAAACGCCATTGTCGGGGTCGTGCCAATATTCAATAGATTCGAGGTAATCGACAAGTATTTGCACGACAAACTTTTCTTCGGCAGTTTCTACTATTATAATTCCTCTCTCTTCCAAATCACCCAGCTTGAAGAGGATTGCTCCCACCGCATCGTTCTGCTTGTTGCCCCACTCTTCCCAAAATTCTTCAAAAGTTTCGGGATTGTAACGTGCGTGGATATATTGGTAGGTAGCAAGAGGCTTATTCTTTTTTGCCCAGTCTATCTTGTCTTTGTGCTTGATAAAAATTTGGAGGATTGCCTTCCAAGTCTGCTTTACAGTTTCCCAATCCTCGGTCTCTTCGAATGCGAGGCAAGTGTAAAAATTGTCGCGTAGCCAGGCTTTGTTGTAACCAGTAGAAACATCACTCCGGCTTGCCATAAAGAGCCCACTTGGGGCCTGCAGTGCGCGAATATTTTCTAGATGCTGTTCGATTAAATCGTTTTCTATTTTCATTTTTCAATCAATGACCTTTCGTAAAGTTTTCGTGATTCTTCGAGTAGTTGTTTTAGGTACGGTCTTTTGTTCTCCATCAGTTCGGCCATTATGGGGTAACTAGTTTTGGCTTCAACATAAAGAGTGATCACCTTTTCTTCTTGTTTGAAAAAATCGAGCATTTTGGCCGCCATCTTCTCTTCGTAATACCCGTTTTGATCGGGCGTTGCACTTGAATTTTGGCGAAGCCTAATGCTACCCACTATTTCTTCTGCAATATCAGAGTCTAATTGCGCTTGGGCAATCATAAAATCGAGAGGGCTTTTGACGGGTTTTTTCATATACGAAAATTATGCGAAATATTACGAAATACTACGAAAATAAAATTATCTATCCGACTGATGTTCTATGCCGTGATTAATAACATTTTTTATTGTGCCGCGCGCTTCCCAATTTTCGTCGAACATCTCTCTTACTGTCAACTGTGCTCTGCTTTCGTTTTGGGAGTGTTGTTCGATGCCCGACCGTGCTGTAGCTTCGGCAATATTTTCTTCTTGTTCAATTTTTGGGGCGGATTCCATTTTTTTAAATTATTTTATAACGCGACTAAAAGCGCTCCACCAAGAATCATTGCACCACCGAGAGCAATCTTCCAAGTCAAAATTTCACCAAGGAAAAGTGTGGCAAGTATAAGAGCGAAGACTACCGAAGTGCGGTCGATAGCGACTACCCCGCTGACCGGCCCGTTTTTGATAGCAAAAAAGTAGAAGAGCCAAGAAAGTGCTCCGGCAATGCCCGAAAGTACGATGAAGGTAATCGCTTTGCTGGATAGGCTTGAGGCTCCGCTAAATTTGCCAATCGAAAGAGATACAATTATCAAAAAAAGTGCCATCACTATAGAGCGTAGGGTGGTGGCCAAAGTAGAGTCGATGCCCTTCAGTCCAATTTTGCCAAAAATCGCCACAAGCGAAGCAAAAACCGCCGACCCCAGTGCATAAAATATCCATGTCATGTGTGCCATTATACCTTCTCTATTTATTATTTGTATTAAAATAGTGGAAAACAAAATGCCCGACACAACTTTTATTGTGCCGGGCGTCAGGTCTGCAACATACTTCTAATCCCCCTTAAAGTACGAGAAGCGAAGACCAAGGTAGATATTTGGAGCGGAGCGCTTGCCGTCCCAGACGGAGGCGAAGCGGATGGACGGTGTCCACTGGGCGATTGCTGGCAAGCGGTACTCTACCCGGGGACCGTGGCCCAAGAACGCCTGGTGATGGGAGCCGATGCTCCACTTTTTGTTCAGCCGTGCGTCGGTCTGAACATAGTACCAGTAACCCGTCTTCCCGAAATCCTCATAGATCGAAAAAACGTGATATCGCCCCTTAGCTGCGAAAGCAAAGGAGCCAAGTCGTTTCCCACGACCTTGTTCTTGCCCGGTTGCGATACCGGCTTGAAGCCAGCTTGTCGGCCGGACATAAAACCCACCGTAGGTTTGCTGGTAAGTCTTGCCTATCTGCCCCCACGCAAACCCTCCGACGCGCTTGTTGAAATCCGTTTGACCCCAGACTGTTGTGGTCTGGAACGCGTCGGATTTTTTGAACGTCCGGTATGTCTCCGTGAAAGCGAATGTCTCCGCGCTTGCGAAAGACACAAATATCAAAAACAGGATGGTAAAGATCATATGCCTTCAACCAGTATAACACCTTTTACCCCAAAAAGCAAGTCAAAACTTTATCCACATTTGGGAAGATGGGCTTTTGTGATAAGATTAATCAGGCATTTGTTCTTTATGACTGAACCAAGGGAAAAGTCCACCGATACCCAGCATTTTGCGAGGTACAATGCATTTCTCCTTTGGCTCAACTCCAAACAAAAACGGGTCGACCCGATTTTT
>CAZAXK010000031.1:0-3861 GCA_964489135.1 uncultured Candidatus Saccharibacteria bacterium
CACCCCAAGAAAGAATTAGGTGAGCGAAAGCGGCATTTCGTGCCTCAGCTGTAAGGTATTTCTGTAGTTCCAACCGACGATATTCAGCTTCAAGCTCTGGATAAGCTTTTTCTATTGGAACAAACCAATCATTGGCTCTAATCCTCACTATTTGGTCTTTTATTGAAAAGTTCCAACCAAGTGCGGAGAAGATCTCACGCTTCCTCTCTAAGGTCCCAGAATTAAAGTTTTCTCGGGCGTAGCAAGCAAAGCTAAATGCCTTTTCGGTGAGCTCCAACCATTTGTCGGCTCGGTTCTCAGTATTTCGGAGATTGCTCTTGAGCTTCGTTATTTTGTCTTTCAATCCGTCACGCTCTTTTACGAAGGTCTCGTCATCGATTAATTCTCGATAGCGCATCTTGGTAAGAGTGTCGATCTCTTTTTGAGTTTCGGCGACCGCTTTATGCTGCGTTTCGTAAACCTTGGTTCGGTCCTCAATCTCTTTATTATTTTCTCTGTTTAAAATCTCAAGTGCCCAATCTTTAAACTTTGGCAGTATGGTATATCGTTCAAGTTCAATATCAACCTGGTCTTCCAACCGTTTGAGGGTCACAGGGCTTCTTTGAGTGCACTTTGTGCCTTTCTTGCGACGAGTGCAATTGTAGTAAACATATTTCTCAAAGGTGTTTGTTTTCTTAACAAACTTTATCTTTTCACTTGCGGTATACATCGAGCCGCATTCCTCACAGTAAATAAGGCCGGTATAAGCAAATTCATGAGTCTTTGCTCGAGGCTTGCCGTTACGTCCCATAAGAGCCTGGACCCGATCATACTCCTCAAGGCTAATCATGGGCTTATGGTTGCCCTTATACAGCTTCCCGGACCACTCAAACATGCCGGTGTAGAAGATATTGGTGAACATCTTGTAAATCACGCTGCTGGCGAGTTCACCGCCACCACCTCGTTTAGTTTTCGCAGTTCTAAAACCCCACTTATCATTCGCAATCTTTAAAATCTGTGGAGGAGTATAGTTGCCGGTGAGCATCATGTCCCACATTTTGCGGACCAAATCAAAGCGATCTTTGTCCTCGATAATTATGTGCTCAAGTTTGTCATTTAAATATCCGATAGGAGCTCGAGAGGGTAGCCAGCCCCGATCAGCTTTTCCGACCATCCCACGCATACTGTTTTTCTTAAGATCAATGATAAATTGATTTGCCATTCCGCTTTCAACACTAAAAAGAAGAACATTGTCGTCAGGCAGGTACTGACGATCAATTGTTTGAATACATTTTAAAACTCCTTGCTGCAGCATCCAGCTGAGAGCTCCGCTATCAACGGGGTTTCGAGAAAGTCGATTAAGTTGCCAACAAAGGATACCGTCAGCTTCGCCTCGCTGAATGCGCTTGAGCATGTCATCAAAGACAGGACGGCAATAGGGCTTCTTAGCAGACTTAGCTTCCGTCAGGATCTCTTTAATGGTGATTCCTAGACTGTTTGCGAGTTCCTTGAGTCGGTTCACCTGATCGTCGATAGACTGAACTTGCCGGTCCTCACTTTCAGAGGATTTTCTGGCGTATATGTAGAGTGTTCTTGGTGTAGTTTGGTTCATGGTAATTTATCCAGCACTGCCTGCACTTATATCCTCATCCCTAATGTGATTTAAGTAAAGAGGATTTGTCGGTTCTTCCGCTTTATTTCGCTCTATTCCATCTAACTCCGTTTTTTCACCGTTTTTTAACGGTTGAATGATATCAGAATTGATATCATCTCCTGACCGTTGTTCCACCGCTATTTCGGACTCAATGTTATCAAAATTGATATCATTCGTTTCCCGTAATTTACCCGTATTTACGGGAATACTCTGATCCGGCATTTCGCCTCCATACGCAGGTTCATTCTTGTCCCTATTTGTCCCTAAATTTCCCTCATGTCGTCTCCAGGGCGGTACATACGGTTTATGGTTCATATTGCCGGAAGAGTTGGGAATAGCAAGCCTCTGCCTTTTATTGATACTCATTTGGTCAGCCAGGGACCTTATTTGGTTATTTAACTCTTTAGGAGAGTTATTATTTAGGTTAGTTAGAGTATCAATTTCACTGCTTTTTACTGAATTATCATCTGGTTTGATATCATTGTTTCTTGATTTTTGATATCTTCCTTTCCAATTTGATAGCTTAATGCGCGGCGACTTTTCATCCAAAGATTTCCAAAAGATCGAACTTTGGAATGCGTAAAGGTTGGACCGGCCAAAACCATGTTGGCCTCTTTGGACAATAATGATTCCATGGTCTTCAAGAATTTGAATTGCTTTACTTATGCTGGTCGGATTTTTCTCACCAGTAAATTTCAGCAGGCGTTTGATACTTGGAAAAGCTCCTTGAGTTTCAGTATTACAATGCCTTAAGAGAACATTCAAAACAGCGCCACAAAGTCTAGGTAGCTTCGCTACATACCAACCGTCAACATACTCGTTATCTACGAAATAACGAGTTGGTTTATCTTTTGGGCGTAGTCGATCAAAGGGGATATCACGCAACAAGCTTGTCGCTCTTATTCTCTTGCGATCCTTCCACGAATTGGGGTCTGGTTTCCAGTTCATCTTGGGTAATTTTATTGATTAATAAAGGAAGAGTATCTACTCGATGTTTTTGAATCTTTTCAAATTGCTCTTTAGTCATTGGCCGATAGATAGCAGACATAAGCCGCACAAGTTTGATACCTTGCTCGTAGGCTTGTTCAGCACTTATTTCTTTACCGAATTCACTTCGGTACAGTGCCTGAAACTTTGCAATGTCTGCATCGGTCAGGACCATGGCTATTCCGAGTAAAGTTTGTTCTTGAGAGCCTTGATGCTGTCAAAGAACGACCGAGCTTTGACTTTCAGTTGGTCTGAAAAATATTGATTGGCATACGTATCAATTTCTGCCTCTCGTTTGAATACGAAAAGAGCCTTGCGAGGATCGTCTCGGTCCAAGCGGATAAGCTTGTACCCAAGGCACATAAGTGCCGCCGATACTCCAAGGTCATAGGTTGTGAACACATCAGGTCCATCAGCTTCGGGCTGGGACCAACTCCGTTTTTTAATCATGAGTAATGTTGTTAGTTAGTAATTAATGCTTTAAACAAAAAAGCCAAAGCATTACGCTCTGACTTTATTCGTCCGAAGGAGAAAGGTGGACGGAATGATTATGGGTTTAGTGTGGGTTCAATGTGATCAGGTAATCAGCTTATAGCCCAAGCCTTTAATGTTCTTGATGATGTCCTTATTTTTAGCTTTCTTGGCTGGAAGGATACCAAGCACCTCTTTAATATTTCTGATTACAAAAGTGAGGTTGCGTTTAGTAGTTTTAGAAACAGATTCTCCGAGGATATCAGTGTATGTAACCTGATGGTTCTTGGCAGTGGCGAGCTTGAGAAGGGTCTCGAACTCCTGACTCTTTGGGTTAAAGATAGCCTCAACTGTATTCAACCGGACCGCAGCAGTAACCTTATCGATGGAGAGGGTACTGGTCCCAATTTTTATTGTAATGACATCGGTATCAGCCTTATTTTCATTTAAATAATTGGCAAAGGTACTTATGACCCAGAAACTAACGGCTTTGCCGATAATATTTAGATCACCGATAAGGCCTTCTTGTTCAAGTTTTTTCAAAATAAGAATCTGCTCTTTCACCGACAAAGTAGGCTGGTCCTTGAGCTGTAACTTCAAAATACCAGCAGGACTTATCAGAGCTCTTTCATGGATTAAAACCTTGATGAATTGTATCTTCTGGACCGGCGTCATTGTAATAGTAATTTGATACAAATCTACAACGAATTTGGCTTTTCTCCAATAGCGTGTTTACTGGTTTGACAGTCTATACCCCTAGGGGGTATTAT
>CAZAXK010000032.1:0-3198 GCA_964489135.1 uncultured Candidatus Saccharibacteria bacterium
CCAGAATAGCTCAGTTGGTAGAGCACCCGTTTTGTAAACGGGCGGTCGTCGGTTCAAGCCCGACTTCTGGCTCCAAAATGTTCGGTTTGCACATCTTCTTATAAATAATTTTTTAGCATGATCAAAGAATTCAAACAGTTTTTACTCAGAGGCAACGTAGTTGACCTCGCTGTTGGTGTCGTCGTCGGTGGCGCGTTTGGCACCGTCGTTTCGGCCTTGGTCGCAGACTTCCTGACTCCGCTCATTGCAGCGATAGCCAAAGCTCCTGATTTTAGCAGTCTCTTTTTTACAGTAAATGGCAGTAAATTCATGATAGGGCACTTCTTGAATGCCATTATTTCCTTCACCCTCGTCGCAAGCGCTGTCTTCTTCTTTGTGGTCAAGCCCATGAATATGCTTATAGCTCGCGCCCACAAAAAGGATGAGCGACCGGCCGACCCGACCACCAAGAAATGTGGCGAGTGCCTAAGCGAAATACCGATAAATGCCAAGCGTTGCGCCCACTGCACCCAGCCGGTGTAAATTCATAAGTACTGCTAGTTTTTGGTGCTGGTGGCGCCTTTGGCCTTCACAGACTCTTCGAGAGCTTTCTGTTTGTCGAGTTCTTTGAGCTCAGGCAGGATATTCTTCACATCATCGATCGACTTGAAGCCGTAATGGACGCCGTTTTTGATGAGCAGGGCGGGCAATTGCGGTTCTATATTATAAATGGATTTGAGCGTATTGAGAGCCGAAAGGTCGAGGTTGTAATCGAAGGAATAGATCCTCATATCCGGATATTCTTCTCTCAGTCGGGTTAGGACGAATCCTTCCTTCTGGCATTCCTCGCATTCACCATCAACGTTTGAGTAGAAATATATGATAGGGGAAAGCACTCCCTTGGGTGAGCCACACCTTTCCTTAACCTTCTGATAGAGTAGAAAATCTTTGATCTGGAGTAGGGAATAATAACGCTTGAGGTTGACCACTTCTGTGTCATCGCTCCCGCGATTGGTTTCGGTATACGAAAGTTTTTCTCCTAGTTCCGCGAGTTCCTTAGAGAGGAAGGTATTGCCAATATCTCGGCAGGAAAGCTCTTCGAGCAAGGAGAATTGGGTCTCGCTCGCCAAGATATCGACAGCGATTCGGCTCTCGATATTCTTTATCTCGCTCAGCTTCTTCTGACTAAAGAAGTTGCTAGCAAGAATTGCTGTGCCAAAGACGACAGCTGTGATCAAAAAAGTATAAATATATTTCCTCCAATCCATTTTGAGAATACTACCTCCACTTGGTCTGCTTGGCAAACGCTACGTTAAAGAAGGCGCGAACGATCCATAGGGGAGCAAGGAACGAATAGAAGGCCAAGAAGTATAGGATATCGCGGCCAAGATAAATTCTGCCTTCTGAAAGTTTGCGCGAAATCAAGACCATAGTGGTCGTACCGAGAAGTGCGACGATTCCCAAAACAGAGATCACGTTGGTATTCAAATAAAACCAATCAAAGGAACCCCAGCTCAGATGTAACCCGACAGTTTGTATCTCGACTAGTTTGTCCCAGACCAGAATAGCGTTGTTTACAATGAGCGAACCGACAACATAGAGCAGAGATACTAAAGAAAAGCTCGCAGTCGGTAGGATAATCATGCCCAGATGCCCATATTGCGGACGGAAGAAAAGGTGGCGATAATCAATAACATTTTTTATAAAACCATACGTCCATCGCAAGCGCTGTTTGTAGAGTTTGTAGATAGTATTCGGAGTCGTGGTGTAAACAATCGCGTCGGTTGCATTGCCAATCTTAAAGTTGTGCGATTGCATACGCAGAGCCATCTCCATGTCCTCAGTATTATACGCATGCCTATAGAAACCGATTTGCCGAAACACTTTCATTCGGACAATCGAAAAAGGTCCGGGGATAACGTATTGCGCATTGAGATGAGCAAAGACATGTCTCAAGAAAACTGCCCAGCCATATTCGACTCTCTGCATGAGCTGAATAATGGTCGTTGCACTATGAACTCTCATGGCCGGTGTTACAGCCATGATTTCTGGGTCTTCGAAACGAGCCACTATCCTTTTGAGGGCCTGTGGGTGTACAAAAGAGTCGGCGTCAAGGCAACCGACCAGATCGCTCTCATTTCTTTCTAGTGCATAATTGACGGCTGTATGTTTACCACCGTTTTCTTTGTGCAAAAGTGTGATTTGTTTGTTGCGAGCGAACCTCTGCAAAATGCTCCATGTTTTGTCGGTCGAGCCATCATCCACTACTGATATAGAAAGCAAATGTTTAGGATAATCGAGCTTCAAGAGAGAATAAACGGTCTTGAGGACAGTTTTCTCTTCATTCCAGACAGGTACAATGATCCGCACACTCGGCAATTTGGCCGGCAGTCGGAATTTACTCTCGGAAGTCGACTTTTCGCTGAGCTTAATCTCAAAATAATTTATAAGCAAAAAAACCTCGAAATAAAGGGCAAGAAAAAGCAGTATGTAGGTTATGACTTCATTGACAGCTCCCATTGTTTGTTATCTTACCACTGCGTGGAATTTTTTGCGAACTTCGTCCTCAAGAGTTTTGTGCAAGGCGTCAACCTCCTCACCGGTAAGTGTCCTTTGTAGCGAGCGGTAGACTATTCTGAAGGCGTAGCTTTTCTTGTCCATACCGAACTTTTCATCATTTTCATACTGATCAATCAGACGAACTTCCTCCATCAGCTCATCGCCCGCCACTTCTCGAATAAGGTCGAAAAAGTCGTTGGGCGAGAAATCCTTGCTTGCAACGAAAGAGATGTCGCGGACTGCCGGCGGATACTTACTAACCTCCTTATATTTGTGTCCCAGCTTAAGCTGACTCCTTACTCGAGCGTCCTCTGACCAAAGCAAGCGAATATCGGGAAGCTCCATCGAAATAATGGCCAGTCGCTCGAGGCCGAAGCCGAAGGCCCAGCCGTTGTAGCCCTCAAGACCCATCTTCTGAAGCACACTTTTCTTGGGCATCCCTCCGCCCATGATCTCAACCCATTCACCATTTATCTCAATTTCGATCTGAAGGGAAGGGTCGGTGTAAGGGAAGGTGTCATCGAGAAATCGATATTTCGTTTCCTTGCCGAAGATACCCTCAACTATTTCGCTCAAGACTTTTTTCAACTCGTCAATCGGCATCACACCTTTCGTATCTGGTTGGAGGAAAAGTGCACCCATCTGGTGAAAGATGTTCAT
>CAZAXK010000033.1:0-3082 GCA_964489135.1 uncultured Candidatus Saccharibacteria bacterium
TGTAGAAAGGAGACCAGTGCTACTTATGAACTGTGCAGTACCAAGTCCAGCAATAGCATTATCTACATATTCCTTATCAGTTAAACTTCTATCTTGTGTAACATATCCGGAAGTTGCATATTGTAAACCTTCTTTTACAGTATTATAGTCA
Source organism: uncultured Candidatus Saccharibacteria bacterium (assembly GCA_964489135.1). Taxonomy (GTDB): domain Bacteria; phylum Patescibacteriota; class Minisyncoccia; order Phycocordibacterales; family WO2-35-19; genus JBBTQZ01. The sequence continues at coordinate 152 of CAZAXK010000033.1, forward strand.
TAGAATATACCACCTTTATTTGATAACTCTAATTCTACGCTATCTGCTCGAATTGCTACAAGTTCGTTATCTGGTTGGAATTTAAAATGATAGTTATTAGTACTACCATTTTCATCTAATATTTGAAAATTATCAGCATTACTTATACGACCTGCCGGTATAGTATCGTTTCTACCATATATACCATCTTATCTACAAGATGTGTAAAATAGGTTTGTATACAAGAAAGTAAGTCATTACTAATACCATCTACAAATGTAGGAAAACCAAAGTTACCTGTCGGTTCTAATATAGCAGCATTACCAAGTGGAGTATTAACAAGTAATGTATCTACATCTATTACATTACACCTGATAATCCCGCCGGTAGTAGATATGATAGAAGTTACTTCTAACTCTATACAGTTTTCCGCTTCCAGAATAAATATCTTATCACCTACATCTACAGAATCAGAAGTATACTGACCTTGTGTATCATTAAATATACCACGTATCTCATAGTTAGGGGAAGTCCCACTAGCCTGATATATATTAAGTGTTCCTCTAAAACTAGTATTGACCTGTGCAAAAACTACTGCACTTATACATAACAGCAGAACTGTTATTAGAATACGCATATGATAGTCCAATTTGCAAATTGATTTAAATTAATAATTGTAACATCTAAGATACCCCCATCAAGTCTAGTTAACTGAACTTGAGGTGTAGTCCCTTCATCATAAATAAAAGGAAGTACTGTTGATGGCCCACTTGCTACTTGTGAAGATGTATTAAGTACCTGTACAAGTGGGGGGAAAAATGAGTCAATATCTTGATTATAATCTTCTGTATCTATGTTAAATCTTACTGTAAACTTATTAGAGTTGAGATCTGATGAATCTCCGTGTATCTTAGCAGAACATAATATAGTATCTGTTGGTACAGTAAGTGTACCTAATCCACTAGATTTGGTAAAACTAACATCTGTATCAGATGCCATTACAAAACATCCTTCACCAGCATCAAAAATATGTAAGTCAAAACCTTGATTTACCGTATTCTCATTATCTGTTTCTATGATAATATCACGCCTGTACTCACCAGGATTATTAGCTAATACTCTATCAGAAGGGGAAACTCTACGAAGTGACTCTTTAGATTTAAAATATACTAAAGGTAAATAACGTTGACTCATTTTAAAGATTTAAGAAGTGTGATAATATCACTAACTGATTTAAGCGTTTGTCTTGGTTGAGTAATTAAACGCTTAACAAAGTCAATAAATGCCATTGTAATTTTTCGTCCTACTAAACCCATAAAGTAACTAACAGATACCAGAACTATGTTGCCCGGATTATAGTAGTAATCTAAAAGAAGAACTATAGCTATCGTAGTAGTATAAGAAGTAATAAATACAACAAACGCTTTACGAAAAGAAAGATTTTCTTCAGCCTGTAAACCAACAAGACTCCCTATAGCTGCCGTTACGACAAACCATAGGGAGTTCATGTGGTCAATAACCTCATGCCAGTGTTGTTGAATCCACTTAATCATGAAAGGTTATATTTAGACAAACGGTGAAGATTTGGTTGCATCGCCTAGATAACGTATATCGCTATACTTATCGTCAGCATCGCTTAACCAAGCACCTAATGTAGCGTTGAGATCAGTTACAGTAGTTGTATCGTCTGTAGCAGTTGTATAGCCTGTAGCTGCATCAGCAGTTGGGGCAGTTACACTAGCTTCCAGTGCAATAACTGTTTGCTTAACAAACTGTGATTGGTTGTTAAGTGTATCTTCTGTATCGTAATGCTCAATAACAGTTACGGTGTAGTTTTTGTCTTCATCAATGTAGTTAGGAGCTTCAATGAAATATTCACTTCCAATTACATGATTTTGCATGTTAAATACCTGTAGACCTGCACGGTCTTTGTAGCGTAGTAATAGTTGGCGACCTGTGTTGCGACCTTCAAAAGCTTCAGAAACTTCTTCAGTAGTGTAAGCTAAAGCACCTGCTTCGCCACCACTGATACCAAATGAGTATACACGAGTCTTGTTAGCTTTGATGTTATCAAATGCTAGTGCCTGATCTTCATCAAAAGAAACTACTAAGATAGCATCAACTGTAGCGGCAGAACCGGGAGTTACGTTACCTAAGTTTTCAATTGTAGCAGCAGATAAAGCAGCATCTTGTGTTAGTACTTCATGAAGTGTATTGATGAAAGTTTCATCTGGTGTAAAGGTTACTTGTACGGTAGTACCATTAGCCATAGTATACTTAGCTACATTAAACGCAGCAGTATTCTTAGTCATAGTACCAATTGCAGTACCAGCACCACCAGCTACTTTAAGACCAAATACAAAGAAAGGCTTGTTACCAGCAGAGAATACGCCGGGTACGGCTTCTCCTACAACTTGAGAGCTGCGATTAGCTTTTAGGGCTAGGTTCTGTAGTAAGTAGTCATTGATGTTAGTTGGTGCACTTGCAGGAGTATCTTGTACTACAGTAGTATTATCACGATTAACGTTAAATACTAAATCTGTACGCACACCTTCAAGACCAATTTGCATTTTGTAGCGAGTATCTACAACTACGCCAGTTACGGCGCGAGCTACACGAGCAGAATAAGTAGGAACAGCATATAGAGTAGTAGCTACGCTACGTACTTTATCACGTTCAATTACTTGAGACTTTACAAAAGCTTTGTGGTTGTTACCAAAAGCACTAACCTTGTTGATCTGTGTAGAATTGGGAGTACCTTGGATAACAGATACACGGGATACTTGAGTAGAGGTAGTACCTGCTACGATTAGTTCACCATGTGCTACTGTACCACCATGCTCTTCTGACATAACTGCAAGTTGACCATCGGCAATGTTTAGTGCATTACCAGCAGCAACAAGAGCACCAGAAGGGACTTCTTGATCACCAGTTCCTACTAAGATTACTTCC
>CAZAXK010000034.1:0-2159 GCA_964489135.1 uncultured Candidatus Saccharibacteria bacterium
CTTCGACCACGGCAAAGCCTTTCTCACCTAGCTTGTAGTGCTTGGCAAGGGTAGCAAGAGATACTCCAATCGTCTTAAGATATAAGGGCCGTGCCATGGACATAGTATCAATCCATAGCTTTGGTTTGCGACCCAGAACCCACGAGACGATGGCACCATCGAACGCTGTGTTGTGACACAGCACAGCATCTTGGTCCCAGTTAATATGTTTATCTAGGAAAGCTAGTATCTCTTGCTGAGTACCACTGAACCATATCGCTGGCTTCTTACGTCCAGTCTTAATCGACACTCCGATAATTTCAAAGCGAGGGTCACGGACATAGGCTTCCGTTGTCATCTTCGACAACGAATACTCCTGATCGTAGAACGTCTCTATATCGAGTCCGATAACTCGCATGGGAAACCTTATAGGCTGAGGGAAATAGGTGAACCATTACAATGGGGGCTGAACTCAATGGCAGCAGCCACAGCTTGTTCGGCTGTAGCACCCATGAATAAAGCGCCGTAAGCAAATGGTGCACCCTCACCTATAGCAAGTTTCTGGTGTCCATGCAAGTAAGGTATTGACGAGTCACGGTAGCGGGTTACACCTTTATCAGGCGACATTAGTAGTAGCTGTGTTCCACTGTTGGGTAGTACCGGAAAGTTCTCCGGTTTCATATCCCCCTGTGTCCACTGTTGTAGCAGTGCCACTTGTTGTAGTGGTCCCACTGCTCCCGCTATGGCGGAGTTGGTAGGTAGGGCCCATATTTTCGGGAAAGGCAGACATAGATCGCCGCTGTTGATTGAGGAGTCAGCGCTCATCACGCCGTCGCTGCATACTATTACGCTCATCTGGAAGCTCGTATTCTTTGGTTACTATTTCTTTTCCAGTCTTAGTATACCATCCTTCCACGATTTTGCAAGCTCTAAGATGTGTCCATTGTTTATCCTCTTTTTGAATGTTAAGTTTTACCCTAGTCAGGTGAGCAATAAGTTCTCGATAGCTAGGGAACGGACGCTTTACTTCTCCATCAGGCACCTCGTCCGGGTGGACAAGATAGTCATTATAGTACACGTACCCGCAACCACAACCACAATCCTTTACGGGACCAAGTCGGCCACCGTCATATAATATGTAACAAAAAGGTACAGCAGTTTTCTCTGTGACCCTGCGGAGACAGCGCTTTCTGCGCTGATTTACTTTACGCAACCGCATATTAGCTAGGCTTCAAGGTGTAGAACTTCGGACCCTTGTCCTTCTTATCCTTCTTCTTGCCAACTACCTCTTGCACAACCATGCGTTCAACAACTACAACCTGCTTGTTGTTATGGTCCTTGCCACGATTGTTGTCGCGGTTCTTATCTTGGTTGTCGCGGTTCTTGTTTTGGTTGTTGCCGTCTTGGATTTTCTTTTCCTGATCGGTCTTGTTCTTGTTCTGCTCTTGTTGTGCCTTTTGCTTAGCCTTCTCCGCTTCGATGCGCAGGGTCAGTGCTTTTTCCGCAGAGATTTCACCAGCCTTGAATGCCTCGTGACGCAGCGCCTTAGAGTTAATCTTCAGTTGCTCGAAGCCCTTCTTGGTCTGCTCAAGACACTTGTCATAGTGAACCAACCACTTGCGGTCTTGCACAAGATGGTCACGGATATGCTTATGCAAACCATCACTACCCGGCACGTAGTTAAACACTTGAACCGTGCGTTCCAGTGCAGAGATATCTGCTGCAACCTTAGCACGCAGCGCAGCAACAGGTTCGTTCTTATCATTGCCAGCCATGCCAAAGGAGTAGGCAGCACTGATCTCACGCTTGATCTTTTCCTTATCGTACTTGTCAAACGTCTTGTATTTGGGGGCGAAAAAATACATGGGGTATCTCCGTTAAAGGTTGAGTTTGGAAGCAGTAGCTTTGCCGATCAGCTTCTTAAGATCGACAGGTTCAGGTGGTGGCTTAGGCTTAGCCGGTCCACGAGTACGCTTAGGCGGGATACGATTGAGTTCTTCAGTGATCCAATGATCGAAGTAGGTAGTCAATGCTGGACCAAATTCTTTGATCGCAGTCTGCAAGGTACGGTGCTGAGACAAGAACTTGTCCATCGTGGTACATGCATCATTAGCATCAGCCTTAATTTTCTTCTGTGCTATAATAGTTTTGTTCATAGCACGGATAAGATTAGTAACTTG
>CAZAXK010000034.1:2169-2880 GCA_964489135.1 uncultured Candidatus Saccharibacteria bacterium
TGTGACTCATCAGTAATCTCAATAGTGAGTGAACAGCCATCCCAATATGCATTGGTGCCAGGAATATCAACAGTACCTGAACCGTTCAGTAGCACATGAGGTTCTTTAAACAACAACATTACATTGTAACAATTCACACCGGTGACACTCAAATACATGTAACCGGTTTCTCGGACTGCCCACGGCGGCAGAATTTCTCGAAGCTGTTTCTCCTTAGCAACAGGAATGATCCATGAGTATAGTTCATCACCCATGCCATCTTTTACTTGGCTGTCAAAGTCTGTGCTAATCTTACTCATGCTAGCCTCATAGACACGGCGGACTTGAGATAAGACAGAGTTCTTAACTTCGGCTGTAATAGGTACGATAGCCATTGGTTTCTCCTTAAGTTTGGATGACCTTACCCCAAGGGGCGTAGTCACTATGGTTGTCCATGGCAAGCCAGATCACGGGGTAATCAGGCTCAGGTCCGAAGTCATCGCAGTCCATATCTGTTGCCACGATGCAGTGTGCAACGTCGATACCCTTTTCCTCGATGTATCGAAAGATGGGACTGAAAGCAGTACCACCACGGCCATGAACATGGACCTCAAAGTCTTCATCATGGTTGTATTCCTCGTGCTTCTTAATGTCGCTGTCAAAGTAAATGATGTGGACCTTCTCAGGTTTCACACTAAGGGCAGCAGCCTTGACCTCAACACCAGCACGACG
>CAZAXK010000035.1:0-2426 GCA_964489135.1 uncultured Candidatus Saccharibacteria bacterium
GCTACGGCTAGCGAGAATGCTCACAAAAACCCGCCGAAAGGCGGGTTTTTGTTTTGTACCTTATCCACATCATTTGCGACAACGCTCGTGCTAACATTATATCTAATAGAGAGCATGAAATATTTCAACAGGAGCTTCTTTCGGTTTATCGTGGGTTTTTTGATAATCCTTGCCATCAGTCTGTTGCTTATTGTTGCGACATCAGCCTACGCTTCCGGTGTAGAAAGAATCGTGTTTGTTACGGAAGCTCAGGATATAAAGCCCAATGTGGTATCAGAACCAATAAAAGTTGAGTTCCAAGATATCTCTCACAACCCACAGTCTTTTGGTGCGACCTCCAAGCTAGTTCTTAAATCATCATCCCCAACAGGGACTTTTGTCAGCGAATCAGGAAATCCTATTTCGTCTACTATAAATTCAAACTGGACCAGTCGAACCTTCTATTACAAAGACCCAAGTGAGGGAGCTTTCATTATTAGTGCTGGTGTCGAAGGTACTTCGCTTGAAGCAGAGCAGAAAATATCGGTAACATCCGGAGCGGTTCTGGGTGCAGCTACCGAAGTAAGTTCAGGTTCGGTATCTGCCTCTACCAACAAAAGCTTCTCTGCCACGGGGTCAATTTATGAACCCAGTAATTCGGATCTTCAAATCGATGTCGTGGGTGAACGATCACTGCCCCTAGGAAGTGTTGCGTATTTTAAAGCAGCGATAAAAAAGAATACTGGCAAGAGTAAGGTGGACCTAAATTGGTCGTTTGGTGATGGTTATGTAGGCGACGGAGTTTTGACAGAACATACATATAAATATCCGGGTAAATATGTGGTTGTCCTTAGGGCAAAATCTGGCGAAGCAAGATCAATAAGCCGGTTGGATGTCGAAGTTCTGAAGCCGGACCTTAGAATTACCCAAATGCCCGAATATGTAGAAATTCATAATGACAGCTCAAAAGAAATTGATCTGTTTAGGTGGAAATTGACTCAGGGTTACCTGAGTTTTATTTTTCAGCCTTACACGATTCTCTTGCCCCGATCGTCCCTTAAGGTAGAAAGGGGTTTGCTCAATCTCAAATCATCACGGTATTACGAGCTTGCACTTTTCGATGCGAATGACCATTTGATAATCAACCAGCCGGCGGTGGGGGAAGAGCCAGCTAAAAATGTTGCGACGAGTCTCGAAAAAGTCAATATACCCACTGCGGTAAACCAAGAGACCGAAACTGAAAGCACCAGCATGTTTGCAACTGAGCAAGAAATGTTGGAGGAAGGGAGTTCCGAGCAGGGCGGTGTAGTATTGTACGAATCGGACTCGCAAGAGAACTTATTTAGTAGGGCTTGGCAGTTTTTCAAGAGTGTGGTAGATTAGGGGCAACGGCTTCCAAGACCACTGGTTTACCCTGAGAGAGCGTAGCGAATCGATGGGTAGTAAATAATTTCCGGTGCAGGAGTTAATCTCACTTTGTCGGCCGTTTGGTCGATTTTATTTTTAATTCGCACAAGGTGCGGATAAAATGATTACAAAAAAACAAAAAGAAGAAGTAGTAAATGAGCTTCAGGGGATGCTCAAAGATTCTGGATCAGTGGTTTTCGCCAACTTTCATGGTCTTACGGTGGCGGATTCTTCTGCTGTACGGAGAGCTCTTCGAGCGGAGGGTGTCAGCTACAAGGTGGCAAAGAAGACTCTGATAAAAAGAGCTTTGGATTCTCTTACGGTCAAGGGCGAAAGGCCAGGGCTTGTCGGAGAGCTTGCGGTCGCTATCGGTAGCGATCCTATTGCTCCGGCTAGAATGGTCTTTGATTTCCAAAAGAAGCTCGACAAAAAGATCTCTATTCTTGGAGGTATCTTCGAAGGCGAGTACAAGACCAAAGAAGAGATGACAAGTATTGCAATGATTCCTTCACTGCAAACTTTGCGTGGCATGTTTGTCAACATCATCAATTCTCCAATTCAGAGATTTGCTATCGCGCTCAATCAGATAGCAGAAAAGAAAGCATAAATATTTATCAATCTACAAATTAACTAAAAATTATGTCAGAAGAAACAAATGCAGTGGCAGAAACCAAAGAGGAAGTCGTAGTTCCTGCTAAGTTTGCAAAGATAGTAGAAGAAATTGAAAAGATGTCAGTACTTGACCTCAATGAACTTGTAAAGGTTTTTGAGAATAAGTTTGGTGTTTCGGCTAGTGCGGTTGCGGTAGCTGGTCCGGCTGCGGCTGGGGCAGGGGATGCAGGGGAAGAAAAATCAACCTTTAACGTCGAGCTAACTGATGGTGGTGCTCAGAAAATCGCTGTCATCAAGGTTATCAAGGAGGCCCTAAACCTAGGCCTCAAGGATGCCAAGGATAAGGTAGACGGCGCTCCGGTTGTAATTGCCGAGGGTATGAAGAAGGAAGAAGCTGAAGCTTTGAAGAAGCAGATCGAGGAAGCCGG
>CAZAXK010000036.1:0-1965 GCA_964489135.1 uncultured Candidatus Saccharibacteria bacterium
ATCCCATAATTTAATAGTTTTATCGCATATTACTTCTGCCGCTATTATGGCTTTTTCAACTGGGTTTTTTTATTTGCTCTTAAAGAGGCACTTTACAAAAAAGGACTCTGACGCAGTTCTTCTAAGTGCTGTTTATGCATTTTGTACGGTGAACTACGCAATGCTTTCTCAAGCTTTATGGCAACACGGCACCGTGCAACTTTTTGCAATTCTTGGTACGTTGTTTATTTTTGAAGCATTTGAAAACAAGAAAGAGTATTTTCTTTATTTTTCTGGTTTTATGTTTGGGTTTGCAATACTCTCAAGACCCACTGCTTTGTTAATTGTGTTTCTAATGTCTTTGTTGATAATGTACAAATGGGTAGAGCACAAGAAAAAGAAGCTAGTTTTATTACTGCAACAATTGGTCTATTTTATTCTGGGATTTATTCCTCCATTTTTGTTTTTTGTCTTATATAACAATGTTTACTATAGAGATATTTCTAACCAAGGCTATGCAAATCAACTTTTAGTAGGTTGGTTGGGGAAATTTCCAGAAGGGTTTTTGGGTACATGGTTCTCCCCAAGCAAAGGGATTTTAATCTATTCACCTGTGCTGATTTTTTCATTGATAGGTTTTTGGCTTTATATACACAAAAAAATGTGGAAAAAAGAAATTCACTATTTAATTTTTGGAATAATTGTGTTGATTCACACTTTGGTTATGAGTAAGTGGAAGCATTGGTATGGGGGGTATTCTTTTGGTTATAGAATGTCCTCAGATATCATCCCATTTTTAGTGTTGCTTATAGTGCCTTATTTAAATTCTGCCCTTTTTAAGAAAACAAAAAAACTTTTTTACATAAGCATAATTGGATCATTTTTGGTTCAAATATTTGGTTTGGTCTTTTTTGATGGAATTTGGCATAATGCATACGATAAAGGTTTTACAAATACCTCATGGCTTTGGTCTATTAAAGATTCAGAACTGTTGTTTAATATTAGAAGGGTATTAGTCAAGTTACACATATTAAGTAAAGCTTGTCCTCAGTGTTTGCCTAGGTAAGAATGTTTGTTATGAATACTAATCCTAATGAAGAAAAATATAACGTAATTTGTTTCTCAAATCAGCTTTGGGATTTTCCTGCTTGGACAAATAAACGCCACGTAATGGGGAGACTCTCGGCACAAGGACATAATGTTTTATTTGTAGATCCTCCAATTAACTTAGGGTTTGTTTTAGTAAGACAACTTATGAGAGGTTTATGGAATTTCTATAGGGTTCTGACTCAAACCAAAAAGGATGGCTCTTTAACGGTGTATTCACCAATAAACTTACTTCCTGCTACAAAAATATCGGCAAAACTTCATATTATGAAAATTAATTCTTTGACAAAAAAGCTTAATGATTCAAACAAAAAGACAGTTCTTTGGATTTATCATGTTCAGGTAATGCATTTGGAAGACTATGTTTCCCAAATACCTCATGATATTTTGGTTTACGATTGTGTAGACAATTACACGGCCTTCCCAGACAAACAGAGTTTTATTAGAGCTGTAACTTCTAAAGAAGGTACTGAAAAACAGGAGGAGTTTTTAGCCACAAAAGCAGATGTAGTATTTGCTTCAGCACCTGGTTTAGTAGAAAAACTAAAAGCATATAGAACTGAAGTTCACTTTACGCCAAACGTTGGTGACTTTGCAAAATTTAATGTTGTTCCTGAATTAAGAAAAAGTTTACCCCAAGACATACAAGAAATTAAGCGTCCAAGAATAGGTTTTGTAGGGGCACTTGATGATTACAAGTTTGATAAAGCTTTATTTGCTCATATAGTAAAAAGCCACCCTAACTATTCTTATGTTTTAATTGGTCCAATGGCTCTTAAAGATAAAGAAGGAAGTTTAGCGGAGCTAGGTTTGGATGGGTATAAAAACGTCACCCTTTTGGGAACAAGAGATTACAAAATTATTCAAAATTATTTTGCC
>CAZAXK010000037.1:0-1942 GCA_964489135.1 uncultured Candidatus Saccharibacteria bacterium
AAGTCGGTAAGGTAGGGATTGGTTGCTTGCTCGTGAGGCAATTGGATATTGAGCCCGATCGAATTGCCACCGGCCTCATAGGCACCTCGGTTTGCTGCTTCCATGATCCCCGGCCCTCCGCCAGTGATGACAGCATAGTGCAGTGTCTCTACAATTTTTTGTGCGAGGGAACGCGCCTTCTCATAATACGGGTCGCCTTCCTTGGTGCGTGCTGAACCGAAGAAGGTAACTGAGCGGGGATAGTTTTTTATAAATTCGAAACCATCTCGAAATTCCTGGGTAATGAGAGCCACTCGTTTTTGAGCGGCTTCGGCTATTTCTTGGAGTGTTATTGGCTTGTTGTTTTGGTCTTTCATGCAAGTATTCTAATTGTTTGTGCTCGCAAATGCAATTTGCTAAAATGGTCTCAAAGTTACTATTTAATCAAATATCAATGAAGGTAAAATTGAGTACCAAAGAATGGATTGCCGTCGCAGTTGCGGTCGTTTTTGTCGCGTACAGTTTGTTTGGGAGCAACATTATAAGTCTTTTTGACAATAACAATACAAATATCGCTATGACTGAAGAAGTAAAGAATACAGAAGTTAACAGCAATGTAGACACTGCACCTGCAGAGCAGAAACCGGCTCCCACCAAAAACAGCATAAGCAGAAATGGGGTCATAATAAATGATCTCGTTGTGGGCACCGGACCAGAAATCGCAGTCGGTAAGGCGGTCGCCGTGCACTACATACTTTCACTCCAAGATGGTACGGTGTTGCAAAATTCCAAAGACTTCGGTGCACCATTCCGATTTGTTTATGGAGTTGATTCGATGATACAGGGTTGGCAAATCGGTATTGCCGGCATGAAGGCGGGTGGTACAAGGACCATTGTCATTCCTCCCGAACTGGGCTATGGGGCACAGCAGGCAGGGCCAGTGCCAGCAAACTCAACTTTGGTGTTTACAATCGAGCTACTGGAAGTTTCGGATGTTCAAGCTCAATAAAAAAATAGCTGGATCAATAGGCAGGGCAGGGGTAATAGAAACTCCACATGGAGAGATACGAACCCCTGCTTTTGTTGCTGTCGGGACCAAGGCGACGGTCAAGTCGGTGACTCCAGAAATGGTGAGAGAGGCGGGTTCGCAAGTAGTGCTTGCTAATACCTATCACCTTTATCTTGAGCCGGGAGAAGAAGTAGTCCGTGCCCACGGTGGGCTACACGACTTTATGAATTGGCAGGGGCCCATCATGACCGACTCGGGAGGATTTCAGGCCTTTTCGCTTGGGGTGGCTTATGGGCAGGGTATAAACAAATTTATCGCCTCTGATGCTCCCGACGAAGAAGTCCTCGAGAGAGGGTACTCGGAAACCACGCCCAAAAAAGCCAAGATTACCGAAGATGGTGTGGAATTTAAATCAATTCTTGACGGATCGACTCACTTCTTTTCGCCCGAAAAGTCGATGCAGATACAGCAAGATCTTGGCGCCGATATAATCTTTGCCTTTGATGAATGCACCTCACCTCATGCGAGCAAGGAATACTTACGCGAAGCGATGGAGCGGACTCATCGCTGGGGCGAAAGAAGTTTGAGGGAACACAGGAGGATAAAACACCTCACCCCCAACCCCCTCCCCGAAGGGAAGGGGGCTCACTTTGGTTATCACTACACTGACAGTCAGACTTGGGGTGCGTTAAAGGATCGCGTTCATGAATTAAGGCAAAAAGGTACGAGAGCAGAGGAAGTATTGTGGAATGAATTAAAAAATAATAAAACCGGACATCATTTTAGAAGACAGCATGCAATAAAAAATTACATAGTAGATTTTGTCTGTCTGTCTAAAAAACTAATCATAGAAGTAGATGGTGAAATTCATAATTCTCAAGTTGATCAAGATGTTGAACGTTCAAGAATTTTGAATATGTTAGGTTTTGAGGTGATTAGATTCAAGAATGAAGA
>CAZAXK010000038.1:0-1893 GCA_964489135.1 uncultured Candidatus Saccharibacteria bacterium
TCTTTTTGGGTTTGGTGGGTGGTGTAGTGGGGGGAGTGGGTGCGCTATTGTCGAGGAAATACTTGTATTTGTACTGTAATTCGGTAACACTATTACTAGTATTTACACTGTAATTCTTTCACACTACTATCAGTGTTTCTACCCGCGGCATACGTGGGTTTGCGAAGGTGTCGCTGGTGGTGGTGCCGTACGAAATATTGTCTGCTTTGTTCGCTTTGCGTAAGGATCTGGGGTAAAATGACGCAATCAAGGCAATATTTTCGCCAGTGATTCGTGTGAGTACCCTTGAAGCAGAAAAGAAAAAACCAACCCTTGCGACCGTTGAGTGCATCGCTAAGGCGCCTGGTGTTTCTACAGAAGAACTGATGAAATAATTATGTCTACATTCAAAGGAATTGCATACGAAATACTCAAAGAAGCTGGTACGCCACTTCACTCCACCGAGATCACTAAGATTGCGCTCAAAAAGGGTTGGCTCATTACCGCCGGAAAGACACCAGAAGCGACGATGAACGCACAACTTGTAGTAGACATAAACACAAAAAAAGATACATCTCGTTTCATTAAGACCGCACCATCGACTTTTGCACTCAATCCAAACCTGCCAACAATCGAGAAAAAAGTGCAAGAGGTTCAAAGAGAGATTGAGAAAGAAAAGGAGTACTGCATTTCTAAAAACGTCTCATCAAAGCAAAAGGGCGATATTGCTGAAGCGCGTATTGCTGAACTCATCACGTTGTACGGCGAAACTTGTCTTTCATGCTACAAACCAATTTCTGACGACGAAGGCATTGATCTCATTGTAAAAAAGAAAGGCGCACTGAAGTCGGTGTATATTCAGATCAAGAGTCGCTACGGCGACACCGCAAGTGGCGTGTATACCGCAACAGTGAAGGCATCATCATTACAAGACAACTATTCCATGATGCTCGTCTTTTGCCTTTTTGATACGGAACAGGGTGACTTGTGGGACTACATATGGCTCGTGCCTGCAACAGAATTTGTTAAAAAAGCGAACAAGCTGCAAGGTGGCACGTTGCTCGGCTTTGTGGCAGGGCGAAATAGAAATGAGTCAAACAAATGGGATCAATACCTTATAGACAAGCGCGGACTAGCGAACGCTATTATTGAACATATGAATCGAACTTAAATATGGCAAAAGAAAAAGATGCACAAGCTGGTACACACATACACGAAACTTTTTCATACGGCGTAATCTATGTCTACTCAATCCCGGGTGACACACACAAGGGTCGTCTGAAAATCGGCAGCGCAACCGTTAAAGCAAGCAACCCAACCCCCGAAGACATTAGTCAAGCTGCTCATGAGCGAATAAAGCAACAGACCAAAACAGCGGATATTCCGTACGCACTAGAGCATACCGAGCTTGCAGTTACAAACAAAGGTGAATATTTTTCCGACCACCACGTGCATGAGGTTCTCAAGCGTTCTGGTTACGAGCGCAAGACTGAGAGTGTCAAAAACGCCCGAGCTGAATGGTTCGAGATCAATCTAGAGGTGGCAAAGAGCGCAATACAGGCAGTAAAGGAGGAGCGAGTAGCACTTTCAACGATAGAAAAAACAACATCATATATTCCTCCATTTCAATTTCGTCCCAATCAACTTGATGCGATTGAGAAAACCACCAAAGCTATCAAGAAAAAGCGAAAGCATTTCCTCTGGAACGCAAAAATGCGTTTCGGCAAAACATCTGCCGCAATGGAGGTTGCCAAGGAAAATGAGATGCAGAGGGTTCTTATTGTCACTCATCGCCCGAGCGTAAGTGTTGATTGGTACGATGACTTCAAGAAGGTTTTTGCAGGTACAAACTATGAATATTCTTCCAAGACAAAGGGAGAAAACATAAGCGCTTTGGTTAAAGGTGATGTGCCG
>CAZAXK010000039.1:0-1812 GCA_964489135.1 uncultured Candidatus Saccharibacteria bacterium
ATCGCCATCCTGCGTGAGATGAGGTAAAATATTGCTAAATGAAGGTGAGAAGTGCGCATATTTACTCAGCGTTGTTCGTTGCTTTTTTCGGAGTACTTTCCGCCTATATTTTGTTTGGACAAAAACCACAAACCGGAATCGGAGAAAATATCTACTCTTCTCTCCCTAAGCAATATTCGGATCGACAGATAACAGAGAATGCTAAATTGCAGGATCCGCGTTTCGAACGGCTCTCATTTGCACCGTCGCCTCATTGGCCAAGCTCTTCACCCGAGCAACTTGCAAATATCTGGCGAGCTATCGAGATGGTCTTTGCAGACAGAGATGATATGGCGAGAAATGAGCATGGCACCTGGGTCTGGACGCCGATACCAGAAATGACCTCAGAGTATATGGCGAGAATCGTGGGGGAAGCCAAGAAACGCGGGGTCAACACGATTTACCTTTCGATCGATTCTTACCTCGACATCTTTGTTATGCAGGATGGAGTGCAAAAGGAAAGAGCCGAGCGGCAATTTGTCGAAAAGCTTGCCGACTTCATCTGGCTTGCCCACCAGAACAATATCGCAGTCGATGCTGAAGCCGGTTGGCGCAATTGGGCCGAGGAGGGTCATACCTATAAAGCACTCACAATAGTTGAGTTTGTAAAAAAGTTTAATACCAGTCAACCTCTCAAATTTCGAGGCCTGCAGTACGATATCGAGCCGTATCTTTTGGAAAATTATTATACGAGTGATGAGAATCGACAAAAAATTCTGACGAATTTTGTGAAGCTGGTGGATGATACGGTGTATCATCTCGAGGACAGCAAACTTGCTCTTTCGATCGCGATCCCAGACTTTTATGACGGCCGCGACGGGATGACGCAAGAATTTGAGTACAAGGGCAAGAAAGACTATGTCTTTAGGCACTTGCTCAATATTCTCGAAAAGAAGTCGGGGAGCTCGATAGTCCTCATGTCTTATCGTAATTTTGCCGAGGGTAAGGGTGGATCGATCGACGTCTCGAGGAATGAAATGCAGACTGTCAAATCTGGACGTTACAAGACGGCGGTCGTCTTGGCGCAAGAGGTGGGGGAGGTTGCCGATCAATACACCTCCTTCCATAATATGCCTCCGGAATACATGGTCGCAGAGACTGCGAAGCTCCAATCGGCTTTTGCCGGCTATCGCAACTTCGCCGGCCTCTCCTTCCACTATGCGAATGCTTATTTGGAGGTGAGGTAATACTTTATCAAAGACCTTGATATTACGAAAAAACGTGGTATCCTATGATGCTAGGTATACCCATGAGTCAGACTACGCAGATTCTCGTGGTACCCCTCTCCGAGGGGCACCACACGGTTCGCATTTCCTCTTCGGTAACGGGCGTGTACGATGCCAGAATTGAGGATGGCTATATTGTCTTTGCCGCGGGCCCAGATTTCATTGGCGCGCTGCATGTTAACAAGGAAGTTGTTGTGAAGCTCGCCAGCGAAGGACGACCAGCCAGCTCTGGGCCATATCAGAGCGCCGGGGATGTTGACATATTCGGTCGCCAAATGACCGTCTGGGTGCAGATGCCGCGCTAATATGCATCCAACCCAACTTTGCTCCGGGGGACAAACCCTCGGAGCGTTTTTTATATTGATGCGGGACGTAATAACGTTCTTACGTTGCGGAGGGTAAGAGATTCGGTCACGCATAAAATTTTGCTAAATTTTTGCGCGACCCCGCCTCGCGCCGTCGCGCTCCGGCTTTCTCATCTCTTCTCCTCTCGCAATGATGTTCCACTCAAATGGCTATTCAAAGCCATTCTCGCGGATCATTGCGG
>CAZAXK010000040.1:0-1807 GCA_964489135.1 uncultured Candidatus Saccharibacteria bacterium
GTGGTCCGGTATCTCATTGGAATCGTGGAAAGCCCGGCAGACTTGAGAACTTTCGGTTCAAAGATGAACTCGACCTTTTGAATGCTGTCATCCTAGAGCCCTTAAACAAGATGTCTCTCAAAGAGCGTGTCTGGTTGGAAGGCAACCATGAAGCGTGGATTACTGATCTCATTCAGGAGTTTCCTTCGCTAACCGGAATGCTGGAACCCTCGGCTTGGTTGCCATTGCAAAAATGGAAATCGTATTCTCAAGGGGAGATTTACAAACTCGGCAAGTTGAATTTCATCCACGGGGATACAATAGGGTCAGCTAAGAACAGGGCCCAACGGATGGTTCAGATGTATCGTAGGAACATACGCTGCGGACATTTTCACAGTTACGAGGCCGCCACAGATACGACACCCTACGATAGTAAAGATTTCCACACAGGTATTGTGGTGCCTGCGATGGCTACTTGTAACGCGGGGTACATGAAAAACCGCGTAAGCAACCACCACCAGGGTTTCCTCTACGGCTGGGTGGCCCCGGATGGCACCTTCACCGACCATGTGATGACGATAGTCAACGGGCGGTTTATTTGGAATGGCAAGATCTATGACGGAAGGAAGAAAGTATGACTACTTATAACGGTGGAGCTAGGCGCGGGGATAAGGTCCCCCGGTTTCGCGATATTGACTACGGTTTTCTAGTCCGCGTGGCTGAGGCTTTTATACAAGGGGCGGAGCGGTACGAACCAGATGGCCCCCCAGAATTCAAAAACTGGAAGCGTGGGGACCGCGAGTTTGCGTTTGATGCGCTCGACCACGCGATTAGCCATTTGGTAGCCTACAAAGAGTGCCTACTGGCTCGCTGCACCCTCGACACCACCATGTCCGATCTGGTGGAAGACGAAGACCACCTGGGGCACCTGGGGGCTAACCTTGTGATGCTGGACTACTTTGAGCGGCGGGGTGTTTTCTCGGCCCCCCAGCAGGCGGTAGATACGGCGGTAGATCAGGCGGGGAGTGACGATGCTCCTGACAACGCCCCCTCCGTTGTTGTGAACGATAATGGCGACGAAGCGGCGGTCCCGGAGGGCGAGTGGGGGCGGCGGATTCTGCGGGCGCTGCATTTGACGTAGTGGGGGTACCTTGGCCCCCGAAAAATCGAATGTCACCGTAAAGAGTCTGTATGACTTGTTGATAGCCCCGCCGCCGCCTATGCCGTATTGGGTAGATAAGGGGGTTCTGCCGAAGTCTTCGATCATGGTTTTCGGCGGCGTGCCTAAGGCCGGGAAGAGTTTCATTAGTCTGAATCTTTGCAGGAATCTGGTGTTAGGGGAGCCGCTGTTCGGGAATAAGGAGTTGAGGGTGGAGCCGACTACGGTGTTGTTGATAGAACACGAGGTAGGCGAAGCCGGGTTGTACAGGCGCTGTGCCCCGCTGTTTGCGGATTTGAAGCAGGACCAGCTTGGTCGGCTGAATGACAGCTTTCTGTACTGCTCCCAGCAACGGGGGTTGGAAGTAAGCTCCCCCGAAGGTCGGCAGTTGTTCTACGATATCGTAGGGTTCTACCGCCCCGGAGTACTAGTACTAGACCCCATTCGAAAACTCTTCCACGGGGACGAGAACAGCAACGAGGATGTTGGTGAGTTGTTCAGTTTCCTAGACGATATGATATCCTTCGGCCAAGATTGGGGGCTTAGCATCGCCATCGTACATCATTTCAAGAAGCCCCCGAATAATAAATTCTCCCGCCAAGGGTTCAACCCCCTGGACCCGATGAACTTTAGCGGCGCGGGCCGCTGGTTCGGAGACCCGGATACGCT
>CAZAXK010000041.1:0-727 GCA_964489135.1 uncultured Candidatus Saccharibacteria bacterium
ATAGCCACCAAGTAATCGCAGGATATTCGAATTTCTTGTTCCAGTCATTTTCACTAATTTCTCAAACCCTAAGAAGTACCAAAGACTCCGGATGGGTGTTGGAAATCCTCGATGACTAGCAGGATCGATTTGACCACTTGGTAGGTTGACTCTGACTGTGAGAGCGCCAATTTTGGCATTTTTCTCGAATTGCTGGATGATAGATGTCCAGTCAATTTTTGGACTACTACTCCCAACCATCACGTCCGAGTTCAGATAAAGGACATACTCCCCGCTTGCTTTGCTCAAGGCAATATTATTTCCTTTGCTGAAACCAACGTTTTTGTCGTTTTGGATAAACAAATATTTGACATTTTTAGGTTGGAAATTCGGAAGTGCCTCCTGACTTCCGTCAGTTGATGCGTTATCAAGAACGATCAACTCGGCCTCAATTCCCGAATTTTCGAAAGACTGATCTACCTCCCTCAAACAACGGGCAGTGATATCTTTTGTGTTATACGACAAAACAATTATTGATATTTTCATAAATAAATGTCCTTCCCTTGAATAGTTGTCCTTTCGAATATCAAAATTCTATCTCCATTCATTTTTTTTAAATATACTTTCCCTCCTCGCAAACCCAGTTGCTCTGGAATTGCACCCTTATATTCTCCTCTCCAAACCGCCTTCTCTAAGAGACCCACCCCTTCCGGAATTCGCATATTTTTGGGTATGCGAATAGTAGCAT
>CAZAXK010000041.1:737-1511 GCA_964489135.1 uncultured Candidatus Saccharibacteria bacterium
ATACCCTATGTCAGTAGTTAGATCATCTGGATTGTTTACTGGATATTTTAACTGCACATCCACTTCTGACATGCCTGTAAAATGTGATAGAAATTTAATGACCTCAGGCTCACTTTTTGTCTTAATTTTTGTGATCGAAAAATATTGTGATTTGTTCCTTGACAATAATACTTTTCCTCTTGAATCGAAAAGTGTTCCATATTTTGGTTCATTTTCCAAATCTATTTCGAATGTGTCTCCAAATTCAAATTTAGGATGGATATATGAGTCATTCCATACAACTTGCCATTTATTACTAATCCGGATCACTTCCAATGTGTTTTTAAAGGAAATTTTCCCAATTCGTGTGTCTATAGTGGTAGTATATGGCAAGGACAGGTTCACGTCCCAGGGCATAGTAATAGTTGTGGGTTTGTCAAATGCAATTTTTGTGCTGGATATTTCTAACTCAGACTGAGCATGATGCAAACTTTTCCAAAATTCCTCAAAGCCCATATTTCTTGGCCTCTTATCGATTGTGCTCATCTCGAAAATGTCTTTGTATAGTCTTAATTCCATGTTTTTTTGAAATGCGCCTATCACACCTTTTGGTTGATCAAATAATATAAAAATATTAGATATAAATAGCATAAATAGTAAAGCCGAGGCAATAATCCTTCTTATCCACTTATTCGGTAAAATTGAATCCCATTTTCCGAAAAATACTCCAAGAAGAAATATGGGAGATAAGTGCACGATATATCTTGGATAAAATGGGAGATAAGAATATAGGGT